>NZ_JCAFSH010000008.1:0-140389 GCF_059369035.1 Stenotrophomonas sp. YJH_SMC_130
AGGCATGCCTCGGGCGGGTTGGGCAGGACGCCCAACCCCGGTCTTGCCGCGTGCGCAGGATTGCGCACACGAGCAAGCGGCGACCGAGCTTACATGGGTGAGGGCGCTTTGCTTGCGAAGCACTGCTTCGCAAGCGCCCGAGCGCACAGCCGCCAGCGGCTGGGCCGGGCCCCGGAGGGGTACTTGCAGCGTCTCCCGCAACCGGATCCACCCCGCCATCCCACGGATAGCCGCTGTTGCTGTTGCCTTGGCTTGAAGCGGGTGCAGGGCCGCAGGCCCTGCCGCTACCCCTGTTCCCGGCGCCCGCGCAGGATGTCGCGGAACCACTGGCGGTGATGCTTGTACGCCCACCCATAGGTCACCTTGCCCTGGGTCATCGCCCGCACCGATCCCTTGATCCAGAGCGCCGCATAGATGTGCACCACGATCGCGCAGACCAGCACCCAGCCGAACAGCGCATGGGCCAGCACCGAGAAGCGGATCACTCCGATCGGGAAGAAATGACTGAAATACTGCCGCCAGATCACGAAGCCGGTCAGCAGCAGTGCTGACAGGCAGCCGATGATGGCCCAGAACAGCAGCTTCTGGCCGGCATTGAAGCGACCGACCGGTGGCAGCTTTTCATCCTCGTTGCGCAGCACATCGCGCATGCCGCGCATCCACGCGCGGTCATCGGCGGTCGGCAGGTTGTCGCGCCACATGCGCAACGCCAGCAGCGCAAAGCCCACCACCATGGCCAGGCCGATGAACGGATGCAGGATGCGCGTCCACGGGCCGCCACCGAACAGCTGGGTCAACGGGAACAGGGCAGGGTGGAACAACGCCAGCCCGGACAGCGCGGTCAGCACGAAGCAGATCGCCACGATCCAGTGATTGATGCGGGTCGGCGCGCGGTAGCGGATGATCTGCCGCGGGTGCGGGGCGTATTTCATGGCCGCTGCTCCTCTTCGATCTTCTTCGCCTCGTGCTCGGCTTCTTCTTCTTCCTCGTCGTTGACCGTGTTGCGGCCGATGCCGATGTAATGCAGGAACCCAGCAAAGGCCGTAGCGGCGATCGCCAGCACGCCCAGCGGCTTGGCTACGCCCTTCCAGACTTCCACCATCGGGCTGATGCGCGGGTCCTTGGGCAGGTCGGCGTACAGCTCGGGCTTGTCCACGTGCTGCAGCACGTACATCACATGGGTACCGCCGACGCCCTGCGGGTCGTACAGGCCGGCATTCTCGTAGCCGCGCGATTTCAGGTCTTCCACGCGGCCGGCGGCATGCTCGGTCATCGCCTGTTTACTGCCGAAGGTGATCGCCCCGGTCGGGCAGGTCTTCACGCATGCCGGCTCCTGACCGACCGCCACCCGGTCCGAACACAGCGTGCACTTGTAGGCCTTGTGGTCCTTCTTGGAGATGCGCGGTACGTCGAACGGGCAGCCGGTCACGCAGTAGCCGCAGCCGATGCAGTTCTCTTCCTGGAAGTCGACGATGCCGTTGGCATACTGGATGATCGCGCCGGGCGACGGGCAGGCCTTCAGGCAGCCCGGGTCGCTGCAGTGCATGCAGCCCTCCTTGCGGATCAGCCACTCCAGCTTGCCCTTTTCGTCCTCGTACTCGCGGAACTTCATCACCGTCCACGACTGTTCGCTCAGATCGGGCGGGTTGTCATAGCTGCCAACGCAGCTGCCCACTTCGTCGCGCAGGTCGTTCCACTCCATGCAGGCGACCTGGCAGGCCTTGCAGCCGATGCACTTGCTCACATCGATCAGCTTGGCGACCTGGCCGGTGTGCGCACCGCGCGCCTCCGGCGAGGGCGTGGTGGTGGCCGAGCGGCGGATGATGTCCAGCGATTGCAGTGACATGGCGTTTCTCCTACACCTTCTCGACCTTGACCAGGATGCACTTCGATTCGGGCGTCTGCGAGTTGCCGTCACCGATGGCATTGGTCAGCGTATTGGCGATATATCCGGGCTTGGCCGCACCGAGGAAGCCCCAGTGGATCGGCACGCCCACCTGGTGCACGGTCTTTCCATCGATCTGCAGGGCCTTGATCCGCTTGGTCACCATCGCAACGGCTTCGATATGGCCACGCTTGGAACTCACCCGCACGCGGCTGCCGTTGGTGATGCCCAGCTCATCGGCCAATGCCGCGCCGATCTCGACGAACTGCTCGGGCTGGATGATGGCGTTCAACTTGCCGTGCTTGGTCCAGAAGTGGAAATGCTCGGTCAGGCGGTAGGTGGTGGCCACATGCGGGAACTCGTCCGGCGAACCGATCTGTGCACGGTCGCTGGCGAACACGCGTGCCGCCGGGTTGTTCAGCGTCAGGGCCTGGCCGGGGCTGAGCGGGTTGCTGCGCAGCGGCGTATCAAAGGGCTCGTAGTGCTCCGGGAACGGTCCCTCGGCCATGCCGGCCTTGGCGAAGAAGCGGGCGATGCCTTCCGGGTTCATGATGAACGGGCCCATCCCGCCGGCGGGATCTTCGTCGGCCTTGAAGTCCGGCACGTCCACGTTGCCCCAGTTCTTGCCGTTCCAGGCCAGCAGCGTGCGGCGCGGATCGAAGGGCTGGCCGGCCACGTCGCACGAGGCGCGGTTGTACATCACGCGGCGGTTGGCCGGCCACGCCCATGCCCAGCCCAGCGTGTTGCCGATGCCGGTCGGGTCACTGTTGTCACGCCGCGCCATCATGTTGCCGGTCGGACCCCAGGCGCCGATGTAGATCCAGCAGCCGGAGGCGGTGCTGCCGTCGTCGCGCAGGTCGCCAAACGCGGCCAGCTGCTCGCCGGCCTTGCGCACCAGCCTGGTCGGGTCCTTCGGATCGAACACGTCCACGAGCGCCTTGCCGTTGTATTCCATCGCCAGTTCTTCCGGCGTCGGCAGCTCCGGGTTGGCGTACTTCCAGGCCAGGTCGCGCACCGGCTCCCACCACGCACCGCCATCCTTCTCGTACATCGCTTTGATGCGATGGAACAGCTCGGACATGATCTCGATGTCGCTGCGCGCTTCGCCCGGCGGGTTGGCCCCCTTCCAGTGCCACTGCAGCCAGCGCGATGAATTGACCACCGCGCCGTTCTCCTCGGCGAAGGAGGTGGTGGGCAGGCGGAACACTTCGGTCTGGATCGTGCTCGGGTCGACGTCGTTCAGTGCGCCGTGGTTCTGCCAGAAGGCGATGGTCTCGGTTTCCAGCGGATCCATGCTGACCATGAACTTCAGCTTGGAGAACGCGCTGATCAGCTTGCCCTTGTTCGGCGCCGAAGCCAGTGGGTTGAAGCCCTGGCAGATGTAGCCATGGATCTTGCCCTCGTTCATCAGCTCGTACGCCTGCAGCATGTCGTACGGCTTGTCGAGCTTGGGCAGGTAATCGAAGCACCAGTTGTTGTCGGCGGTGGCGGCATCGCCCCACCACGATTTCATCAGGCTGACGTGGAACTTCGGGTAGTTCTGCCAGAACGACATCTGGTTGGCGCGCAGGGGCTTCTGCGTGCGCTTGGCGATGTAGGCCTCGTAGTCCTGCTCATCCTGTTTCGGCAGGGTCAGGTAGCCGGGCAGCAGGTCGGACATCAGGCCGATGTCGGTCAGGCCCTGGATGTTGGAGTGCCCGCGCAGCGCGTTCATGCCACCACCGGCCACGCCGATGTTGCCCAGCAGCAGCTGCACCATGGTGCCGGCACGCACGTTCTGCGCGCCGATCGAGTGCTGCGTCCAGCCCAGCGCGTACAGGATGGTCATCGCCTTGTCCTTGCCGGCGGTGGACGCGATCATGTCCCACACCTGGCGGATGCTGTCGGCCGGCGTGCCGCAGATGCGCTCGACCATCTCCACGGTGTAACGCGCGTAGTGTTGTTTCAGCAGGTTGTAGACGCAGCGCGGGTCCTTCAGCGTCGGGTCGCTGCGCACGAAGCCATCGTCACCGTAGGCGTAGTCCCAGCTGGAACGGTCGTAGCTGCGCTTCTCTTCGTTGTAGCCCGAATACAGGCCGTCCTTGAAGGCGAACTCGTCCTTCACCAGGAACGACATGTCGGTGTAGTTCAGCACGTACTCGTGCTGGATGCGGTCCTCGGTCAGCAGGTAGTTGATCAGGCCGCCCAGGAACACGATGTCGGTACCGGTGCGGATCGGCGCGTACACATCGGCCACCGCGGCCGAGCGGTTGAAGCGCGGATCGACCACGATCAGCCGGGCCTTGTTGTGCGCCTTGGCCTCGGTCACCCATTTGAACCCGCACGGATGCGCCTCGGCGGCATTGCCACCCATGATCAGGATCAGGTCGGCATTCTTGATGTCGACCCAGTGATTCGTCATCGCACCACGGCCTAGCGTCGGGGCAAGACCTGCCACCGTCGGGCCGTGTCAGACACGTGCCTGGTTGTCGAATGCCAGCATGCCAAGGGAGCGGACGACCTTGTGGGTCAGCACCGCGGTCTCATTGCTGGTGGCCGAGGCCGCCAGCATGCCGGTGGTCAGCCAGCGGTTGACCGTCTGCCCGGCTTCGTTCTTCTGCACGAAGTTGGCGTCGCGGTCTTCCTTCATCAGCCGCGCGATGCGATCCAGCGCATCGTCCCAGCTCAGCCGCTTCCACTCGTTGGAGCCCGGCGCGCGGTACTCGGGGTAGAGCAGGCGCGACTTGCTGTGGATGATGTCGGCCAGGCCGGCACCCTTCGGGCACAGCGTGCCGCGGTTGACCGGATGGTCCGGGTCGCCCTCGATATGGAAGATGCTCGGCTCGGCGTTCTTGGCGCCATCGCCGAGGCTGTACATCAGGATGCCGCAGGCCACCGAACAGTAGGTACAGGTGTTGCGGGTCTCGGTCGCGCGGGTCAGCTTGTATTGCCTGACCTCCGCGAGCGCGATGCCGGGCGCGAAGCCCATCAAGGCCAGGCTGGAGCCGACCAGGGTTGTCCCGGTCACTTTCAGGAACTGGCGGCGGCTCATCGATGGCATGCCGTTCTCCTGGGATGGCGGGGAGGCGCAGGCCTCCGGGCTGTCGTTGGGTACGGGCCGGTTATAGCACAGGCCCCCGGATGCCCATGTGGCACAAGGCGCGGCGCCTGCCGGGCGGGCCCGGAAAGGGCCTGCTCTGGTAAAGTTGCGTGCCCGCCCCCTGGGGAAGCGTCTGCCGGGCCTGGTTCCAGGATGTTCCGCGCAGCCCCCGCCGTCCTGGCGCGATCCTCCGCGCCGGACCTGGAACACCGAGGAAAAATTTTGCGAAATCAACCAATTGGGTTCCGCGCATGAGCGCCCCGTCGAAGCCGTCGGACGCCGTTGCGCGCGGCACGCTGTACATCGTGGCCGCCCCGTCCGGCGCCGGCAAGAGCAGCATCGTCAATGCCACCCTGGCGCGTGACCCGCAGATCGCCCTGTCGATCTCCTTCACCTCGCGCGCGATGCGCCCCGGTGAGGTGAACGGCCAGCACTACCACTTCGTCAGTGCCGAGAAGTTCGAGCAGATGATCGCCGCCGGCGACTTCTTCGAACACGCCTGGGTGCACGGCGACTGGAAGGGCACGGCCCGGCAGTCGGTGGAACCGCAGCTGGCCGCCGGCCAGGACGTGCTGCTGGAGATCGATTGGCAGGGCGCGCAGCAGGTGCGCCAGCTGGTGCCGGGCACGGTCACCGTGTTCATCCTGCCGCCGTCCAAGCAGGCCTTGCAGGACCGCATGCGCAAGCGCGGCCAGGACAGCGAAGCGGTCATCGCCCAGCGGCTGGGGGCAGCCCGCGATGAAATGCTGCACTTCAACGAGTTCGACTACGTCATCGTCAACGAGGTATTCGACACTGCCGTGGACGAGCTGTGCGCCATCTTCACTGCCAGCCGCCTGCGCCGGGAGGCCCAGAAGGTCCGCCACGCCGGCCTGATCCAGGCGCTGCTGACCCCCGATCCGGGTGCAACTGACTGATTCCAAAAGAATCGGGTAGGGGTTGGCTTGATTTTGTCCAGCCCCTGCCAGTACACTCCGTCCCCTTTCCCTCATTCGACTGAGCGGCCGACCGGTCGCCGGGAGCCCGTATGGCCCGCATCACCGTAGAAGATTGCCTGGAAGTCGTTAACAACCGTTTCGAACTGGTCATGATGGCGTCCAAGCGTGCCCGCCAGCTCGCCAACGGCGTGCAGGCCACGCTGGACAACAGCGAGACCGAGGACAAGCCGACCGTGCTGGCGCTGCGCGAAATCGCCGCCCGCAAGATCGACAACGCCCTGATCGACGAAGTCGAGAAGGCCGAGCGTGAGCGCGCCGAGCGCGAAGCGCTGGAGTGGGCTGCCGCCGAAGTGGTCGCCGACGAAGACATGTCCAAGAACGACGATTGATCGCATCGATCAACGTAATCGTTGGATACACCGAACAGCCCGCCCCGTGCGGGCTGTTTCGCATTCAGGATTTGCCGTAAACGTCGCGCTGGAATAGGCTTCGGGCATGAACCCAGGCCCCACTGCCAAGGTCGCCGCAGCCCCCGCTGCCGCCGTACCCGACTATGTCCTCCAGCTCGAACGCGCCGCCCATTACCTGCCGCCGGAACAGCTGCCGCTGTTGCGCCGTGCCTGGGAAGTCGGGGCCTCCGCGCACGCTGGGCAGACGCGCAAGTCGGGCGAGCCCTATATCACCCATCCGGTGGCCGTAGCCCAGGTGCTGGCCGAGCTCGGCCTGGACGTGGAAGCGCTGATCGCCGCGATCCTGCACGACACCATCGAAGACACCCCGCTGACCCGCGAGGCGCTGGCCGCCGAGTTCGGCGAAGCCGTGGCCGAACTGGTCGACGGCGTCACCAAGCTGGACAAGCTGAAGTTCCGCGACCGCCAGGAAGCGGCCGCCGAGAGCTTCCGCAAGATGCTGCTGGCGATGTCGCGCGACCTGCGCGTGATCATGATCAAGCTGGCCGACCGCCTGCACAACATGCGCACGCTGGGCGCGCAGAGCCGCGAAGCGCGCGGCCGCATCGCCCGCGAGACGCTGGAGATCTACGCGCCCATCGCCCAGCGCCTGGGCATGAGCCTGGTCAAGAGCGAGCTGCAGAACCTGGGGTTCAAGGCGCTCTACCCATGGCGCCACGCCATCATCGAAAAACACATCCGCAGCCAGCCGGTGGTGCGCCGCGAAGCGATGGCGCAGGTGGAAGTGCAGCTGTCGCAGCGCCTGGCCAAGGAGGGGATCGAGCATCGGCTGATCAGCCGCATCAAGACCCCGTGGAGCATCTACAACAAGATGCGCGACGAGAACAAATCCTTCGACCAGGTGATGGATGTGTTCGGCTTCCGCCTGGTCGTGCGCAGCGTGCCCAGCTGCTACCACGCGCTGGGTTCGGTGCACGCCACCTTCAAGCCGCTGGATGGGCGCTTCCGCGATTTCATCGCCATTCCCAAGGCCAACGGTTACCAGTCGCTGCACACCGTGCTGTTCGGGCCGTATGGTTCGCCGATCGAAGTGCAGATCCGTACCGAGGAAATGGACCTGATCGCCGAACGCGGCGTGGCCGCGCACTGGACCTACAAGTTCGGTGGTGACTCGCCCAACAGCGCGCAGAGCCGTGCCCACGCCTGGATCGTCGAGCTGATCGACTCGCAGCGCGCCGCCGGTTCCTCGCTGGAGTTCCTCGACAACGTCAAGGTCGACCTGTTCCCGGACGAGGTCTACCTGTTCACCCCGAAGGGCAAGATCCTGGCGCTGCCGCGCAACTCCACCGCGCTTGATTTCGCCTACGCCGTGCATACCGACGTGGGCAACATGGCGGTGGCCTCGCGCGTGGACAAGAAACTGGTGCCACTGCGCACCAAGCTGGTGTCGGGGCAGTCGGTGGAGATCATCACCGCACGCTCGGCCACGCCGAAACCGCAGTGGCTGGAATTCGTGGTCACCAGCAAGGCACGCACCGCCATCCGCCACCAGCTCAAGCAGCTGGAGCACGAAGATGCCGTGCAGCTCGGCCATCGCATGCTCGACCGTGCGCTGGAAGCGATGGATTCGTCGCTGGAGCGCCTGCCGAAAGGCCGCCTGGACGCGTTCCTGGCCGAACACCGCTTCCCGCGCCTGGAAGCGCTGCTGGCCGAGGTCGCACTGGGCAACTGGATGCCGACCCAGGCCGCGCAGGCGCTGATGGCCTACGCCGAACTGCGTGGTGGCCCGCATTCGCGCCACCACTCGCAGGAGAAAATCCTGATCAACGGCAGCGAGCGTGGCGTGGTGACCTTCGCCGGCTGCTGCCAGCCGATACCCGGCGACGAGATCATGGGCTACCACACCGCCGGCAAGGGCATCGTGGTGCACCGCATGGACTGCCCGAACCTGGCCGAGCTGCGCAAGTCGCCCGAGCGCTGGGTGCCGATCGGCTGGGACACCACCGTCTCCGGCGACTACGACACCTCGCTGGTGGTGGAAGTGGAGAACGGCACCGGCGTGCTGGCGCAGCTGGCCGCCGCCATCGCACAGAGCCATTCCAACATCGAGCGCGTGGACTACCTGGACCGCGACTTCAACGCCGCCGTGCTGGCGTTCAACATCCAGGTGCGCGACCGCAACCACCTGGCAGAAGTGATGCGCCGCCTGCGCCGCCTGTCGGTCGTGCAATCGGTACGCCGCCAATAACCCCACCCCATGCGTGGATGGTTTTTGTAGAGCCGAGCCCATGCTCGGCTGCTCTTGCCTGAAGCAGCCGAGCATGGGCTCGGCTCTACAGGCGGCGCATCACATGCCCGGACTGCGGTAGATCCACGCCATGCGTGGATGCACCCCCAGCCGGTACAATCACCGCTCTGTTTTCCCCCAAGCACCGGAGCGACCCATGTCCCGCCAGATCATCAACACCGAAAAGGCCCCCGCCGCCATCGGCCCGTACTCGCAGGCCGTGCGCGCCGGCAACACCGTGTACTTCTCCGGCCAGATCCCGCTCGACCCGGCTACCGGCGACATCGTCGGCGCCGGTGACGTCGAAGCACAGGCCCGCCGCGCCTTCGACAACCTCAAGGCCGTGGCCGAAGCCGCAGGTGGTTCGCTGGACAAGGTCGTGCGCCTGGGCCTGTACCTGACCGACCTGGGCGAGTTCGCCAAGGTCAACGCGGTCATGCAGGACTACTTCCAGGCCCCGTACCCGGCCCGTTCCACCATCGAAGTCTCCGGCCTGCCGAAGGGCGCCAGCTTCGAGGTCGACGCGGTGATGGTCATCGACTGACCGCCACGTGGCACGCAAGGCGGCGGTCACCCCGGTCCTGTCACCGTCCGGCGAAGCATCCCTGGCGATGCTCGCCGGCGTCGGTCCGGCCGTGGCCGCCAAACTGCAGGCGCGTGGCCTGGCCACCCTGCAGGATCTCTGGCTTCATCTGCCGCTGCGCTATGAAGACCGGACCCGGCTGACCCGCATCGAAGACCTGCGCAACGGCGTGCCGGCGCAGGTGGAAGGGCGGGTGGTCGCGGTCGAGCGCGGCATGCGCTACCGGCCGATGCTGAAAGTGGCGGTGGAGGACGAAGGGCAGGGCACCCTGGTGCTGCGCTTTTTCCACTTCCGCCAGCAGCAGGTCGGGCAGTTCGCGGTCGGCACCCGGCTGCGCTGCTTCGGCACGCCCAAGCCCGGCCACCTCGGCCTGGAAATCGTCCATCCCAGCTACCAGGTGCTGGGCCGCAACGACGATCCCGAACTCGGCGACCGCCTCGACCCGGTGTATCCCACCGTCGAAGGCGTCGGCCCGATGACCATGCGCAAGCTGATCGGCCAGGCGCTGGACCGCCTGCCCGAGGAAAGCACGCTGGAACTGCTGCCCAGCGGTTGGCTCGATGGCCTGGGCCTACCGTCGCTGCGCAGCGCGCTGCTGACCGTGCACCGGCCACCGCCGGATGCCGATCTGGCCGCGTTGGCGGCTGGTACCCACCCGGCGCAGCGTCGCCTGGCGATGGAAGAACTGCTGGCCCATCACCTCAGCCTGCGTCGCCAGCGCATTGCCTTGCAGGCACACCATGCGCCGCCGCTGGCCGGTCCCGGCAAGCTGGCCAAGGCGCTGCTGAAGCAGCTGCCGTTCGCGCTGACCGGGGCGCAGGCACGCGTGTTCAAGCAGATCCGTGAAGACCTCGCGCGCCCCAGCCCGATGCTGCGGCTGGTGCAGGGCGACGTCGGCTCCGGCAAGACGGTGGTGGCCGCGCTGGCCGCCATGCTGGCGGTGGAGCAGGGCAAGCAGGTTGCGTTGGCCGCACCCACCGAACTGCTGGCCGAGCAGCACCTCAACAATCTGCGCGGCTGGCTGGAACCGCTCGGTGTGCGCATCGCGTGGCTGGCCGGCAAGGTCACCGGCAAGGCACGTGCCAAGGTGATGGAGCAGGTCGCCAACGGCGAAGCGCAGGTGGTGGTCGGTACCCATGCGCTGATGCAGGAGGCCGTGGTGTTCCAGGATCTGGCGCTGGCCATCGTCGACGAGCAGCACCGCTTCGGCGTGCACCAGCGCTTGGCCCTGCGCGACAAGGGCGCGGGCGGCAACAGCGTGCCGCACCAGCTGGTGATGACCGCCACGCCGATTCCGCGCACGCTGGCGATGTCCGAGTACGCGGACCTGGATGTGTCGGCCATCGACGAACTGCCGCCGGGACGTACACCGGTGCAGACGGTCGCGCTCAACAATGACCGTCGCCCGGAACTGATCGAGCGCATCGCACTGGCCTGCCAGGAAGGGCGGCAGGTGTACTGGGTGTGTACGCTCATCGAGGAAAGCGAAGAGCTGGATGCCACCCCGGCGCAGGCCACCTACGAATCACTGCAGGCGCTGCTGCCCGGTGTTCGCGTCGGGCTGGTGCATGGCCGCCTCAAGGCCGCCGAGAAGCTTGCGACGATGGTGGCGTTCAAGGCCGGCGAGATCGACCTGCTGGTGGCGACCACCGTGATCGAAGTGGGCGTGGACGTACCGAACGCCTCGCTGATGGTGATCGAGAACGCCGAGCGCCTCGGCCTGGCCCAGCTGCACCAGTTGCGTGGCCGCGTGGGTCGTGGTTCGGCGGTATCGCGCTGCGTGCTGCTGTACCAGTCCCCGCTCTCGCAGATGGCGCGCGAGCGCCTGCAGACCATGCGCGAGACCAACGATGGTTTCGTCATCGCCGAGAAGGATCTGGAACTGCGTGGCCCCGGCGAACTGCTGGGCACGCGCCAGACCGGCCTGGCCGGTTTCCGCATTGCCGACCTGGCCCGCGACGCCGGCCTGCTGCCCGGCGTGCATGAATTGGCCGAGCGCCTGCTGGACCAGCAGCCCGCGCTGGCCGATCGCGTGGTTGCACGGTGGATCGGCACCGCTGTGCGTTACGCCTCGGCATAATGCCGCCTTGGTGGGTGTGGACCTTGGTCCACACATCCACGCATGGCGTGGATCTACTGTAGAGCCGAGCCCGCGCTCGGCTGCTGTTCGCGCTGCGCGCGGGAGTCGAGCATGGCTCGTCTCTACAGACGGCGCTTTCGATCATCCTCCCGTCATCCACGTATGGCGTGGATCTACAACACCAAGCGTTCCGAAAGGCCGGGAAGCACGAGATACTCGGAAGCCTTCCCGACGCGCTCTTTGCTGACAAGTCCGGCAGCCACCAATCCATTCAGATCCTTCAATGCGGTCGGATAGGTAATGGTGTGTGCCGCCTGGTGGCTGGCGACGGTGTAGGTCCGGTCAGGATCTTTCAGCGCGTTGGCCAGCAACGCGCGCTGACGGTGATTGAGCTGTATACCGCCAAGCCGGGCGGTTCGCAACATACGTCGCGCCGCTTGATCCTCTGCATGCTTCCTGGCGATGTAGGCATGCAGTCCCTGGATCGATTGCTCAATGGCCTCCAGTTGTTGCGCAACGAAGTAGCCAAGATCCCGGTTGTCACTTTCGGTGTACAGGTAGGCCCGCATGTACTTGCCTGGAGACTTCTTCAGCACGCTGGAAATGGAGAAGTACTCGGTCATCCAGTACCCGGCATTCATCATTGCCCAGTAGAACAGTGCGCGCGCCGTACGGCCATTTCCATCCACGAAAGGGTGGTCATAGCCAATCTGGAAATGTAGTGCGATGGCTTTGGCGACTGGATGCACGAACGGTGTGCTTTCTTCATTGATGAACGTGCACAGCCGCTCAATCCGTGCAGGCACTTCCTCGGCCGGAGGAGGGGTGTGCAGAAGCGTAGGCGGTGAGCCGCGGTCGAAGATCGCAACGTTGTCTTCGGCGGTTCTGAAACGCCCGCTGTCGGTTGGCAGCTCCAGCGTGCCGTCGGTGAGGATGCTGTGCAGTTCCAGAATCTCGCCGGGAGTGATCGGGCGTATGCCGCGCTCGCGGATCACGTTCATTGCCACGTAGTTGTTGTAGATCATGCGCTCGGACTGGTCGCGCGGCGCGCGGCCCGTGCTCAACATTTCCTTTGCCACGGCCCGCGTGGTCGAGGCGCCCTCCAACTGCGATGAGGTCATCGCTTCCTCGATCAGCGACCGGATCATGAACCGTCCTTGGCCGCTGGCAGCATCCACACCCTTCACCGAGCCTGCGGCCTCCCGGTCAATGTAGTGCAGGTGCCGCTGCATTGAATCGGTAAGTGCGAGCTTGAAGGGTTGCTGCGTCTTGTCCAGCAACAGCGGCAGCGGCTTCAGCAATGCTGCGCGCGTCCACGTGATACCCAGCCACCACTGCTCCGCGTTCAGGCCTGCCGGTGGCGCTCTGTGGCGCACCTTGTCCCAGTGCTCATAGGCGCCGTTCACCTCTGGCCCAATCCGGGCGTCCAGGATGGTACCGAGGGTCTCAATGTACTTCCGGGTGAGGGTTGCCAGATCGGGGGCTGGCATGGGCACCTTCATGGCGGCTTTCTATAAAATATGTATTACTTTTTATAGCAAATGATGTTGAGCGCTCCAAGCGTGCCCAATCAAAATTCGTTCATGTTCGTGAGCGAGTCGGGCGGGGCCGTTAGTGGCGGGCAAGGGAGCCCACGCTCTCCCCGGCACCTTTGCCGTTGGGGTAGTGCGGTATTGCAACGGTCATCATCCCGGTCCACACTTCGTTGCCGATCTGAAGACGGCAATAATGACCCACAAGATCCCCCTGTTGATCGACACCGATCCCGGTGTGGACGACGCCCTGGCCCTGCTGATGGCCTTTGCCGATGAACGGCACGACGTGGTCGCCCTGACCATCGCCGCCGGCAATGTCGGCCTCGAATACACCGTCCGCAATGCCCTCAAGCTCTGCGACATCGTCGGCCGCCCCGACGTACCGGTGTTTGCCGGCAGCCCGGATCCGCTGCTGCACCCCTCCGTTGACGCTGCCCACGTGCATGGCCGTGATGGCTACGGCGACGTGGACCTGCCGCCGCCGAGCCGCCAGGCCGAAGCCGAGCACGCTGCGCTGGCCATCCTGCGCCTGTCGCATGAACACGCCGGCGAACTGATGCTGGTGATGCTCGGCCCGCTGACCAACCTGGCGCTGGCGCTGAAGCTGGACCCGACCCTGCCCCAGCGCATCAAGCGCATCGTGGTGATGGGCGGCGCGGTCACCTGCCACGGCAACATCACCCCGGCTGCCGAGTTCAACATCGCCTTCGATCCCGAAGCGGCGCACGTGGTGTTCACCTCGTTCAAGCACCTGCTGGTGTCGGACTGGGAGGCCACCGTCGCCCATGGCCTGCCGCTTGAGCAGGCCGAGCAGTGGTTGCAGGCCGATTCCGATCGCGCCCGCTTCTACGAACTGATCTCGCGCAAGACCCGCGCGCTGTCGGAAGATGCCAAGGGCGGCCGCTGGTATACCGCTGATGCGGTGGCCATGGCGTGGGCGCTGAATCCGGAAGGGCAGCTGCAGGTCGAGTCGCGGCCGCTGAACGTCGAGCTGAATGGCACGTTCAGCCGCGGCGCCACCATCGTCGACTGGAACCGCCAGACCGGCCAGCCGGACAACTGCGATCTACTGATGGCCTACGACCAGGGGCGTTTCGAGGCCCTGGTGCGCCAGGCCCTGGGCGCGGACTGACGTCCGTTGCCGGCCACCGGTTGCCCCGAACGGCAACCGGTGCTTATAATGCCGCTCTTGACCACCAGCCCATTTACGGTGTGAGCCCATGAAGGCCGATATCCATCCGAACTACCGCGACGTCGTCTTCCATGACGTCACCTCCGATTTCAAGATCCTGACCCGCTCCACCATGGCGACGAAGGAAACCATCCAGTGGGAAGACGGCAACGAATACCCGCTGGTCAAGGTTGAAATTTCCTCGGCTTCGCATCCGTTCTACACGGGCAAGCACAAGGTCATCGACACCTCGGGCCGTATCGACAAGTTCCAGAAGCGCTACGCGCGCTGATCTGTCGATCCAGCTTCGAACCGACGGCCGCGCTCTGCGCGGCCGTTTGTTTTTCCCCAACGCCAACCCAACGGGCGTTTGGATGGACGGAACACTGCGTTCGTGTGACAACGCTTTTGCCGATCCGGGCCGCTCAACGGCCGGTGTCTGGCCGCCTGTCGTATACGACTTCCGTCTAGCACCCGACAAATGCTGCTGTGCGATAATGACATGATCCCCGGCACAGGCCGAGGACGTCATTCACGTGCCTGACCAATGCGCTTGGGCAGGCGCCTTCCCATGAAGGAGCGCACACAGTGTCCGATCTTGATCAGGTCACGCTCAACGCCGGCGATAAGTCCGTCGTTCTGCCCGTCATCAAACCCACCCTTGGCAACGACTGCGTCGACATCGCGAAGCTGACCAAGGAAACGGGTTTCTTCACCTACGATTCCGGCTTCACCGCGACGGCCAGCTGCAAGTCCGCCATCACCTACATCGACGGCGACAAGGGCGTGCTGCTGTACCGCGGCTACCCGATCGAACAGCTGTCGGAAAAGTCGAGCTACGTCGAAGTGGCCTACCTGCTGATCAACGGCGAGCGCCCGAGCGCCGAGCAGCTGAAGGCCTTCACCGATGAGCTGACCGCCGAAGCCAACGTCGACGAGTCGATCAACACCCTGATCGGCAGCTTCGCCAAGGATGCCCACCCGATGGCGATCCTGGCGGCCGCGATCGCGCAGCTGTCGGCCTTCTACCACGACTCGCTGGACCTGTCCGACGCCGAACAGCGCCGCAAGGCCGCCGTGCGCCTGATCGCCAAGGTGCCGACCCTGTCGGCGCTGATCTACCGCCATGGCAAGGGCCTGCCGGCCAACAAGCCGGACACCTCGCTGGACTACGTCAGCCGTTTCCTGAAGCAGACCTTCGAGTCGGCTGACGGCCAGTACGATCTGAACCCGGACGTGGTCAAGGCACTGGACCTGCTGTTCATCCTGCATGCCGACCACGAGCAGAACGCCTCGACCTCGACCGTGCGCCTGGTCGGCTCGACCGGTGCCAACCCGTACGCGTCGGTCGCTGCGGGCGTCACCGCGCTGTGGGGTCCGGCCCACGGCGGTGCCAACGAAGCCGTGCTGAAGATGCTCGAAGAGATCGGCAGCGCCGACAATGTCGAGTCCGCCGTGGTCAAGGCCAAGGACAAGACCTCCGGCTTCCGCCTGATGGGCTTCGGCCACCGCGTCTACAAGAACTTCGACCCGCGCGCCAAGGTCATCGGCGAGATGACCAGCAAGGTGCTCAAGCAGCTGGGCGTGCAGGATCCGCTGCTGGACGTGGCCGTGAAGCTGGAACAGGCTGCGCTGCAGGACGAGTACTTCGTCGCCCGCAAGCTGTACCCGAACGTCGATTTCTACAGCGGCATCATCTACAAGGCGCTGCAGATCCCGACCGAAATGTTCACCGTCATGTTCGCCCTGGGCCGTACTTCCGGCTGGGTGTCGCATTGGCTGGAACAGCAGGTCGATCCGGAAATGAAGATCGGCCGTCCGCGCCAGGTCTACACCGGCAGCGACGTGCGCGACTACCAGGGCTGATCGCCCGCGTAGGTTGTGCCGAGAACGCCCCGCATCCGCGGGGCGTTTTTTTGTGCCCTGATCGTGTTCGACGGAGGGTGGGTGCGGACCGCTGGTCCGCACGATTCCCGGAGGGGCGCTGTAGAGCCGAGCCCATGCTCGGCTGGCGCCCGTCCACACCGCGCAGCCGAGCGTGGCTCGGCTCTACAAGAGCCCGCCTCCGGGTCTGAACGCGCTCTGATAATGAATGTCGCTTTCATGTTTTTTCGGATCTATTGCATGGGGATCACATCGAAGGCGATAGAACCTGTGCGTACTCATCCCTGTATGGAGAACGCCATGAACCGACTGATCGCCATCGCTTTCATCGCCACGCCGCTGGCCCTGCTGAGCCCGCAGGCCGTCGCGCAGTACACTGGGCCGGGGGCAGGGGCTGCTGCCAGCACTGTCGCCGACGCTCGCGCGCAACGTGATGACCATCCGGTGGTGCTGCGCGGCACCCTCATCGCCAGGATCGGTGACGAGCGCTACCAGTTCCGTGATGCCAGCGGCCAGATCGACGTTGAGATCGATGACGAAGATCTGCCGCCGCAGGCCATCGGCGCCGACACCGTGGTCGAACTGCGTGGCAAGGTCGACACGCATCGCTTCAAGCCGACCGACATCGATGTTGATCACGTCACCGTCGTGCCGGCAGGTTGAAGCGAACGGCAGCCGAGCATCGGCTCGGCTCTACAAATTCAATGCAATGAGGTTTGTTGCATTGAACCGATGAGGGAAATTGCATAACCCTCAAACATTGAGCGAATTCAAGAATTCTCCTTAACGTTCAACGTTTTAGGAATCCTTGAATGGCCTGCATGGCAATGGATTTCTAACATTCTCTCCGTCGCCCGCACCCATCCCCGCGGGCGGCGCTTCCCTCCCTTTTCTCCTTGGGGAGGGGAGCTTTCAAATTCCCCCTTGTCCGAGAGAGACAACCATGCACGCCATTCTCAAGAAGGCCGCGCTCGCTGCAGCGCTGGCTACCGCTTCGCTGTCCGCGCACGCTGTTGAAACCAAGATCTCCGTCTACGCCGACGTCGACCCGACCCTGGCCCTGCTGCGTGATGACGGCAGCGCACTGCCGGACGCCGTCACCCTGACCCACGATCCGCTGCGCGGCCTTGTGCCGAGCACCCAGCATGTGCGCATCCACTCCAACGATGAGAAGGCCGATATCGAAGCCAAGATCGGCGGTGCCTTCGCGCTGGTCAACGGTGACGGCAAGGTCACCGTGCCGATGACCGTCAGCCTCAACCGCCGCGCACTGGCGGAGAGCCCGATCGAATTCAAGGCTGCCGATCTGTTCACCGGCGCCGGCTCCACCCCCGGTGCTTCGATCTCGATGCCGCTGACGATTGCCCAGACCACCCCGGCGCCGATCACCACCAAGGGTGCCTACACCGGCATCGTCAACATCGTGCTGAACCAGAAGGCCACCACGCCGTAATCCCCGCGCCGGCCCGCACGCCGGGCCGGCCGCTTCTCCAGCGGTACTCCCATGACCCCACATGCCCCCGCCGTTACCCGGCTGGCGGTCGCGCTCGCCTTGGCGCTGGCAACGCCGCTGGTGGCGGCGCGCGGCGTCCCGCCCGGTTTCGAGGATCTGGTTGAAGGCCAGACCGAACAACTCGACATCCAGCTGTTCGGCCGCTCGGCCGGGCTGTCGCCGGTACGCGTGACCCTGGAACACGTGCAGCTGGAAGCGCCCGGGCAGGTGCTGCAGTCGCTCGATCTGTCAGCCGAGGCGCAGGCCGTGCTGCTGCCTGCGTTGTCGCAACCGATGCCGCGCAACAGCCACCTGGCCTGCCGCTTCGGTGGCGCCACGGCCGGTTGCGGCTATCTCGACCCACCGGAGGACCCCGCTGCCGTGCGCGCGCTGTACGACGAAGGCGAGGGCGCGGTGCGCCTGTTCGTTGCCCGCCAGTGGATTCCCGGCGAGCCAGCCGCAGAACGTTTCCACACCGTCAGCGCCAATGCCGAGAACGCTTTCCTGCACCAGCAGGTGATCAATGTCAGTGGCAGCCGCGATTACCAGGCGCTGTCCGCGCGTGGCACCGGCGTGCTGGGCCTGTTCGATCGCGGGCACGCCTTTGCCGAATGGAACTTCAATCAGCAGCGCTACCGCAGCCGCAGCAGCGACAGCGCGTTCCAGTTCGACAACGTCTATTACCGCCATGACCTGGGGCAGGCGCACTACCTGCAGGCCGGGCGCATGGACCGCCGCAACCTGTCCAGTCCGCAGGGCGGCACCTTCAGTTTCAGCATGCTGCCGCTGGACCGCTTCCAGGGCGTGCGCGTGGGCACCACCCAGGCCTATGTGGATGCCGATGCCGCCGTGCAGGCCACGCCGTTGACCGTGCTGCTGGCCCGCGACGCGCGCGTGGATGCCTACGACGGCACGCGCCTGCTGCAGACCTCCTACCTGCAGGCCGGCATCAACCAGATCGATACCCGCACCTTCCCGTTCGGCAACTACAACGTCACCCTGCGCATCTACGAAGACGGCGTGCTGGTGCGTACCGAAGACGCGCCCTTCGACAAGGGCGGCGACTGGACCAACAGCCAGTGGCAATGGTTCGTGCAGGGTGGCAGGCGCAACGAGCGCCGCAGTGACCGCTTCGATGGCGAGCGCGTGGCCGTGGCCGGCATGCGCGTGCCGCTGGGCCGCGACCTGGCGATGGTGGCCGGTGCCGCCGACCTGGGCGGCTTCCGCTATGGCGAACTGCGCGTGGACCTGCGCCGCCTGTATGCCACCCAGGAACTGCGCGCCAGTTTCGGTGGCATGCGCGGCAACGATGGCAGTACCGGCCAGCAGCACCAGCTCTCCTACCGTCGCACCGCGTCCTGGAACATCTACCGGCAGCGCATGCGCGGCAAGGCCTGCCAGTTCGAGGCCGATGCGCGCGACCAGCTGGGCTGCATCAATTCGCTCAGCGCCTCGATGGCGCTGCCGGTGGCCGGTGGCAGTGCCCATGTGGGCTTTACGCGGCGCCAGACCTGGCGCGCCGGGCGCACCCTGCCAGGCCTGGAAGACGATCCGCTGGCCGGGCTCGACCCGCTGCTGCCGCCACCGGCGCCGTGGCAGCCGCGTCGCGAGCCGCAGCTCAGCCGCACCTGGCAGGCCAGCTTCAACCGCAGCCGCCGCTGGCAGGATTTCAACGTATCGACCCGGGTGGGCGTGTGGCAGCAACGCAGCACGGACAGCCTGCGCGGCAGCGACCAGCGCGACCGCGGTATCTATTTCAATCTGAGCCTCACGCGTCTTCTGCGCGGCACCGCCGGCAGCGGCCAGCGCCGCTACAGCGTGGACGTGCGCCAGCCACAGCATCAGCGTCCGGATGTCACGTACAGCATTGGCCAGAGTCTGCGCCAGGAGCTGGACGCACAGTACCGCGAGGTGTCTGCCGAACTGCGCGGCAACAACAGCAATCGCTACAGCGCCACGCTCAGCGGCCAGCTGCAGAACAGCCTGGGCCAGAGCGGCGCCACCCTTGCGCACTACCAGCAGCGCGGCCGCAGCGAAACCGCCTACAGCGGTATGCACAGCTCCGGCTTTGCACTGGGCAAGCGCGGCTTCTACTGGAGCGGAAGCAACGGCGCTGACGCGGGCCTGGCCGTGCAGGTGGCCGGCTCCGACGACATCGACCTGCGCGGGGTGGCTGCCGAACTGCAGGTGGGCGGGCTACGCCGACAGCGTTTGCAGATCGGCGAGCGACGGCTGCTGCCGCTGCAGGCCTATCAGTCGCAGCGCGCTGAAGTTCAGGATGCCAGCACGCTGGACAGCATCGCCGCCATCCGCGTGACCGGCGTGGGCGGTGCACGGCCGATGTTCCTCACCCCCGGCAAGCTGATGCGCATGCCGGTGCCGATCGAAGTGACCTACACCTTCATCGGCAGCGCCAAGGACCTTGGCGGCGCGCCGCTGGGCGGCGCCCGCATCCTCAATGCGCCGGTGCCCGGCACCAGCGCCAACGGCAGCTTCGTTGCCGATTTCCCGCGTCGCGAAACAACGCTGTACCTGCTGCAGGACGACCGCCTGCTGCATTGCCCGCTGCAGGTGCGCGAGCGCCGCCAGGTGGTGCTGCTGGTCGGCGCCGTGCACTGCGAGCCGCTGGCCGTGGCCCAGCTGCCGCCCGAGATCCGCCAGCAGGCCCGCGTGACCCGCCTGCTGCAGGAACGCGCGTTGGTTGCCGCCACACCCCAGACCGCTGCTGCAGGAGGTACGCCATGAGCCGGCGTTGGATGTGTGTGCTGATGCTGGTGTGTGCGCTGGTGCTGGTGATGCCACGGGCCTGGGCGCAACGACTGCCTGAAACAGATCCGCCGAGCGGTGTGATTGGCCAGGACATAAATATGGCATGGGACCGTTCGGCGATGCCAGGGGACATTGAGATATGGGCGCCCAAGACACTTATTGCGCACGAAGGCACCGGGACCGCCGGATATGGGCATTTGTTCCTCACTTGCGCTTCGGAGACGGATTCATCTACTGGCAAGTGTGCGACAGAAGATACCCATGAGAGCGCGCGAGGGATTCTTTCCCGAGTCCCAGTTCGCCTGACGGAACGTCGTGGGGGAATGCCTGCAGAGGTCACAGTCAAGGGCGCGCTATATCGGATTGACCCTGTCACTTGGTGCAGTAGTGACTACTGGCATCGCGAGCTTTACACCCTCTATCCATCGTATGCGCAGACTTGTCTCGGAGAACCGGTTGTTGGAACCGGTGCGAGCTTGCTATTGGAAGCCGATGAACTCCAGGGACTCACCGCTGGACATTGGCAGGGCAAGCTGGAGCTCGATCTACGAAAGCCGCCATCACAGAGCCTTGCAAAGTACGTTTTCAACTTCGACTTCACAGTCACCGACTACGACGCGATCTCGATCTACTTCCCGGGCTTCGACGGCATTGCCCCACTGGTCAACATGGACCTGCGCTACGACCCCATCCGCAAGATGGTCGGCGGTTACAAGGAAGTGGACATGTGCCTGTACGACGGCGTGGGCTCGCAGAGCGAATTCCTCGGTGTCACCGTGCGCGACAGCGGGCCGCGTCCGCCACCCGGGCGTGACTTCGCGGTCTGGCACCAGGACGGTGGCAGCGACGATACCCAGCGCCTCGACTACCACGTTCGGCTGAGTTACGGCGGCAACGAGCTGGCCATGAAACACGGCGAGGAACAGCTGCTGCGCGGCATCGACAGCGCGCAGCTGCGCATGGTGCTGCTGCCGGGCATCAGCCAGCCCGTGTACTGCGTGCCCACGCCGCTGACGCTGGAGACACCGCCCACCCCCATCGCCAGCCAGCGCCCCGGTATCTATGAGGGCGAGCTGACGGTAGAGCTGCGCGTGCCGACCGCCAAACCCTGATCCCCACGGAGGCTCATCATGAAAAAACTGCTGTTCTGCCTGTTGCCGTTGAGCGCGCTGCTGGCCCAGCCGGCACAGGCCAACCTGTCCATCTATCCGATGCGTGCAGCGGTGGATGCCAGGCACGGCACGCAGATCCGCGTGTACTCGCAATCCACCCAGCCGCAGTACGTGCAGGCACGGCTGTTGCGCATCACCAACCCGGCACAGCTGGATGAGGAAGAGATCGAAGTAGAAGCCGCCGACGCGGCGATTGCCATCACGCCCGGAAAGTTCGCACTCAGCGGTGGTGGCAATCGCCTGATCCGGGTGATTCCGCTGCAGACCGTGGAAAAGGAGGCGGCGTACCGCATCTACTTCGAGGGTGTCAAAGGCCCGGATGAAGCCCCTCTGGAAGACGCTGAACAGACCGCGCAGGCCAATGTCGGCGTCAGCCTGGTCTGGGGGGCACTGGTGAACGTGGTGCCGACCAAGGGCAGCGTGGATCTGCAACTGCAGGGTGACACCCTGCGCAACACCGGCACGCTGCGTGTCGGCATTACCGGTGCATCCGAGTGCAATGCCAGTGGCGTGTGCACACCGCTTGAGCTGTCGAAGAGCCTCTACCCCGACGCTGCGCTGACCCTGCCGGTCCAGCTCCAGCCCGGCAGCACCCTGCAACTGCAGTACCGCTTGTCGAACGACGGCTATCGCGATCACGTAACGACCCTGGCGCCGAGCGCCTGACCTTCATGGCCCCGCGTCAGCGCGGGGCTTCATTTCCCTTTGGTGTTAAGGAGAACGAGCATGAATCGAATCTATCGACGTATCTGGAGTGTGGCCAAGCAGTGCTGGGTGGTTGCGGGCGAGGTCGCAAGAGTCCGCGGCAAGCGCAGCGCAAACCTGAGCGCCAACGTGGCAGTTTTATCTACATTGCCCGTCCTGCTGCTGTTCATGGGCAATGTCAGCGCCGACAATTTTGGCTCGAAATGCACAATCAATCAGTATCCGGATTGGATCTCATGTCTGCCATATGCGGGGCTGGACGACAAGTTCACCCAGGCGAGCGTGGGTCCCAATAGCGCCAGAGTCCTGGCAATGGGGAACGGAGCCTATGTGCAGGGCAGGGAATCCACGGTCTTTGGACATCAGGCCAAGAGTGTGGGTGACCGGAGCGTGGCATTCGGCTACGGCGCCCAGAACAAGCAGGGTTACAGCACCGCCTTTGGCGCACATGCTCTTACAAATGGAATTGGCGCTGTCGCATTGGGCAATGGGGCAAGTTCAACTTACATCGATGCCATTTCTATTGGGAGCGGATCTGCTGCGGGGAGGTCAGGATATTCCGGTGCGATCGCGGTGGGTGGAAACAGCAGTGCAGACTTCAATGGTGTGGCCCTTGGTTTCAAGGCGAAGGTATCGGCTGCAAATTCCGTTGCACTTGGGACAGATTCTGAAGCTCATGAGCAGGGTACTGTTTCCGTCGGCACAAGTGGAAACAAGCGGCGGATTGTCAACGTGGCTGACGCGCGCTTGAATGCAACAAGTACAGATGCGGTCACCGGTAAGCAGTTGTACGCCACGCATGTGTTGGCGCAATCAGCATCTAACCGCATCAATGCCGACTCACTTTCACTCGGCAAGGGAGCTGTCGCTGAGTCAGATGCGTACTATGGCGCAAGCACAGCGTTGGGCAACAATGCAAAGGGTTATAACGGCGCGAGCGTTGCCCTCGGTGACGATGCACGGGCAGGTGTGGATGCCGCTGGGAACAAGGCCAATGGAAGCTCGGGGGGCGTCTCGGTCGGCTCCGGTACCCGGAGTGCACACGGTGCCGTTGCCATGGGACACAAGGCCATCGCGGGAGGAAATTTCTCCGTTGCGATCGGCACCGATGCCGTGGCCAATCAAGAGTTGAGTACGGCCTTCGGAAAGAGCAGTATCGCGGGCGCTCAGCAGACGACGGCCTTGGGGCGAGGGACACAAGCAACGGCGAAATTTGCAACCGCAGTGGGCAATCTAGCCAGGGCAACGGGCATCAGTTCGCTCGCCCTTGGACACAGCGCACATGCTGGGCATGAGGACGCCGTTGCGATTGGCGCCGGTTCGGTAACCGCTTCAGCCAGCTCCGTTTCGGTCGGTAGCGCCAGCAGGAAGCGGAAGATCCAGTACGTTGCTGATGGTGTAGTGGGTTCAGGCAGCACCGATGCCATCACGGGTAACCAGCTGTTCCAGACCAATACCCGTCTCTCGGCCGTGGAGAAGACTGCAGGCGATGTCACGGGTGAACTGGCCACGGTGAAGTCAATCGCACAGGCTGCCACGAACCGCATCGACGCCACCAATGTCGCACTCGGTAAAGGCGCCACTGCAGAGAATGCGAGCTTCGGCATCAGCACTGCACTCGGCAACAACGCCAAAGCGTACAACGGCCGCAGCGTAGCGCTGGGCGACGACGCACGCGCTGGTGTGGATGCGGACGGTAACAAGGTGGCCAACCAGAACGCGGGTGTCTCGGTTGGTGCCGGGACCCGCAGCGCCAACGGCGCCGTCGCAACCGGCTTCCGTGCCAACGCAAGCGGCAACTTCTCTATTGCTGTAGGCGGCGACGCCAAGGCCGAGGCAGAGCATGGTACGGCGGTTGGTTATCTGAGCAAGGCCAGTGCCAGCCAGGCCACCTCACTGGGGCGTGGCAGCGAGGCGACGGCGCAGTTCGCCAGCGCGCTGGGCAATCTGGCCAAGGCTACGAACACCAGCTCCGTGGCATTGGGTGACCGTGCCCAGGCCTCTCATGAGAACGCTGTTGCGCTGGGTGCAGGCGCAGTGACGGCTTCGGCCAATTCGATATCAGTTGGCAGCGCCAGCAGGAAGCGCAAGATCCAGTACATCGCCGATGGCGCGGTGGGAGCCGGCAGTACCGATGCCATCACCGGCAACCAGCTTCATGCCACCAATCAGGCCGTGACCAAGGCCCAGACAGCCGCTGACGCGGCGACCACCACCGCCAATGAAGCAAAGGTGGAATCGGGCAAGGCGCTGGCCGAGGCGGTCGCGCTGGGTGGCCTGGTCAACCAGACCGCTGTCAATGGCAACGTTCGTATTGGCGAGAAGAACAGCGGCACCGTGCTGGATGTGCGCAATAGCGCGAACGCGAATCGGAACCTGACCGGTGTGGCCGACGGCGTGGTCGGCGCCAGCAGCTATGACGCCGTCAACGGCAGGCAGCTCAATGCCACCAATGACAAGGTGACGACGGTGGAGGGCGTGGCCAGGTCTGCGGGCGAAGACGCTGCTGTGGCGAAAACTGATGCAACCAAGGCACTGGCCGAGACAGCTGCGCTGGGCGGGCTGGTGGCGCAGGTATCTGCGTCTGGCGATGTGCGCCTGGGCGGGAAGAACAGCGGTACGACTTTGGATGTGCGTAACAGCGCCAATGCTAACCGGAAGATCAGTGGCGTTTCAGACGCAGATCTAGGGGAGACTAGTACGGATGCCGTATCGGGAAGGCAGCTACATGCGACGAACGAGTCAATCTCAAAGGTTCAGTCTTCAGTAGAGGGCGCTGAGCGCCGTGTTGAAGTAGTAGAAGAAACGACCAGATTCTTGTCGATCGGCTCTTCAAGTGATCGAGATGCTGCCAAGAGCGGGGTTCTGGGTATTGCTCTGGGAGAGTCATCCGAGGCGTCGATTCTATCTGAGGGGGCGGTGGCGATTGGCGCGTTCTCTCGTGCACAGGGTGAAGCATCGATCGCGATCGGTCGAGCCTCGTGGGTCCATAGCTCTGCAAGCGGTGGCTTTGCACTTGGTACTCGATCAATTGTTGAGGAGACGAATGGAGTTGCCATTGGCGCTGGGAGCTCTGTGACGAAGGGGGCGCTCAATAGCGTTGCCTTGGGGGATAGCTCGGTGGCTAACGAAAGTCGAACAGTATCTTTTGGAGATGGAGTGCTTCAGCGCCGTTTGGTGAACCTTGCCAATGGCACTGCCGACCACAACGCCACCACCGTCTCTCAGCTCAAGGACTCCCTCGCCACCCTCGGCGGCGGCGCAGGCATGGATGCCAGCGGCAGCATCATCGCCCCGACCTACGCGGTGCAGGGTGGAACGCAGAACACCGTCGAGGATGCACTGATGGCACTCGATGGCGCTGTCATCACCGCGGGCCGACGCGCGGACAAGGTGGAAGGTCAGCTCAGCTCGATCTTCCAGGATTCGCCGTCGGCCCGTGCCGATGGCATGAACCAGATCGCGCTGAATGGCGTGAATGGCATGGTGCTGACCAACCTGGCTGACGGCCGAGTGGCGCCAGGAAGCCGTGATGCCGTAACCGGCAGTCAGTTGTACGCCGCAGAGCAGAAGATCTCGCAGAATCGGAATGATCTGGAGGCGATGCGCAAGGAGCGGGAGATGGGCGCGCAGGCAATGCGTGGATTGGATGCGAGCGTCATCGATTACGGTGGTGCGCGTTTGACTGGCGTGGCCGAGGCGACTCTGTCGGCTGATAGCTCGGATGTTGTGCGTGGCAGTCAGCTCTATGAGACCAACAGCCGTGTTTCGGAGCTTGAGGATGTCGCACAGTTTGTGAGTATCGGATCAGCGCCCTTCAGTGAACGCGCCGAAGCAGGTGTGGCAGGCGTTGCGGTTGGAAATTCAGCAAAGACGGGACTGGAGGGGGGAACTGCGGTAGGCACGTTTGCGGAGGCGATGGGGAAGAACTCCACCGCAATTGGTAGAGCGGCGGCTGTCTCTGTGGACTCTGCGAATGGATTCGCAATGGGGGTCGGTGCACAGGTCGGTGGAGGCGCGGGCGGTGCGAATGAAGGTATCGCGATTGGTGCTGCCGCAAGAGTTGAAGGCGGAGCTCATGGCTCCCTAGCACTTGGAAACGGTTCCCTGGCAGATGAAGAAGGAGTCGCGTCATTTGGCGGTGTTGGCATGAAGCGCCGCCTCGTAAACATCGCCAACGGCACCGCCAACCATAACGCCGCCACCGTCGGCCAGCTGCGCGGCGCACTCTCCGCTCTCGGCAGCGAAGTCGATGCCAACGGCAACATCGTTGGCCCCAGCTTCAACGTGCAGGGCCAGTCCCAATCCACCCTCAATGGTGCATTGGAAGCGCTCGACGGCGCGGTCGTCAGCACCACCTCGCGCGTGAACCAGGTCGAGTCCCAGCTCCGCTCCGTGTTCCAGGAAACCCCCTCGGTCCGCGCAGACGGTACCCAACAGCTCACCCTGGCCGGTGCCAACGGCATGGTCATCTCCAACGTGGCCAACGGCCTGATCGCGGCTGGCAGCCGCGATGCGGTCAACGGTGGCCAGCTGCACTCGATGCAGCAGCAGCTCAACGGCCGCATGGATGGGCTGGAGCAGCGCATCGACGATCAGCCGCAGGCCCGCGCCATGGCCGCGGCATCCACGCCGTCGCCATCCACCGAAGAGATCGCGCCGACGCCGGAAACCAGCGGTTCGCCGCAGATCGCCTCTACCGGTGAAGGTGACAAGCCCACGCCGCAGCCGAAGTCGAAGCAGGACGACACGCCCAAGCCGCAGGTCGACACCGCCGAGCTGGAGAAGATGCTGGCCCGTGCCAACGAGTACACCGATGGTGCGATCAGCAATTTCGAGCGCCGCCTGGACAAGATGGACAAGCGCTTCAACCGCATGGCGGCGATGAGCAGCGCGCAGAGCGCGATGGCGATGAACACCGCCGGCCTGGCCACCTACAACCGCCTGGGTGCGGGCGTGGGCTACAGCGAGGGTGAGTCGGCGATGGCGGTGGGCTACCAGCGCGTGCTCAACGAGAAGGGCTCGGCCACCTTCAGCCTCAATGGGGCGTTCACCAACAGCGGTGAGCGCAGCATGGGCGTCGGCGTCAGCATCGGCTGGTAAGCGATGGAGCCCCGGCGTGACGCGCGTAACCCGCCCCGCCGCGCCGGGGCCCTTGCCGAGGAAATGGCCATGTACCGTTGGGTAAGCCGATTCATCAGCTATCGCACGTTCTATCTGTGGCGGGCGCGGTATTACTACTACACCCGCAATCTGGACCGCTGGCTGCTGTTCGCCCTGCTGTGCGTGGCGGGCACGTGCTTGGCGGCCTGGTACACCTGGCGGGTATCGAGCGTGCCGCCGCCGCGCGTGCATCCGGAGGCGGCCGCGCTGCGCGTGGAGAACATCACCCAGGAGGCGATCCATCGCATCGTGCTGGTGCGGCATGGCGGCCCAACCCCGGGTGAGCCGTTCACCACCCCGGAGGATGTCCGTGCTGGCACGCTGCGCACACTGCGGGTGCGGCAGCTGCTGGACAGTGCGATGGTGTGGCAGCTGAAGGCCCACATGTTGGCCGACATCGCGACGTACATCGATGCCACGGGAAGCTGCTTCCCTTTCCCGTGCTGGCAGGTGAGCCATCGGCTGGAGCTCATGCGTGCGGCGGAGGCGGAGAACGCGGCCATCAATCGGGCGCTGGAGCCGGTACTGGAGATCCCGCTGGACAGGATGCCCAACCTCAACGGCGGTGAGCGCGCGCGGATACAGACGGCGTGGTCCGATCCGTTCGGCGATGTCTACAACCAGACCTGGTTGCTGGGCGATCTGCAGAACATGCACGCGCGGATGATGATGGCGTACCCGCAGCGCGTGGGAGCTCCCTGGTTGATGCGCCTGCTTGGCGATGAGACGGAGGAGCAGCACCATGATGTCTGGTAGGGCAACGCACTTTCTGTAGAGCCGAGCCATGCTCGGCTGCTCTTCGGTCAGCTATCCGGATGCCTGATGCACCGTGCGGACCAACGGTCCGCACCTACCAGAACCTGCGCGACCGTCACCCGCCGACGTACGCGGTGATCTCCGCTTCGGCCAGCAGCTGCCGCAACTGTGCGACAGACGCGCGCCGCATCGGCTTCTCATCCACCGGGGACAGCGGCGCCTGGCGCAGCGCATCGTACGGCAGCACGGCCAGGTCGAAGGTCAGCTCCTCGGCACTGAACACCCACACTGGCACATCCAGGCTGCGCTCGCGGTCCATGCGCAGCCGGCGCGTCCGCGATTCGGCGGGGATGCCGTGCTCCTCCAGGAAGCGGTGCACGGCTTCCGGGTCGTCGCTGTGCAGGTGCAGCTGCACCGGGCTGTTGGCATCGGCGGTACCTTCCAGCACCGGGCCGGCCAGCCGTGGGGCGAAGCCGTGCAGGAACTCCAGCGCACGCATCGCGGCCTCGCGGCGGCGCTGAAGTTCGCTGCCGTGCTGGGGGCCAGCGAACAGCCGCTGGTACTCGCGCAGGGCGTCTTCGATCTCGGTGTTGCGGGGCAGGGAGGCATCGTCGTGGATGCCGAGCCGGCTGGCGGCCTTCAACTTGGCCTGGTGGTAGTCGCGGATGCCGCCTTCAGCCATCAGGCGGGCGGCTTCGTGGGCGAGGCGGTGGCGCCGCTCGCGGGTCTGGCTGGCAGCATGCTGACGGGCGCGGTGCATGCGATGACTCCTGTTGCGACCTGGCTACAGACTAGCGCACGGATGTGACATCCGCGTGGGTATTTCAAGGTGGGGATGTAGAGCCGAGCCCATGCTCGGCTGCTCTACGCGGGGGCCCTGAGCCGAGCATGGGCTCGGCTCTACAGTCGTAGCGG
The DNA here is from genome assembly GCF_059369035.1 of Stenotrophomonas sp. YJH_SMC_130. Taxonomy (NCBI): domain Bacteria; kingdom Pseudomonadati; phylum Pseudomonadota; class Gammaproteobacteria; order Lysobacterales; family Lysobacteraceae; genus Stenotrophomonas; species Stenotrophomonas sp. YJH_SMC_130. The sequence goes on from NZ_JCAFSH010000008.1 coordinate 28,825, forward strand.
TGCCAACCCACGGTTGGCACCCACCTGGCCCTTCCTCAGAAGATATCGAACGCGGCGGCGTCGGCCTGCGGCGTATTGAGGTTCAGGTCGTAGTCGGTCAGGCGGTCCATGTCTTCCACCTTCACCCACTCGGTTGCGCCGTTGAGGGTGGCCTGGACCATGCCGCTGGGCGGCTCGTTCTGCGCGATCGGGGTGTCCTTCAGCGCGGTGCGCATGTAGTCGATCCAGATCGGCAGCGCCGCCTTGCCACCGTATTCGCGGTAACCCAGCGAGCGGAAGTCGTCGCGGCCCACCCACACGGTGGTCACGTACGGGCCGCCGAAGCCGGAGAACCAGGCGTCACGATGGTCGTTGGTGGAGCCGGTCTTGCCGCCCACGTCCTCGCGGCCGAGCACCTTGGCCTGCACGCCGGTACCGCGCTGGACCACGTCGCGCATCATCGACACCAGCTGGTAGGCGGTGCGGGCGTCGATCGCGCGCGGGGCGGTGCGGGCATCCGGGTTGGCCGGAGCGGCGGCAGTTTCGGTCTTGGCTTCGGCCTTGGCCGCAGCGGCCGGGTCCACCTTCGGGGCCGGGGCGCCGAAGTTGAAGCCATCCACCACCTGGTTGACCGGCTGATCGCTGCTGCCCGCACAATCGCGGCAGGCCAGTGCCGGGTTTTCCTTGAACACCAGGTTGCCGTCGCGGTCATTGACCTGGTCGATCAGCCAGGTATCCACGCGCGAGCCGCCATTGGCGAACACCGCGTAGCCACGCGCCACCGACAGCGGGGTCAGCGAGGCAGTACCCAGCGACATCGACAGGTTCGGCGGAAGCTCCGATTCGGCGAAGCCAAATTCGCTGATGTACTTGCGCGCATAGTCCACGCCCATGCCATCGAGCAGGCGCACCGAGACCAGGTTGCGCGACTGCACCAGCGCTTCACGCAGGCGCATCGGGCCGCGGAAGCCGCCGCCGTCGTTCTGCGGGGCCCAGGTCTTGCCGCGGCGATCGCGGAACACGACCGGGGCGTCGAGCACGATCGAGGCCGGGTTGTAGCCCTTGTCGAACGCTGCGGCGTAGATGAACGGCTTGAAGCTGGAACCCGGCTGGCGGCGGGCCTGGGTGGCGCGGTTGAACTTGTTGCCGGAGAAGCTGAAGCCGCCGACCAGCGCCTTCAGCGCGCCGCTGTGGGCATCCAGCGAGACCAGCGCGGATTGGCCGCGCGGGATCTGGTCCAGCAGCCACTCGCCCTCCTTGGCACCGGCGCGTACGCGCACGATGTCGCCGCGCTGCACCAGCTTGCCCGGGGTCTTGTTGGTCCACTTGGCGGCACCGGCCGGCAGCACGATCTCGGTGCGGTTGGCCAGCACCACCGTGGCGCTGCCATCGGCAGAGGTGCTGGCGACGATTGCCGGCAGCAGGCCGGCCTGGCCGTACATGCCGCGCAGGTGCTCGGCCAGCGCGGCGGTATCGTCGCCGGCGCCCAGCTGCACCTGCTTCTCCACGCCGTGCCAACCGTGGCGGTGGTCGTACAGCAGCAGGCCATCACGCACGGCCAGGTTGGCCGCAGTCTGCAGGGTGGAATCGATCGTGGTGGTGACGTGGTAACCCTTGTTGACCACGTCGCCGCCGAAGCGGGCGATCATTTCCTGGCGCACCAACTCGGCCACGTAGGGTGCATCGACCTGCACCGGCGGCTCATGCGCGGTGGCGTGCATCGGCACGGCCTTGGCCGCGTCGGCCTCGGCCTGGCTGACGAACTTCAGGTCGGCCATGCGCTGCAGCACGTAGTTGTCACGACGCTGGCGGGCACGTTCCGGGTTGGAGATCGGGTTGCCCGACGAGGGGAACTTGGGGATACCGGCCAGCGAGGCCATCTCGTCCAGGTCCAGCTCGTTCAGCTTCTTGCCGTAGTAGAACTCGGCGGCGGCGGCCACGCCGTAGGCGCGGTTGCCGAAGAAACTCTTGTTCAGGTACAGCTCGAAGATCTCGTCCTTGCTCAGCTCGGACTCGATCTTGCGCGCCAGCAGGATCTCGGCCAGCTTGCGGGTATAGCTGTACTCGGAGCTGAGGAAGAACTGGCGGGCGACCTGCTGGGTGATGGTGGAGCCACCCGGCACGCGCTTGTCGTTGGTGGTGGCCAGCAGCCAGACCGCACGGCCGATGCCCATGTAGTCCACGCCGCCATGCTCGTAGAAGCGGGCGTCCTCGGTGGCCAGGAAGGCCTGCTTCAGCCGCTCGGGCACGTCCTTCATGGTGACCGGGGTGCGCCGGGTCTCGCCGAACACCGCCATCAGCTTGCCGTCGGCAGCGTAGACGTACATCGGCTCCTGCATTTCCACGTCGCGCAGGGTCTGCACGTCGGGAAGCTTGGAGGAAACGGCATAGTACAGACCGCCCACGGCGGCCGCGCCGATCAGCGCCAGGACCAGGACAATCAGGAAGATCCAGCGCAGCCAGCGGCGGAGTCGAGTCATCGGGTTCAGATTCCGATTGCGGATTTCGTGGTCGCAGAGTATAGATTACGCAAGGTGGCGGCTGGGGTCGGCACCGGGGAGCGCAAGGGGAACAGTCAGGGGCTGCATGGTGAATCCGTGAGGGATTTCACAGCAGGGCCGTTGCCATTTGCTAAGAATACGTTATTAATGCTCGGACGCAGGTCTTGCGTCCAAGTGCCCGTCGGCAGGGGAGAAACCGTGGGGCTCATCCCAAAAAGTCAGTCGCCGCTTGTAGGCGTCGACATCAGTTCGACTGCGGTAAAGCTTTTGCAGCTGTCCCGCAGCGGCAATCGTTTCCGCGTGGAACATTACGCTGTGGAACCTCTTCCGCCGAATGCGGTGGTGGAGAAGAACATCGTTGAAGTGGAGGCCGTCGGTGAGGCCATCCGCCGGGCGATGAACCGTTCAGGCAGCAAGGCCAAGCTGGCCGCTGCCGCCGTCGCGGGGTCGGCGGTGATCACCAAGGTGATCCCGATGCCGGCCGATCTCGACGAAAACGACATGGAAGCCCAGATCGAGCTGGAAGCGGTCAACTACATTCCGTATCCGATCGAGGAAGTGAACCTGGACTTCGAGGTGATCGGGTCGATCCCGAACAACCCGGAGATGGTCCAGGTGCTGCTGGCCGCGTCGCGTTCGGAGAATGTCGAGCTGCGCCAGTCCGCACTGGAGCTCGGTGGCCTGCAGGCCAAGGTGATGGACGTGGAGGCCTTTGCGGTCGAGAACGCCTACGCCCTGGTCGCCAGCGAGCTGCCGGTGTCCATCGACGGCGTGGTTGCGCTGGTCGACATCGGCGCCACCATGACCACCCTCAATGTCCTGCGCGGCGGCCGTAGCCTTTACAGCCGCGAGCAGGTGTTCGGTGGCAAGCAGCTGACCGACGAGATCATGCGCCGCTATGGCCTGAGCTACGAGGAAGCCGGGCTGGCCAAGCGCCAGGGTGGCCTGCCGGAAAGCTACGAGATGGAAGTGCTGGAGCCGTTCAAGGAAGCCACGGTCCAGCAGATCAGCCGCCTGCTGCAGTTCTTCTATGCGGGCAGCGAATTCAACCGCGTCGATCACATCGTGCTGGCCGGCGGCTGCGCCGTGCTCGGTGGCCTGCCGGAGATGGTCGAGGAGCAGCTGGGCGTGCCGACCGTGGTCGCCAACCCGCTGGCGCAGATGACCCTGGGGCCGAAGGTGAACGCGCATGCGTTGGCCCAGGATGCCCCCGCGCTGATGATCGCGACCGGTCTGGCGCTGAGGAGCTTCGACTGATGGCACGCATCAATCTATTGCCCTGGCGCGCCGAGCGGCGCAAGCAACGCCAGCGCGAGTTCTACGCAATGCTGGGCATGGCCGCTGTCGGTGGCCTGCTGTTGTCGCTGATGATCTGGTTCTATTACGACCGCCAGGTGAGCGGCCAGATGGACCGCAACGCCTATCTGGAAGCCGAGATCGGGAAGGTCAAGGAACAGAACAAGGAGATCGATCGCCTCGACGCGCAGAAGGAACGCCTGCTGGCCCGCAAGAAGGTGATCGAGGAACTGCAGGCCAAGCGCTCGCAGATGGTCCACCTGTTCGACGCACTGGTGCGCACCATCCCCGACGGCGTGGTGCTGACCGCACTGAAGCAGGAAGGGGATGTGCTGACGCTGGAAGGTCGCACCCAGTCCAATGCCCGCGTTTCGGCCTACATGCGCAACCTGGAGACCTCCGGCTGGATGACCAATCCGGAGCTGTCGATCATCGAAGCGCGTGACCCGGAGAAGGACAAGGATGGCAAGGTCGGTCCGCTGGCCGACATCAAGGCGCTGCCCTACGTGTTCGTGGTCAAGGTGAAACTGCCGGCACAGAGCGAAGAGGTCTCGGCGACGCCGGGCCTGAACGCCGATGGCTCGGTGGCGACGGCGGCGCCGGCACCGGCACCGGTGGCTCCGTTGGCCGCAGGTCCGGATGCCGCGACGCCTGCGGCGCCGGCAGCGGGCCAGCCGGCAGCGGCTCCCGCCGCACCGGCCGCTGCACCGCCGGCCACTCCGGCCAAGCCGAACCAACCGGCCGCTCCGGCTGCCGCGCCGGCTCCGGCACCTGCCCCGAAGCCTGAGGGCAGCCGCCTGGCGCAGCCGCCGCAGGCCTTCAATGCGCTGCTGCAGGGGGATCGCGCATGAGCCAGAAGATCGACATCAAGAACCTGGATTTCAACGACATCGGCAACTGGCCGCAGAAGGCAAAGATCGTCTTCTGCTCGTTGCTGGCACTGGTCATCATGTTCGTGGCGTGGATGCTGCTGATCAGCGGCAAGCGCGAGGAGCTGGCCGGCCTGGAATCGAAGGAAGTCGAGCTGCGCACCGAGTTCACCAAGCAGCAGGAACGCGCGGTGAACCTGGAGCCGCTGAAGCAGCAGCTGGCGCAGATGGAGCAGGTGCTGCAGCAGATGCTGCGGCAGCTGCCGAGCAAGACCGAAATGCCCGACCTGATCATCGACATCTCGCAGACCGCGCTGTCCAGCGGCCTGACCAACGAGCTGTTCGAGCCGGAGCAGGAGCAGATCAAGGAGTTCTACGCCGAGAAGCCGATCAAGCTGCGCATGGTCGGCAGTTACCACCAGTTCGGCGCATTCGTCAGTGGCGTGGCCTCGTTGCCGCGGGTAGTGATCCTGACCATGCATGACATCAACCTCAAGCCCAAGGAAAAGACCGGCGGCAACGTCCGCAGCGGTGCACTGGAACTGTCCGGTACGGTCAAGACCTACCGTTACCTGGACGAGACCGAAGTGCAGGCGCAGCAGGCGGCTGACGCTGGCAAGGAGGGCAAGAAGTGATGCGCGCGCAGACCGTACGTGGTGCGATGGTGCTGGCTGTACTGCTGCTGGCCGGTTGCGGCCGTGGCGTGACCAGCACGCCCGGCGACGCACCGAACCTTGAGAAGTGGGTGGAAGGCGAGCGGGCGCGACCGGCGCAACCGCTGGAGCCGCTGCCGGTGATGCAGCAGTTCGAGACCTTTGAATACTCCGCGCAGGGCATGCGCGATCCGTTCACCGATGCCTGGACCAATCCGCAGCAGGGGAACGGCGGATTGCGACCGGACCCGAACCGGCGCAAGGAGCCGTTGGAAGGCTTCCCGCTGGATGCGCTGGACATGGTCGGCACCATCGGTACCGGTGCAGGCACCGTGGCGCTGGTGATGGGGCCGGACAAGGTCACCTACCGGGTCCGCCCGGGCGGTTACCTGGGGCAGAGCGACGGGCGGGTCACGGCGGTCTTCGAAGACCGCGTGGAGCTGATCGAACTGGTGCCGGATGGCGCGGGTGGCTGGCTGGAACGGCCGGCAACGCTCTCGCTTGAAGATCAATGATCGTTTACTGGGGATAGCACGATGACCTTTCACCAAGCCAAGGGGCTGCGTCCCATCCGGCGCTCTACCTTGAACCGTGTCAGCGCGCTGGGAGTCGCGCTGATGCTGGCCTGCGCTCCGGCGCTGGCTGCCGCACCGGCGGAAAAGCCGGTGGGCGCCACCGTGGCACCGGCCGCTGCGCCGGCAGGCCTGTCGGTGGCCAAGATCGATTTCAAGCGTGGCGATGACGGCGCCGGGCGCCTGATCGTGCAGTTCGACGGGCAGGGCGCGATCCCTGACCTGCGCACGCAGGGCAACAGCGTCGTGGTCGACGTCGGCAATGCCCGACTGCCGGCCAACCTGCAGAAGCCGATGAACGTCACCGACTTCGCCACGCCGGTACAGCGCATCGACGCCAAGCCGTCCGGTGCCGGTACCCAGCTGGTGCTGAGCACCGGGGGTGCCGTGGAGTCGCTGGCCTACCAGAGCGGCAATGAGTACGTGGTCGAGATCAGCCCGCGACAGGCCCCGGCCGCCGTCGGCGCGGTCACCGCCGGCAGCGTCACCCAGGCGGCCAAGGCCGTCGGCCAGCGTGGTTTCACCGGCAAGCCGGTGACCTTCAACTTCCAGGACGTGCCGGTGCGCACCGTGCTGCAGTTGATCGCCGAGGAGTCCAACCTGAACGTGGTTGCGTCCGACTCGGTGCAGGGCAATGTGACCCTGCGCCTGGTCAATGTGCCATGGGACCAGGCGCTGGACATCGTCCTGCGCGCGAAGGGCCTGGACAAGCGTCGCGATGGCAGCGTGATCTGGGTGGCGCCGCAGGCTGAACTGGCCAAGTTCGAGCAGGAGAAGGAAGACGCGCGCATCGCCATCGAGAACCGCGAAGACCTGCAGACCGACTACATCCAGATCAACTACCACAGCGCCACGCAGATCTTCAAAGCGCTGACCGAGGCCAAGGGCATCGGTGGCAGTGGTGGTGGTGGCAGCGGCGGTGGTTCGGGCAGCTCGTCGCAGGAAGACAGTGGCTTCCTGTCCTCGCGCGGCCGCATCGTGGCCGACGAGCGCACCAACACGCTGATGATCAGCGACATCCCGAAGAAGATCGCGCGCATGCGCGAGCTGATCAACGTGATCGACCGCCCGGTCGACCAGGTGCTGATCGAAAGCCGCATCGTCATCGCCACCGATACCTTCGCCCGCGAACTGGGCGCGAAGTTCGGTGTCAGCGGCAGCCGTGACAACGTGTACTTCAGCGGCAGCCTGGATGCCAATGCCGAGACCCGCAAGTCGCAGGTCGCAACAGACCTGGCCAACGCCAAGGCCGAGCGTGACTGGGAAGCCGGTGGCCGGGTCGGCCCGCCGCCGGTGAAGTCCGGCTCGGCGATCACCCGTGGCCTGAACTGGAACCTGCCGGTGGCCGCCGCCAGCAACCCGGGTTCGCTGGCACTGTCGATCCTCAATGCCGGCTACCTGCTGGACGTGGAACTGTCGGCCATGCAGCAGGAATCGCGAGGCGAGGTGATCTCCAACCCGCGCGTGGTCACCACCAACCAGCGCGAAGCGATGATCAAGCAGGGCAAGGAGATCGGTTACGTCACCATCAGCGGTGGTACCGCTGGCGGCGTGGCGACGCCGAACGTGCAGTTCAAGGAAGTGGTGCTGGAGCTGAAGGTCACCCCGACCATCACCAACGACAACCGCGTGTTCCTCAACATGCAGGTGAAGAAGGACGAAGTCGACCAGCTGATCCAGCTGGAGGGCTACGGCACCGTGCCGTCGATCAACCGCCGCGAAGTCAATACCGCGGTTCTGGTCGAGGACGGGCAGACCGTGGTGATCGGTGGTGTCTACGAGTTCACCGATCGCAACAGCATCAGCAAGGTGCCGTTCCTGGGCGACGTGCCGTTCCTGGGCAACCTGTTCAAGAAGCGCGGCCGCAACAAGGACAAGGCCGAACTGCTGGTGTTCGTCACCCCGAAGGTGCTGCGCGTGGCCAAGCAGAACTGAGCCATCGCTCCGAAGTCTTCGAAGAAGGGCCGCCCTGTGCGGCCCTTCCTCGTTTCCGCCGGTAGATCCACGCCATGCGTGGATGCGCTGTTCAGCCGTTCTTGATGCCAATCGCAAGGCACCCTGCGATGATGTCGGGAACCCGTGCCGTCCTGCGCCGGTCAAAGGCCCCCATGAACCTGCCACCGCCGATGCCCGAAACCATCTCGCCGCCGCCCGCGCCGGCCATCTCCCGCCTGCATGCGGCATTCACCGGACTGCGCGACGCGTTGTCGGCCGAGATCGTCGGCCAGGCGGCACTGGTCGAACGCCTGCTGATCGCGCTGCTGGCCGACGGCCATCTGCTGGTGGAGGGGGCACCGGGCCTGGCCAAGACCACGGCGATCCGTGCGCTGGCTTCGCGCCTGGAAGCGGACTTTGCCCGCGTGCAGTTCACCCCCGACCTGCTGCCGGCCGACCTCACCGGCACCGAGATCTGGCGCCCGCAGGAAGGCCGGTTCGAGTTCGTGCCTGGCCCGATCTTCCACCCGATCCTGCTCGCCGACGAGATCAACCGCGCGCCGGCCAAGGTGCAGTCGGCGCTGCTGGAAGCCATGGGCGAGCGCCAGGTCACGGTCGGCCGGCATACCTATGCGCTGCCGCCGCTGTTCCTGGTGATGGCCACGCAGAATCCGATCGAACAGGAAGGCACGTTCCCGCTGCCGGAAGCGCAGCTGGACCGCTTCCTGATGCATGTGCGCATCGGCTACCCGGACCAGGCCGCCGAATCGGAGATCCTGCGGTTGGCCCGTGAGCGTGCCCGTGGTGCATTGGGCGAGGCCGCGCCGGCGCCGGACAAGATGCCGATGCAGGACGTGTTCGATGCCCGCCGTGAAGTGCTGGACCTGCACATGGCACCGGCACTGGAGCGCTACCTGATCGAGCTGGTGCTGGCCTCGCGCGACCCCTCGCGCTACGACGCCGGCCTGGGCCGCCGCATCGCCTGGGGGGCAAGCCCGCGCGGCTCCATCGCACTGGAGCGCTGTGCCCGTGCGCGCGCCTGGCTGGCCGGCCGTGATTTCGTCACGCCCGACGACGTGCGTGCGGTCGCCGCCGACGTGCTGCGCCATCGCGTGCTGCCCAGCTATGAAGCCACCGCCGAGGGCTGGGATGGCGAGCGCCTGGTGCAGGAGCTGCTGGCCCGGGTGCCGGCACCCTGAGCCTGCGCATGACCGATCGATCCCTGGAACAGGCACCGTCTGCGCTCGAAGGTGACGGCCTGCGCCCGCAGCTGGCCGAACTGGTCGCGTTGCGCCGGCTGGCACAGCGTCCGCCGCCGCCGCGCCGTGGCCGCACCGGCAACGCCGGCCAGGCGCCATCCCCGCTGCGCGGCCGCGGCATGGAGTACGCCGAGTCGCGCGACTATGTGGCCGGCGACGACGCGCGCCACATCGATTGGCGCGTGACCGCGCGCACTGGTCGCGCGCATACCAAGTTGTTCCAGGCCGAGCGCGAGCGGATCAGCCTGATCGTGGCCGACACGTCGCCGGCGCTGTACTTCGGTACCCGCGTGCGCTTCAAATCGGTGCAGGCCGCACGCGCGGGTGCTGTTGCCGCGTGGTCGGCGCAGCGCCGTGGCGATCGCGTGGGCGCGCTGCGTGGCAGCGACCGCGAAGCGCCGATCACCCCCGCAGGTGGGCCGCGCGGTGTGCTCCGCGTGCTCGACGCGCTGACCCGCTGGTATGCACAGCCGCCGGCCGACGATCTGGGCCTGGAGCGCGCGCTGGACCATGCCGGCCGCGTGCTGCGCCCAGGCGCGCGCATGCTGGTGCTGGCCGATCCGCAGCAGGCCATCCGCATTCCGCCCGCGCGCTGGAGCGCGCTGGCCCAGCATCACGACCTAAGCCTGGTGCTGCTGGTCGATCCACTGGAGCTGCGGCCACCGTCGGCGGCGTTGCAGTTCCAGACCGCGCAGCAGCGCATCGGTCTCGACCTGCGCCGCAGCGAAGTGCAGGCGCACTGGCAGGCGCATTTTGTCGAGCCGCTGCAGGAGCTGCGGCGCCAGCTCGGCGCGCGCCGCGTCGACGTGCAGGTGCTGTCCTCCGATGCGCCCAGCGACGCCTGGCTGGCGCCGTCGCCGACCGAGGTGCCGGCATGAGCGCCGCGCTGCCGTTGCGCGATGTGCAGCTGCCGCCGGCACCGTCATGGTGGCCGCCAGCCCCCGGTTACCTGATGATCGGCGCGGTGGTCATGCTGGTGCTGCTGGTGATCGCCGTACTGATGTGGCGGCGTCGCCGCCGTCGCCAGCGCTGGTTGCAGCTGTTCGATCAGGAACTGGCAACCGCCCCCGACGCTGCGGCCGAACTGGCGGCCATCGCCGGACTGCTGCGCCGTGCCGCACGCCATGCACGGCCGGGCAGTGAATCGCTGCGCGATGACGCCTGGTGGCAACGCCTCGACCCGCAGCGCACGCTGGCCGATGACCACCGCAGCCTGTTGGCCGAAGGCGCCTATCGCCCGCGCGTCGACAACCGCGACGTGGCGGCCATACGCAGCTGGGCCCGCGAACGCTACCTGGCGATGCTGCTGGAGCGCCGCCGATGAACCTGCTGGCAAGTTACTGGCCATGGCCGGACCTGCAGCTGGCGTGGCCGCTGGCTTTGCTGGCGCTGCCGTTGCCGCTGCTGATGCGCTGGTGGAAGCGCCGTGCAGCGCCGGGTGCTGCACTACGCGTCCCCTACGCTGCCGCCGAGCTGGAAGCGCTGTCCGGTGGTGGCCGCGTCGACGTGTCGTGGCTGCGCACGCTGTTGCTTTGGCTGGGGTGGTGTGCACTGTGCATCGCGCTGGCGCGACCGCAGCAGCTGGGCGAAGCCATGACACCCCCGCAGCAGGGCCGACAGATGATGTTGGCGATGGACGTGTCCGGAAGCATGGGCGAGGGCGACATGGTGCTGGGCGACCAGGCGGTCGATCGCCTGACCGCAGCCAAGGCCGTGCTTGCCGACTTCCTTGATCGTCGTGCGGGCGACCGCGTCGGCCTGCTGATCTTCGGTGACCGCGCCTACACGCTCACGCCGCTGACTGCGGACCTGGCCAGCGTGCGCGACCAGCTGCGCGACAGCGTGGTCGGCCTGGCCGGGCGCGAGACCGCCATCGGGGATGCCATCGGCCTGGCGGTCAAGCGCCTGCGCAGCCAGCCGGAGGGACAGCGCGTGCTGATCCTGCTGACCGATGGTGTCAGCAATGCCGGTGTGCTGGAACCGCTGCGCGCCGCGGAAGTGGCGCGCGCCGAGGGCGTGCGCATCCACACGGTCGCATTTGGCGGCGATGGCAGCATGCGGTTGTTCGGCATTCCGATTTCCACCGACCAGGATCCGGTCGATGAGGCCACCCTGAAGAAGATCGCCAGCATGACCGGTGGCCAGTTCTTCCGCGCGCGTGACACCGCGCAGCTGGCCGGGATCTACGCCGAGCTCGATCGCCTGGAGCCAGTGGCCGCGAAGGGCCCGAGCCTGCGTCCGCGCGAAGAACGCTATGCCTGGCCGTTGGGGCTGGCGTTGCTGCTGGGCGTGCTGGCCTGGCTGTGGCCGGAGTGTCGCCGATGATCGCGTTTGCTTCGAATCTTCCCGACTGGAACGCGCTGCACTTCCTGCGGCCCGAGTGGTTGTGGGCGCTGCTGGCGCTGCCGCTGATCATCGCGTTGGCGCTGCACCGGCAGCGACGCAGTGATGCGTGGCGGCAGGCGGTGGATGCACATCTGTTGCCACATCTGCTGGCCGCCGGTGCGAAGCGTCGCGTGCGCCTGCCATGGGCGCTGCTGCTGGGCTGGACACTGGCATCGCTGGCGATGGCCGGGCCGAGCTGGCGGCAGCAGGCGCAGCCGATGTTCCAGGCCAGCGCGCCGCTGCTGGTGGTACTGGACCTGTCCAGCCGGATCAGCGCAACCGATCTGCCACCGTCGCGCCTGCTGCAGGCGCGCGCGAAAGTAGGCCAGCTGCTGCGCGCTCGCCAGGGCGGGCAGGTGGGGCTGGTGGTGTATGCCGATGATGCCTACACCGTGGCGCCGCTGACCGACGACGGCAGCAACGTCGCGCTGTATCTGGATGCGCTGTCGCCGGACGTGATGCCGCGCGATGGCCAGCGTGCCGACCGCGGCATCGACTGGGCAACACGGCTGATGCGGCAGATCGGTGCGCTGCAGGGGCAGATCCTGCTGGTCAGCGACCAGGCGGATGGTGAAGCTGCACTGGCGGCAGCGCAGGCACGCAGCCTGGGCCTGCAGGTGTCGGTGCTGGGCCTGGGCACGCCTGCCGGTGCGGCCTACCGCGATGGCAGCGGGCAGATCCGCCAGGCTGCGCTGGATGAGGGCAGCCTGCGCGCGGTGGCCACTGCAGGCGGCGGCCGCTATGCACGCATCGCCGCCGATGACAGCGATCTGCGTGCGCTCGGTGTACTCGACGCGCGCGAAGGCACGGCGGCGCAGCGGCCGGGCGAAGGCAAGCAGTGGCGTGACGAAGGCTTCTGGCTGCTGCCGCCGGTGATGCTGCTGGCATTGCTGGCCTTCCGCCGTCGTGCGCTGCTGGCGGCGGTGCTCGCGGTCGGCCTCGTGCCATGGATGAATGACGCGCAGGCGCAGGCACCTGCGACGCAGGCCTCGCAACCCGCGCAGGGCACGCTGTGGAAGCGTAGCGACCAGGCGCAGCATCAGCGCCTGGCCGAGGGGGTCCAGGCTTACCGCAACGGCGACTTCACCACTGCACGCAAACGCTTCGAAGGCATCGACAACGATGCCGGTTGGTACAACCTGGGCAACACGCTGGCACGCGAAGGCAACTACGACGAAGCGATCGCCGCCTACGACCGCGCGCTGGCGTTGCATCCCGGCATGGCCGATGCGGTTGCCAACCGTGCCGTGGTCGATGCCGCGCGCAAGCGCAGGCAGTCGGGTGGCAAAGGCCAGGATCATCAGAAGCCACCGCAGAGCGGGCAGCATAAGCAGCAGAACGATACCTCGGGCCAGCAGAACCCGCAGGGCCAGAAGCCGCAGCAGGGCCAGCAGAATCCCGGCCAGGGCCAGCCGCCGTCGGGCCAGCAGGGGCAGCCCAGGGCGGGTGACGACAAGAACCCGTCGAGCCCGCAGCCCGGCCAGCGCGGCCGCGATGGCCAGCAGGCGCCACCACAGGTGGAGGATGCCAAGGCACAGGCCCAGGCCGATGAGCAGCAGCGCCAGCGCATGCAGCAGGCGATGCAGCAGGCACGCGAAGGCGAGGCTGGCAAGGACGGCAAACCCGTACCGGGGGCTGAGGGCCGCACACCGCGCGAGCGCGAGGAGCAACAGGCGGTGGAAGCGTGGATGCGGCGTGTGCCGGATGATCCGGGCGCGTTGCTGCGGGCCAAGTTCCAGCTGGAAAACGAACGCAGGAAGAGGGAAGGGCGATGACGCGGGCGATCAACATGCACGGGCACTGGTCACGGCCGGTACTGGCGGCGCTGTTGCTGTGGCTGCCGCTGCTGGCCTGGGCGCATCCACGCGCCTGGCTGGATCGCGACCGCATCGCGATGGGTGATACGGTCACCCTCAATGTCGAGAGCGATCAGGGCGCTCCCGACTTCACGCCATTGCGCACCGACTTCGACCTGAGCGGCCAGACCAGCAGCCGCCAGGTGGAATGGAGCAATGGCAGCATGCAGCAGCGCAACCTGTATGGCGTGGCGCTGACGCCGCGGCGCAGTGGTGCGCTGGTGGTACCGGGCCTGCAGGTGGGAAGTGCGCGAACCGCGCCGCTGACGCTGCAGGTCGATGCGGCCGCCGTGGCCGGACCTGACAGCAATGCGATGGCCTTCATCGAAACCGTTGTCGATGACGATACGCCGTACGTGCAGCAGAGCGTGGGCGTGGTGGTGCGGTTGTATTTCGCCTCGCAGCTGGCCTCCGGCGAGCTGGTGCTGGATACCCCGGCGGGCGCGTCGTTGCAGCGGGTGGGCGATGACCGCACCGACGTACGGCAGGTGAACGGGCGCCGCTACAACGTGGTCGAACGACGTTTCCTGCTGATCCCCGAGCGCAGCGGCGCGTTGCGGCTGTCCGGTGCGCGTTTCAGCGGGCGCAGCGCCGGAGGTTTCTTCGATGACTTCTTCGGGGGCGGCGATGGCCGCATGAATGCCACCGGCGCAGACCGCACGTTGCAGGTGCAGGCACAGCCGGCACAGGCGCCGCAGCCGTGGTTGCCCCTGCAGAGCCTGCAGCTGCGCTACACCAGCGCGCCCACCAGTGCCCGTACCGGCGAGGCAGCCAACGTGGTGGTCGAAGCGGTTGCCGAAGGCGCGACCCGAGCACAGTTCACCGACCTGCCGGTCCCCGATGTCGGCGCCAACGCGCAGGTGTTCGCCGAACCGGCACAGTACGAAGAGACCTTCAACGGCAGCACGCCGCGCCTGAAGATCACCCGCCGCTATTCGATCGTGCCGCGCCAGCCGGGTTCGCTGGTGGTGCCGGGACCACGCCTGCCCTGGTGGGATGTGCGCAACGGCAAGGCACAGGAAGCGAAGCTGCCGGACCTGACGCTGGCCGTTGCGGCCGGTACCGGCGCCGCCACTGCCTCGCCGGCAGCGCTGCCACCGATCGACACCGCTGCCGCGCTGCCGGGCAGCGATGGACAGGATGGGCGTATCGCCGCGACCGATCCACGCGCCAGCGGCCTGTCCGAGCGACCGTGGCCATGGATGGCGGCGGCCATTGGCCTGGCGCTGCTGTGGCTGCTGACCCTGTTGTGGGGCTGGCAGCGAGGCCGACGCCCGCGTGTGGCGGCGCCTGCAGCCGGCAAGCCCTCTGTGACGACCGTGGTGAGCGGGCGTGCCGGCTTGGCCGAACTGCGCCGCGCGCTGGATGGTGAGGGTTTCGATCAGGTGGAGGCGCGTCTGTGTGCGATGGCGGGCGTGGAGCGCATCGAGCAGGTGATCGCCCGGCTGGATGACCCGGCCCAGCGCCAGGTGTTGCTGGACCTGCAGCAGGCGCGCTGGGGCGGGCAGGGCGAACTGGCCCCGTTGCGCATGCGCCTGCGTGAGGTCTTCCGTGACGGACCGCACTGGTCGGTGGCTACCGGCGCCGCCGACACTGGCCTGGCGCCGCTGTATCCAACGCGGCGAACCTGAACCGGCGCCGCTTGCGCGCTTTGTTAGAGTGCATTCATTTTTCGAGGAAACCCGCGCATGACAGCAGCTGCTGCCGACAAGAAGAAGTTGCCCCTGCATTGGAAGATGGGCATCGGCTTTGCGATCGGCCTGATCCTGGGACTGATCGTGCACGCCCTGGGCGGCAGCGTCGATGGCCTGCAGGCCGGTGCCAAGTGGGTCATGGACTACGTCACCACCCCGGCGTCGGGCCTGTTCCTCAACCTGATCTTCATGCTGATCGTGCCGCTGATCTTCTCGGCGCTGATCATGGGCGTGTCGGAGATGGGCGACATCCGCGCCCTGGGCCGCATCGGCTGGAAGACCCTGGCCTATACCGTGCTGCTGTCCGGCATTGCCGTAGGCATCGGCCTGGTGCTGGTCAACCTGCTCAAGCCGGGCGCCGGCGTGGATCCGCAGGTCGCCGCGATGATGCTGTCGGAGAACGCCGAGCGCAGCAAGGAAATCGTCGCTGGCATCCATGGCACGCCGAAGGGCATGGACATGCTGCTGTCGATCGTGCCGAGCAATGTGCTGCAGGCCGCGTCGGACAACGGCGCGATCCTGTCGCTGATGTTCTTCGCGCTGATGTTCGGCATCGGCATGGTACTGACCGACAATGAGAAGGTCGCCCCGTTGCGCCGCGCCATCGAAGGCGTGTTTGAAATCTCGATGACCCTGATCAACCTGGTCATCCGCCTGGCCCCCTATGCGGTGGCCTGCTTCATGTTCAATCTGGCCGCGCTGTTCGGCTTCGAGCTGATCATCCGCCTGGGCGCGTACGTGGGCGTGGTGGTGCTGGCGCTCGGCCTGCACATGGTCGTGACCTACGGTACTGCCGTATGGCTGTCCGGCCGCTCGCCGCTGTCGTTCTTCCGCGATACCCAGGAAGCGACGGTGATGGCGTTCTCCACCGCCTCCAGCAACGCGACCCTGCCGACCGCACTGCGCGTGGCGGACCAGATGGGCCTGCCGCAGCGCGTGTCGCGCTTCGTGCTGACCGTGGGTGCCACCGCCAACCAGAACGGCACCGCCCTGTTCGAGGGCGTGACGGTGATCTTCCTGGCCCAGTTCTTCGGCGTGGACCTGAGCATTGGCCAGCAGATCATGGTGATGGCGGTCTGCATCCTTGGCGGCATCGGCACGGCGGGCGTGCCGTCGGGCTCGCTGCCGGTGGTGGCGATGATCTGCGCGATGGTCGGTGTGAACCCGCTGGGCATCGGCCTGATCCTGGGCGTGAACCACTTCCTGGACATGTGCCGTACCGCCCTGAACGTGACCGGCGACCTGGCCCTGACCACGTTGGTGGCCAAGGGCGAGTCCCATGACGGACCGGCGCTGGGCACGCCCCTCGATTGAACGCGCCCTGAATGCCATGGATACTATCCCGACGCATGGAAGGCGTCGGGATTGGCGCCGTGCGAAAGGGAGCAGAAATGAGGATTTCGTACGTGATGGTCGCCGCCCTGGGCCTGCTGGCTTTCGACGCCAGTGCCCAGAAGGCCTGTGAAACCAACTACACCAAGACCGGCAGCTTCTTCGCCGGGCGCACCTTCACCACCTGGGACGTGGTGCCCAACGTTACCCCGGCCGACGCTCTCAAGCGTATCCAGATCGAGGGCGTGAAGTCGGGCCTGAAGGTCGCCAGCGTGGACAAGGACCTGGGCATGCTGACCCTGGAACAGAACGTCCAGTTCAATGGTGGCCAGACCACCCTGCCGTGGAACGTGCTGGTTGAAGCCGAGGGCAAGGGTTCCAAGATCACCGTGACCAAGACCACCCCGGCTACCTACGCCACTGGCGAGGACTTCCAGAAGAAGTCGATGTGTGGCGTGATCGAGGCTGCCGCGCCCAAGTAAGGGGTTGGCGGGACCAGATCCCTTTCACTGGCAAGGGATCTGGTCCTACGCCTGAACCCGGCCCCGCGTCTGTGGGACAATAGGCCGCCCGCACGTCCGCGGCCGCCTCCCGATTCCGACAGAACCATGACGCAGCCTACCCGTCGCCAGTTGGCCAACGCCATCCGCTTCCTCGCCGCCGATGCGGTTGAAACCGCAAAGTCCGGCCACCCCGGCATGCCCATGGGCATGGCCGACATCGCCGAAGTCCTCTGGAACGACTACCTCCGCCATAACCCGAGCAACCCGCACTGGTTCAACCGCGACCGTTTCGTGCTGTCCAACGGCCACGGTTCGATGCTGCAGTACGCGCTGCTGCACCTGAGCGGTTACGACCTGCCGATCGAGCAGCTCAAGCTGTTCCGCCAGCTGGGCAGCCACACCGCAGGCCATCCGGAGCGCCACGAGACCCCGGGCGTGGAAACCACCACCGGCCCGCTGGGCCAGGGTTTCGCCAATGCCGTGGGCTTCGCCCTGGCCGAGAAGCTGCTGGCACAGCGCTTCAACCGCCCGGAGCTGGAAGTGGTCGACCACCGCACCTGGGTGTTCATGGGTGATGGCTGCCTGATGGAAGGCGTGTCGCACGAAGCGGCCTCGCTGGCCGGCACCTGGGGCCTGCACAAGCTGGTCTGCTTCTGGGACAACAACCACATCTCCATCGACGGCAACGTCGAGGGCTGGTTCACCGACAACACCCCGGAGCGTTTCGAGGCCTATGGCTGGAACGTGATCCGCGATGTTGACGGCCACGACCCGGACAGCATCAAGGCCGGCATCGAGGCCGCGCTGTCGCAGAGCGACAAGCCGACCCTGATCTGCTGCCGCACCACCATCGGCTTCGGTTCGCCGAACAAGGCGGGCAAGGAATCCAGCCACGGTGCTCCGCTGGGCAAGGACGAGCTGGAAGCCACCCGCAAGCAGCTGGGCTGGGAATACGGCCCGTTCGAGATCCCGCAGGCGATCTACGACGGCTGGCGCGCCAATGGCGCCGGCACCCTGCGCCAGGCCGAGTGGGAACAGCTGTTCGACAAGTACGCCAGCCAGTATCCGGCAGAGGCGGCTGAGCTGACCCGCCGCTCGCACGGCGAGCTGCCAGCCGACTTCGTTGCCAAGGCCGATGCCTACATCGCCCAGGTGGCCGCTGAAGGCCCGACGATTGCATCGCGCAAGGCCTCGCAGCTGGCCATCGAAGCCTATGCGCCGCTGCTGCCGGAAATCGTCGGTGGCTCGGCCGACCTGGCGCACTCCAACCTGACCCTGTGGAAGGGCAGCAGGTCGGTCGCCAGCGACGACGCCAACGCCAACTACGTGTACTACGGCGTGCGCGAGTTCGGCATGACCGCCATCGCCAATGGCCTGGCCCTGCACGGTGGCTTCATTCCGTTCGACGCCACCTTCCTGGTGTTCAGCGATTACGCCCGCAACGGCGTGCGCATGAGCGCGCTGATTCCGGCCCACGCCATCCACGTCTATACCCACGACTCGATCGGCCTGGGCGAAGACGGCCCGACCCACCAGCCGGTGGAGCACCTGGCCTCGCTGCGCTACATCCCGAACAACGACGTGTGGCGCCCGTGCGATGCGGTCGAGTCGGCGGTGAGCTGGAAGGCCGCGATCACCCGCCAGGACGGCCCGAGCTGCCTGGTGTTCAGCCGCCAGAACCTGCCGCACCAGCCGCGCAGCGCCGAGCAGATCAAGCAGATCGAGCGCGGCGGTTACGTGCTGGCCGATGCCGCCGGTACCCCGGACGTGATCCTGATCGCCACCGGTTCGGAAGTCTCGCTGGCTACCGAAGCCAAGGCCCAGCTGGATGCGGCCGGTATCAAGACCCGCGTGGTCTCGATGCCGTCCACCGACGTGTTCCTGCGCCAGGATGCGGCCTACCGTGAATCGGTGCTGCCGAACGCGGTGCGCAAGCGCGTGGCCGTGGAAGCTGGCGTCACCGGTTTCTGGCGCCAGTTCGTAGGCCTGGACGGTGCGGTGATCGGTATCGACACCTTCGGTGCCTCGGCCCCGGCCGACCAGCTGTACAAGCACTTCGGCATCACCACGGCGCACGTGGTGGAAGCGGCCAAGGCGCTGTAAGCAGCGACATGGAGTGATGAAGGAAAGGCCGGCGCAAGCCGGCCTTTCTCTTTTTCTGTGGGGCGAAACGAATCGGTCGTCTTGCCAGTAGATCCACGCCGTGCGTGGATAAACGCTACATCGCCTCGCGCACGTCCATTAACGCGAACCCCAGCAGGTTCAATCCGCGCCACTGTGCCGGGTTGTGCGCGTCGGCGTGGTCCTTGGCCAGGCCGATGCCCCAGATGACGTCCACCGGGCTGGCTTCGACCAGCACCCAGCCTTCGGTAGAGCGCAGGAACGCGCCCAGTTCCGGGTTCTGCGCGAACTTGGCCTTGTTGCCCTCCACGACTAGGTCGTAGCGTGCCTGCGTCCAGAGCGCCTCGTCGAAGCCTTCGATCTTGCGGCCGAGCGCCTTGGCCTTGTCCGGCGTGGCGCTGGCGATGATCGTGTCGAGCAGGCCGGTGGCACCGAACAGGCGCGCCTTGCCGGCCATCATGTAGTGCTCGGCGGTGCGGTAGTGCATGCCATCGATGTCGAAGCCTGCGTCATACCACTGGCTGAAGCACGAGGCGGACACACCGATGCGCGGCGGCTGGTGGCCCCAGAAGCAGAGGTAACGCAGGTCTTCGCCTGCGGCCTGGCGCTGCTGCAGGTCACGCAGGAAACGGGAGTCGTCTTTCATCGCTACAGGATACCGCGTCAGCGACGGCGCTCCGGGAGCTGCCAAGCTTGGTTGGCAGCGATCCCCATTCGCCGGGCATGGCCCGGCGCCACCAGTGCTTACGCAGTGCGCGCCAGTGCCAGGCGCAGCAGTCGCGCATCCAGGCGCTCTGCGAAATCCTTCGGTGCCTGCAGACCCATGCGCTGCAGGTACACCGCATCGCCGTCGCCGGCCGGTTGCCGCAGCGCTGCCCAGACGGTGCGCAGCTTGTCGCTGCGGGTCTGCGTGTTGGCCTTCAGCCACGCCAGCGCTTTGACCAGCACCTGCTCGATCTCGTTGAAATCGCTGCCCAGCGGGTAGTCCGGCAGGCTGCCATCGGCGCGGAATGGTGCCAGTGCCGCCGCCAGCGCCTGGGGCGTGTTGCGCTGCAGGCGCTGCGGGTCGGGCTGGGATGCCGCCAGCAGCTTGCGCGAGGCCTGTGCCTGCTGCAGCAGATCGCCCTGGAAGGGCGCTTCGGTAATTGCGGTCATCGCATGCACGCAGTCCTCGTCGGTCAGCCCGCGCAGATCGGCGATGCCGTACTCGTTGAGGTAGATGTCACGCAGGTGGCGAGGGATGGTGGTGTGGCCGTAGTTCCAGCGCACGTTCGATTCCCGGCGGCCCTTGTCATCGCGTGCGGCACGGAACATCAGCACGCTGCGCGCTTCCGGCAGGGCATGTGCCATCGCCACGAAGTTGTACTGGCCGCCCACGCCGGACACCACGCGTCCATCGTCCAGCGCATCCGATACCGCCGCGCCGAGCGCGGTAGCCATCATGCAGGAATTGAAGAAACGCGCATGGCGGCGCTGCAGGCGCTCCAGTGCCTCGTTACCGCCATACAGCTGGTTGATCTCGCTGATGCGGCGCATGCCGATCGCACGGCATTCGTCTTCCGGCAGCGTGCGCAGCCACTCGTAGAACTCCGGCGAGCCCAGGTAGAAGGCGCCATGCAGGTACTCGCCTTCCGCGGCGAGGGTGGCGTGGTCGATCGACAACGTGCTGCCATTCTCGATGCGTTGCATCAGCGCCAGGTCGTCGTGCACCTTGCGCCTGATCACCCCGGTCTGCACCAGGCGGCGGAAGCCCTCATTGAGCATCTCGCTGCAGCCGTACAGGCCCACCTCGAACGGATCCACGCCGCCGATCTCCTGCACCAGCGGGTGGCTGGCCAGCTGCGGATCCAGCGCGTGCAGCACGCGGCGGTAGCGCGCGTTGTCGGTGTGGCGCAGCACCAGCGCATGGCTGAGGGCATCGGCCAGCGTGCCGATGCCGATCTGCAGGGTGCCGCCATCGCGTACCAGGGTGCTGGCATACAGGCCGATGGCGTAGTCGGCGTCGCCGACCGGCTGCCGCGGCAGCCCGAACAGCGCCGGGTACGGCGGAGGCGGAGTGATCACCAGATCGAAGAACGACACATCGACCGTCGCCGAGCCGCCCAGATAGGGCAGCTGCGGATCGATCTCGGCAATCAGCAACGGGCGTGGCAGGCCACGCGCGGTCATCGCATCGAGCGTGTCCTGGGTGATGTCGTTGTTGCACGACAGCGAAAGCCGACGGTCATTCGGCCGCATCGCCACCTTCTGCACGATGACCTGCGGCGCGCGCTGCGCGACCGCGTCGGCGGCATGGGTGTAGTTCAGGCTGGTATAGCTGGATTGCGCCTGCCGCGAACCGAGCAGGGCGCCGGACTGCATGTAGAACTCTTCCACCTGCACGTGCGCTGGCAACGCGTCGCGCGCGATCGCATCGGCATAGGCCAGGCGCGGGAAATCGTCGCCGAAGTGGCGCTGCGCGAACGGCGCAAGGAAGCGTGCCTCCAGGCCGTTGCCACGCGCTTTCGGCGGGTTCAACGACAGCGCGGTATACAGCTGCAGCGGCCGTGAGGGATCGTGCTCGACGCGCGCATACAGGGCGTTGAGCAGCCGATGCGGCTTGCCCAGCGCCAGCGGTGCCCCGATCCGCAGCGGCCCGTCCACGCGCGCAAACAGCCAGTCGACGGCGGCGTCCAGGTCGGTGAGGTGTTCGGTCATGCGCGGCGGTCCTGCGTGTGGGGGAGTGCGGGCATTACAGCATGTCGGGCTTGAACCGCCGTCGACGCGAGACTTCTGCGCCGGACACCATGAACTGCCCATCGCCGCGGTAATGCACCGTGCGCGGCAGTTTCGGCCGGGGCGCAACATGGGCGCGCACGATCTCCCAGATGAACAGATTGCTCGACGCCACCTGGCTGTCGTCGTACAAGCGGCATTCGAAGTTCGAGTGGCACTGCCCGACCAGCGGCGCGCCGACCTCGCGCGCGGGCAGCGCATCGAGCCCGAAACGGGCGAACTTGTCGACCTCGCGGCCGCTGCAGTTGCCGATGTCCACCACGGTATCGAGCAGTTCCACGCCGGGTACGTTGATCACGCACTCGCCACTGCCGACGGCCAGTGCATGGCTGTGGTTTTCATTCCACAGGTAGGTGGCGACCAGCGACGGCGAGAAGCCCATCACCATGTGCCAGCCCATCGTCATCAGGTTGTGCTGGCCGCGCCAGGCGGTGCTGACCAGCACGATCGGGCCGGGTTCGAGGAAGCGGCGGGCCTGCTCGACCGGGAATTCCTTCTTGGGAAGCGCTTTCATCCGGGGCCTCGGCTGGGAGGGCTCGATGCTGGCGCAAAGCCGATGAATCCGGAGTCGAGGGGCTTGACAGCTGGTTCGATTACGTGCGTAATCGATCTGTCGATTACGGATGTAAATCATGACCCCGATCAGCGAAGCCGAAGCCGTTGTGATGGAGGTGCTGTGGCATCAGGCACCGCGTAGTGCCGACGAAGTGGTCGCCGCGCTGGCCCACCGTGACTGGGCCGAGCCGACCATCAAGACCCTGCTCAACCGCCTGCTGACCAAGGGCGCGATCGCCGCCGAGCGCGATGGACGGCGCTATCTGTATCGCCCGCTGTTGCAGCGCCAGGCCTGGGTGGAGGCGCAGAGCCAGGACTTCATCGG
Organism: Stenotrophomonas sp. YJH_SMC_130; assembly: GCF_059369035.1. Taxonomy (NCBI): domain Bacteria; kingdom Pseudomonadati; phylum Pseudomonadota; class Gammaproteobacteria; order Lysobacterales; family Lysobacteraceae; genus Stenotrophomonas; species Stenotrophomonas sp. YJH_SMC_130. The sequence goes on from NZ_JCAFSH010000008.1 coordinate 51,435, forward strand.
CCGTGTCTTCGAAGGGCGCGTGGCGCCGCTGGTGGCGCACTTCAGCGAGCGCGGCCAGCTGAGCGCACAGGACATCGCCGAGCTGAAGAAGCTGATCCAGGAGCTGGATCATGACTGAGCTGCTCGGTGGACTGTGGCAGGCCAGCGTGTGGCTGGCCATGGGGGTGATCCTGCTGGCCGTGCTGCGACCGCTGCTGGTGTGGATGGGGGGCGCTGGACTGGCTTATCGCAGCTGGTGGTTGTTGCCGATGCTGCTGGTGACCTTGCTGCTGCCGTTGCCGCAGGCTGCGCTGTTGCAGCACGTGCCGACAGTGCCGCTGAAAGTCGAGCCAGGGGCGGTGGACGAACTGGCAGGGCCGTCGCTGCCATGGGCACCGCTGTTGCTGCTGGCATGGGCGCTGGGCATGGGCATCTGCCTGCTGCGCGACCTGCGCGCACAGCGTCGTTTCGAACGGCGCATGGGCCCGCTGAAGCCGCGCGCCGATGGCAGCTGGCAGGCCAGTAGTGATCCAGGCCTGCCAGCACTGGTTGGCCTGTGGCGGCCGCGAATCGTGGTTGGCCCGGACTTCGATCAACAGTTCAGCGCACAGGAACAGGGGCTGATCCTGCAGCACGAGCGCAGCCACCGTCGCAATGGCGATCACTGGGCCAACGGCGCGTTGCTGCTGGCGCGCGCGGTGTTCTGGTTCCACCCGCTGCTGTCCTGGGCCGCACGCCGCTTCCTGCGCGACCAGGAACTGGCCTGCGATGCCCGTACCATCGCCCCGCAGCCTGCGCTGCGCGGCCTTTATGCCGGCACGCTGCTGAAGGCGCAGCTGGTCCACCCGGTTGCGCCAGCGGTCTGCCATTGGCGCAGCCAACCCGTGTTGAAGGAGCGTATCGCCATGTTGAAGCAGTCCAAGCGGAAGGCATTGCCGTGGGTATCGGGGCAGGTGCTGGTCGTCGGGTTGTGCCTGGGAATGGGCGCAGTAGCGTGGGCCAGCCAGGGCGGTGCGATGGCCGGCCGCCCGGCAGCGGCGGTCACGGATCGGGAGATCCAGGTCGTCAAGATGCCACCGCCCTCCTATCCCAGGTCCGCGTTCGAGCAACGCCAGGTGGGCGTGGTGAACCTGCGCGTGGAAGTGGACGCCAGCGGCCAACCCACCGATGTCAGAGTGCTCAGTGCCACCAATCCGGGCGTGTTCGACGCGGTGTCGATCACCGCAGCGCGCAGCTGGACCTATCGGCCGGCGATGAAGAACGGCAAGCCGGTGGCAGGCGCAGTGAAGATTCCGATCACCTTTGCGATGGACAACAGCGAGGACGCCCAGTGAAGTCCGCGCCGCTGCTCGTGGTGGCGGCGCTGATGGTGGGGTGTGCGAGCCAGGAACGGCTGGCCACCGTGCACACCCGCAGCGAGAATGTCGGCCACCAGCGACTGCAGCCGCAGGCGGGCGGTGGCAGTGGGCAGTTGCAGGCGTATTCGCTGGGTGCGACCGAGGGCTACCGGATGCCGCAGTTGTATGCGGCACCGGACCCGGAGGTCGGTGATCGCGACCCGCGCGCGGAACTGGCGCCGACCACCATCTGCCTGCAGGTAGTGGTGGATGAGCAGGGCGGTGTCGAACGCAGCATGCCGCTGACCGATCGCCAGGACTGCGCCGCAGGAGCCGCACGCGAGAATGCGCCCCTGATTGAGGCTGCGCAGGAGGCCGTGGCGATGTGGAAGTACTCGTCCGCAGCGGTCTGCCACTTCGCCGCTGGCAAGGTGCCTGCCGACCGCGGCGACTGTCGCGGCGCCGAGCGCGTCGAGCCGGTGGCGGTCACCCTGCAGTACGCCTTCACCTTCGAGATCGTGAAGGGCCAGCACGTGGTGCGTACGCAGGGAAAATGATCGCTCGCGATGACCGGGGTAGCGCCGGGCCATGCCCGGCGGGCGCAGCGGCGTGGATCAGGCTCCACCCTGGATGTTGGCCTTCACCGCCGGTTGCATCAGCTTCGGTTCTTCCAGCGTGGCATCGCGGGCCTGGCGCACGCTGACGAACTCTGCCTCGGCCACGCCGTCATGCACGTGGATGTTGTGCGCGCGCTGTTCGCCGATGGTGGTTTCGTTGGCGAAGTCGCGGCCGCCCGGGCCGTAGTCGTGGCAGACGAACACGCGGGTGGCATCGGGCAGGGCCAGCAGGCGCTGGATCGAGCGGTACAGCTGTGCGGCATCGCCACCCGGGAAATCGCAGCGTGCGGTGCCTCCGTCGGGCATGAATAGCGAGTCACCGGTGAACAGTGCATCGCCGATCAGGTAGGCGATGCTGTCGCTGGTGTGGCCGGGCACGGCGATCACCTGTCCTTGCAGCTCGCCAATGGCAAAGGTTTCGCCGTCGCTGAACAGGTGATCGAAGATCTCATCGGCGGCCGGAAGCTGCAGGCCATAGCGCGGCGCGAACGTTGCCTGCACCGCGCGGATGCCTTCACCGATGGCCAGCGTGGCCTGCGGGAAGCGCTGCTTGAGCCGGCGCCCGGCCGATACATGGTCGGCATGGGCATGGGTTTCCAGCAGCCAGCGCAGCTGAAGGTCCTGCTGTTCGATGGCCTGCAATGCCCCGCGCAGCGGTGATTCGCTGCTGGCGTCGGTGTCCGGGTCGTAGTCCAGGACCGGGTCGATCAGCGCCGCCTCACCGCTGGCCGGATCGCTGACCAGGTAGCTGAAGGTATTGCTGTCACGGTGGAAGAACGACTGCACCTGGACCGGCATCGGGATTCTCCTCAGCGCGTGCCTAGCACGCGATTCAGCAACTGCGCCAGGTTTTCACCGGCCAGTCGCAGCTGCGCTTCGGCCAGCGGCCGGTAGCGCTCGGTGTATTCGTCACCGATTTTATGCGACGCCGGATAAACGCCAGCTTGCATGGAGATGCGGCAGCTGGCTTCGGCCCAGGCCTGCGGGTCGCGCTGCGGGTTGGACTGGCGCGCCAGCTTTGGCGCGCGCTGGCCCTGCAGCACCGGCAGGTAGCCGGCATCGTCCAGCTTGCGGGTGTTGAGCATGCCGCTGTCCCACAGCGAGTGCAGGTTGGTACCGCGGTTGCCGAACTGCAGCTGGAAATCGTTGCCGCCCTTGTCGTGGGCGTAACCGGCGTGCATCGGCTGGTGGATATCGCCGACCAGGTGCACGACGAACTTCAGTGCCTGCAGGCGCTCGCCATCGGTCAGGCTGCGATCACCGAGGATGGCGCTCTGTGCCTTCAGGGCCTCGACGATGCAGTTGCCGTTCTTGCAGTGCTTCGGTGCTTCGTAGTGGCAGTCGTCTTCGGCGATGTTGACGTAGTGCCAGCCGGCCGAGCGACGGCCCAGACCCGGGTCCTTGGCGCGCAGCTGGTCGGCCCAGGGCGCGATGCTGGCCAGCGTGGCGTCTGGCTCGATGGCCAGCAGGCGGTCCACTTCGGCGCGGGCGGCGGGGTTGAGGCGGGCGTCGGCGACTTCGGCAACCAGGCGGTGGCCTTGCGCGCCCCAGGCATGGGCGGGGGCGGAGACGGACAGCAGGGCCGGCGCCAGGGCGGCGGCGAGGAACAGGGAGTGCAGGGCTTTCATGCACACATTCTAGCGGGGTAGGTGGATTGAGGAGCGGCGCGTTCCTGTTCCGAAGTGGGAGCGCAGAGGGAGGGGCGGCGGGACACGCCGTAAATCCGTCCCTGGAGGCTCGATGGCGCCATCCATGGCGCCAACGGTCCCGCAGCGCCTGCCCCTGCAGCCCCATCCAACATGGCCGCGGAGGCGGATGCAAACGTCAAAGGCAACATCAAGAACAAATGCAGGATCAAAATCCGCCTTTTGCAATTGCAGGCAACCATTACGCCTCGGATGTACAGGCTCTGCTCCCCGCCTCGCCCCAGCTCCGGAACCGCTTCAGTCTCAGGCACAAAAAAGCCCCGGCAATCACCGGGGCAACATGCTGCGAGGGTTTGTGCGTGCAGCGGGGGAGCGGGGGCGAAGCCCCCGCAATCAACACACCGCTTAGAACTTGAAGACGTAGGACGCGCCGTAGACCAGCGGATCGATGTTGACGGTGCCGATCTTCTCGCCGTTCAACTTCACCTTGCTGTCGATGTCGATCCAGCGCATGTCCACGCGCAGGGCGCCCTTCTCGCCGATCGCGAAGTCGATGCCCGCATGCGCGGCCAGGCCCCACGAATCCTGCAGCTTCAGCTTGCTGCCGGCCAATGCACCGGTGGTGTCTTCGCTGAAGAAGGTGGTGTAGTTCACGCCCGCGCCGATGAACGGCGACACCTTGCCCTTGCTGTTGAAGTGGTACTGCACGGTCACCACCGGCGGCAGCTGCTTGGTGCTGCCGACGCGGCCCAGGCCGTTGATGTTGATGTCGTGCTTGAACGGCAGTGCGGCCAGCACTTCGATGCCCAGGTTGTCGGCGATGAAGTACTCGCCGGTGATGGTCGGCTTGACGTCGTTGTCGACGTCGACCTTCAGGGTGCCGCCGGCCAGCCAGCCGTTGTTCGACTTCGGCGCCACCTGGTGCACGCCGGCCGAAACGGTCCAGTCGCCCTTGGACTGGGCCATGGCCGGGGCGGCGGCGAGGGACAGGGCGGCGGCCAGGCTGGCCACGATCAGGGGGGAGGTCTTGCGCATGGGGGTGTTCTCGTTGCTGGGTGGATGGCGACAGTCTCGGCCTCACGCCGCGCTAACGCTTTGATCCGGATCAAATCCTGTCCGCCGACCTGCTGGCGGCCCGGCCTGGCCCACGGTGGCCAGCCTCGGCCTGCTAGACTTGTGGGCCCTATCCATCCCGCCGCACCCGTCGCGGCTGCAGGAGCTTGAGAAATGGCAATCAAGGTTGGTATCAACGGTTTCGGTCGCATCGGGCGTAACGTCCTGCGCTCGGCGGTGCTGAACTTCGGCGACGACATCGAAATCGTGGCCATCAACGATCTGCTGGAGCCGGATTACCTGGCCTACATGCTCAAGTACGACTCCGTGCACGGCCGCTTCGAGGCCGACGTGGCGGTGCAGGGCAACGACCTGCTGGTCAACGGCAAGAAGATCCGCCTGACCCAGGAGCGCGACCCGGCCAACCTGAAGTGGGACGAAGTCGGCGCCGACGTGGTGCTGGAAGCCACCGGCCTGTTCCTGACCAAGGAAACCGCGCAGAAGCACATCGATGCCGGCGCCAGGAAGGTCATCATGTCGGCCCCGTCGAAGGACGACACGCCGATGTTCGTGTTCGGCGTGAACGACAAGACCTATGCTGGCCAGGCAATCATCTCCAACGCCTCGTGCACCACCAACTGCCTGGCCCCGCTGGCCAAGGTCATCAACGACAAGTGGGGCATCAAGCGCGGCCTGATGACCACCGTGCATGCGGCCACCGCCACCCAGAAGACCGTCGATGGCCCGTCCAACAAGGACTGGCGCGGTGGCCGTGGCATCCTGGAAAACATCATTCCCTCGTCCACCGGTGCGGCCAAGGCCGTCGGCGTGGTCATCCCGGAACTGAACAAGAAGCTGACCGGCATGAGCTTCCGCGTCCCGACCTCGGACGTGTCGGTGGTCGACCTGACCGTCGAGCTGGAGAAGGAAGCCACCTACGCCGAGATCTGCGCTGAAGTGAAGGCACAGAGCGAAGGCGCGCTGAAGGGCATCCTGGGCTACACCGAAGACAAGGTGGTGGCCACCGATTTCCGCGGCGAGACCTGCACCTCGGTGTTCGACGCCGACGCCGGTATCGCCCTGGACGGCACCTTCGTCAAGCTGGTGACCTGGTACGACAACGAGTGGGGCTACTCCAACAAGTGCCTGGAAATGGCCAAGGTCATCGCCGCCAAGTAAGGCCGGTGTGGATCGAAGACGGACCCCGGCCTGGCCGGGGTTCGTCGTTTATGGGCCCCACCCTGTCGTAGCATGGGGCGGTCGACCGCCGCCGCTGGGGCGCGGGATCGCATTGGAAGCACGCAATGGAAGCACTGATAGCCCTGGTCGTACTGGTTCTTCTGGCCATCCCGCTGTTGCTGGTGGTCGCGCTGGTGATGATTGCCGGCCTGCGCCGCCGCGTCGCTGCGCTGGAAAGCGCGATGGCCGCCGCGCCGGCCGCCGTCAGGCCGGCCGCCACCGCACCCGCGCCTGAACGGCCTGGGGCCGCACCTGCTGCCAGCGCCGATCCACCGTTCCTGCGGCCGGCCGCCGCTGCTGTGCCTCAGCCCCCGCAGCCACCGGTGCGCGAAGCAACGCCCACCGGGGTGCCTGTCCCCCGTCCTGCTGCGCCACCGCCGGTGCCACCGGTGCCGGTGCAGCCGCCGCTGCCTTCCGAACCGGCACTGCCCAATGTCATCGAGCGTGGCATCGGTGCGGTCAAGCGCTGGTTCACCGAAGGCAACGTGCCGGTCAAGATCGGCATGCTGGTGCTGCTGGCCGGTGTCGCTGCGCTGCTGAAGTACGTCAGCGACCAGGGCTGGCTGGTGCTGCCGATCGAACTGCGCCTGGCCGGCGTCACCGTGGCTGCGCTGGGCCTGCTGGCCTTCGGCTGGCACCAGCGCGAACGCCGGCGGCTGTTTGCGCTGGCGCTGCAGGGCGGTGCCATTGGCGTGCTGTTGCTGACCATCTTCGCCGCATTCAAACGGTTCGAGCTGCTCAACCCCGGGTTTGCCTTCGCCAGTTCGATCGCGCTGGTGGCCGGCCTGTGCGTGCTGGCGGTGGTGCAGAACTCGCGCACGTTGGCGGTACTGGGCATCCTGGCCGGCTTCATGGCACCGCTGTGGCTGTCCACCGGCAGTGGCAACCACGTGGGGCTGTTCAGCTACTACGCGGTGCTCAACGCTGGCATCTTCGCCATCGCCTGGTTCCGTCCGTGGCGTGCGCTGAACCTGCTTGGCTTCGCTTTTACCTTCGGCATCGGTACGTTCTGGGGCGTGTTGCAGTACGCGCCGGACAAGTTCAGCAGCACCGAGCCGTTCCTGCTGCTGTTCTTCGCCTTCTACCTGTTGATCCCGCTGCTGTACGCGCGCCGGCAGCCCGCCGGGCGACGTGACCTGGTCGACGGCAGCCTGGTGTTCGGCACGCCCTTGGTCGCCTTCTCGATGCAGGCAGGCATGCTGCACGCGCAACCGATGACGCTGGCGCTGTGCGCGCTGGGCCTGGCGGCGATCTATGCGGTATTGGCCCGGGCGCTGATCGCACGTGCGTCGTACACCGTGCTGGCGCAGTCGCATGCGGTGCTGGCGGTGGGCTTCGCCACGCTGGCGGTGCCGCTGGCATTGTCGGCGCGCGCCACCGGCGCCGTGTTTGCACTGGAAGGTGCTGGCCTGGCGTGGTTGGGGCTGCGCCAGAAGCGCTGGCTGCCGCAGGTCTCCGGCGCGTTGCTGCAGATCGGCGCCGCATTCGCCTTCGTTGCCGGTGGCGATCACTGGCACGAAGACCTGCGCTTCCTGATCAACCCGACCGCCATTGGCGCGCTGCTGCTGGCCCTGGCCGGCTTCGCGTCGGCGTGGAGCTACCAGCGCAGGCCGCGTCATGAGGTCGCACTGGTGTATTACCTGTGGGGCCTGCTGTGGTGGCTGGGCGGCCTGGTCCATGAGATCACCCGCTTCTTCCCGTACCGCACCGAAGTGGACGCGTTGCTGGTGCTGGCCGCGGTCACTGCCTGGCTGGCGGCCGAAGCGCAGCGTCGCCAGCCGGCGCGTGCGCTGGGCGTTACTGCGCTGGCCATGCTCGCGCTGGGCTTCCCGCTGGCCCTGATGCAGAGCGATGCACACCACCAGCCGTTCGCCGGTCATGGCGCGCTGGCCTGGGCGGTGTTCGCGGTGCTGGGCGTGCGGACCCTGCTGTGCCTGCGCCAGGGCGGCGATACCGTGGCCCGCATCGCGCAGTTCCTGTGGTGGCTGCTGTGGCCGTCGCTGCTTTCGCTGCTGGCCTTGTGGGGTGGTGGCGAGGCCGGCCTGGCGCAGGGTTGGACGACCCTGCTGGTGACCTTGCCGTGGCTGCTGATGGCGGCGCTGTCGCTGTGGCGCTGGAACGCATTGCGCTGGCCGCTGGGCGCGGCCTTCGACAGCGTGCGCGTCCCGCTGCAGTGCGTGCTGTTCGGCCTGCTGGCGATCGGCTGGCTGTTCGGCCAGCTGCTGCCGGGCGACGCCGCACCGCTGCTGTGGCTGCCGGTGCTGAATCCGGCGGAGATCGGCCAGTGGCTGAGCTTGTTGCTGCTGGCGCGCTGGCTGTACGGCGATCAGCAACCGCAGGCGCCGCAGGCATTGCTGAACATCCGCATGCCGCTGCTGGCATTGGCGGCCTTCCTCGCGTTGACCAGCCTGGTGCTGCATGGCGTACACCAATGGGGTGGACTGGCGTGGAATGCGTCGATGATGCGCTTCAGCCTGGCGCAGACCAGCCTGACCGTGTTGTGGAGCGTGCTGGGTGTGATTGCCTGGGTGTGGGGTTCGCGTCGCAGCCAGCGTGTGTTGTGGATGGTCGGTGCCGTGCTGATGGGCGTGGTGCTGGCCAAGCTGGTTATTGTCGATCGCCAGCACCTGGGCAACCTGCTGGGCATCGCATCGTTCATCGCCTACGGCCTGCTGTGCACGGTAGTGGGTTATCTGGCACCGGCACCGCCAAGCGCGGCGCCGACCGTGGAGGAAACGCAATGAGGAAGTGGAGCAGGGCGCTGCTGCCGGCGATGTTCGGCATGCTGGCCGCCGTCGTGGTACAGGCGGCTGATTACCGCACGCAGTATGCCGAGCAATGGCCGCTTACATTGTCCAGTGCGCAGTCCGGTGCCTACCGTATCGTGCTGGAGCCGGCGATCTACCGCCGTGCCGTAACCGCCGATCTCAGCGATCTGCAGGTGTTCAACGCGGCCAGCCAGTTGTTGCCGTCGGCACTGCTGGCGCCGGACCAGCCGCTGGCGCAGTCGCCGGTGCAGCGTGAACTGCCGTGGTTCGTGCTGCCGCCGCTGGCCGATGCCCAGCGCAACGACCTGCAGCTGCTGACCGAGCGCGATACCGATGGGCGCGTGCGCCGGGTCGAAGCGCGGGTGGGTGGCGGGGCAGCGGCGAGCGGGCAGGGCGGCTGGCTGATCGACGCCAGCATGCTCGACCAGCAGCCGCTGGCGGCACTGGTGCTGGACTGGACCGACAGCGGCCAGCCGCTGCAGGCGCAGGTGCAGCTGGATGCCAGTGACGACCTGCAGCACTGGCGATCGATTGGCCGCGACGTGCCGCTGGTGGATCTGCAGCGCGCCGGCAAGCGCCTGCTGCAGCGCCGCCTGCAGGTGGACGGCGCTGCACGCTACCTGCGCATCCTGGCGCAGGGCGACTCGCGCCTGCCGACCCTGCGCGGCGTACTGGCGGAACTGCCGCCAGCACCGGCCACGCTGCCTTGGGAATGGCTGTCGCTGGAGCCGACGTCGTTGGGCAAGGGCGAGTACACCTTCGAGATGGATGGCCGGTTCCCGGTGGCGCGTGCCGATGTGGCCAGCACCGATAACAGCCTGGTGCAATGGACGCTGTTCAGCCGCGATGACGAGAGTGCGGAATGGCAACGTCGCAGCGCGCCGTGGATCGCCTACCAGGTACAACAGGGCACGCAGGGCCAGCGCCAGCAGTCGGCGGCACAGCCGCTGGGCGGGGTGCACCGCGACCGCTACTGGAAACTGGTGGCGAATCCGGCGGAAACCGCCACCGCGCCGACACTGCGGTTGGGCTACCAGCCGGAAGTGCTGGTGTTCCTGAGCCAGGGTGCGGCGCCCTACGCACTGGCGGTGGGCAGCGCGACCGCGCGCCGCACGGACGCGCCGATCGGGGTGCTGATCGAGGAACTTCGGCAGCGCAACGATCCTTCGTGGCAGCCGACACTGGCGCGCCTGGAAGGCAGCCCGGAGCCGCTGGCCGGCGATGCAGCACTGAAGCCGCAGCGCGATTGGAAATCGTGGTTGCTATGGGCGTTGCTGGGCCTGGGCGTACTGGTGGTGGGTGGCCTGGCGCTCAGCCTGCTTCGGCAGAAGCCTGCGCCTTCGGAATAGGTTCCAGCGAACGGCGCAGCCCCTCGTGGGTGGGCGGTTGGTCGCGTAAAGCAAAAGCAAAAGCAGCGCTTGGCCGGGCGGGGCGGGTTCGCGGGGGACGCCGCAAGTACGTCCTTGTAGGCTTGGCAGCCGCATCCATGCGGCTGACACCCTCGCGAACCCACCCCGCCCGGCGTCTGACAATTTCCGTGTGCGTCCACCCACGGAAAGAAAAAAAGAAGAGCAAAAGCTGCTTGGCAGGGCGCTCTTTGTAGAGCCGAGCCCATGCTCGGCTGCTGTTCGCGATAGACCCAGCCGAGCACGGGCTCGGCTCTACATTTTTCTCCGGCACCAGAAACCGCTCTTGCCCTTTGCCATCTGCATCACCTCAGGTGCCTGTCGAGGCCGGGGCGGTGTGGGCTGACACCCCTGCCAGCCCACACCACCCCGGCCCACTCACAGCACCACGAAGCGCCAGCGCTTTGGCCGTTGCCGTTGCTGTTGCATTTGCCCTGCGCCTCTGCCTGCCGCAGGCATCGGCCCTCCCACCAGCCGCACCCGATACAATGGCCGTCTGCCGCAGTCCGGCATCCCGTCCCCGAGCCAAAGAGTTGCCCATGTCCATTGTCCGCATGACCGACCTCGACCTCTCCGGCAAGCGCGTGCTGATCCGCCAGGATCTGAACGTGCCGATCGAGAATGGCCGCATCACCTCCGAACAGCGCATCACCGCTTCGCTGCCGACGCTCAAGCGCGCGCTGGAGCAGGGCGCGGCGGTGATGGTCACCTCGCACCTGGGGCGCCCGAAGGAAGGCGTGTGGAGCGAGGCCGATTCGCTGGCACCGGTCGCCCAGCGCCTGTCCGAGCTGCTGGGCCGCGAAGTTCCGCTGGTGCGCGACTGGGTCGACGGCGTCGACGTGCAGCCGGGCCAGCTGGTGCTGCTGGAAAACTGCCGCATGAACGTCGGCGAGGGCAAGGATGACGAGGCCCTGTCGAAGAAGTACGCCGCCCTGTGCGACGTGTTCGTGATGGATGCCTTCGGTACCGCGCACCGTGCGCAGGCTTCCACCCATGGTGTCATCCGCTTCGCACCGGTCGCGGCCGGTGGCCCGCTGCTGATGGCCGAGCTGGACGCGCTGGCGCAGGCGCTGGATGCACCGGCCAAGCCGCTGTTGGCCATCGTCGCCGGCAGCAAGGTCAGCACCAAGCTGGAGTTGCTGGCCAATCTGGTTGGCAAGGTCGACCAGCTGATCGTCGGTGGCGGCATCGCCAACACCTTCATCGCCGCAGCTGGCTACAACGTCGGCAAGTCCCTGTACGAGCCGGACCTGCTGGACACCGCGAAGAAGATCGTGGCCGATGCCAAGGCACGCGGCGCCGACATTCCGCTGCCGGTTGACGTGGTCACCGCCAAGCAGTTCCTGCCCGACGCTGCCGCAGAAGTGAAGGCGGTCGATGCCGTTGCCGAAGACGACCTGATCCTGGACATCGGCCCGCAGACCGCCGCGCAGTACGCGCAGCTGATCGAGAAGGCCGGCACCGTGGTCTGGAACGGCCCGGTCGGCGTGTTCGAGTTCGAAGCCTTCAGCAAGGGCACCGAAGCGCTGGCCCGCGCGATCGCCAGCTCGAAGGCGTTCTCCATCGCCGGCGGTGGCGATACCCTGGCCGCGGTCGACAAGTTCGATATCGCCGGCGACGTCAGCTACATCTCCACTGGTGGTGGTGCGTTCCTGGAATTCCTGGAAGGCAAGACCCTGCCGGCTGTCGCCGCACTCGACGCGCGCGGCGCATGAGTGCCGAGCGCGGCAAGGATGTGCTGTTCTTCGATCTCGACGGCACGCTGATCGATTCGCAGGTGGGCATCACCGCCTGCATCGCCTATGCGCTGCAGAAGATGGACCATCCGGTGCCGCCGCAGGAAACCCTGCTGGGCTGGATCGGTCCGTCGCTGCGCACTACCTTCGCGCCGTTGTTCGTCGAACCGGCGCGGGTGGAACAGGCCGTGGGCTACTACCGGGAGCGCTTCGACGTCGAAGGCTGGCGCGAGCACACGGTGTACCCGCAGGTGGAAGGCACGCTGCGCACGCTGCATGGCCGTGGACACCGGCTGGCGGTGGTCACCGCCAAGAACGAGCCGCACGCACGCCGCATCCTCGCCCACCTGCCGTTTGGTGGGCTGTTCGAGGAGATCGTCGGTTCAACCCTGGATGGCTCGCGCAGCCACAAGCCGGAACTGGTCGGCGAAGCACTGCGCCGGCTGCAGGTGCAGCCGGCACAGTGCTGGATGATCGGCGACCGGCGCATGGACATCGAAGGCGCGCGCCACCATGGCCTGCGCAGTGTCGGCGTGCTGTGGGGCTTTGGCGGAGAGGCGGAATTGACGGAAGCCGGTGCCAGTCAGCTGGCACGTGAGCCGGCGCAGCTGGAAACGCTGCTGGCCTAGCTTCCTGTAGAGCCGAGCCCATGCTCGGCCCCACAGAACCGCCCCTGCGCCAGCGTATGTCCGGACGATGTCCGCTTCATGACCCGCGAAGTCAGGCGGCACAAGGCTGTAACCGTATACATGCGGCGTGAAGGATGTGCTAATTTCCGTTCTTTACCGGGAGAGGCCCATCCACCATGTTCGAGCGTCAGCGTCGCACCAAGATCCTTGCCACCCTCGGTCCGGCCACTGACCCGCCGGGCGTGCTGGAGGATCTGTTCCGCGCCGGCGTCAACGTGGTGCGCCTGAACTTCAGCCATGGCGATCCGTCCGGCCAGGCCAAGCGTGCCGCCGAAGTGCGTGCCGCTGCGGCCCGCGTGGGCGTGGAAGTGGGCATCCTGGCCGACCTGCCGGGCCCGAAGATCCGCATCGAGCGCTTCGCCGAAGGCAAGGTGCAGCTGAAGGCGGGCGACCGCTTCGACCTGATCGCCAGCGAGAACGCCGGCCCGGGCACTGCCAGCGAGGTGGGCGTGAGCTACCTTGGCCTGCCGCAGGACGTCGGCCCGGGTGATGTGCTGCTGCTCGACGACGGCCTGATGCAGTTGCAGGTGGTGGAAGTGCAGGGCGACCGTATCGTCAACACCGTGCTGAATGATGGTGTGTTGTCCGACCGCAAGGGCCTGAACAAGCAGGGCGGCGGCCTCTCGCTGGGTGCGCTGACCGAGCGCGACAAGGAGCTGATCGGCATCGTTGCCAAGATCGGCGTGGACTTCATCGCCGTGTCGTTCTGCCGCAATGCGCAGGACATGAACGATGCGCGCGACATCGCCCGTTCGCACGGCTGTGATGCCGCGCTGGTGTCGAAGATCGAGCGCACCGAGGCAATCGAGAACCTGGAAGAAATCGTCGAGGCCAGCGACGTGGTGATGGTCGCCCGTGGCGACCTGGGCGTGGAAATCGGCGATGCCGAGCTGCCGGGCCTGCAGAAGAAGATCATCAAGGCCTCGCTGGCGCAGAACAAGGTGGTGATCACCGCCACGCAGATGCTGCAGTCGATGGTGGAAAGCCCGATCCCGACCCGCGCCGAAGTACTGGACGTGGCCAACTCGGTCATCGACGGCACCGACGCGGTGATGCTGTCGGCGGAAACTGCCGCTGGCGCCTACCCGGTCAAGGCCGTGGAGGCGATGGCACGCATCTGCCTGGGGGCCGAGCGCCAGTTCCAGACCGAGACCGACTTCAACGCGTCGCCGCGCAACCTGGAACGTGCCGACCAGGCGATTGCCATGGCCACCATGTTCCTGTCGCAGCACGTGGGCGTGCGCGCGATCGTGGCGATGACCGAATCCGGTGGCACCGCACGTTACCTGTCGCGTTTCCGCGCCAAGGCGCCGGTGTTCGCGGTGACCCGCCATGATGGCGCGCGCCGCCAGATGGCGCTGATGCGCGATGTGTTCCCGATCAACTTCGACAGCCGCGGCCTGACCCCGCGCGAAGCCGCGCGCGGCAGCATCCGCCTGCTGGTTGAATCGGAACTGCTGCAGGCCGGTGATCGCGTCGTGTTCACCAGTGGCGAGCACATGGAAACCCACGGTGCCACCAATACCCTGCGCCTGCTGGAAGTGGGTGAGGACGGCCGCGCCATCGGCCTGGGCGACCTGTAAGTAGTGCTGCCCTGGGGCCGGCGCCGCGTTGCGGATCCGACCCCGGGGTCAGACCCCCGCAGAGGCCCTGACCCCCGACGGCGGGACACGGCGTGTCCGGTGCGGACATTGGAAGCGTTTCCATCCTGTCCTCCACGGCGAGGCAACGGGCCGCGGGGCTATACTTGTGTTTTTCCCGCACCCGCCACAGGAAATACATGAGCATCGAACAGCTGGCTGAAACCGCCCAGGCCATGGTCGCCCCGGGCAAGGGCATCATCGCGATCGACGAATCCACCGCTACCATCGCCAAGCGTTTCGCCGGCGTCGGTATCGAGAACACCGAGGAGAACCGTCGCGCCTACCGCGAGCTGCTGCTGACCACGCCGAAGCTCAACGAGCACATTTCCGGCGCCATCCTGTTTGACGAAACCATCCGCCAGTCGACCAAGGACGGCGTGCCGTTCGCCAAGTACATGGCCGACCACGGCATGATTCCGGGCATCAAGGTGGACAAGGGTGCGCACCCGCTGGCCGGCTGCCCGGGCGAGCTGGTGACCGAAGGCCTCGATGGCCTGCGTGAGCGCCTGCAGGAGTACTACAAGCTGGGCGCGCGCTTCGCCAAGTGGCGTGCGGTCATCAACATCGGCGAGAGCATCCCGTCGGGCACCTGCATCGAGTCCAACGCCCATGCGCTGGCCCGCTATGCAGCGCTGTGCCAGGAATGCGGCCTGGTGCCGATGGTCGAGCCGGAAGTGATCATGGACGGCGATCACGACATCGAAACCTGCTACGAAGTCACCGAAGCCACCCTGCGTTCGCTGTTCGACGCCCTGTACCAGCAGAACGTGCTGCTGGAAGGCACCATCCTGAAGGCGTCGATGGTCATCTCCGGCAAGGGCTGCGATGAGCAGGCAGACGTCGAGGAAGTGGCCGAATCGACCGTGATGTGCCTGAAGAGCACCGTGCCGGCGATCCTGCCGGGCGTGGTGTTCCTGTCCGGTGGCCAGAGCGACGAGCAGTCCACCGAGCACCTGAACGCGATGAACCAGCTGGGCAACCTGCCGTGGCCGCTGAGCTTCTCCTACGGCCGCGCCATGCAGCAGGCCGCGCTGAAGCTGTGGGCCAAGGACATGAAGGGCAACTACGCTGCTGCCCAGAAGACCGTGTACGAGCGCGCCAGGGACAACGGCCTGGCGGCGCTGGGCAAGTGGAACGGTTGATCCGTCCCATCGCTGGATGAACAAGGCAGCGCCGGCATCACGCCGGCGTTTGCTTTTGCGGGTATCTTTTCCGCCCCCATGCGCCCGGCCGGTGCGTGGGAACCACATGGAAGGCCAAGGAGAAACAACATGCGTTTGGCAGCAATCACACTGGCCGTAGCCACGGTCCTGGTCGCCGGCGGGTGCAACCGCATCGGCGGCGGCGCGGATGCGGGCAAGGCCGCGTCGCTCGATTTCGACAAGCCGGTCTCCGGCGAGATCACCTCGCGCAGCGGCATCAACTTCAACGACGGCAGCCATCACCAGCTCTACCAGATCAAGCTGGAAGACAGGGATCTGGTCGGCCTGAAGCTTACTGGTGCCCTCAGCGGCTCGATTGCGGTGTTCAACAACGGCAGCCTGGTATCCACCAGCAACACCGGCTATGAGCGCGAGGGGGACGTCTCGCTGGCTTTCCGCGCCAACGGCAGTGGTACCTACCAGGTGGCAGTCAACGCCGATGGCCCGACCGCGTTCGGCCCTTATCGCCTTCGCGCCGAGAAGCTGAAGCCGTACGACGGCAAGCCGCTGGTGGGCAGTGGCGAGATCGTCGATATGCTGGCCAGCAACTCGCAGGACTACACCTTGCAGGTGGACAAGGCGGGCCTGTACGAGATCCGGCTGGTCTCGGATGCCTTCGACCCGGTGCTGAAGCTTTCCGGGCAGGGCGTGGATGCCGAGAATGACGACGGCGGCGACAGCACCAACTCGCGCCTGACCCTGTCACTGAAGCCGGGCAAGTACACGCTGACCGCGCGCGGCCTCGGCGACGGCGTCAGTGGCATGTTCACCTTGTCGGCCAATCGCATCGAGCTGCCGGGCAACCTGGTCGATCGCGATGGCACCGCATTGCCGAAGTCCGGCAGCGTGTACACGATGCTCGACAACGATGGCGTCCGCCGCTTCCTGCTGACGTTGGACCGTCCGACCAATGTGCGGTTGGATGCGATCTCCGGCCAGCTCGATACCGTGCTGCGCGTGGTTGGCGGCGATGTCGAACTGACCGACGATGACGGTGGCAGCGATACCAACGCACGCCTGGAAGAAGCATTGCCGGCTGGTCATTACACCGTCGAGGTGTCCAGCCTGAGCAACGGCGCGGGCATGGTGGAAGTACGCGTGCAGGTGGACGGCGCCAGCGCCGACGAGGCTGCGGCCTCGGCGGCAAGTGCCGCTGCCGACGCCGCCGCTGCTGTGGCCGATGACGCCACCGCGGTGGAAGCTGCCAGCCGTTGAACGTGTTCCACACTCCGTGGGAGTGTGGACAACGGTGCTACAGGAAAGGCCGGGCAATGCCCGGCCTTTCCTTGACGCTGACCGCCGGATTCAGTGCGCGGCGGCAAGGCCCGCATCACCCAGGGGCGGCAGCAGCGACCCACGCGGTTCGCTGTCAGCACTTTGCCCGGCGGCGCTCAACGCCTGCTGGTAGGCCTTGGCCGTTGCGGTATTGAACGCCACCAGCACGATGCGCATCGGTTGCGCATGGCTGCGCTGCCAGGCCAGTGTTTCGGTGACAGCGATCTGCGCGGCCTGGTACAACGGGTAGCCATACACGCCGCAGCTGATCGCCGGGAAGGCGATGGAGTGCACGCCCAGTGATTCGGCCAGCTGCAGTGACTTCCAGTAGCAGTTGGCCAGCAACGCCGGTTCATCGCGCTGGCCGTCGTGCCAGACCGGGCCTACCGTGTGCAGTACATGGCGCGCCGGCAACGCATGGGCACCGGTGGCGCGCACTTCACCCGTCGGGCAACGCACGCCCGGGCGCAGCTCCGGCAACTGCTCGCATTCGGCCCGCAAGGCGGGCCCGGCTGCACGATGGATCGCGCCGTCTACACCGCCGCCACCGAGCAGCGTTTCATTGGCCGCGTTGACGATCGCATCCACCGCCAGGGTCGTGATGTCGCCCTGCCAAACCTCGATCTTCATGCGTCCGTCTCCTGCCTGTGAGGTGATCCGCGCAGCATCTGCGCCGGCTGTTCCCACGGTAGGGGACAGGGCATCGATGCTGCGTCATGACCGTCTCACGCGCTGCGATCCAACGGCCTTCGCGCACGATGGCGGGCGACGCCTTCACGCAGGCTGAAGCGGGAAGGGGGCGGATCCTTTTCCGAATGGAATAGGCTCTGACCCCGGCTGTTACGGCAGGCCGGCCAGCCAGTCGTCGTCGGATCCTTCGTTCACATCGGCGAACAGCGGTGTGGAGAAGTAACGTTCACCAGTATCCGGCAGCATCGCAAGGATCACCGAGCCCGGTTCAGCGCGGGCAGCGATGTCCAGTGCGCTGGCCACGGTGGCGCCGGCGGAGATGCCGACGAAGATGCCTTCCTCGGCGGCCAGGCGACGCGCGGTGGCGATCGCGCGATCATCTTCGACCGAGACCAGTTCATCCACCACGTCGCGGTTGAGCACGTCCGGCACGAAGTCCGGGGTCCAGCCCTGGATCTTGTGCGGCTTCCAGTCATCCCCCTTGAGCAGGGCGGCGCCGGCCGGTTCGGTGGCGATGATGCGGGTCTGCGGGCGTGCCACCTTCAGCACTTCGCCTACGCCAGTGAGCGTGCCGCCGGTGCCCCAGCCGCTGACGAAGTAATCCAGCCGCTTGCCGGCGAAGTCGCGCAGGATCTCGGCAGCGGTGGTGTTGCGGTGATACGCCGGGTTGGCCGGGTTGGCGAACTGGCTGGCCAGGAACCAGCCGTGCTGCTCGGCCAGCTCGGCCGCCCTGCGCACCATGCCGCTGCCGCGCTCGGCGGCCGGGGTCAGGATCACCTTGGCGCCGTAGGCACGCATCAGCTTGCGGCGCTCGACCGAGAAGGTTTCGACCATGGTGGCCACGAACTTGTAGCCGCGCGCGGCGGCGACCATCGCCAGTGCTACGCCGGTGTTGCCCGAGGTGGCCTCCACGATCGTGTCGCCCGGCTTGAGCAGGCCACGTGCTTCGGCATCGAGGATGATCGCCAGTGCCAGGCGGTCCTTCACCGAGCCGCCCGGGTTGAACGACTCGACCTTGGCGTAGACGCTGACCTGCGGGGGCGCCAGGCGCTGCAGCCTGACGATGGGGGTGTTGCCGACGGTATCGAGGATGGAGTCGTACAGGGCCATGGGAGCGCTCCGGAAACGGGGCCGCGCCGGGTTACGGCGGGCGAAGGGGGGAGGGCTGGCCGTTCAGGCCAGCGGCTGCCGGCTGACCGTAGCGCCGGCATATGACGCCCGGAAATGACCAGATACCTTTCTTAAACAACCTTTGGTTATAAGCTGGTGACGGCAATTGACCCTAGAGTGGACTTCCGCCCCATGCCGCCTGCCTGCCCATGACGCTGACCCAGCTGCGCTACCTGGTAGCCATCGCCGACGCCGAGCTGAACATCACGCTGGCCGCCTCGCGCGTGCACGCCACCCAGCCCGGCCTGTCCAAGCAGCTCAAGCAGCTGGAGGACGAGCTCGGCTTCCTGTTGTTCGTGCGCAAGGGGCGCAGCCTGGAGTCGGTTACCCCGGCCGGAACCGAAGTCATCGCGCGTGCCCGCGCGGTGCTGGCCGAAGCCAACAACATCCGTACGTACGCGGCAAACCAGCGGCGCGAAAGCCAGGGCCAGCTGATCCTGACCACCACGCACACCCAGGCGCGCTTCGTGTTGCCGCCGGCGGTGGCGGCGATCAAGCAGGCCTATCCGCAGGTCAGCGTGCACCTGCAGCAGGCCGGTGAAACCGACGCGCTGGACCGCTTGAACCAGGGTGACGCCGATATCGCCATCATCAGCACCGCAGGCGGTGAGCCAACCGATGGCATCGCAGTGCCGCTGTTCCGCTGGCGACGCCTGGTGGTGGTACCCAAGGGCCACCCGTTGGACCGCGCCGGCCGCGCACCGGACCTGGCCGCGCTGGCCCGCCAGCCGCTGATCAGCTACGAATCCTCAACCCGACCGAACTCATCCCTGCAACGCGCCTTCGCCACCAATGGGCTGGTGCCCGACCTGGCGCTGACCGCGCTCGATGCCGACCTGATCAAGACCTACGTGCGCACGGGGCTGGGCGTAGGCCTGCTGGCCGAGATGGCGGTCAGTTCCAATGACGAAGACCTGAGGTCGTGGCCGGCGCCGGATCCGATCAGCGAGTGCATCGCCTGGGCGGTGCTGCCGCGCGACCGCGTGCTGCGTGATTACGCGCTGGAGCTGGTGCACGTGCTGGCACCGCAGATTGATCCGCGCGACCTGCGCAGGGTGCTGGATGGCAACCAGGCCGCAGCGTGGCCGGTGCCCCCGACGTGGGAATCATTGACCCAGACCATCACGGTGTGAGGGGTTGGTCGAGCAGGGCTTGCAGCCCTGCACCCGCCGAATCAATGGCAACAGCCGAAGCAACAGCAACAGCTGGCTTCCGTGGGGGGCGGGGCGGTGTGGGCAGGCAGGACACGCCTTAAACCCATCCTTGGGGGCTCGATGGCGCCATCCATGGCGCCAACGGTCCTGCCTGCCCACACCGCCCCGCCTCTGACAGATCCCGATGGCTGTTGGTAGGTGTCGACCTTGGTCGACACAGTAGATCCACGCCATGCGTGGATGCTTTTCGATTCCAATTCGAAATATTCGATTCCGATGGAGATTCATCCACGCATGGCGTGGATCTCCTGCAGATCGCGGGAAGCTGTCGAAGGCGGGGTGGGTCCGGTTGCGGGGGCGTGAGCCGCATGGGCCCGAGGCATGCCTCGGGCGGGTTGGGCAGGACGCCCAACCCCGGTCTTGCCGTGTGCGCAGGACAGCGCACACGAGCAAGCGGCGACCGAGCCTACATGGACGTATTTACGGCGTCCCCCGCAACCGGACCCACCCCGCCTACCTACAGGAAGCCCGCTTTTGCTTCGGCTGTTGCTGTTGCTCCAGCTCGCAGCGGGTGCAGGGCGCAGCCCTGCCGATAAACCCCCTCCTGCGACGGTTCGTCGCACAGGGCAACCCTGGACCTGCCTCTACACTGGCGCGGTGACCCGCCTGTCCCGCCCGCAGCGCCTTCTGCTCCAGCTCGCCGTCCTGGCGACGCTGCTGATGGTGCTTGCGCCACTGGTCAGCCGCGCGCTGCAGGCGCCGCCGATGGACCACGCGGCGATGGCAGGCATGGACCACGCGGCCATGGGACATGACATGCACGACATGACCATGGCCGGGCACGACCCGCATGGCGCTTCGCAGGCAGCACCCAACCGCCCGGCCGACCCCCACGCCATGCACGGCGAAGCCTGCGAATACTGCGTGCTGGCCATGCGCCTGCTGCCGTGGCTGGCGGTGCTGGTGCTGCTGTTGCCGTTGCTGTGGCGGCCGCGGCTGGTATTCCCGTGGTCGCAACAGGTGCTGCCGGCACTGCGTTGGCCGGCGCACGCCGCACGTGGGCCACCGCGCCCCGCCATCGTCCGCTGATGTCCCTATCGAATCTGCCGCACGACGCCTGACCGGGCGCCGTGCGCGCGTGCGTACTTTGGAGCTGTTCCGATGAAAATGACTTCCCGCCCCGCGGGCGCCTGCGCGCGCCTGCCGGTTGCCCTTGGCCTGGCCGTGGCTGCAACGCTGGTCCACGCCGCGCCTGCCGAAGAGGCGCGCACTCTCGACACGCTGGTGGTCACCGCCGCCGCGCCTTCGTCGCCACTGCACTGGGTGACCGATCCACGCCTGCCACGGCAGCCGGTTCCGGCCAGTGACGGCGCCGATTACCTGAAGACCGTCCCCGGCTTCTCCGCCATCCGCAATGGCGGCACCAACGGCGACCCGGTGCTGCGCGGCATGTTCGGTTCGCGCCTGAACATCCTCAGCAACGATGGCAACCTGATCGGTGCCTGCCCGTCGCGCATGGACAACCCGCTGTCCTACATCGCACCGGAGAGCTTCGACCGGCTGACCATCATCAAGGGCCCGCAGAGCGTGCGCTGGGGGGCAGGTGCCTCGGCCGGCACCGTGCGCTTCGAACGCGATACACCGCGCTTCGAGGAACCGGGCCTGCGTGCCGATGCCAGCGCGCTGGTCGGTTCGCGCAACCGCAACGACCAGGTGCTGGACCTGACCCTGGGCAATCCGACCGGCTATGTGCGCGCCAGCGGCAACCGTTCCGAAGCCGATGACTACAAGGACGGCCACGGCGATGTGGTGCCATCGAAGTGGCGCAAGTGGAACGGTGACGTGGCCATCGGCTGGACGCCGGATGCCGACACGCTGCTGGAAATCTCCGCCGGTGCCGGCGATGCCATCGCGCGCTACGCCGGGCGCGGCATGGACGGTGCTGCGTTCGAACGCACCAGTTATGCCGCGCGCTTCGAGAAGCGCAACCTGCCCGGTGCGTGGGACACGCTGCAGGCCAACGTGTACTACAACGAGGCCGACCACGTGATGGACAACTACACGCTGCGCACGCCGAATCCCAACAGCATGATGCCGATGCCGATGGCGTCGAACGTGGACCGCCGTACCCAGGGCGGCCGGGTCAGTTCCGAGTGGGGCTGGCAGGACGTGCAACTGGTGGCGGGTGTGGACGGCGAAGACAGCCGCCATCGTGGCCGCATGGGCATGGGCCGCGACACCTACCGCCAGGCCGCCTGGGAGACCGATGCCAACTTCCGCCGCTATGGCGTGTTCACCGAGTTGACCCTCGGCGCCGGCACCGACCAGCGCTGGATCAGCGGCCTGCGCATCGATCGCGCCAGCGTGCGTGATGAGCGGCAGTCCATCCGTGGAATGATGGGCAGCCGGCCCAACCCAACGGCCGGCGAGAAGCGCAAGGCGTGGCTCGGCAGTGGCTTCCTGCGCTACGAGCAGGACCTGGCCGATGGCCTGACCTGGTACGCCGGGCTCGGTCACAGTGAGCGCATGCCCGACTACTGGGAGCTGTTCTCGCCCAACCATGGCCCGGCCGGTGCAGTGAACGCGTTCACCGGCGTGCAGCCCGAGCGCACCACCCAGCTCGACGTCGGCCTGCAGTACAAGGGACCGCGCGTGCAGGCCTGGGTCTCGGCCTATGCCGGGCAGATCCAGGACTACATCCTGTTCACCTACCACGGCAGCGGCATGATGGGCATGAGCCAGGCCAGCAACGTCGAGGCGCGCATTGCCGGTGCCGAGGCCGGGTTGGAAGTGAGCCTGGCCGAGCAGTGGAAGCTGGGCGGCACGCTGGCCTATGCCTGGGGAGAGAACCGCGACCAGCGGCGTCCGCTGCCGCAGATGCCGCCGCTGGAAGCGCGCCTGAGTGCGAACTGGGAGGGCCAGCGCTGGAGCGCCGGTGCGCTGCTGCGTGCGGTGACCCATCAGCATCGTGTCGCAGATGGACAGGGCAACGTGGTCGCGCAGGACCTCGGGCCGAGCGCTGGATTTGCCACCTTCGCGCTCAATGCGGCGTACCGTTTCAGTTCGCAGCTGCAGCTCAGCGCCGGCGTCGACAACCTGTTCGACCGCGCCTACAGCGAGCACCTGAACCTGGCCGGCAGCACCGACTTCGGCTTCCCGGCCGACCCGGTGCGCTTCAACGAGCCGGGGCGCAGCGTGTGGATGAAGTTGAACTACCGGTATTGATCCGCCGAGGATAAAAAAACGGGGCCGGATCCCCGCCAGGATCCGTCCCCGCCCGACGCCCTCGGTCGGGCAGGTTCGACTCTACGATGACGGCCGCGGTGGTGCACCACTGGATACACCCCGACACACGCCGACACTGCCCACGGCAGCCTTGCACGGAACGGGTTCAAGGCGCTATCGCAGCCTTGGTTCCACGCCGGTAAACGCTTGGCACATACCGCTTTTATGGGCACTTGCCTACACTCGGCGGCCGTGGATCAATCAGGACCGTTCATGTTGGCTCGTATCGCTTCGACCCTGGCCCTCGGCCTCAGCCTGGCCGTGCTGGCCGGGTGCGCAGGCAAACAGGAGGCCGCCGCACGTCGGCAGGGCGAAGCGGTGCCGGTCACCGCGCAGGTCGTGCAGCCCACGCAGTGGAACGACACCCTGCAGGCACTGGGCACGGCCAAGGCGCGCGAGTCGATCAGCGTCACTGCCAAAGTCAGCGAGATCGTCGAGAAAGTGCACTTCGAGAGCGGCCAGCACATTGCTGCCGGTGCGCCGATCGTGACGCTGCGCGGGCAGGCCCAGGAAGCCGCACTGGTGCAGGCGCAGGCCACCTTCCATGAAGCCGATCAGCTGTACAAGCGCCAGCGCGAACTGGCCGCCCAGCGTCTGGTCTCCAGCGCCACGCTGGATACGCAGAAGTCGATCCGCGACGCCGCCGAGGCACGCGTGATGCAGATGCAGGCAGACATTGGTGACCGACGCGTGCGCGCGCCCTTTGCCGGTGTGCTCGGCATCCGCCAGGTCAGCCCGGGATCGCTGCTGACCCCGACCACGGTCATCACCACGCTCGACGACATCGAGCACATGCATGTCGATTTCCAGGTGCCGGAAGTGGAGCTGGCTGCGCTGGGTGTTGGTGACAAGGTCAGTGCCACCAGCGTGGCCTGGCCGGGCCGCACCTTCGAGGGCGTGGTCAGCACCATCGATGCGCGCATCGATCCGGCCACCCGTGCAGTGACCGTGCGCGCCGATTTCGCCAATGGCGACCATGCATTGCGCCCGGGCATGCTGCTGGACGTGCGCCTGTTCCGCCCCGAGCGCCCGGCGCTGGTGGTCCCGGAAATCGCCGTGGTACAGGTTGGCCGCGATACCTTCGTGTACCGCATCAAGGCCGACGACAGTGTCGAGCGGGTGGACGTGGCCACCGGCGCGCGCCGTGCCGGCGTGGTCGAGATCCGGCAGGGCCTGGAAGCGGGCCAGCGCATCGTGGTCGATGGCACCGGCAAGCTGCGCCCGGGCCTGAAGGTTGCTGCGAAGGACGCCGCACCGGCCTCCGGCGCCAAACCAGCTGACGCGCCGGCGCCGGTCGCGGCCGAGGGCCACGGCGGATGAAGCTGTCCGACATCTCCATCCAGCGGCCGGTGTTCGCCGTCGTGATGAGCCTGTTGCTGCTGGTGCTGGGCGTGATGTCCTTCACCCGCCTGACCCTGCGCGAGCTGCCCGCCATCGACCCTCCGATCGTCTCGGTGTCGGTGGACTACACCGGCGCGTCGGCGGCGGTCATCGAAAGCCGCATCACCCAGGTGCTGGAAGATGCGCTGGCCGGCATCGAAGGCATCGATACGATCAACGCGCGCAGCACCAACGGCCGCTCGCAGGTCAGCATCGAGTTCACCTCCAACCGTGATATCGAAGCGGCGGCCAACGACGTGCGCGATGCGGTCAGCCGTGTCGCCGACCGCATGCCGGAAGAGGCGCGGCCACCAGAGATTGCCAAGGTCGAGAGCGATGCCGACCCGATCATCTGGTTCAACATGGTGTCCTCGACCATGGACACGCTGGAGCTGAGCGACTACGCCGACCGCTACGTGGTTGATCGTTTCTCCAGCCTCGATGGCGTGGCCCAGGTCCGCATCGGCGGCCGCCAGCGCTATGCGATGCGGATCTGGCTGGACCGTGACCAGCTGGCCGCGCGTGGGCTGACCACCGGCGACGTGGAAACCGCACTGCGCAACGAGAACGTGGAGCTGCCGGCCGGCCGCATCGAGTCGACCGACCGCGATTTCACCCTGCGCGTGGAACGCAACTACATCAAGCCCGAGGATTTCGCGACCATCCCGCTGGGCAAGGGCCGCGACGGCTACGTGGTGCGCATGGGCGACGTGGCGAAGATCGAGCTGGCCTCGGCCGAACGCCGCGCGTACTACCGCAGCAACGGCGAGCCCGGCATCGGCCTGGGCATCGTCAAGACCTCCACCGCCAACTCGCTGGACGTGGCACGCACGGCGCGCGCCGAGGCCGAGCGGGTGGCGCTGACCCTGCCCAAGGGCACGCAGATCTTCGTCGCCTTCGACAACACCACCTTCATCGAAGCTGCAGTGGACCGCGTCTACGCCACCCTGGTGGAAGCGATGATCCTGGTGCTGGCGGTGATCTGGCTGTTCCTCGGCAGCTTCCGCGCCGCGTTGATTCCGGCGGTGACGGTGCCGGTCTGCCTGGTGGCGGCGTTCATCGCGCTGTATGCGTTCGACTTCTCGATCAACCTGCTGACCCTGCTGGCGCTGGTGCTGTGCATCGGCCTGGTGGTGGACGATGCGATCGTGGTGGTGGAAAACGTGCAGCGCCGCATCGACCTGGGCGAGCCACCGCTGGTGGCCTCCAAGCGCGGCACCGCGCAGGTCGCCTTCGCGGTGATCGCCACCACTGCCGTGCTGGTGGCGGTGTTCCTGCCGGTCGGCTTCCTGGAGGGCAACACCGGGCGACTGTTCCGCGAACTGGCCGTGGCGCTGGCCGCTGCCGTGGCGTTGTCCGCGTTCGTTGCGCTCACACTGACGCCGATGATGGCTTCCAAGCTGCTCAAGCCGCATACCGGGCAGGCCCCGCGAGGCCTGCACGGCTTCATCAACCGCAACCTGGAACGCCTTGCGGGTGCCTATGGGCGAGTGCTCGATCACCATGTCGACCGCACCTGGATCTACCTGCTGGTGATGGTGGCTGCGCTGGCCGCCAGCTGGGGCCTGCTCAAGCTGCTGCCGTCGGAACTGGCGCCAGCCGAAGACCGTGGTTCGTTCCAGATCATGATCGACGGCCCGGAAGGCGCCGGCTACGACTACACCGTGCAGCAGGTGCAGCAGGTGGAAGCGCTGCTGGCACCGCATGTCGGCCCGGACAAGCCGATCGTGCGTGCCAACCCCCGCGTGCCGGGCGGCTGGGGCGCCAGCGAGGAAATGCATACCGGCCGCGTCAGCATCTTCCTGCAGCCGTGGCGCCAGCGCAGCGAGGGTACGCCCGAAGTCGCCAACGAACTGCAGAAGGAACTGGATACCATCCGCGGCGTGCGCGTACGCACGCAGGTGGGTGGTGGCCTGGTGCGCAGCGGCGGCCAACCGTTCCAGATCGTGCTGGGCGGCCCGGAATATGCCGAGATCGCGCAGTGGCGCGACCGCATCCTGCTGCGCATGGCCGACAATCCCGGCCTGGTCGGCCCCGATTCCGATTACAAGGAAACCCGGCCGCAGATGCGGGTGAACATTGACCGCCAGCGTGCGGCCGATCTCGGCGTGCCGGTCACCGCGATCGGTTCGGCGCTGGAAACCATGATGGGCTCGCGTCGCGTCACCACCTTCGTCGACAACGGCGAGGAGTACGACGTGCTGGTGCAGGCCGGTCGCGATGGTCGCGCCAGCCCGGCCGACCTGGCCGCGATCCGCGTGCGCGCCAACTCCGGCGAGCTGGTGCCGCTGTCCAACCTGGTCACGCTGAGTGAAGTGGCCGAGGCCGGCACCCTGAACCGCTTCAACCGACTGCGCTCGATCACCATCAGTGCCGGCCTGGCGCCGGGCTATCCGCTGGGCGAGGCCATCGCCTGGGCACAGAACGTAGCCCAGGAAGAGCTGCCGCAGTACGCACAGGTGAACTGGAAGGGCGAATCGCGCGAGTACCAGAGCGCCGGCGGCGCGGTGCTATTGACCTTCGCGATGGCGCTGCTGGTGGTGTACCTGGTGCTGGCCGCGCAGTTCGAGAGCTTCATCCATCCGCTCACCATCATGCTGACCGTGCCGCTGGGCGTACTCGGCGCGCTGGTCGGGTTGTGGGTGAGTGGCGGTACGGTGAACCTGTTCAGCCAGATCGGCATCGTGATGCTGGTCGGCCTTGCCGCGAAGAACGGCATCCTCATCGTCGAATTCGCCAACCAGCTGCGCGACGATGGGCGCAGCGTGCGCGAGGCGATCATCGAGTCGGCGATGGTGCGTCTGCGCCCGATCCTGATGACCTCGATCGCCACCGTGGTCGGCGCGATCCCGCTGGTGGTCGCCGGTGGTCCTGGTTCGGCCAGCCGTGGCACGATCGGCATCGTGATCATTTTCGGCGTGACTCTTTCGACGTTCCTGTCGCTGTTCGTGGTGCCGGCGTTCTACGCGCGGCTGGCGCCGTACACTCGTTCGCCGGAAGCGGTGAAGCGCGAACTGGAGAAGCAGGAAGCGGAATCGCCGTCGGTGGGCGGGCATGCCTGACCCGCGCGCCGACGGGGGCGGCCCAGGGGGCGGATCCCTTTCCGGAACGGAAAGGGCTCTGACCCCGCCACTACAGGGTGACGGTTTCCAGCTGCGCCCCTGGCGCCCGGATGACCTGGACTCCCTGCTGCGCCACGCCAACGACGCCGAGGTATCGCGCGGTCTGCGCGACCGCTTCCCTTACCCGTACACGCGCGGGGATGGCGAGGCCTTCCTCGCCGGCCGCGTGCTGGCTCCCGGCACCCTGAACCTGGCCATCGAGATCGACGGCCAGGCCTGCGGCAGCGTCGGTGCCCAACCGGGCGTGGCCGAGCGTGGGCATACCGCCGAACTGGGTTACTGGCTGGGCCGGGCCTATTGGGGGCAGGGCCTGATGACCCGCGTGGTCGGCCTGTTCGCCCCGTGGGTGATGGATGAGCTGCGCCTGTTCAGGCTGCAGGCGACCGTGGTCGACTTCAACCTCGGCTCGGCCCGGGTGCTGGAGAAGAACGGCTTCCAGGAAGAAGGCGTGGAGCGTTGCGCGGTCTACAAGCGCGGCGTGTTGCACGACCTGCGCCGTTTCGCCCGGGTGCGCACGCAGCTGCCCTGAACGCGCGGGCGGGCCGCTGTAGCGCCGAGCCCATGCTCGGCTGCCCTCGGGGGGGCCGAGCATGGGCTCGGCTCTACAAGACAGCGCTACCGCAGCGGCCTGCGATCAGGGAGAATCGACCGGTCCCCTCCAGCCGACGGGACGTCCTTACAACCCGCCGACTGGAGAGAGCGCGCGTGGAAGCAACCGTACACTTCATCAACAGCATCATCTGGAGCAAGGCATTGATCTTCGTGTGCCTGGGCGCCGGCCTGTTCTTCAGCCTGCGCACCCGCTTCATGCAGATCCGTGGCTTCTTCGAGATGTGCCGCCTCACCGTCAGGGGTGAGAAATCCGACGCCGGTGTGTCCTCGTTCCAGGCGCTGGCCATGTCGATGGCCGGCCGCATGGGCATCGGCAACATCGCTGGCGTGGCCACCGCCATCGCCTTCGGCGGTCCCGGTGCGATCTTCTGGATGTGGGTGATGGGCTTCCTTGGCGCATCCACCTCGTACGTCGAATGCACCCTGGCGCAGATCTACAAGACCAAGGACGCCGAAGGCCGCTACCGCGGTGGCCCGGCGTACTACATCGAAAAGGCCATGGGCCTGAAGTGGTATGCGCTGGCCTTCGCCGTCGCCACGATCATCGCCGCAGGCTTCCTGATGCCGGGCGTGCAGGCCAACGCCATCGCCGACAGCATCATCAACGCCTGCCGTGGCACCGCGCTGTGCGGTCCGCTCGATGGCCAGGCTTTCGGCATGGAATCGGTGCAGGCGCTGAAGCTGGGGATCGGCATCGTGGTGGCGCTGCTGCTGGGCGTGGTCATCTTCGGTGGCGTCAAGCGCATCGCCAACTTCGCCGAAGTGGTGGTGCCGTTCATGGCCGCCGGTTTCATCCTGATGGCCATCATCATCATGATCATCAACTACGACCGCGTGCCGGAAATGTTCGGCATCATCTTCAAGAGTGCCTTCGGTACGCATGCCGCATTCGGCGCCATGATGGGCCTGGCGGTGGAGTGGGGCATCAAGCGCGGCATCTACGCGAACGAAGCCGGCCAGGGCTCGGGCCCGCACGCTGCGGCCGCCTCGGAAGTCTCGCACCCGGCCAAGCAGGGTTACGTGCAGGCCTTCGCGATCTACTTCGACACCATGATGGTGTGCACCGCCACCGCGTTCCTGATCCTGGCCAGCGGCACCTACAACGTGTACTCGCCGGTGGAGGGCGCCGCGCCGATCTTCCAGGGCCTGGCCGGCATTCCGGAAGGCGCCGGTTACGCGCAGGCCGGCGTGGAAGCGGTGCTGCCGGGCTGGGGTTCGGCGTTCGTATCGGTGGCCATCTTCTTCTTCGCCTTCACCACCATCATGGCGTACTACTACATGGCCGAGACCAACCTCAGCTATGTCAACCACAACAGGAAGCGGCCGCTGACCGTGCTGCTGCTGCGCCTGGGCATCATCGGCATGGTGGTGTTCGGCGCGTTCCACAATGCCACCCTGGCCTGGGCGCTGGGCGACATCGGCGTCGGCCTGATGGCCTGGCTGAACATCATCGCCATCCTCATCATCCAGAAGCCGGCGATGCTGGCCCTGCGTGACTACGAACGACAGAAGAAGCTGGGCCTGGATCCGGTGTTCGACCCTGATGCCCTGGGCATCAAGAACGCCGATTTCTGGCGCCAGCGCAAGCAGGAGAGTGTGTAAGTGAACAACCCTTGGAACAACCGCCGCCCGTCCGCCCGTCCGCCGCGCGCAACGCCGTTGCCGCGCCCGGAGGTGCCGGCAACGGGCGGTGGTGGGCGCGGTGGCAGCGATGAGCTGCGTCTGTACGGCCTGAATGCCGTGCTGGCTGCGTTCGAAGCGCGACCGCAGGCGCTGCGCAAGCTGTACCTGCTGGAAGCACGCATTCCGCGCCTGCAGCCGCTGTTGAAGTGGTGCGTGGCCAACCGCGTGGGCTACCGCGTGGTCGAGGATGGCGATCTGAACAAGCTGGCCGGCACCACCCACCACGAAGGCGTGGTGGCCGACATGCTGCGCGCCCCGGCACTGCCGCTGGCGCAGTGGCTGCAGCAGGTCGGTGACGGCCCGGCGCTGGCGCTGTGGCTGGATGGTGTGGGCAACCCGCACAACCTCGGCGCGATCCTGCGCTCGGCCGCGCATTTCGGTGCCAAGGCGCTGCTGTTGCCGGCCGGCAGCACGCTGGCCCTGTCCGGCGCCGCCGCGCGCGTGGCCGAAGGCGGTGCCGAAGCGGTGCCGCTGGTGCAGCTGCCGGAGACCGCTCAGGCAATGGCGCAACTGCGCGCAGCCGGTTTCGGCCTGGCCGCGACCCTGGTCGAGGGCGGGGATGACGTGTTCCGCGCGTCCCTGCCGGAGCGGCTGGTGTACGTGATGGGCGCCGAAGGCGAGGGCATGGACCGCAGCCTGGCGGGTGCGTGCGACCTGCAGGTCTCGATTCCCGGCAGCGGCGCCGTGGAGAGCCTGAATGTGGCCTCGGCCACGGCGGTACTGCTGGCGCAATGGGCCAGTCGCCGCGATTGAACCCTTTGGGCGGGGTCAGAGCCCTCGCCCCGCGAGGACTCTGACGCTGCCGGATTCCGGTCCAGAACCCGCCGTGGTGGGTGCGAACCTTGGTTCGCACCGCTCCTGCCGCTGCGCTCGCCGAGCATGGCCCGACGCTACAGCATCATTCGTTCGGCGGCGTGGTCGCCTTGGCCTCGCTGCCGAAGCTGCCATCCGCTTCTGCCGCCAGATACGCGAACACGGTGTAAGCGGCCACGTTCTGCGCCAGGGCCTTCGGATCGATCTTGTCCAGCGTGTCGTCGGCGGTGTGGTGCAGGTGGAAGTAATCCGAGCCATCCTGCGCCAGCCACGCCCACGCACCACCCTTGGCTGCCAGTGGGCCGACGTCCGGGCCCGGGCCACCCTTGTCGGCCTGGTACTCGATGCCCAGCGGCTTCATCACTTCGGCAATCTGCTTCGTCGCTTCGCGTGAGCCTTCCGGATTCGGCGAACCGGTATTGAAGGCGTAGATGCGGCCCGCGCCGAAGTCGCTCTCGGCGGCCAGCTGGTGCAGGGCCACGTCCTTCGCGTGCGCTTCGGCGTAGGCCTTGCCGCCATACAGGCCCTGTTCCTCGTTGGCGAAGGCGACTACGCGGATGGTGCGCTTCGGTGCCTGCTTGAGCTGGCCGATCAGGTGGCCGGCGGCCATGGTGATGCCCACGCCCGCGCCGTCATCCACCGCGCCGGTGCCCAGGTCCCACGAATCCAGGTGACCACCGATCACCACCACTTCCTTCGGCAGGCTGCGGCCGGTGATCTCGCCGATCACGTTGTAGGAGGTGGCGGTGCCGTCCCAACCGCAATCCAGTGCCACCTTCACCGTGGTGCTGCCACGCGCCAGCAGGCGGGCCAGCTGGTCGGCATCGGGCACCGACAGCGCGGCCGACGGCACTGGGGTCAGGCCCTCATCGAAACGGGTAATGCCGGTGTGGGGCACGCGATGCGAGTCGGTACCGGCCGAGCGCATCAGGAAACCGACCGCGCCCTTGCGGATCGCTTCGGACGGCCCCTTGCTGCGGATCGCACCGCCGCGGCCGTAATCGCGGCCATCGCGGAACGGCAGCATCTGGTAATCGACGAAGGCGATCTTGCCCTTCAGCGAACCCGCCGGTGCGGCCTGCAGCGCGGCCAGGTCGGCGAAGCGCACCACTTCAGCTTCGACGGTGCCACCCGGGCTGCCGCCCAGTGCGGTGATCTGCAGCGGCTGCGGATTCTTGCCGGTCACGGCGGCGTGTTCACTGCGCCGCTCCCACTTCGGGAATGTCACCGGCTCCTTCCACACCTTGTCGAAGCCCAGGGCCTTGAACTTGGCTTCGGCCCAGGCCACGGCACGGGCATCGGCTTCGCCGCCGGCAATGCGCGGGCCGATCTCGGTGGTGAGCGACTCGACCACCTTCCAGCCGGTGTCATCGGCCAGCGCCTGGTCGCGCAGCTGCGCGGCGGTGGCCAGCGACGCCGGGGGCAGGGTAGTGGTGTGCGGCGCCGCGAAGGCCGGGGCGGCCAGCAGGGCGAGGGAGGATGCGATGGCAAGGACGCGGCGACGCATGGACAACTCCGGGAAGGGACCTAAGCCTTGGAGCTTAACAGTCGTTCAGCCCGGCGCATGGGCGGGAGGTCATGGCTGGCGCGAACGCTGTTTTCCGCCATGACCGGCAAAGCGAAAGCCCCGCCGGGGCGGGGCTTTCGCCTGCTTCTGTAGAGCCGAGCCAATGCTCGGCTGCCTTTTGCAGATCAGCCGAGCGTGGGCTCGGCTCTACAGGTGGGAGGGGCGCCCATAGGCGCCCGATACCTTACTTCTTCAGGCTGTCGCGGATCTCGCGCAGCAGCACCACTTCTTCGGCCGGCGCCGCCGGGGCAGCTTCCTTCTTGCGAGACAGCCGGTTGATCGCCTTGACCACGATGAAGATCGCGAAAGCCACGATCACGAACTGGATGACGGTGTTGATGAAGTCGCCGTAGCCAACCACCACCGCCGGGATCTCCTTGCCATCCGGTCCGAGCCGGGCTGGCGACAACGTCCAGGCCAGGCTGGAGAAATCCACGCGCCCGATCAGGTAGCCCAGCGGCGGCATGATGATCTTCTCGACCAGCGCCGTCACGATCTTGCCGAAGGCCGCGCCGATCACCACGCCGACGGCGAGGTCGATGACGTTGCCGCGCATGGCGAATTCCTTGAACTCGGTGAGCATTCCCATTGTTGTTTTTCTCCGGTGGGGAAGTGGACAGCGCGCAGGGTAGCGCAGGTGATGTCAGCCGGCGATCACGCCGTGGCGCTCGGCCACGTTTTCCAGGCGGGCACTGAAACGGTCGCCGGGCTTCAGCGCAGCCACCCCGGACGGGGTGCCCATGAACACCAGGTCGCCGGCACGCAGCTGCCACAGCTTGGACAGCTCATGCAGGATCTCCGGCACGTTCCAGATCATCTGGTCGAGCAGTGCCTGCTGGCGCACTTCGCCGTTGACCTCCAGCGACAGGTTCAGCGCGGCCAGGTCGCCGACTTCCTCGGCGTGGACGATTTCGCTGATCGGCGCGGAGGCGTCGAAGCCCTTGGCCGCGTCCCACGGGTGGCCCTTGTCCTTGGCCGCGGCCTGCAGGTCGCGGCGGGTCAGGTCCAGGCCGACGGCGTAACCATAGACCAGCGCATCGGCGTCGGCCACGGCCAGCTCGCCTGCGGGCGCGTCGCGGCCGATCGCCACCACCAGTTCCACTTCGTGGTGCAGGTTGGCGGTTGCCGGCGGATAGGGGACGACATCGTCGTGGCCGACCACGATGGCGTCAGCCGGCTTGCTGAAGAACATCGGGCGGCCGCGGTCATCGGCCGCCGGCACCGCCGCGCCCATTTCGCGGGCGTGGTCGGCGAAATTGCGGCCGACGCAGTAGATGCGGTGCACGGGGAAGCTGCCGCCACCGGCTACCGGTACACGCGGCAGGGCTACGGCAGGGATCACATCGGAGACATCGGACATGCGGGCATCCAGGAAGGGCGTGCCCGCAGTCTAGAACGCATGGCGCCCGCCGTCAGCGGGCGCGGAAGGCCTGGATCAGCGCGAGGCCGGCAACACCGGCTTGCGCACCACGCGGTACTCGCCCTCGACCACGGTCGGGTCAACCGGACGCGCAACGCCCGGCTTGCGCGAAGCCAGCAGCTTCCACGCCAGGCCGACCAGGATCATCGCCGCGCCAACGAACACACCGATGAACACCATCGCGGCCAGGATCGCCAGGCCGAGCAGGCCCACGGCAACGCGCACCAGCGGGTGACGCGGCTTACGCGGCGCGAACAGGGTGCGGAACTGGTTGAAGGCGGATGCGCGATTGAACATGGCGGCTCGATAGGCTGGGATCAGCGAAACCAAAGTATCGGGACGCGCCACTGTCATTGAGTGAAAAACTCGTTAAATATAGCGTGTGCTTATTACGGATCAATGACTTGTGTTCATGTCGCAGCCAGTCACCTGAGCAGGCATGCGACAATTCCGGTTTACCGTCCGAGCCTTCGCCATGACTATCGCTGCTGCCCTGATCGCCCTTGATGCCATTGCCGATGGCGCGTTTGCCGAGGTCGAAGCGGTGGTCGATGGCGATGCCGAATCGCTGCTGCTGTACCGCGACGGCGCGCAGGTGCGTGCGTTCCTGAACATCTGCCCGCACGCCGGCCGCCGCCTGGACTGGGCGCCGGGCCAGTTCCTGAAGAGCCGCGAGGGTCATCTGGTATGCGCCGCGCACGGCGCCTCGTTCACGCTGGACAGCGGCGACTGCATCGCAGGCCCGTGCAAGGGTGACCGCCTGCGTGCGGTGCCGGTGGACGTGCGCGACGGGCAGGTTTACCTGGCTTGAGGCCGGAAGCAGTCGAGCACGGCTCGACTCTACAAAAGCCGTGCCGACCAACGGTCGGCACCCACCATCAGCCGCGTGAAACTGTCGAAGGCGGGGTGGGTCCGGTTGCGGGGGGCGTGAGCCGCATGGATGCGGCGACCGAGCTTACAGGGACGTACTTGCAGCGGCCCCCGCAACCGGACCCACCCCGCCATCCCACAGGAAGCCAGCTGTTGCTTCGGCTTCTGCGGGTGCAGGGCGCAGCCCTGCCAACAAACCCAACCCTCAGAACATCAGGTTGATCATCAGCACCACCACGCAGGTATAGATCAGCGACAGTGGGCCGCCGACCCGCCACATCTCGCGCGGGGTGTAGTTGGCCGGGCCAGTGATCATCGAGATCACCGGGTTGGAGGCCGTCATCAGGTTGTTGGACGCCGACAGCGCCACGATCAGCGCGAACGCGGTCGGGTTGCCCCCCGCTGCCAGTGCCAGGTTCACCGCGATCGGCACCATCACGATGGTCGCACCCACATGGCTGATCACCAGCGAGAACGCCGTGGTCAGCAGCGCCAGCGCCACCTCCAGCACCCACACCGGAATGCCGGTCGGCAGCTTGTCGATGGTATGGCCGGCCACCCATGCGGCCGCGCCGCTGGAGTCCATCGCCCAGCCAAGCGGAATCAGCCCGGCCATCATGAACACCGTCTTCCAGTTGATCGAGGCATACGCCTCGTCCATGCGCAGCACGCCGGTCAGCAGCATGCCGGCCACGCCGGTCATCAGCGTCAGCGCCACCGGCAGCTTGCTGGTCAGCGCGATCAGGATGGTCAGCGCGAAGATCGCCATCGCAATCTTGAACTTGTGCGGGCGCTGCTCGCCGGTCGGGTAGTCGGTCACCACCACGAAGTCGCGGCTGCGCGCGGCCTGCGCCAGGTCGGTCCAGATGCTGTGGAACACCAGCATGTCGCCGGCGCGCAGTTGCACGTCGCGCACGTCCTCGCGGATCACCTGCTTGTCGCGGTTGATCGCCAGCAGGC
Organism: Stenotrophomonas sp. YJH_SMC_130; assembly: GCF_059369035.1. Classification (NCBI taxonomy): domain Bacteria; kingdom Pseudomonadati; phylum Pseudomonadota; class Gammaproteobacteria; order Lysobacterales; family Lysobacteraceae; genus Stenotrophomonas; species Stenotrophomonas sp. YJH_SMC_130. The sequence goes on from NZ_JCAFSH010000008.1 coordinate 86,751, forward strand.
TGATGCCGCGCTCCTTGCGCAGGCGCAGATCGGCCGCACTCTTGCCGATCACGTTCGAGGTCGGTGGCACCACTGCCTCGGAAATACCGGCACGGCTGGGGTTGAACAGGTCACCCAGGTGCTTCAGGCGCGAGGACATGCGCAGGAACTGGTTCTGCGCGAAGTCGCTGATCTGCTGGCGCGGTCCCATCGCACCAAGCACGCTGCCGACCCAGATGCGCATCTCCGCCGGCGGTGCCAAGCGAGTGTCGTTGCCGGTCTTCAGCGCCAGCAGCAGCGGCGCATCGTGCAGGGTCTCTGCCTCGCCCAGGGTCATGCCCACCAGCGGGCTCTCGGCGGTCACCACCAGCTCGAACACATCGCCTTCGATGCCATAGGTCTTGGCGAAGTAGCTCTCGGTGCGCGCCGGGGTGACCCCGTCATTGACCAGGCTTTCCTCTTCGATCAGCTTGCGGTCACCGTAGTAGCGGAAGTACAGCAACGAAGCGATCAGCAACGCCACGCCAATCGGCAGCGGCGCGAACATGCGCAGCGGCTCGATGGTGGCCAGGCCGGAAGGCAGGTTGTTGTTGGCCGAGGCCAGCAGATCGTTCAGCAGGATCAGTGGCGAATTGCCGACCATGGTCAGCGCGCCGCCCATCACGATCGCCGCCGAGATCGGCAGCAGCAGGCGCTGCATCGTCAGCCCGGTGCGCGCCGCCAGTCGCGAGGCGACCGGCAGATACAACGCCATCACCGACGGGTTCTGCATGAAGGACGAGTTCAGGCCGGCGATGGCGGTGGTCATCATCAGCAGCCGTTGCTCGACGCCGTGGCCGCGCCGCAGCAGCCAGGCCGCCAGCCGGTTCAGCGCCCCGGTGCGGTCCAGGCCCGCACCGAGGATGGTGGTGGCGATGATGCTCATCACCGCGTTACCGGAGAAACCGCCGAAGATCTCCTCCGGTGCGATCAGGCCGGTGACACCGAGCACCACCAGCACCACCAGCGCGACCACGTCGGCGCGGATGCGCTCGAACAGGAACATCGCCATCGTGAAGCCGACCAGCCCGAGCACGAGCTTCATGTCGTTGGTCAGCGTCAGCGCGGTATCCATGTGGGGCGCGGCGTCCTCAGGCGATCGTCAGGTGCGGTCGTACAGCAGGTCCCAGACGCCGTGGCCGAGCTTCTGGCCGCGGGTCTCGAAGTGCGTCTGCGGGCGCCAGTCCGGGCGCGGCACGCTGCCTCGCGGGCCGGCGCGGTTGACCAGCCCGGCGGTGGCGTCGAGCACGTCCCACATCTGCTCGGCGTAGTCTTCCCAGTCGGTCGCGCAGTGCAGGCGGCCCCCCGGGCGCAGCTTGCGCACCAGCAGTTCGGCGAATGCCGGCTGCAGCAGGCGGCGCTTGTTGTGGCGCTTCTTGTGCCACGGGTCCGGGAAGTAGATGCGCACTTCATCGAGCGCGCCGTCGGCGATCTCGTTCTGCAGCACTTCCACCGCGTCGTGGTGGTACAGGCGCACGTGGTCGGCATTGTCCTCGGCCAGCGCGTTCAGCAGCCGGCCCACGCCCGGGGCGTGCACCTCGATGCCGATGTAGTCGCGCGATGGGTCGTGCTGGGCCGCGAAGCGCAGCGCGGCACCATTGCCGAAGCCGATCTCCAGCACCTTGTGTGCCGGGCGGCCGAAGGTGGCGTCCAGGTCACGCGGCTGGCCGTTGTAATCGATGCCGAAGCGCGGCCAGCGTTCGTCGAATGCGCGCTGCTGGGCGGGAGTGAAACGGCCCTGGCGCAACACGAAGCTGCGCACCTCGCGGCGGCCCTCGCTCACGGTGAAGGGCTTGGGCGGGGCCTTGGAACCGGCGCTGTCAAAAGGATTGGTCATCAGCCGATCAGCCCGTCCACCGGCGAGGAGGCGCTGGCGTAGCGCTTGCGCGGGATGCGCCCGGCCAGGAAGGCCTCGCGGCCGGCCTCGACCGCCTTGCGCATCGCGCTGGCCATCAGCACCGGGCTGCGCGCACCGGCAATGGCGGTGTTCATCAGCACGCCGTCGCAGCCCAGCTCCATCGCGATCGCCGCGTCCGACGCGGTACCCACGCCGGCATCAACGATGATCGGTACCTTGGCGTCTTCGATGATCTGCAGCAGGTTGTACTTGTTCTGGATGCCCAGGCCCGAACCGATCGGCGCGGCCAGCGGCATCACCGCAGCGCAGCCGATCTCTTCCAGGCGCTTGGCCAGGATCGGGTCGTCGGAGGTATAGACCATCACCTCGAAACCGTCCTTGACCAGCTGCTCGGCAGCCTTGAGGGTCTGCATCACGTCCGGGTAGAGGGTCTTCTGGTCGCCCAGCACTTCCAGCTTGGTCAGGTTGTGGCCGTCCAGCAGCTCACGGGCCAGGCGGCAGGTACGCACGGCGTCCTCGGCGGTATAGCAGCCGGCGGTGTTGGGCAGGATGGTGAAGCGCTCCGGCGGCAGCACGTCCAGCAGGTTCGGCTCGCCCGGATTCTGCCCGATGTTGGTGCGGCGGATGGCCACGGTGACGATCTGGGCGCCAGCGGCCTCGGTGGCCAGGCGGGTTTCTTCCAGGTCCTTGAACTTGCCGGTGCCGGTCAGCAGCCGCGAGCCATAGGTCTTGCCGGCGATCACCAGCGAATCGGGGGAGACATGAACGTTCATGGCGCGATTATCGCTTATCCGCCTGAAGATGGGGTCACGTAGAGGGCGGGGGCGAGCGTGGGATCAGATCCCTTTGCCACCGGCAAAGGGATCTGACCCCTGAACACCCGCGCAGGTCTCAGCCCCCACCCAGCGCGTGCACGATCTCCACCACGTCGCCTTCGGCCAGCACGTGCTCGCCGTGGCGGCTGCGGCTGACGATTTCGCCGTTGACCTCGACCGCGACCCGGCGTTGCAGCAACTGCTCGGCCTGCAGCAGATCGTGGAGGGTCGCCGAGGCGGGCAGGGTACGGGGTTCGCCGTTGAGCTGGATGTTCATCGCCGCATTGTCGCCTATGGCCTTCGCGGATCGGAACCCTTGCAAATTGCCTCGGCCGCCAGCCCCGGCACAGTGTTGTCCGACGCTGCCGGGCGACAATCCATGCGGCGGCGCAGCGTGAGCAAAAGGCGGCGCAGTGAAACCATTCACCGTGCGCCGGCGTACGTCCGCCGGGTCCTCAACGATATCCCCACAGGAGTTTCTTACATGCTGCTCAGCAAACGCCCGATCCGCTCCCTGATGGCGGCCGCGATCGCGCTGGCCGCGGTTCCGGCCATGGCAGGCGAATCCCCGTATTCCAAGGCCGTGTTCTTCGGCGACAGCCTGACCGACGCCGGCTATTTCCGCCCGCTGCTGCCGGCCGATGTGCGTCCGGTCACCGGCCAGTTCACCACCAACCCCGGTTGGGTGTGGGCGCAGCAGGTCGCCAACTACTACGGCCTCAATGGCGCCGCCAACGGCAACGGCCAGAGCGGTGACAACTATGCAGTCGGCGGTGCCCGCGTGTCAGTGGACGAGGCCGGTGGCCTGGGCGTGATTCCGTCGCTGAAGTCGCAAGCAACCCGCTACCTTGCCGCGAACGGTGGCAAGGCTGACGGCAACGCCCTGTACACCGTATGGGGAGGCGCCAATGATCTGTTCGCGGCCACCCGTGCGGCGGCAGGTGGTGCGTCGCAGGCCCAGGTGCAGGGTATCATCGGCGCAGCGGTCACCGACCAGATCGCGCTGGTGGGTGCGCTGAAGCAGGCCGGCGCCCAGTACGTGCTGGTACCGAACCTGCCGGATGTGGGCATCACCCCACAGTTCCGCGGCCCCAATGCCGCCGCCGCCACCGCACTGTCGGCCGGCTACAACAAGGCCCTGTACGGTGGCCTGAAGCAGGCGGGCATCGAGTTCATTCCGCTCGATACCTTCAGCATCCTGCGTGAAGTGACCGCCAACCCGGGCATGTACGGTTTCACCAACGTCACCAGCACCGCCTGCAAGATCGATCCGGCCAACTCGACGCAGAGCATCCTGACCTGCAACCCGACCAGCTACGTCAGCCCGGATGCGGCCAACACCTACCTGTTCGCCGATGGCGTGCACCCGACCACCGCCGGCCATCAGCTGCTGGGCCAGTACGCGGTCTCGGTGCTGGAAGCGCCGCGCCTGCAGCAGGTGCTGAGCCACTCGGCGCAGACCATCGGCCGCTCGCGCGCCGACCAGGTCAGCATGCACCTGGGCGGTCGTCCGGCTGACGGCCTGTCCTGGTGGGGTGGCGTGCGGGGTGACCTGCAGCGCTACGACCACGCCGACCTGTACGACGGGCTGGCCCCGGCCGGTCTGTTCGGTATCGACTGGGCACGCGACGGCATGGTGTTCGGCGGCTTCGCCGGTTTCGGTCGCCTCAACGCCGACTTCGGCAACAACCGCGGCGACTTCACGCAGAAGGACACCACGGCCGGTCTGTTCGCTGGCTGGTACGGCGACCGCATCTGGGTGAACGGTCAGGTCAGCTACACCTGGCTGTCCTATGACGTGAACCGCAAGGTCCAGCTGGGCCCGGCCACCCGTGAGCACGGTGGTTCGCCGGACGGCAGCAACCTGACCGCCGCCCTGAACGCCGGTTACGAGTTCGGCACCGAAGGCGGCTTCCGCCACGGCCCGATCGCTTCGGTGATCTGGCAGAAGGTGAAGATCGACGGTTACACCGAAAGCGCCGCGGCCGGCACCCTGGCCACTGCACTGGGCTATGACCGCCAGAACGTCGATTCGACCGTCGGCCGCATTGGCTGGCAGGCCCGCTTCGATGGCGGCACCCTCAAGCCGTATGCGCAGGTGACTTACGATCACGAGTTCGAGGACACCAAGCAGGCCAGCGCCTGGCTGCAGACCCTGCCGGAACTGGGCAGCTACCGCGTGCCGGGCCTGAAGTTCGACAAGAACTACGCCACCGTCGTGCTGGGTGCCCGCACCGAACTGTTCGGGCTGCAGAGCAACTTCGGCCTGAGCGCGTCGACCGGCCAGAAGCGTGCGCAGGACGCCACCCTGTTCGCCAACTTCAGCGGCACGTTCTAACTAAGCAGCAACCGCCGGGGTCGGAGCCCTTTCCGCAGGGAAAGGGCTCCGACCCCTCGCGGATGCGGTGGCCACCATTGCGCTCTACCGGCCCAACCGCATAGACTTTCACCGCGCACTGCGGGCGTAGCTCAATGGTAGAGCTGTAGCTTCCCAAGCGTGCGACACGAGCCGTGCCGCACGTTCAACCGACCAGGCGGTTCCTGGCCATAGCTGTACAGACCTCGGTCTGGCAGCAAGCGTCCTCCAGCAATACGGAGTGCGTCACGTTGAACGGTAGGAATTCATCCCTACTCGCACGGCGAAGGCTGTGCATGCAATTGTTGGTCGTCCCCCCTGCCAAGGGTCTGGCGAACCAACCCGGTGTTCAGCCACCGGTAGCCAAGGGGTGGTGCGGGAGAAGTAATTCTCCGGTGCTAAGCTCCCCGTTGATGTAGCCATCCTCACGGATACGAATCTCCCGTGAGGGGGCTTCGTGACCTCGGTAGTCGTAACCGAGTAGGCGCTAGGCTGAGTATCATGGATCAGTACAAACGAATCGCCATATAAACGTCGTCAAGCTAGACGGGCCAACTGCGACTGGGCCCTCCCAAAACGGGACGAGGTCGGATGTTTCTCTGCTTGGTAGAGACACGCTGACAATTGCACCTCCGGCGAAAAGGCGAGATCCTAGGTACTCTGTTGCATGTACGGAACGTGGTAAGCCCAACTGGCTGTCGTCTCGGCGACTAGGATTTCCGCAAGGAAATACGAAGGCCTAGTGGGTACAGGATGGTGGAGCAAGCGAATGCCTCTCTGTAATCGAGAGGATAGAGGATGAAATGATCGCCTCGACCCGAAAGGGTGCTAACTTCCACCGGGTGGTCTGTCGCTAGACAGGCTTTGCAAACTCATACCCAACGGGGACAGGCTCCCCCTTGGGGGACGTCTATCCCTTAAGGGCTCTGGGCGGGTGTAGCTCAATGGTAGAGCTGTTGCTTCCCAAGCAACTGACGAGGGTTCGATTCCCTTCACCCGCTCCACTCTAGGAGGTAGATATGGACGCCATCATCGATGGTGATGTCGCCTCCTCACACTTCAGCAACTGGCACTCCATCAATTGGAACGCCACTAGCTGTGCTGTGTCGAGGATGCAGGCGAGAATAGCGAAGGCAGCCAAGGACAAGCAGTGGCGCAGGGTTATACGCCTGCAAAAGCTTCTTGTCCGCTCGACCTCAGCCAAAGCAACGGCTGTACGTCGAGTCACGGAGAACCAAGGCCGTCGCACCCCAGGTGTGGACCGAGTCACATGGTCAACACCTGCGGCCAAGTGGAATGCCATCAACACCTTGCAATGCAAGGGATACAAGGCCAAGCCACTACGTCGTATCCACATCCCTAAGGCTCGAGGTGGTACCCGCCCCCTCGGTATCCCGACGATGAAGGATCGAGCAATGCAAGCGCTTCACTTATTTGCACTCGACCCCATTGCCGAGACCTACGCTGACATCCACTCCTACGGGTTCCGCACTTTCAGATCGACAGCAGACGCTGCCGCACATCTGAAGACCTGTTTGAGCACGAAGTCCAGCTCCCGGTGGGTACTGGAAGGGGATATCAAAGGTTGCTTCGACAACATCAGTCACGATTGGCTGGTGAAACACGTGCCAATCAACCGGCGTGTGCTGTCGCAGTGGCTCAAAGCAGGATTTATGGAAGACCGTAAGCTGTTCCCGACGGGCGCAGGTACACCTCAGGGAGGCATCATTTCCCCGGTACTTGCAAACATTGCTCTTGACGGCTTGGGGCGGCTAATCGACGCGCTCCCACGCCGCAACAAGTGCAACTTCGTTCGCTATGCAGACGACTTTGTCATCACGGGTGACTCGCAAGAGATACTCGAACGCAAGGTCAAACCAATCGTCGTCAAGTTCCTAGCCGAAAGAGGGCTCACGCTCTCTGAAAGCAAGACGAAGATCACGCACATGGATGAAGGGTTCGACTTCCTTGGCTGGAACTTCCGCAAATTTGGAAATCTCCTGCTCAGGCGGCCGTCGAAACAGAACACCAACGCCTTCATGGCTAAGATCCGCGGTCAGCTTCGGCTGCTGCGGGGTTCCACTCAAGACGACGTGCTGCACGTCCTCAACCCGATTATTCGAGGGTGGGGCATGTACCACCAAGTCGTAAACGCCTCAGAACCGTTTGCACGACTGGATCACCTTATCCACCATGCGGTCTGGTGTTGGGCCAAACGTCGCCACCCAAACAAAGGTCTCCGCTGGATCAAACGCCGGTACTTCCGGCGCGAGAAATCCCGCGATTGGATCTTTGGGGCCGGCAAAAATACCCTGATGCGCCTCTCGACCCTCAAGGTCGGGGACTACATCAAGGTGCGGGCCGACGTTAACCCCTACGATCCCTTGGACGAGAGCTATTTCAACCAGCGGTTGCAATACCGTATGCGGCGCTCGCTCACTGGGAAAAGGAAACTGCTATGGCTTTGGACGAAACAAGACGGTAAGTGCGCCCACTGTGGCCGGAAAATGACCAGCAAAAACTGGCACATCCACCACAAGCTGTTCCGGGTGTACGGTGGTTCCGACCGCCTCGCCAACTTGAGTCTGCTCCACACAACCTGTCACGAGCAGCTACACGTTCGTGCCAGGCTACGGCTGTCGCCTCCTCCCATAGAGGGCGGAGGTTCGTGACTGCTTGAGCCGTGTGAAGGGTAACTTTCACGCACGGTTCTGAGGGGGGAGGGTGGCCGCGAGGCCACCTTCCCACCCGACTACTGACGTGGGTTCGATTCCCATCGCCCGCTCCATCCTTCAAGACCGCGCCGCGTTTCCGCCGCGCAGGTTCCTTCAGACCGCCTCAGTACGCCGCGAACACCGCGGCCAACGCGTCGGCGTCCAGCACGCGTCCCTGGGCGCGATCATGCGTGTGCAGGTACCAGACCTCGTCCGGCTCCAAGTGCCGTGTCAGGTGCCACTGGTTTTCCCGGGCCAGAATATCCACCCGTCCCTGGCAGCCGAAGCAGAAGCGGGCCAGAGGCTTGATCGCGGCGGCCTTGCCATTGACGTTCAGGGTCAGTGCGGGGGCCGCGTAGGTTTTCAGTTCCCCGGATGACGGATTCTCGGTGATGGTGACCGTGTCCCGACGCAGCGTGGCCACCTCCGCCTGCACCAACGGTTGCAGCCACCGTTCGAGGGTGTCGAACAACACATGCAGCGATTGGATCCAGTCCTGGTACTGCTTTTCGACAGCGGCGGCCCTGGCCTGCTCCGCGTGTGCGGACTGCTGCAGCTTCTGTGCAAGTTGCTCCATTTTCGACATCGGGATTTCCGCTTTGGGAGGAGCTTCCATGGTGATCGGCACGCTCGCCTGCTTCCAGCCGAAAGCGACATTTTCGTAGAAGTCCTAGAGGCGCTGCGGAGGGGCGCGTAACGCTTCAAACTTTTCCCATGGGCAGGCCGGCGCTGAGCAGCTAGCGTGAGCGGATACTGATCAGGAGCTGCCTTCCATGAACTGCCGGAACGACGTCGTCGAGCGCATCCATCGGATCTTTCTTTCAGCCGGCGTCGGCTCGAACAAGCAGCTTGAGGCCGTGCGCGCGCTCGGGCGTGCCGGTGGTCCCAAGGCCGCGGAACTGCTCGAACAGATCTACCAGCAGGCGTTCAGCAATTCTGCCCTGCAGATGGCCTGCGTGGCGGCGCTGGGCGAAGCGGCCCGTGGCTTCCAGGCCAGTGCTGAACGGGACAGCTGAAGCTTCATCCACAACGCTCGAGATCGTCGGCGACGGGCATCATCCGCCCGCCACACGCCCGCGCTATGCTGCGCGCCTGCCGACCGATCCCGCCGCGATGAAGCTCGCCATCCTGTCCCGCAACAGCTCCCTGTATTCCACCCGTCGGCTGGTCGAGGCGGCGCGCGCGCGCGGCCATACCGTGCGCATCCTCGACCCGTTGCGCTGCTACATGCGCATCGCCGCCGATGGCTTTTCCATGCACTACAAAGGCCGGCCGATGACCGGCGTGGACATGGTCATTCCGCGCATCGGCGCCTCGATCACCCGCTACGGCACCGCCGTGCTGCGCCAGTTCGAGCTGATGGGCGCGCGCACGCCCAATCCGTCCGATGCCATCCTGCGTTCGCGCGACAAGCTGCGCGCGCACCAGCTGCTGGCGGCCAAGGGCATCGACATGCCAGTCACCGTGTTCGGCGACAACCCCGATGACACCGTCGACCTGCTGTCCATGCTCGGTCCGCCGCCGCATGTGGTGAAGCTCAACGAAGGTACCCAGGGGCGCGGCGTGATCCTGACCGAGAAGGCCAGTGCCTCGCGCGGCATCGTCGAAGCGCTGCGCGGCCTGTACGCCAACTTCCTGATGCAGGAATTCATCGGCGAGGCCAAGGGCGCCGACCTGCGCTGCTTCGTGGTGGGCGACCAGGTGGTGGCGTCGATGCAGCGGCAGGCACCGGAGGGTGATTTCCGCTCCAACCTGCACGCTGGCGGCACCGCCGTGGCGGCCAAGGCCAGCCGCGCCGAGCAGCAGGTGGCGGTGCGTTCGGCCAAGGCGTTGGGCCTGTCGGTGTGCGGCGTGGACCTGATCCGCTCCGCGCGCGGCCCGCTGGTGCTGGAGGTCAACTCCACGCCCGGTTTGGAAGGCATCGAAGCGGCCTGCGGGGTCGACGTGGCCACACGCATCATCGAACACGTAGAGAAGATCAAAAAGCCCTGATTATTCATGGGGTTGAGATTCTCATGGGTGAATGAGCCAAGGCTTTAACGAGGCTTTAATCGACGTCGGCGTAGGCTTCAGCGAACCGCAGCTCTGCCTCTCAGCAGGATCGGTATCGGGATACGACTTCAGGCCCAGGCGGGTGCACCGTCTGGGCCTTTTTTATGCCTGTCGGCTCTGTGCCCAAGGTCTCTTGTGGAGGCCGCGTGACGGTCGTAGAGTTGGCCCTTCGTTCCGGGATGGATCGGGAGGTTGGCGATGTACCGCATCATGACGATCGCGTTGCTGCTGGGCCTGTCTGGCGCTGTTGCCGCCAAGCCGGAGAAGGTCGCCGTACAGATGGACCGGCAGGGCTCGGTCGCCGAGCAGATGCGCCAGGTGGAAGCCGCGCTGGCCGCCCCCGACTACGCCGAGCTGTCTGCCGAGGATCGCGGCCAGGTGCAGCAGTCGCTGTCGCGTATCCGCCAGCACCTGGGCGAACGCCAGACCGTGCAGGAGCTGCCGCCGCAGCTGCAGGCCGAGGTCTTCAACGAGCAGGAACGCATCAACACCCTGATGGCGCGTGGCCATGACGACAGCCGGCAGATCTGCAGGTACGAACGCACCACCGGCAGCAACATGCCCAGGAGCCGCTGCCTGACCGTGGCCGAACGGCGCCGGATCGAAGAGAAAGGCAAGGCGCTGATCAACGACCAGCGCAGCTACAACACGCTCAGCCCACCGCCCGCTGGGCGTTGACCGCACCGCCTTTCGGTCCACCGGGGTGCCGTAACGGCGTATCGGTGGCACCGCAGGGCCGATGTTCCACTCATGGAAGAACCTGGAGGTAACGATGCAGCGCATGACCCCCTTCGCCCTGATGCTGGGCCTGGCACTGGCCACCACCGCGCACGCCAAGCCCGAGAAAGGGCAGGTAAAGTTCGACGCCAACGCACCGGTGGCCGAACAGATCCGCAACGTTGAGACGGCGATCAACACCGAGGACTACAGCGAGATCGGGCTGGAAGACAAAAGCCGCGTGCAGCAGGCGCTGGGCCGCATCAAGATCAAGATGGGCGACCACGAACGGGTGGAGCAGTTGAGCCCGCAGGACCGCACCGAGATCTTCAACGACCAGGAAGTGATCAACACGATCATGACCCGCGCCCATGCCGACAGCCGCATGGTCTGCCGCCGCGAGCGCACCACCGGCAGCAACATGCCGCAGAGCGTCTGCCTGACCGTGGCCCAGCGCCGCAAGGCGCAGGAAGACAGCCGCAAGACGCTCAACGACAACCAGCGCTTCAACAACTACAAGCCGTAACCGTGGTTGGGCGGGTCGCAGGCCGCCATCGGTCACCCTGCCGTGCGTCCCTTGTGGACGCATCGGCGCAACCGTAAAGTCGAGACCCTATTCATGGACGAACATGGAGCTCGTCATGTACCGCATCACTACGCTCGCCCTGATGCTGTCGCTCGGCCTGGTGACCACCGTGCAGGCCAAGGCGCAGAAGGACACCGTGCAGATGGATGCCTTCACCCCGGTATCCGAACAGATCCGCCGCGTTGAAACGGCCATGGGCAGCGAGGACTACAGCGAGATCGGGCTGGAGGACAAGAGCCGCGTGCAGCAGGCGCTGAACCGGATCCGGATCAAGATGAATGGCCGCGAGAAGGTGGATGAGCTGGCCCCGCAGGAGCGCAACGACCTGTTCAACGAGCAGGAGATCGTCAACACCATCATGACCCGCGCCCAGGCCGACAGCCGCATGATCTGCCGCCGCGAGCGCCTGACCGGCAGCAACATGCCGACCAGTGTCTGCCTGACCGTGGCCCAGCGTCGCAAGGCCCAGGAAGACAGCCGCCAGGCGCTGACCGACCAGCAGCGCATCAGCCGCTGACCCGCCGACGCAGGGGCCTTGCCCGGTGTCGCCCCGTCGGTACGAAATGTTAAGAATGGAACCTGTATCGTTCAGCAGGTAGACGTCGCGTCCACCCGCACAGGGGCATCCTGAGCGGGTGGGCCTGGCCCCCCGACGACCCTTCAAGAACCAGAGGTCCCAGTGCGCATTCTCGTAATCGAAGACAACAGCGACATCGCCGCCAACCTTGGCGACTACCTTGAGGATCGTGGCCACACCGTGGACTTCGCCGCCGACGGCGTGACCGGCCTGCACCTGGCCGTGGTCCACGAGTTCGACGCCATCGTGCTGGACCTGAACCTGCCGGGCATGGATGGCATTGAAGTCTGCCGCAAGCTGCGCAACGAGGCGCGCAAGCAGACCCCGGTGCTGATGCTGACCGCCCGCGACTCGCTGGACAACAAGCTGGCCGGTTTCGATTCCGGTGCCGATGACTACCTGATCAAGCCGTTCGCGCTGCAGGAAGTGGAAGTGCGCTTGAACGCGCTGTCGCGCCGCGGCAAGGGCGTGCAGACCCGCGTGCTGGAAACCGGCGACCTGGAATACAACCTGGACACGCTGGAGGTGCGTCGCCAGGGCAAGCTGCTGCAGCTCAACCCGACCGCGTTGAAGATCCTGCAGGCCCTGATGGAGGCCGCGCCGGCCGTGGTTACCCGCCAGGAACTGGAGACCCGCGTCTGGGGCGAAGAGCTGCCCGATTCGGATTCGCTGCGTGTCCACATCCACGGCCTGCGTGCGGTGGTCGACAAGCCGTTTGAAGTGCCGCTGATCCAGACCCGCCATGGCATCGGATACCGCATCGCCACCCCGGAAGCCTGATTCCGTGGCAACCAAGGGGGAGCGCCGGCGTTCGCCGTATCGGCGGCGCCTGCGCAGCCGCATCATCGTCTCGTTCGTGTTGTTGGGCTTCTGCCTGACGACACTGTTCGCGTTCGCCACCAACTGGGCCCGCATGCGCGTGGAAAACCAACTGGTGGAAGACGTGATGAACCGCAACATCAACGAGTACGTGCGGCGGTTCTACGAGAGCCCGGATCGCAACCCCGACCTGCCCGTGCAGCAGATGCGTGCGCGCCTGATCAAGCCTGACAAGTTCGAGGCGCTGCGCGAGGAAGAGCCGGACTGGTACGAGTTCAAGGATGGCCTGTACAACATGGGCGGCGTGGACGAGCGCGGCCAGCGCTATTCCTACAAGCTGGCCGTGCGCAAGACGCCCGACGCCTGGGCATTCCTGGCCTACGACATGACCGACAGCGTGCGCGGCGGGCAGCAGCTCAACCGCGCGCTGGTACTGTCGGTGCTGGTGTTCAGCCTGTTGTCGCTGGTGCTGGGCTGGTGGTCGGCGTCGAAGGTGATGAAGCCGGTTTCGGACCTGGCCGCGCGGCTGCGTGCCTATCGCGGCGGCACGAGCGAGCCCGAGCCGCTGGCGCCACGTTTCCCCGATGACGAAGTGGGGCAGCTGGCGCAGGCGCTGGATGACTATTCGTCGCGGCTGACCGAAGTGGTGCAGCGCGACCGTGAGTTCAACGCCGACGTCAGCCACGAGTTGCGCACGCCGCTGGCGGTGATCCGTGGCGCCACCGAACTGCTGCTGACCCGGCCCGGCCTGGATGAGAAGGTGCTGCAGCGTCTGCAGCGCATCCAGCGTGCCGAACAGCAGTGCAGCGACCTGATCGGCGCGCTGCTGCTGCTGTCGCGCAACGAACGCGGGCAGGGCACCAGCAACGTCGCCCGCGTGGCCGAACAGCTGCTGGACGCCCACCGCGCACAGCTGGGCGGCAAGCCATTGGAACTGGCGCTGGAAGGCGAACGCAACCTGGTGATCGATGCGCCGGAGGCGGCATTGTCGGTGGCGCTGGGCAACCTGATCGGCAACGCGGTGAAGTACTCGCAGGATGGTGAGGTCCGCGTCTTTGTCGGCAGCAATTCGGTGTCGGTAACCGACAGCGGACCGGGCCTGAGCGAAGAGGATGCCGCCAAGCTGTTCCAGCGCGGCTATCGCGGCACGCACGCCGGCCATTCGCAGGGCGGTGGTATCGGCCTGTCGATCGTCAGCCGTCTGTGCGATCTGTATGGCTGGCAGGTGAGCGTGCGCCCCGGTGGCGAGCGCGGCGTGATCGCCACCCTGACGTTCTCGCCGAAGCCGTTGTAAGGGGCTTTACTTTGGTGGGGGCTCCACGTTTGTAGAGCCGAGCCCGCGCTCGGCTGCGGTGGCTTCCCGAAGCCGAGCATAGGCTCGGCTCCACAGCGGGTTCGTGTCGCGCCCTGTGTCGCTTGTGCCATCGAATTAACTTCGCAGTCGTGATGCGCCAGAAGCCCAACACGACATCACCGTGACCGCCGCCACGCCGCGTGCGTGTCCGCATGCACGCATTCGTACCCTCAGCGGCGGCTTGAGAATTTCCTTACAGATCACAGCGCTACGTGATGGCCAGATGGAGCGGCCAGGGCAGGTGCCCTGGCCGGGATTGGCGTCCTGAAAAAAACCTTCAACTCAAGCGCTCCGGGTGTGCTGCGGCTCATCATGGAAAATGCATCGGCTGCCTTGTTTCGGCGGATGGTGCGTGGGGATTCATCAGAATCCGCTGGAGTCTTTTTCCTCGCGCTTGAGTTGTTGGGTCTCCGGTACGCCAACCCGCACCGTCCGCCACCTTGCATCCGCAGGTGGCTCGCCGACTGCGAGGAGATCCACCATGTCCGCACGCCCCGTGTTCCCCCAACTGTACGCACTGATCGGCGAAGCCGCTGACCTGCTGCCGGCCGACGTCGCCGCGCGCATCGAAACCCTGCTCGATGATCCGAAGGATCTGCTGCCTGCGCTGCTTGCCCGCATGGACGGGCGCGATGCAGCAGACGGCCGACGGCTGGAAGCGGAGGGACTGAGCCCGGCACAGGCGGCCACCATGGCCGGCCTCAGCCGCACCCTGGCCGGCTTGAATGCACTCATGCAGGTGCTGCACGCCGCCGAAGCCGCCCGCGAGCAGGGCGGTGCCCACCAGCAGCTCAGCCCGGATGTCGTAGATGGATTGCTGCTTGGCGCACGAGAACTGGCCCGCTATGCCCGCCTGCAGTTGGAGTAGATCCACGCCAGGCGTGGATGCAGAACACTTTGTAGAGCCGGGCCCATGCTCGGCTTGATGATCGCAGCCGAGCATGGGCTCGGCTCTACAGCAGTTCCACGCTGGCGCCCGGTAGATCACCGCCGTGCGTGGAGTCGCTCCGGTAGTGCCGGCCGCTGGCCGGCAACCCGGCCTCAACTCCCAGCCAACCCCAGGTACCGCTCATGCAGCGCTTCCACCTGCGCCTGCAGGTCTTCCGGGTGGCCATCGTTGACCACCACATCATCGGCCAGTGCCAAGCGCTGCGCGCGGCTGGGCTGGGCGGTTGAGATCTGGTACGTATAAGTTGGGGGAACGGCCTCCGGACGCGTTACGCTCTTGCTACGTCCAGAAAGGCCGTCGGCATCTGGGGCCGAGGTAGCAGTTGGGACGCAAGTTGCACTACGGCCAGCTCAATCGCACGAATTTGGTATTTCTACAGGCCTGTTTAATCCAGGGATTGGAGCGTATGTTCAGATTCTATTTTTCGTTGTGCAGTTTCGTCTGCTTTGGCGTAATGCTGTTTGTCGGGGCCGCATTTGCGCAGACGCCGCCTTCCGAAACCAGGTACTGTTATCAGGGGAGCTGCTTCGACAACATTGGTGCAGCGGAGTCTCTGATGCGGTCGAAGTCGCGGTACGGAAGTGCACTTCGCAAAGAAAGGACCATTCGGGACAGTTGGTCTCCCGCCACTGGTGATGTGCTTAGAATTCTCTACCAAGCACCTGATCGGCAGCCTGAAGTTTGGTACGAGCCTGGCTATGGTCTGGGCAATGACGGCCCAGAGCTGGGCTACTGCCAAGCTGCCGCCGCAGGGCATGGAAAAAGCCACTGCAAGAGTGAAGACGAGATGGTCAGTGGCTATATGGCATATATGCAGTCACTGTTCCCGGAGTGTACGCATGTCAGTCGTGGAGTGTCAGGCGAACACCTGCAACCGTACTCGAGCATAACGTCCCACTACGGCTACGGGACTGCAGTTTTTTACTCTCTCGCCAGCCCGCGTGAACTGCACTATGAGGTCTACTGTCCTGGCTGGGGTACTGGAGTGCCTGATCAGAGGAAGAACAGTATCGGGAGATTTCAGTACTTTGACTGTCCAGTTGGCTATCGGGTCATCGATGGTGGGCATCCTCAGTACAATCCGAATTCAACGCTCATTGATTGGCCAAATGTATGCCGGGCCGTTGATGCACATGAATCCATCTACATCTACAACGTCACTCAGACTGAGTCGACTCCAGGCAACTGCAATCCCTGTTTTCCTGCAACGGGTGATAAGGCGCGATTTGAGGTGGACTTCCAGTTTGCCGGGAAGGACTTCGTTCGCTCCTATCACTCGCTGGGGCAGATTCAAATTTCGCCAGATGTGGGTACCAACTGGTCGCATTCCTATATGGGTTCATTCACGTCCTCCTATGGGGAGGGACGCTTCACGGAGCGAGGCTATCTGGAAGCCTACTCATCCGGACGTGGTGAGCGCGCTTCTGCGGAGACGCTCAAGAAGCTCCCTGGCGGTGAATTCGAGCTCGTTGAGGAGTCAGGTTCAACGCGGCGCTTCACCGCGCAGGGGCGTTTGATTGCGATCGGCGACCCGGATCCAAAGAACGGAGTGTCGCTCAGCTACGATGTGAATGGCAGGCTGCAGCGAGCCGTTGATGGGTTGGGCCGGTCGCTGGTCTTCGCCTACGAACGTGGCAGGCTGATCTCAATTACGCTCCCCGACGGCTCAGCGGCTTCATACACCTACGATGACTTCGATAACCTCACAAGGGTCGTGAGGCCCGATGGCACCTCTCGACAATATCTGTACGCGGAGCCTGGGCTCGCCCCGGCGGCGGGGCGTAACCTGTTGACTGGCATCGTCGAAGGCGGCGCGCGTCACGCAACGTTCTCGTACAACGAGAAGGCCAAGGTCACGGGGAGCCATCTCTGGTCGGCGGGGCAGTCTGTGGATGCCATCACCATCAGCTACAACAATGATGGCTCGGCGACGACCGTGAACAGCTTGGGTGAGGTACGTCAGAACTTCATTGGCGGTGAGAAGTTCCGGCAGATCACCCAAACCACAGATTCCAAGGGGAGCAAGTCGTTCGGTTTCACGCCATATGGCCGCCCCTCCTATACGCAGGACGCGCTGGGGAATCGCACTTCGTACGCCTACGCCGACTCCAGCAGCGGCCCGGTTTCGCAGGTGCTGACGACGACAGAGGAATCATTGGGGCGGGTGACGCGGACGGTCCGTGATTCGGGCAACAGGGTGATTGAACAACGTGTGAGCCAGAAGAACGCTGGCGATGAACAGCTCGTTTCGCTTGATAGAGAAGTGCTGGATACAGCGGGGCGTGCTCTCTATTCATGCCAGTACGATGCAACGCAGAGCACGGATTACGTGTGTGGCTCCCTACCCGTTGCGCCTGGCAATGTCCGGCAGACGGCACGTGCGTATTGCACGGATGCAGATGTGGCCGCCAATGCAATGCTATGCCCCCTCGTGGGCCTTCAGCGCTCGATCAAGGATCCGGCGGGCAATGTCACGCAGTTTGAGTACTTCGGCGCAAATGATCCGGGCTGTGACGCAGGGGGCGCATGTTCCCATCGCAAGGGCGACCTGCGGGCAATCGTCAATGCGTTGGGTCAGCGCACCGAGTTGCTGGAGTATGACGCGCTCGGTAACCCGGTTCAGATCCGTGGCATCGATGGTTCCGTAGTCGAGCGGTTGTTCGATTCGATGGGGCGCGTTCTGACGGAGGCGCTCAAGGGCGATGTGCCGGCCAATGATCGCATCAGCCTTTACGAGTACAGCTCTACTGGCAAGCGGACTCGTGTCACCGGGCCAGATGGTGTGTGGGTTCGCATGGTCTATGACACGGCCGATCGACTGGTGGCCATCGAGGATGCCGCTGGCAATCGTGTTTCGTATACCTTGGATGCTGCAGGCAACCGTATCCGCGAAGAGGTCCGGGACAGTAGTGGTGCGTTGAAGCGGTTCGGGGATCGTCAGTTCGACACCCATAGCCAGATGACCCGACAGGCGGGTGCTGACGGACAGCCTTTCCTCTTCCGTCATGATGCCAATGGCAACGTGCTGGAGACCGAGAGTCCGCTGGGTGTCATCTCAATGAGTACCTACGATGGTGCAGATCGCCCCAAAGTGCAGATTCAAGACGCGGGTGGGATCAATGCCGAAGTCCGCTATGCCTATTCCGCCAACGGGCAGGTAGAGCAGGTCGTCGATCCCAAGGGGCTTGCGACACGGTACGTATACGATGGATTTGGCACTCCTCAAGGCCAGCTCAGCCCGGATACTGGCACTGATGCCTTTACGGTGGATGCCATGGGCAACCGCACCACGCGCACTGATGCGCGTGGTGTGAAAGCGTCCTACAGCTACGATGTGATCAATCGCCTCAAGAGCATCACTTATGCGGACCCGAATCTTGATGTGGTCTACGCCTATGATGCTGCCCCTGCGGTCTGCCCGGCTGGTGAGCGCTTCGGCGAGGGGCGCGTGGGTCAGGTGCTGCATGCGGGTGGCAGTACGGCATACTGCTATGACCGTTTCGGTCAGTTGGTACGCAAGGTACAGACGGTCGATGGGGTTGGTTTGACTCTGCGCTACTCCTACACCAAGGCGGGGAGGCTGGAGCGGTTGACCTATCCGGATGGCAGTATCACCGACTATGCCTACGACAATCTGGGCCGTGCCAGTGAGGTAGGACTGACGCTTCCAGGGCAGGCTCGGAAGGTGGTCGTTACCAACATCACGTACGCACCGTTTGGCCCGATGACGGGTTGGGCGTACGGTAACGGCCGCCATCTGCTTCGGGAGTTGGATGCCGATTACCGTCCGACTCGGGTGTATGACGCGGCGCCCGGAGGCTTGTCCATCGGATTCGGCTACGACGCGGATGGGAATATTGTTGAAGTCAAGGACGGCACCGGGACGACCAGGCTGGCGCGATATGGCTACGATGCGCTGGGCCGCCTGACTCAGACCCGGGATGGTGCAACCGGCACGCCGATTGAAACCTATGCCTATGACGCCACCGGTAATCGGACCGCGCTGACCACCTCGGCAGGCACCGCCAGCTACACCTATCCAGCAACCAGCCACCGGTTGACCGCGGTGGATGGCGAGGCACGTAGCCATGACGCAGCGGGTAACACCACCAGCATCGGCAGCAAGTTGTTCACCTACAACGATGCCAACCGCATGAATGCGGTGAAGCAGGACGATGCCGTACTGGAAAGCTACGGTTATAACCATCGCGGTGAGCGCGTGCTGCGCACCCCAGCCGGTGGCGCTGCTCAGATCACCCTGTATGACGAAGCGGGGAAGTGGCTGGGCAACTATTCGGCCACGGGCCAGGCACAGCAGCAAGCCATCTGGCTGGAAAACTATCCGGTGGCGCTGATCAGCATGCCGGCTACCGGCGTGCCGGACCTGGCCTACGTCCAGCCGGATCATCTGGGCACGCCGCGCGTGGTAATCGACCCGGCGCGCGATTCGGCGATCTGGGAGTGGAGCAGTAAGAGTGAAGTGTTCGGCAACCAGATTCCGAATGCCGATCCGGACGGAGACGGTGTGGCGTTCGAGCTGGCGCTGCGCTTTCCTGGGCAACAGACCACGGATGCAAATGGACTCTTCTACAACTACCGCCGCGACTATGATTCTGAGACGGGACGATATCTGCAGAGTGATCCCATTGGACTATGGGGTGGGTTGTCAACGTTTTCCTATGTCGAAGGAGATCCGTTGTCACTAGTGGACCCACTGGGGCTGAGAGGCGGAGTCCCGCCGAACATGAATAGACATGGGGGCGGGAACTCAGCACAGAGAAGGCGGGCGCTTCGTGCGCAAGTAAGAGCGGTTCAATCGAACTCACTCTCCTCGCCCATCTATTCACGGGGGCTTTCGCCTGAGGACGTGGGGTCATTGGAGAACGCGGCAAGTCTTGTGAGTGAGCATGACTACACCCAGTATTGTGCCGTTGAAATTTGCAGGGCATCTCAGGACCGCTGTACCAGTGGCGACGTAATGGTGGGCGGATTTCCGTCTGATCCAACTGTGGCGCAGGTTCATGCGCGCGGCTGCTCTTGTGCGAGCGCCTACTATACAAATCCGTATCCGCCACTTCTATCAAGGCCCGAGGTCGAGTCTGCCGATATCATTGAGATAGTGCGCGACACGTTAATCAATTGGAAGGGGCGCAGATAAGTGGTGGTCCTGCGGATATTCGGCTTTCTTGTGGGTCTATTGATGGTCGTCTATGGCGTTGCAGTCATGGACGATGCATTGATTGGGACAGGGCCTTGCCGAGCGAACTGTGGTCTGTATAGCGCCTTGATTCGTTTGTTCGGCCAGTCGATCTATAACAAATTGATGGGCTTTTCCTGGATTGTTGCGGGAGTGATGTTCATTTTTGTTTCCATTGTGGTTTGGCACGGAAAAGGATCTGCGGAAAGGCGTAGGCGGAAAAAGGGACGCCGAGGCCGATCGAGATGAGTGGATGAAATATCTCAGGAGATCCAAGTTGTGTGTGAAAGCGCTTCCGCGCAATGCGGACGGCTCAGCCCCCAGCCAAATCCAAATAGCGCTCATGCAGCGCTTCCACCTGCGCCTGCAGGTCTTCCGGGTGGCCATCGTTGACCACCACATCATCGGCCAGTGCCAACCGCTGCGTGCGGCTGGCCTGGGCGGCGATCATCTTGTCGGCCAGTGCGGCGTCGATGCCGTCGCGCTGCATCAGCCGGGCGTGCTGCACGGCTTCGGGTGCATCCACCAGCAGCACCCGGTCCAGCCACGGGTAGGCGGTCCGCCCACCGACCTCGGTCAGTAGCGGAATGGCGGCAATCGCATAGGGGCTGGTTGCCTGCTCGCACTGCTGTTGCATCAGCAGGCGGATGGCCGGGTGGGTGATCGCTTCCAGTGCCGCCCGCTCGGCCGGGTCGGCAAATACGTGGGCACGCAGGCGCGCCCGGTCCAGGCTGCCATCCGCCTGCAGCATGTCGGCGCCGAAACGCTCGGCGATGCGGTTCAGGGCGGGGCTGCCGGCAGCGACCACCGCGCGGGCGGCCAGATCGGCGTCGGCCACCACGATGCCCAGCGCCTCGAAGCGCCGGGTCACCTCGCTCTTGCCGGCGGCAATGCCGCCGGTCAGGCCCACTACATACCGGCTCATGGGGATTCCCCTCAGCGCAGTCCGCTCAACACCAGGTACTGCTCGACCACGGGCGCGCCCCACATGAAGTACAGCCAGCCTGCGATGGCCAGGTAGGGGCCGAACGGAATCGGCGTGGCGCGGTCACGGCCCCGGGTGTACAGCCAGATCGAACCGATGATGGCGCCCAGCACCGACGACAGCAGAATGATCGGCAGGATGCCCTTCAGCCCGCACCAGGCGCCGAGGGCGGCCAGCAGCTTGAAATCGCCGTGGCCCATGCCTTCCTTGCCGGTCAGCTGCTTGAACAGCCACCAGACCATCCACAGCGACAGGTAACCCACCGCCGCGCCGACCAATGCAGGCTTGGCCGGCATGTACAGGTTGTCGATGTTGCCTATCAGGCCCAGCCACATCAGGGGCAGGGTCAGCTGGTCGGGTAGGAGCTGGGTGCGCAGGTCGATGCCGGACAGGGCGATCAGGAAGCAGGTCAGCACGATGGCGCCGAAGCCCTGCCAGCCGAAGCCGAACTGCCAGACGCAGGCCAGCACGAGCACCGAGGTCAGGGCCTCGACCAGCGGATACTGCAGCGAGATCGGCGCCTTGCAGTGGCGGCACTTGCCGCCCTGGATGAGCCAGCTGAACAGCGGGATGTTCTCGTACCAGCTCAGCTTGTGCTTGCAGTGCGGGCAGTGCGAGGGCTCGACCACGATCCCCGGTGGTGGGGGCTCGTAGAAGTCCGGTTCCTCCAGGACCTCGCGCGCATCACGCTTCCACTGCCACTCCAGCCGCTTGGGCAGGCGCAGGATGACGACGTTGAGGAAACTGCCCAGCAGCAGCCCCAGGGCGGCCGCGGCGGGGTAGCCGAGGCCGGGATGCTGGTCTAGAAATGCCATGTATTGATTATCCGACGACGGAAGCGAGCTTGAAGATCGGCAGGTACATGCCGATGACCATGCCGCCGACGATGGTACCAATGATCACCATGATGATCGGCTCCAGCAGGCTGCTCAGGGCGTCAACGGCATTGTTGACCTCCTGCTCATAGTACTCGGCCACCTTGAACAGCATGGCGTCCAGGGCACCGGCCTCTTCGCCGATGCCGGTCATCTGGATGACCATGTGCGGGAACAGGGCGGTCTGCTTCATGGCCATGTTGACCGGGTAACCGACCGATACGTCATCACGCATGCGCAATACGGCATGCTCGTAAACCGTATTGCCGGTGGCGCCGGCCACGATGCCCAGGGCCTCCACCAAAGGTACGCCGGCCTTGAAGGTGACAGCGGTGGTACGGGCGAAGCGGGCGATCGAGCTGTTGTGCATGATCTGCCCGATGACCGGCAGCTTCAGGACCAGCCGGTCCATGCTGTGCTGCATCTTCGGCGACCGTTTATATGCGGCAATGAAGCCGACGATTGATCCGATGATGACCAGCAGGATCAGCCACCACCACGAGACCATGAAGCGGGACAGATTGACGATCATCTGGGTGAACGCGGGCAGGTCCGCGCCAAAACCCTTGAATACATCTTCGAACTGAGGAACCACCCAGACCAGCAGGATGCCACTGACCAGCAGGGCAACTGCCAGCACCATGGCGGGATAGAACATTGCCTTCTTGATCTTGCCCTTCAGGGCTTCAATGTTCTCTTTATAGTTGGCGACAGTGTCCAGCACTGTTTCCAGAACGCCGGCACCCTCGCCCGCCTTGACCAGATTGCGGTAGAGCTCGTCGAACTGCACCGGATACTTGCTGACCGCTTCGTAGAGCGATGATCCGCCCTCGATATCGGTGCGCAGGCCATCCACCATTTTCTTCATGCGCGGGTTCTTGTGCCCGCTGGCAATGATTTCTAGCGAACTGACGATAGGCACACCGGACTTCATCATGGTGGCCATCTGCCGGCTGAAGAAAGCGATGTCCTTCGGCGAGATTCGGCTGCCGGAGCCACCGAACAACGGTTTGGGCTTGAGCTTGACCGTGCCTGGCGTAATGCCTTGCCGGCGCAACTCAGCCCGCAGCAGGTTCGCATTCTTTGCGGCCTGCTCGCCTTTCATCTTCACGCCCCGCTTGTCGGTCCCCACACAGACAAACGGCTGCAGCTCCGTGGTGCTGCGCGCCACGGGCTCCTTCTTGATCGCACTGCGACTGACAGACATATCGGCTCCCCAAGACCCGCCATCCCCAGGCGGGCATCTAGCCCCTGATGGTAGCGGGTTCATGCCCGTCTGGGCAGTTGCCAAGGGGCCCATGATGCGAATTCGTGCCAGGTGCCGACCAAAGGTGACGCACTGCGTCACATTGCCGCGTCCATCGCAGATTCGCATGCGGGGGGTTCCCATCCGTGAAATAGCTGCCATCATGGGCGCGGGGAAATCCAGGGGGAGGCGTGCCGGGGTTGGCACGCAACCTGCGTTGATCCACCCGCAGGGGGCAGGACCCGCTCAGCTGGCCGCCGGCCAGACCGATCCTGTGCTCTGAAATCAACCACCACTTATCTTGGGGATGTACCAAAATGAAGAACCAGAAGGGCTTCACCCTTATCGAACTGATGATCGTCGTTGCGATCATCGCCATCCTGGCCGCCATCGCCCTGCCGATGTACCAGGACTACGTGGCCAAGTCGCAGGTGACTGCTGGCCTGGCTGAAATCACCCCCGGCAAGACCCAGTACGAAGTTGCCCTGAACGAAGGCAAGACCACCGTCGCCGACATCGCCGAACTGGGTCTGAAGGACTCTGACCGTTGCACCATCTCGCCGATCACCGCCCTGAGCGCGACGGGCTCGATCGAGTGCACCCTGAAGGGCAACACCAAGATCATCGGCAAGAAGATCCGTGTGGAACGTGCCGCTGATGGCACCTGGGCTTGCAAGACCGATATCACCGCAGCGGACAAGAAGTACATCCCGAGCGGCTGCGTCACTGGCTAATGTGACCTGCATCGGTTGATCAGAGGCCCCGCTCGTCGGGGCCTCTTTTTTGGGGCTGATTGCCTGGGCAGTCAGATTTGCTGGAGCAGGTCTGGAACCATTGGGGAGTGTTCCATATGAGCCGGGAGCGTGGGTTTTCTCTGATTGAGCTGATGATCGTCGTGGCGATCATTGCGATCATTGCGGCAATTGCATTGCCGATCTATCAGGACTATGTCGCGAAGACGCAGTTGTCGGCAGCCTTTGCCGATATCCGACCGGGCAAGACGACAATTGAAACGACAGTTCAGGATAGTCGCGATAGTTCGTTGATTGACGCGACCTATATAGGCTTGAGGCCTACTGCACGCTGCTCGGTTGTATCGGCAGAGTTGGCAGCCAGTGGCGTGGCCAGCATAGGCTGTACCGTCATTGGTGGCCCGGCGATCACCGGCAAAGACCTCATCCTCCGCCGCGCAGCCGACGGCACCTGGACCTGCGACGGCAGCGCCTTCGAAGCGCGCTATCGCCCAACCGGCTGTTGATCACACTTCGGCTTGCCAATGGGATGTTGGCGGGCCGTTGACGGGGCTATCATCCGGGGGGGAGTCAGGATCGTGCCTGCCGGACTGGGAGTGCCGGGCGAGGCAGTCATGCTGAAGGATTGGCGTCGTCGTCGGCCAGCGGGTCGCGGCAGGTTCTGCTGCCCTGTGCGGTGCCCCTGGAAGGCGCGCCGCACTGCCTGACCCATGATGAGCCAAGGATTCATATGAACGCCGTAACCACCGCCAATCTCGTCGGCATCACCGGCCTGGCCCGTCGCCTGGTCCAGGATGGTGCGCTGGACGAGGCTTCCGCCCGCGACGCCATGGCCAAGGCCGCTGCGGCCCGCCAGCCGCTGCCGACCTGGTTCGCGCAGAACAAGGTGGTTGGGGCGGCCCAGTTGGCGGCCGCCAATGCGGTCGAGTTCGGCATGCCGCTGTTCGACGTGTCCACGTTCGACGCCAGCCAGAACGCGATGAGCCTGGTCAGCGAAGAGCTGCTGCGCAAGCACAACGTGCTGCCGCTGTTCAAGCGCGGCGGCAAGCTGTTCGTGGGTACCAGCAACCCGACCCATTCGCTGGACGAGATCAAGTTCCACACCAATCTGGTGGTGGAACCGATCCTGGTGGATGAAGACCAGATCCGCCGCACGCTCGAGCAGTGGCATGCCAGCCATGACACGCTGGGCGACGCGCTCGGTGGTGACGACGATGGCATTGGTAACCTGGATGTGTCCGGCGGTGACGAGGACATTTCCGGGGGCGGCGACGCCGGCATCGATGCCAAGGGCGACGACACCCCGGTGGTGAAGTTCGTCAACAAGGTGCTGGTGGACGCGATCCGCAAGGGCGCCTCGGACATCCACTTCGAGCCCTATGAAGACGACTACCGCGTGCGCCTGCGCATCGATGGCCTGCTGAAGATGGTCGCGCGCGCGCCGGTGAAGTTGAACCAGCGCATTGCCGCGCGCCTGAAGGTGATGGCGCAGCTGGACATCGCCGAGAAGCGCGTGCCGCAGGACGGACGCATCAAGCTCAATCTGTCCAAGACCAAGCAGATCGACTTCCGCGTGAGCACGCTGCCGACCCTGTTCGGCGAGAAGGTGGTGCTGCGTATCCTCGACGGCAGCGCGGCCAAGCTGGGCATCGACAAGCTGGGTTACGAACCGGACCAGCAGAAGCTGTTCCTGGAGGCCATCCACAAGCCGTACGGCATGGTGCTGGTGACCGGCCCGACCGGTTCGGGCAAGACGGTGTCGCTGTACACCGCGCTGGGCATCCTCAACGACGAGACGCGCAACATCTCCACCGCCGAAGACCCGGTGGAAATCCGCCTGCCCGGCGTCAACCAGGTGCAGCAGAACAACAAGCGCGGCATGACCTTTGCCGCGGCACTGCGCTCGTTCCTGCGACAGGATCCGGACATCATCATGGTCGGCGAAATCCGCGACCTTGAGACGGCCGAGATCGCGATCAAGGCGGCGCAGACCGGCCACATGGTGCTGTCCACGCTGCACACCAACGATGCGCCGCAGACCATCGCGCGCCTGATGAACATGGGCATCGCGCCGTACAACATCACCAGCTCGGTGACGCTGGTGATCGCCCAGCGCCTGGCGCGCCGGCTGTGCAACAACTGCAAGCGCCCGGCCAATCTGCCCGAGCATGCGCTGCTGGCCGAAGGCTTCACCCAGGCGCAGCTGGACGCGGGTATCGAGCTGTACGAGGCGGTCGGCTGCGATGAGTGCACCGAGGGCTACAAGGGCCGTACCGGTATCTACCAGGTGATGCCGATGACCGACGAGATCGCCACGATCGTGTTGGCTGGCGGCAATGCGTTGCAGATTGCCGAGGCCGCGCAGCAGATCGGGGTGAACGATCTGCGCCAGTCGGCGTTGAAGAAGGCTGCTGCGGGCATTACCAGCCTGGCCGAGATCAACCGCGTTACCAAGGACTGAGGTAGAGCCGAGCCCATGCTCGGCTGAGGTACCGAAGAGCAGCCGAGCGTGGGCTCGGCTCTACAGTAGATCCACGCCATGCGTGGATGATCGGCCACGGGTCCCATAATAGATCCACGCCATGCGTGGATGGCGCGGTCCCGACCACCGCGCAGCCGGGCATGGGCTCGGCTCTACTCCATCCCCAGCTTCTTCAGCTTGTAGCGCAGCGCGCGGAAGGTAATCCCCAACTGCGCGGCGGTGCGGGTCTTGTTCCAGCGGTTCTCTTCCAGCGCGCGCTGGATGGCGCTGCGTTCGAGCTGTTCGATGTACGAGGGCAGGGCGGCGCTGCCGGGCTGCAGGTCCACCACGGCTTCGGCGTGTGCTGCGCTGCCGGGCGTGCGCGGGGCATGCTGCGGCAGGCGCAGGTCGTCGGCGCCGATGCGGTCTTCTTCGGCCAGGGCCAGCGCGCGTTCCAGGATGTTCTCCAGTTCGCGCACGTTGCCGGGGAAGGCGTACTGGGCCAGTGCATCCAATGCCGACGGCGCCAGCAACGGCGTCGGGCGGCCGTGGCTGCGGGCCAGCCGTGCCAGCACCGACGCGGCCAGTTCCGGCAGGTCCTGGCGACGCTCGCGCAGCGGCGGCACCCTCAGTTCGATCACGTTGATGCGGTAGTACAGGTCGTGGCGGAAGCGCCCGTCCTCGACCAGCTCGGCCAGGTCCTTGTGGGTGGCCGAGAGGATGCGCACGTCCACCGGCTCCTCGTTGGCGGCGCCGACCGCGCGCACCGACTTTTCCTGGATCGCGCGCAGCAGCTTCACCTGCATCTGCAGGGGCAGCTCGGCCACTTCGTCCAGGAACAGGGTGCCGCCATGGGCGGCCTGGAACAGCCCGGGCTTGTCGGCGTGGGCGCCGCTGAAGCTGCCCTTGCGGTGGCCGAAGAATTCGCTCTCCATCAGCTCGCCGGGAATGGCGCCGCAGTTGACCGGTACGAACGGGCCGGCCGCGCGGGCGCCCTGGGCGTGGATGGTGCGTGCGACCAGTTCCTTGCCCACGCCGGATTCACCGAGGATGTAGACCGGCGCCTGGCTGCGCGCGACCTTGCCGATGGTGGTACGCAGCACGTCCATGGCCGGCGAGTCGCCAAGCAGGCGTGCGCCCTGTTCGGCGGCAGGGCCGGGTGCAGGGCGCTCGGTGTTGTTCAGTTCCAGCGCGTGCTTGACCAGGCCACGCAGCACGGCGATGTCCACCGGCTTGCTGACGAAATCGAAGGCGCCGGCCTTCAGCGCTTCCACCGCCAGGTCCATGCTGCCGAAGGCAGTGATCATCGCCACCGGCGTGCGCGGGTAGTGCTGGGCGATCTCGCTGACCAGCTCGATGCCGTTGCCGTCCGGCAGGCGCATGTCGGTGATGCACAGGTCGTACGGATTGCTGGCCAGCAGTTCGCGCGCTTCGGCAAGGTTGGCTGCGGTACTGATGCGCAGCCCCATGCGGCCGAGCGTCAGTACCAGCAGTTCGCGGATGTCGCGTTCGTCGTCGACGACGAGGGCGCTGCGGGTTTCGTTCATGGGCGTGAAAGATAAACGAGGGGGCTGGAAGCGACAAATGTTTGACGCACAGAATCGAGATCAGGTGGGCAACAGCGTATGCGGGCCGGGCAACACCAGGCGGAAGCAGGAGCCGCCGGCGGGTACCGGGATGTAGTCCAGCCGTGCCTGGTTGGCCCGGCACAGCTCGCGGGCGATGTACAGGCCCAGCCCGGTGCCGTGCTCGGAGGTGGTGAAAAACGGCCGGAACAACTGCGCGGCCACGGTCTCGGGAATACCGGGGCCGCGATCCATCACGTCGATCACTGCGCTGCGTTCGTGCTGCGCCACGCGCAGGCGCACGCGGGCCGGCTGCTGGCCGATACGGCCGTATTTCAGGGCGTTGTGCACCAGTACGGTCAGCACCTGGTAGAGGTGTTTGGTGTCGACCTGGGCCATCACCGAGATCTCGCTGATGATCGGTTCGATGCTGTCGGTCTCCAGCGTCTGGCCCTGTTTGTACTCCAGCACGAAGCGGCGCACGAAGGCGGCCAGGTCGACGTTTTCGGGCGTGGCGCGCTCGCGCCGGGCCAGGCCCAGCACGCTTTCGACGATGCCGTTGGTGCGCTGGCACTGCTGGCGGATGATCTGCAGCAGGCGGCGGTCGCTTTCGTTGAAGCCGGTGCCTTCCTCCAGCAGCTGCACCGCGTAGTTGATCGCGGCCAGCGGGTTGCGGATCTCGTGGGCGAGGCTGGCCGAGAAGCGCCCCATTGCTGACAGGGTGAGCGATTCGGCACGGCGCGAGACCACGCTGGAGTCGTCCAGGAACACCAGGGCCAGCTCGCTGCCGGCCAGCAGGCGCGCAAAGCGGGGCTGCACTTCGGGCTGGTCGGGGTTGAGCTGCAGCGGCAGTTCGTCCTGGGCCCAGCCGTTGCGCCAGCGCTGCAGGCGACGGGCGAGTTCCGGGGCGGCGCTGGCCAGGTCCAGGCGGCCGCTTTCGCCGCTGCCGTCGCTGTCACCGAGCAGCATCGAGGCGGCCTCGTTGGCCAGGGTGACACGGTTGTCGGCGTCGACCACCAGCACGCCGGTGCGCATGCGGCGGATGATCAGCTCGTTGATCTGGAACAGGTTGGCTACTTCGTCGCCGCGCTGGTTGGCCAGCTGCTGGTTGCGGCGCGCGCGGCTGCCGACCTGGTAACTGATGAAGGCCAGCGCCAGGTAGCTGGTGGCGAACATCGCCAGTTCGGCCAGGGTGCGGGTGGGGTCGCCGCCTTCCAGCAGCTTCCAGGTGTATTCGACGCCGGTGGCGAGGCTGGCGGCCAGTGCCAGGCCCAGCCCCAGGCTGAGCGGCAGCAGGGTGGCGGCGGCGGCGATGTTGAACAGCAGCGACATCGAAATGCCGGCGCTGGCACCGGGCAGGGCATGTGACAGCAGGGTGGCGGCGACGATGTCCACCAGCACGCCGCTGACCACGATCGGGCGCAGCCAGCGTTCGTTGCGGCCGATCACCAGCGCCAGCAGCGACAGCACCAGGTAGATGGCGGCGACGGTGTCGGCCAGCCGCGGGTGGTGGGCTTCGCCGACCATGGCCGACAAGGGGCTGTAGAGCAGGGCGGCGATGACCGAGGCGATCAGCACCCGGTACAGCGCGAAGAAATACAGCTCACGCCGCGGAATCGATTCGATGCGGTCGATCAATGAAGCACTGGGTGACACGCCGGAACTCCCCTTCTGGCTGCCTGGGTCTGGAATCTGCGGCGGGCCTGCCCGGCGTCCCCTGAGGCCGGGCGGTACGTCGCTTCGATGTGGCCTGCGGTGGAAGCCGTCGAGCACCCCCGACGCTACACACCCTGGTTGACCAGTATAGGGCCCCCGGCAGGGCGCCGCCGGCGCGGCCCGGATCGCGCATTTGACCCGGGATGGATACCGCTGGCCAGCCGGCCCCCGGGCGCAACTGCCTGAATGACGGCGGAAATCTGGCCGGGTCTGGCGTTTTGTACAGACTTCTTTGCGCCCCGGCGCCGGCTCGGCCACAATAGTGGGCCCGCCGCGGTCCGTGCCGGTGCCTCTTTGAGGGGGCCCTGAGGAATTGCGTGCGGTCGTTCCTATTCCCACGGTGACGCATGAATTTCCACGAATACCAGGCAAAACAACTGCTTGCCGAATACGGCATCCCGGTCCCGGCCGGCAAGGTCGCGGCGACCCCGGACGAGGCGGTTGAAGTCGCCCAGTCGCTGGGCCAGGGCCCCTGGATGGTCAAGGCGCAGATCCACGCTGGCGGCCGCGGCAAGGCTGGCGGCGTCAAGTTCTGCAAGACCGTCGACGACGTGAAGGCCGCAGCGGCCAAGATGCTCGGCACCAAGATGGCCACCTACCAGACCGCCGGCGTCGAGCTGCCGATCAACCTGGTGCTGGTGACCACCGCCGGTGAGATCGTCAAGGAGCTGTACCTGTCGGTCCTGGTGGATCGCGGCACCCGCACCATCAGCTACATCGCCTCTTCCGAAGGCGGCATGGAAATCGAGCAGGTCGCTGCCGAGACCCCGGACAAGATCCACACCCTGAACGTGGACTTCGTCGAGGGCGTGCAGGGTTACCACGGCCGTGACATCGGCTTCAAGATGGGCCTGACCGCCAAGCAGGCCGGCCAGTTCGCCAACATCATGGTGAACCTGTACCGCATCTTCAACGAGAAGGACCTGGCGCTGGTTGAGATCAACCCGCTGGCGATCCTGGACGATGGCAACCTGTACGCGCTGGACGGCAAGTTCAACAGCGACGACAACGCCAACTTCCGCCACAAGGAACTGGTCGCGATGCGCGACAAGTCCCAGGAAGATGAAACCGAAGTGACCGCTTCGGAGCTGGACATCAACTACGTCACCATGGACGGCAACATCGGCTGCATGGTGAACGGTGCCGGCCTGGCCATGGCCACCATGGACGTGATCAAGCTCAACGGCGGCGAGCCGGCGAACTTCCTGGACGTGGGCGGCGGTGCGAACAAGCAGCGCGTCATCGAAGCGTTCAAGCTGATCCTGTCCTCGGACAAGGTTGAAGGCATCTTCGTCAACATCTTCGGCGGCATCGTCCGCTGCGACATGATTGCCGAAGGCATCATCGCCGCCGTGAAGGAAGTGGGCGTCAAGGTTCCGGTCGTGGTGCGCCTGGAAGGCACCAACGTGGAAGAGGGCAAGCAGCTGCTGCGTGACAGCGGCATGGCCATCATCCCGGCTGACAACATCAACGACGGCGCCAAGAAGGTCGTTGAAGCGGTCAAGAACGCCGCCTGATCCACGACACCGAAGGAAATTCCCATGTCTGTTTTGATTAACAAGAACACCAAGGTGATCGTGCAGGGCTTCACCGGCCAGCAGGGCACCTTCCACGCCACTCAGATGATCGAGTACGGCACCCAGGTTGTTGGCGGCGTGACCCCGGGCAAGGGTGGCACCACCCACATCGACCTGCCGGTCTTCAACACCGTTGCCGACGCCGTGCAGAGCACCGGCGCCAACGCGTCGGTCATCTACGTGCCGCCGCCGTTCGCGGCCGACGCGATCCTGGAAGCTGCGGCTGCCGGCATCAAGGTCATCGTCTGCATCACCGAAGGCATCCCGGTGCTGGACATGCTGCGCGTCAAGAACGTGCTGACCCGTTCCTACCCGGACACCGTGCTGATCGGGCCGAACTGCCCGGGCGTCATCACCCCGGGCGAGTGCAAGATCGGCATCATGCCGGGCCACATCCACAAGCCGGGCAAGATCGGCATCGTGTCGCGTTCGGGCACCCTGACCTATGAAGCGGTCAAGCAGACCACCGAAGTCGGCCTGGGCCAGTCCACCTGCATCGGCATCGGCGGTGACCCGATCAACGGCCTGAACTTCGTCGACTGCCTGAAGCTGTTCAACGAAGACCCGCAGACCGAAGGCATCATCATGGTCGGCGAAATCGGCGGTGACGCCGAAGAAGCCGGCGCCGAGTACATCAAGAACCACGTGAAGAAGCCGGTCGTCGGTTTCATCGCCGGTGCGTCGGCTCCGGCCGGCAAGCGCATGGGCCACGCGGGCGCGATCGCCTCGGGCGGCAAGGGCACCGCGGAAGGCAAGTTCGCCGCGATGGAAGCCGCTGGCGTGGTCACCGTCCGCTCGCCGGGCGACCTGGGCGCTGCCATCGCCAAGCTGGTGAAATAAGATCGGCTGCCTCTGGCAGCCGATTCTGTAGAGCCGAGCCCACGCTCGGCTTGCTTTGGAAAAGCCGCCCTCGGGCGGCTTTTCTGCGTCTGTCGCCCCGGCCATCCCGGCAACCCCATCCACGCATGGCGTGGATCTACTGAGCCAGGGCTGTCCACGCAGTGAGCGCGCCCGGCGTGCGCATGGCGCAGCGCTACAATGGCGGCATTGCAACCACAGGCTGGATTCCCATGGCTTCGATCCGCATCGCGATGGCGCAGTTCGACTTCCCGGTCGGCGACGTCGCCGGCAACACCGAGCGCATCATCGAGATGATCGGCCAGGCGCGCGATGAGTACGGCGCCGAGCTGGTGATGTTCCCCGAGCTGGCGGTGAGCGGCTACCCGCCGGAGGACCTGCTGCTGCGCCCGGGTTTCCTGTACGAGTGCGAGCAGGCGTTGACCCGCATCGCCACCGCCTGCCGTGGCATCACCGCCGTGGTCGGCTGGCCACAGGCGGCTGGCGCGGTGGTCTACAACGCTGCCAGCGTACTGCGTGACGGCCTGGTCGAGCAGACCTACCGCAAGCGCGAACTGCCCAACTACGCGGTCTTCGACGAGCGCCGCTACTTCGACGTCGATCCGGATGGTGGCAGCTGCGTGTTCGAGGTCAATGGCATTCCGGTCGGCCTGCTGATCTGCGAGGACCTGTGGTTTGCCGAGCCGCTGGCCGACACCATCCGCGCGGGTGCGCAGCTGGTGGTGGTGCCGAATGCTTCGCCCTACGAGCGTGGCAAGCACGCCCAGCGCGACGCCGTGCTGGCCGCGCGTACCCGCGAGAGCGGGGCGGCCATCGCTTACCTCAACGTGGTGGGCGGCCAGGATGCGCTGGTGTTCGACGGTGCTTCGGTGGTGGCGGATGGTGATGGCACGGTGCACCCGGCCGCTGCTGCCTTCGTCGACCAGTGGCTGGTGGTGGAGTATGACGGTGAGACCCGCCGCTTCATGCCGCATGTGTGGATGGACGACGGCGACGAGAGCATGGACGCGCTGGCCTGGCGCGCGGTGACCCGTGGCATCCAGGACTACTGCCGCAAGAACGGTTTCAGGAAGGTGTGGCTGGGCCTGTCCGGTGGCATCGACTCGGCCCTGGTGCTGGCATTGGCCGTGGATGCGATGGGCGCGGAGAACGTGACCGCCGTGCGCCTGCCGTCGCGCTACACCGCCGGCCTGTCCAACGACCTGGCCGCCGAGCAGTGCCGGGCGCTGGGGGTGAAGCTTGAGGCTGTGTCGATCGAGCCGGCGTTCAAGGGCCTGATGGAATCGCTGGCGCCGATGTTCGAAGGCACCGCGCCGGACGTGACCGAAGAGAACCTGCAGTCGCGCAGCCGCGGCGTGATCCTGATGGCGCTGGCCAACAAGTTCGGCGGCCTGCTGCTGACCACCGGCAACAAGAGCGAGTACGCGGTCGGCTACGCCACCATCTACGGCGACATGTGCGGTGGCTATGCGCCGTTGAAGGACCTGTACAAGACCGAGGTGTTCGGCCTGTCCAAATGGCGCAATACCGTGGGCGGCGCACCGGTGATCCCGCCGGCGGTGATCAGCCGCCCGCCGTCGGCCGAGCTGCGCGAGAACCAGCTGGACCAGGACTCGCTGCCGGCCTATGACGTGCTGGACGGCATCCTCTACCGCTACATCGACCAGGAGCAGTCGCGCGGCGAGATCGTGGCCGCCGGCTACGACGCAGCGGTGGTCGACCGCGTGCTGCGCCTGGTGCGCATCAGCGAGTGGAAGCGGCACCAGGCCGCGCCGGGGCCGAAGGTGTCGCGCCGGGCGTTCGGTCGCGAGCGTCGCTATCCGATCAGCAACGGCTACAAGGGCTGAGGCAACGGTGGGTGGGCAGTGCCGGCCGCTGGCCGGCAACCCGTCGGCCTCTCTCCGGTGGGTGCGGAGCTTGGTCCGCACGATGGTCGAAGATCATCCTCGCTCGGCGTGGATCTACCGGGCTTCGTCGAGCAGCTGTTCGATGCCGGCAGTTTCCGCAGCGTCGCTGAAGTGGCCATCCTCAAACCGCGCACGTACGAACGCCAGGCCATCGGCCGCCGCCGCGTCCAGCGTGCCCCGGTGGTCGACGGGGTAGCGCCGGAACGCGACCGGCTCGCCTCGCAGGGCCAGGCCAGCGGCGTACAGCAGGGTGGTCAGGTAGGGCACATCGCGGTCCTGGCTGCCATGGCCCAGCATCAGCGGTTGGCTGAAGCCGCGGCGCGGTACGCCGAGATAGTCGTACAGCACGGCCCAGATGCCCGGCACGTGGGTCAGCGGTGCAGTGAACATGCTGCCGGTGTCGGCGCCGTCCAGGGTGACGGCCAGTTCGCCCAGGCACTGCTGGCGTGCCACGGCCACACGCGCTCGGCCTTCTTCGCTGAGGACGCGGTCGATCTGTGGCGCGACCTGCAGCAGGCCATCGAGCAGATACGCGTGGTAGGCGTTGAGCGCGCCCGGATTGGCTGTGCGGTTGTCCGGCTTCATCACCAGTGCGGTCAGTTCGACTGCGGTGGGCGTGCCGGTGGTGAAGCTGCCGCGGTACTGCAGCGACGGTCCACCATAGGTGGGGGCGATGTGGCCCGCCGTGAGCGCGGCGGCACCGCCCTGCGAATGGCCGACCGAGACCCAGCGCGGCGACAGCGTCCCGTTGTCGAGGTACTGGCGGCTGGCCTTGATCATGTCGATGGCATTGCGCGCGGCAGTGCGCACATGCAGATAGGCATGGTCGCCTGAGCTTCCGAGGCCCTGGTAATCCGCGGCGACCACTGCATAGCCCTGTGCCAGGAACCGATCAAGAAAGCGCCCGTCGCGTTCGGGTTGGTAGGGGCCGGAGACCGAGGGCGCACAACGATCCGCAATGCCCTGGGTGCCATGGGCCCACGACACCACCGGCCAACCGCCGATGGGCGGCGTGCCGGCGGGCAGGTACAGCAGGCCGGTGCCTTCGGCCAGCTGCCCGCGGTGGTCAGGAGTGCGGTAGTGCAGTTTGTAGGCCTGGGCGGCCTGGGACGGCACCCAGGTGGCGCGATAGGGGGCTGCGGACAGCAGATCGCCCGGTGCGCCCTGTGCGGCGGCCGGTGGCGCCGAGGTCAGCGCCAGCAGCGCGATGGCGAGGAGGCAGGACAGAGGGCGGATGCTGCAGGGCAGTGGGGCCATGGGGCGCTCCGTGATGGCCGGTGTGGCCGTGGCGCTGCAGTGTGGATGGCCGTGCCCGGGCGGGCTGCGACCGGCGTCGCATCCGCCGTGGATTCGTAGCATTCCTAGGTGCCGCCCCGGCGCGGGGAGGCGGACGAGGAAAGCAGTCCAGCATGGCTCGACTCTACAAAGAAGAAGGGCCCCTTTCGGGGCCCTCGCTTACTTCTTTTCCAGTCGCGCGTTGCGCTGGCCGGTGCTGGCGGACTTCTCGCCGGCGAACGGGTTCAGCTTGCGGATCATCCACGGGTACTTCGGCCACTTCCCTTCCAGCCACGGGTGGTCCGGCTGGTTCAGCTGCAGGACGCGGCGGGCGTCGTCGGCCAGGGTCTTGTTGCCCAGGTGGGTGTAGGAATCGGCCAGCACGGCCACGGCGTCGTACTGGAAGGCGCTCTGCGGGTAGGTTTCCAGCAGGTAGTTGGCGCGGCCCACGGCTGACACCCAGGCGCCGCGGCGCATGTAGTACAGCGCGTTGTCCAGCTCGTGCTGGGCGAACACGTCACGCAGCTCCAGCATGCGCTGGCGCGCATCGGCGGCGTAGCGGCTGTTCGGATAACGATCAACCACGATGTTGAAATCCGAGTACGCCTGGTGCGGCGTGGACAGGTCGCGGCGGCTGGCATCCAGCGACCATACGCGGCGCAGGAAAACCGTACTGCGGTTGGAGTTGGCCAGGCCGCGCAGGTAGTACAGATAGGCAATGTTGCGGTGGGTCGGGTAGGTACGGATGAAGCGGTCGATGCTGGACACCGCGTCATCGTGCTTGCCGGCCTTGTACTGGGCGTAGGCGGTTTCGATCATCGCCTGCTCGGTGTACGGACCGTACGGATACTGGGCCACCAGGCGGCGGAAGCTGGCTTCGGCGCCGCTCCAGTTGCCGCCCTGCATCAGCTTGTGGCTTTTCTCGTACAGCTGTTCGACCGGCACGCCTTCATCGGGGCGATCACCCTTCTTGGCGCCGCGATGGCAGCCGGTTGCGGCGATGACCAGCACCAGCAGCAGGGCGGTGAGGCGGACGGGCGCGGAGAGCATGGCGGAGCGTCGGATCATGGGGTCGAGGCGGGACGCGGCTGGAATACGAAGGGTCGATGATAGCCTAGTGTCCTGTCCAGCGACTGAAACCGGCCGCCGGGACCCCAAAATTTCAAAGAATGCCCCCTGCCATGTCTGAACAACCCTCTGAATCGGCCCGCCAGGCCATCGTCCCCGACACCGCTGCCGGCCGTCGTTTCGACGCGGTCGTGGCCGAACTGTTCCCCGAATACTCGCGCTCGCGGTTGACCGAGTGGATCAAGGCCGGTGAGGTCCTGCTGGACGGTGCCCAGGTGCGGCCGCGCGATCCGCTGCGTGGCGGCGAGGTGGTGACCCTCAACGCGGTGCTGGAAACCCAGACCGACGCCCAGCCGGAGGACATCCCGCTGGACGTGCTGTTCGAGGACGAGCACCTGCTGGTGATCAACAAGCCGGTGGGCCTGGTGGTCCATCCGGGTGCCGGCAACCACAGCGGCACCCTGGTCAACGCGCTGCTGTTCCGCGATCCGTCGGTGGCGGTGCTGCCGCGCGCCGGCATCGTGCACCGCCTGGACAAGGACACCAGCGGCGTGATGGTGGTGGCCAAGACCCTGGAAGCGCAGACCGCGCTGGTCGAGCAGCTGGCGGCACGTGACGTGCACCGTCAGTACCTGGCCATCGTGATGGGCGCGCTGGTGGCCGGTGGTACTGCCGATGCCCCGATCGACCGCCACCCGCGCGACCGCCTGAAGATGGCGGTGCGTGAGGACGGCAAGGAAGCGGTGACCCACTACCGCCTGCGCGAGCGCTTCCGGGCACACACCGCGCTGGAGTGCCGCCTGGAAACCGGCCGTA
The DNA here is from genome assembly GCF_059369035.1 of Stenotrophomonas sp. YJH_SMC_130. Lineage (NCBI taxonomy): Bacteria > Pseudomonadati > Pseudomonadota > Gammaproteobacteria > Lysobacterales > Lysobacteraceae > Stenotrophomonas > Stenotrophomonas sp. YJH_SMC_130. The sequence goes on from NZ_JCAFSH010000008.1 coordinate 123,864, forward strand.
CCCACCAGATCCGCGTGCACATGGCGCACGTGCGCCATCCGATCATCGGCGACCCGCTGTATGGCGGCGCGCTGAAGCTGCCCAAGGGCGCCAGCGACGAGCTGGTGGCCGCGCTGCGCGGCTTCAAGCGCCAGGCCCTGCACGCCGAGACCCTGGAGTTCACGCACCCGATCACCGGTGAACCGGTGCGCAACACCGCGCCGGTGCCGGAGGACATGCTGCACCTGCTGAAGGTGCTGCGCGAAGACAGCGAAGCCTTCGCCGCCCGCGAGCGGGACCGCTGGTGATGGCGGCCGCGCTGCCGTTGCTGCAGGCCGACTGGCCGGCGCCCGCAGGCGTCCATGCGCTGACAACGCGCCGGCACGGCGCGGGCATCTCGCCGGTACCGTTCGCGCAGTTCAATCTGGGCAACCGGCACGCGGCCGATGGTGATACCCCGGCCAACGTGGAGCACAACCGCCAGCTGCTGCAACAGGGGCTGGCGCTGCCGTCGGCGCCGCACTGGCTGCGCCAGGTGCACAGCAGCACCGTGCTGCGCTTCGATGCACCGCCGGCGCCTGGCGCGAGCGAGCCGGTGGCCGACGCGGCGGTAACCTCGGTGCCGGGCGTGGTGCTGGCGATCCTGACCGCCGACTGCCTGCCGGTGGTGTTCGCCGCCGCCGACGGCAGCGAGGTGGGCGCGGCCCATGCCGGCTGGCGGGGGCTGGCCGACGGCATGCTGGAGGCCACGGTAGCCGCCCTGCAGACGCCGCCGGCGCAGCTGCGGGCCTGGTTGGGCCCGGCCGCCGGGCCATCCGACTATGAGATCGGCGAGGAGGTCTATCACGCCTTCGTCGGCCATGATCCCGCTGCTGAGCGGGCGTTCGTCGTGACCCGCCCCGGACACTGGAAGGTGGACCTGTTCGCGCTGGCGCGGCAGCGCCTGCAGTCTGCGGGGATGGACCCGGCACAGGTGTATGGCGGCACGGTGTCGACGATGGCCGACCCGGACCTGTATTCGCATCGGCGCGATCGTCGCACCGGGCGCATGGCGACCCTGGCCTGGATCGCGCCCTGACTGCGCCGCTGTTCGCGCGTGTGCTGGGGCCGGCCTTCGTCACCCTGGCAGGACCGGTGCAGGCGCTGCATGCCGCGCCGTTGCCGTGCCGCTACGCAGGGCAGGCCTGCATCGTGAGGGGGCGGCACTGGCTGGTGCCGCTGCTGGCTGCGTTGGCGCGGTTGCCACAGGACGGTGACGCGCTGCCCACCGAGGTGGCGTTCAGCCGCTACCGGCAGGGCGAGCAGTGGGCGCGGCGGTTCGGGCGCTGGCCAATGGTGTCGCGGCTGTGGGCGCACGACGGGCATCTGCGCGAGCAGCTGGGCGCGGTGCGCTTCGAGTTCGCGCTGCGGGCCCGCGACGGTGGTATCGACTGGTCGGTGCGCCGGGTCTGGGCGTTCGGGCTGCTGCCGCTGCCGACGCGTTGGTTCGGCGGTGTGCGCTGCCGTGAAGCCTGGCAGGGCGAGCGCTACACTTTCCTGGTCGATGTGACGCTGCCCTGGGCCGGAGCCCTGATCCGCTATGAAGGTTGGCTCGAACCGCAGTGACGCTGCCGCCGAGGCTGGCAGCGCGGTGATCGTGTTCGATGGCGTGTGCGCACTGTGCAATCGCTGGGTGCGGTTCCTGCTGCGTTTCGACCGCAGGGGGCGCTACCGCTTTGCAGCGATGCAGGGGCAGAAGGGCAGCGCGATGCTGCGCGCGCACGGGCTGGATCCGCAGGACCCGATGTCGTTCCTGCTGCTGGACGCACAGGGTGCCTGGACCGATACCGATGCGATCCTGCGCGTATTTGCGGGGCTGGGCGGCGCCTGGCGCGTGGCCGGCGTGCTGCGGCTCGTGCCGCGCCGCTGGCGTGATGCGGCGTATCGCGCGCTGGCACGCAACCGCTACCGCTGGTTCGGTCGGCATGACACCTGCCATCTACCCGCACCGGAACAGGCCGCGCGGTTCCTGGATTGACGAAAAAGGGGACGGAGGGGATTAAGTCGTTTGTGCACAAACGACTTAATCCCCTCCGTCCCCTTTTTCTTCAGCCTTCGAGTGCGTCGAGGTAGCTGCGGCGCCAGTGGTTGATGTCGTAGGTGCGCAGATGTTCCATCATCGCGTGCCAGCGTTCCTTGCGCCTGCTCAGCGACATCGTCGCTGCGGTGGCGATCGCATCGGCCACGCCGTCCAGATCATGCGGGTTCACCAGCAGTGCCTGCTTCAGTTCGTCGGCGGCGCCAGCCAGCAGTGACAGCACCAGCACGCCGGGATCCTCCGGGTCCTGCGAGGCCACGTATTCCTTGGCCACCAGGTTCATGCCATCGCGCAGCGGCGTGACCAGGCCGACCGCCGCCGCCCGGTAGAAGCCGGTGAGCGTGGCATGGGTGAAGTTCTGGTTGACGTAGCGCAGCGGCGTCCAGTCCGGCTCGGCGTGGCCACCGTTGATGTGGCCGGCGATCTGTTCCAGTTGGCTGCGCAGCTGCCGGTACTCGGTGACATCGCCGCGCGAGACCGGCGCGATCTGCAGGTAGGTGAGCGAGCCGCGCTGGTCCGGGTGGCGCTGCAGGTAGCGCTCGAAGCCGAGGAAGCGTTCGGGCAGGCCCTTGGAGTAGTCCAGGCGATCCACGCCGATCGCCAGCTGGCGGTCCCGCAGGCTGCTGCGCAGGTTCTTCACTGCGGTCTTGGTCGCGGCGGTGCCGGCCTGGCGTGCGATCAGATCGGTGTCGATGCCGATCGGGAAGGCCGCCGCGCGGAATCGGCGCCCACCGGGTGCTTCCAGCTCACCGTTGTCGAGCACGCGGCCACCACCGAACAGGCGCAGGTAGGTCTGGAAGCGATCGGCATCGCGCTGGGTCTGGAAGCCGACCAGGTCGTAGGCGTACAGCGCGGAGAACAACCGCAGATGATCGGGCATGGCCTGCAGCAGGTCGGCCGACGGCATCGGGATGTGCAGGAAGAAGCCGATGCGGCAGCCGATGCCGCGCTCGCGCAGCAGTGCGCCGAGCGGGATCAGGTGGTAGTCGTGGATCCAGACGATGTCGTCCTCGCGCAGCAATGGCGCGAGCTTGTCGGCGAACAGCGCATTGACCTTGTGATAGGTCTCGCGGGTGCCGCGGTCGTAGTCGACCAGGTCCAGCCGGAAGTGCAGCAATGGCCACAGCGTGCGGTTGGCGAAACCATTGTAGTAGCCATCGACCTCGCGCTTGCTCAGGTCCATGGTGACGTAGTCGATGTCACCGTCCTTCTGCCGGTGCAGCGTGCCGCTGCCTTCCTTTACGGTCTTGCCGCTCCAGCCGAACCACAGGCCGCCGCGCTCCTTCAGGGCGGCCAGCAGGCCGACCGCCAGGCCGCCTGCGCGGTTCTCGCCGGGCACGGCCACACGATTTGATACCACGACCAGACGACTCACGATGCCTCCTGCCAGGACCGCGACAGGCGCATCGCGGCGGTGATCAGGCCGACATGCGAATAGGTCTGCGGGAAGTTGCCCCAGGCCTCGCCGGTGTCGAAGGCCAGATCCTCCGACAGCAGGCCCAGGTGATTGCGCTGCTTCAGCAGCAGCTCGAACATCTCGCGCGCCTCGTCCAGGCGCCCGATGGCGGCCAGTGCGTCGATGTACCAGAACGTGCAGATGGTGAAGCTGGTTTCCGGCTCACCGAAGTCATCCGGAGCGACATAGCGGTACAGCGAATTGCCGTGCTTGAGGTCACGGCCGATGGCTTCGACGGTGGCGATGAAGCGGGCGTCCATCGCGTCGATGAAGCCGATGTCGGCCAGCAGCAGCAGCGAGGCGTCCAGGCGATGGCCACCGAAGGTATCGGTGAAGTGGCCCAGCTCTTCGCTCCAGGATTCGGCCATGATGCGCGCGTGGATGGTGTCGGCACGTGTGCGCCAGTAGTGGGCGCGGTCGTCGCGCTTCAGCCGTACGGCGATCTTGCACAGGCGGTCACAGGCGGCCCAGCACATCGCGCTGGTGTAGGTGTGCACCTCGGTGCGGCCGCGGAACTCCCACAGGCCGGCATCGGGTACGTCATGCAGGGCGAAGGCCTGCTCGCCGAGGGGTTCGAGGCGGGCGAAGGTGTGCGCATCACCCGGGTCCTGCAGGCGCCGGTCGAAGAACAGCTGCGTGGACGCCAGCACGACGCTGCCGTAGACATCGTGCTGGCGCTGCACCCAGGCCAGATTGCCGCGCCGTACCGGGCCCATGCCGCGATAGCCGGACAGGCTGGGGACCTCATCCTCGTCCAGCTTGGCTTCGAAGCCGATGCCGTACAGCGGCTGCAGCGTGCCGTCGGTGGTGGCCAGGTTGAAGATGTAGCCGAGGAACTGTTCCATCGTGCGCGTGGCGCCGAGGCGGTTCAGCGCCCGCACCACGAATGCCGCATCACGCAGCCAGCAGTAGCGGTAGTCCCAGTTGCGCACGCTGCCGGGGGCTTCAGGAATGGAGGTGGTCATCGCCGCGATGATCGCGCCGCTGTCCTCGTACTGGCACAGCTTCAGCGTGATCGCACTGCGGATCACCGCGTCCTGCCATTCCAGGGGAATGGACAGGTAGCGCACCCATTCGCGCCAGTAGTCGCGGGTACGCTGGAAGGCCTCCTGCACATAGCCGCTGATCGAACGGTTGAGCGATTCATCCACGCCCAGGATCAGGTGGATGGGATGGTTGAGCACGAACGGCAGGCCGTCGCGCACGAAGCGCACCGGCACGTCGGTGGTCAGCCGCAGCACGTGTTCGGGCAGCACCCAGCGCACATGGTTGCTGCCCCAGGTGGATTCCGGAACGCGCGCGCCCCAGTCCGCCAGCGGGCGTGCGCGTACGGTGATGCGCGGGCTGCCAGCCAGCGGACGCACCTGGCGGATCAGGCTGACCGGGCGGTAGAAACGGTCGTTCTGGCGCCAGCGTGGGGCGAAGTCGAGGATTTCCAGTTCGCCGCCGTGCGTGTCGCGCAGCACGGTGCGCAGGATCGCCGTGTTGGTCAGGTATTCCTGCTCGCTGCTGGCGAAGTCTTCCAGCTCGATGGCGAAGTCGCCACCGGTCTGCTGGTTGGGGCCGAGCAGCGCACAGAAGGTAGGGTCGCCGTCGAAGGTGGGCAGGCAGCTCCAGACAACGCGGGCACGTTTGTCGACCAGGGCGCCGAAGCTGCCGTTGCCGACCACGCCCAGATCAAGATCGGGTTGGGTCATCACGCGGTACATCTCGGTTGCGGCCGTGGGGGGGGGCCGGGTCAATAGGCATTCTCACGCAGCCAGGCGTGCACGCTGCGTATGTCGGGCAGCGCGAACACCGCCGCGCTGGGTTCACGTTCACCCACCAGCACGCTCCAGCCATGCTGGCCGTTGGCGGCATCGAAGCCGAACTCATCGGTCAGGTCATCGCCGAGGAACACCGGCAGGCGACCGCGGAAGGGCAGGTACTGCATCATCCGAAGCACCGCACGGCCCTTGTCGGTGCCGACGGGCACGAACTCGACCACATGGTCGCCGGGCTGCAGGCGGTAGCTGGCACGGCCCCGCACGTGGCGGTCGGCGAAGGCGCGGACGTCCTTGGCTGCATGCGGCGCGCCGCGCCAGTGCAGGGCCAGGCCGACACCCTTGTCTTCCACCAGCACGCCGGGATGGCCGTGGGCGAAGCGCATCGCCTGCTGGTGCAGTGCGTGCAGCCATTCGGCGGTGTCGTCATCGTGTTCGTCGCGCAGTACGCGACCATCCTGCCCACGCAGTTCATGGCCATGCAGGCCCGCAGCAGGCAGTTGCAGCGGAGCGAACAGTTGATCCAGCTGTTCGAGCGGGCGGCCACTGACCAGTGCCACGGCACCTTCCAGGCGGTCGCTGATGCGGCCGATGGCTTCGCGCACATCCGGCAGCAGCTGCACGGCATCCGGGCGTGCAGCGAATTCGATCAGGGTGCCGTCGACATCGAGGAACAACGCGCAGGCGTCATCCAGCAATGGCGGCGGCGGACGCAGGGGGAGCGGTTCAGCCATGAAGCCCAGCTTGCCAGCGTGGGCGTGTACGTGGGGTCGAGGGCAGGCTACGGCCTTGCTTCGGTGGGTGCCGACCGTTGGTCGGCATAAAGGGTCAGCCTGCATTGAACCCGGGCAGTGCGGACCAACGGTCCGCACCCACCCAAGGCAATTACACCCAGAGCAATCAGAAGGTATAGCGGACGCGGCCGTAGTAGTACGCACCGTTGCTGCCGATCGGCGACAGCACGTCGTACGGCAGGTTGCCGAAGTAGTGGATATCGCTGTTGGATCGATCCGGATAGTTGTCGGTCAGGTTCTGCCCACCGAGGGCCACGCTCCACTGCGGGGTGATGCGGTATTCGACTTCCGCATCCAGCTGCCACTCGGCCTGGTAGGTCTGGCGCGGGATGTAGCCGTCACCGAAGTTGAACACGCGGGTGGCGCTGCCATAGCGGTTCACGCGGGTGCTCAGCGACCAGTGGTCATTGCTCCATGCGGCCGAGAAACTGCCACGCGTGCGCGGTGTGGCATCGGTCAGCGTGTTGGTCTCTTCAATCCCGAACAGCACATAATCCGGGTCCAGCGCCTGCAGCTGGGCCGGCGTGGCCAGCACGTTCTTCAGCGTGGTCTTGGTATAGGCATAGGTGCCGGTCAGCAGCAGCTGGCCATCGCCCAGCGACTGCCGCCAGTTGGTGACCAGTTCGGCACCGCGGGTGCGGGTGTCGGCGGCGTTGACGAAGAAGCTGGCGCTCTGCAGGCCGCTGACGCCGTAGTTGGCGGCCACGTAGTCGGTCAGCGCATCGCCGGTGATGCTCTCCGACAGCGCGATGCGGTCATCGATGTCGATCTGGAAGAAGTCCAGCGACAGGTCGAAATGCTCGCCGATGCGGCTGGTGAAACCGAGCGAGGTGTTCAGCGATTTCTCTGGCTTCAGGTTCTGTGCCCCCAGGCCGCGTGCGATCGGATTGTTGACCGACAGCAGGCGGCCCTGCACCAGCTGGCCACCTGCGTTGTAGCCGGTAGAGGTGGACTCGTAGCCGACCTGCGCCAGCGACGGTGCGCGGAAGTTGTTGGAGATCGCGCCGCGCAGCGCGAACGCCGGGGTGAACTCATAGCGCAGGCCGAGCTTGCCGGTCAGCTCGCCGCCGAAGTCGTCGTTGTGCTCGTAGCGCGCGGCCAGATCGGTGGAGAACTTTTCGCCGAACTGGCTGGACAGGCTGGCATAAGCACTGGCCACATCGCGCGACAGGCGCGCCGCATCCTGCGGGGTCAGGCCGCCACCGGCCTGCGAACCGGTCGGGCGGTCGGTGTACGGACCGGCGGCATAGCTGGCCGGGTCGCCGGGGCGGGTCTGGTAGCGCTCATGGCGTGCTTCCACGCCCAGGCCCAGGGTGTGGCTGATGCTGTCGTTCTGGGTGAACACGCGGCTCAGATCGAGGTTGCCCACGGTCTGCGCATATTCGTAATCGGCGGTCTTGAAGCGGGTCGGGCTGGTCGGGCCCAGCGAGGCGTTGAGCGAATCACGCAGGCGATAGGTGAAGTCATTCTGGCCGTAGTCCAGGCTGCCGTCGTAGCTCCATTCGCTCCACTGCCCGCGCACACCGGCCACGGCCTGCACGTCGCGGTTCTCACCTTCGGAGATCGGCCGGTAGCCATTCGGATAGACCTGCTTCCAGTTGGCATCGCCATCGGGATAGCGGAAGTAGTTCGCGCCTTCGGTGTCACGCTGGTTGAAGGTACCGAACGCGTAGAACGTCGAGGTCTGGCCCACCGGAATCTCGGTGTTCAGCCACAGGTTGATGTCCTTGCTCTTGCCATCGCCCAGGACGTAGTTGCGCTTGCCCTGCAGTGCCAGGTTGCCCGGGGTCTGGTCCCACGGCGGAATCTGGTCGAAGCCGGCGCGGTTGGTGCCGTTGCGGTGCTTGTATTCCAGGCCGACGCGCAGGAAGCCACCGTCTTCGCCCAGCGAGGTGCCGACCTTGGCGCTGATGTTGCCGGTCTGGCCATCGGTGAGGGTGCGGCCGATCGGCTTGAGGTCGGTGTGGTTGGCACCGTAGCTCGCCTCGATCTCGCCGCCGTCACCGCCGTTGTCGAGGATCACGTTGATCACGCCGGCCACGGCGTCCGAGCCGTACAGCGCACCGGCGCCATCGCGCAGCACTTCAATGCGCTTGATCGCGCTGACCGGAATCGAATTGAAATCGACCGGGGTGGTGCCCTTGCCGATCTTGCTGTCGGTGTTGACCAGCGCGGTGTGGTGGCGGCGCTTGCCGTTGACCAGCACCAGCACCTGGTCCGGTGACAGGCCACGCAGCTGCGCGGCGCGCACATGGTCGGCGCCACCGGAGTTTGACTGGCGCGGGAAGTTGAACGACGGCAGCAGCGCCTGCAGCGCGCTGCCCAGCTCACCGTTGACCACGCCGGCCTTGCGGATGTCCTCGGCGGTGAGCACATCCACCGGCGAGGTGGATTCGAGCACGGTGCGGTCGGCGGCACGGGTGCCGGTGACGATCACCGTGTCCAGGTTGGTGGCGTCCTGGGCCAGGGCCGGGGCGGCGGCGGAGGAAAGCGCGAGGGCGATGGCGAGGCCGAGCGGCGACGCGGGCAGGCGGGCGGACATGGGGGCTCCAGCAACAACGACGGCGGGGAAGGGGAGATGGTTTCACTTACATCCATCCGGATGAAGCGATATATTATCTTCGCGTGATGACCGGTGCCGATGCAAGCCCCTGCCGGTCCGGCATGAGCTGATGCCCGGTTGGCATCAGCACGCCGGGCCGGTGGCGCTGTACGCTGCCGGCTCGCCTTGTCCCCCTTTCCCCGGAGCTGTACCGATGAAACACCTTGGCCTCGTCTTTGCCGTGCTGTTGGCCACCAGCGGCTGCGCCAGCCTCTCATCGCAGGCGCCCAGCGCCTATGCCACGGCCACCACCGCCGAACTGAAGGGCGATGCCGCACGCCCGTCCGCCGGCCACGGCTGGGTGCGCAGCGAGCTGTACTTCGGCGTAGGCGAAGAGCAAGGCGCCGGTAACCGCCCGCAGGCCGACACCATCAGCGAGGCGCAGTGGCGCACCTTCCTGGACAAGGAAGTGACCCCGCGCTTCCCGGATGGCCTGACCGTGTTCGATGCCTATGGCCAGTGGCTGTTCCGCGGCGATGCCGCGCCCAACCGCCTGCGCACCAAGGTGCTGGTGGTGCTGCATGAGGACACCCCGCAGCGCCGCGCCGATATCGAAGCGATCCGCCTGGCGTGGAAGCAGCAGACCATGCATCAGTCGGTGCTGTGGTCGCGGCAGCCGGTCGAGGTATCGTTCTGAGTTGAAGGTGCCGCTGCGGTGCCGCAGGGAGCAATGATGAACTACAGGGAATGCCTGCTGGGCCTGGTGTTGGCCGGCGCGCTGGCACCGACGGCGCAGGCGGAGGACGAGGGCGAAACGCTGCGCTTCCAGGTGGCCGCGCATGTGCAGGCGCACGCCGATCCCCAGCAGGACGGCAGCATTGCAGTGCAGCTGTCGCCGTCGGGCAAGCGCCAGACGTTGGAGGGCGCGGTGGATGCCGACGGCCGTTCGCGCTGGTCGCTCGAAGATGTCGATTTCGACGGTTACCCGGAACTGGTCGCACGCGCCCCGGTCGGCATGGTCAACGAAGCGGTGGCGGTGTACCGGTTCGATCCCGCCAGTGCCGGGTTCCGCGCGCTGCGGGCTGAAACCCACGGCAGGGAGAGCTGCGGCGAGCTGATGGGCCTGATGGTCGACCGCCCCAGCCGTACCCTGACCAGCAGCTGCCGCAGCGGCCCGATGTGGTACACCGACCAGTACCGGTTTGCAGGCGCGACACTCTATCTGTACCGCGCCGAGCGCGTGCTGATGCTGGGCGATACGGTAAACGCCGCGCTGCAGTGGGAACAACGCGAAGAGAACGGGCCGTTGGCGGTCTGGCGCACCTATGATCCCGCCGGCCGTGTGTTGGAAAGTGCCATTACCGATGGCCTGGGCGCACCACCGGATGGACCGTTGCGCGGCCAGCAGGCCACCGTGGCATCCGCGCGGCTGTTCCTGTTCGGCCGGCCTGGTGCGTCCAGCACCAAGCGTTACCTGGTGCAGGGCGATCGGGTGGAACTGCTGGATGAACAGGAGGGTTGGCTGAAGGTGCGGTATCACAACCCGAAAAGCGGCGCGGTGGAGGGCTGGATCAACGTCAATGATTGACGAGACGTCTGCCCGCATTTTGCACATCGAGGCGACGAGCGACGCGCCCACGGGGGCATCACTTCATCAGGTCTAGCCTCGGACGTTCCCCCGTTCGAGGATGTATCCGATGAGCAAGCGCGTGGCCGAAATCGTGGTGGACGCCCTGCAGCAGGCCGGTGTCCGCCGTTGCTACGGCATCGTGGGCGATACGCTCAACCATGTGACCGATGCGATGCATGGCAGCGAGATCGCCTGGGTGCACGTGCGCCATGAAGAAGTGGCAGCGTTCGCTGCCGGCGCCGATTCGCTGGTGAGCGGCGAGTTGACCGCCTGCGCGGGTTCCTGTGGTCCCGGTGGCCTGCACTTCATCAACGGCGTCTTCGAGAGCAACCGCAACCGTGCGCCGATGGTGCTGATCGCCAGCCAGGTGGTGACCAGCGAGCTGGGCATGGAATTCCCGCAGGAAGTGGATTTCAAGTCGGTCTATGGCAGCTGCACGGTGTTCTGCGAGCAGGTGCACAGCCCGGAGCAGGCGCGACGCGTGGTGGCCCTGGCCTGCCAGGCCGCGATCAGCCGCCGTGGCGTGGCGGTGGTGATCCTGCCGGCCGATATCAGCCAGGCCGAGGTGAAGCACGATGTGCCGTTCTCGGTGCATTACACCCAGCCGGTACTGCGCCCCTCCGACGCCGAAATGCAGCGCATCGCCGAATTGCTGGGGCAGGGCAAGCGCGTCGGCATCTACGCCGGTGCCGGTTGCCAGGGCGCGCACGCACAGCTGTTGGAACTGGCCCGGCGCCTGCAGGCCCCGATCGCGCACACCTCGCGCGCCAAGGACTTCGTCGAGCCGGACAACCCGTACAACATGGGCATGACCGGCATCTTCGGCATCGAGTCCGGCTTCCACACGCTGATGGCGTGCGACACGCTGCTGCTGCTCGGCGCCGACTTCGCCTGGGGCCAGTTCTACCCGGACAAGGCCACCATCATCCAGGTCGACCGCGATGGCAGCCACCTCGGCCGCCGCCACCCGGTGAACCTCGGCGTGGTCGGCGATATCGCACCGACGCTGGATGCGTTGCTGCCGATGCTGCCGCCGCGCGAGGACAGCAGTTTCCTGGACGAGTGCATCGAGCATCGCGACAAGGCGCTGAAGAATCGCGAACAGGAGGAGCAGCCGGGCGAAGGTGAATTGATCCATCCGCAGCACCTGACCGCGCTGCTCTCGAAGCACGCCACCGAAGATGCACTGTTCACCGCCGACGGCGGCTCGCCGATGGTGTGGGTGCTGCGCCATATCCGGGTGAACGGTCGCCGCCGCACGCTGACCAGCCTGCTGCACGGCACGATGGCCAACGCGATGCCGCAGGCGCTGGGGCTGCAGAAGGCCTTCCCCGGCCGGCAGGTGATCTCGCTGTCCGGCGATGGTGGCCTGGCGATGCTGCTGGGTGATCTGTTGACGGCGGTGCAGGAGAACCTGCCGATCAAGGTGGTGGTGTTCAACAATGGCTCGCTAAACTTCGTCGAGCTGGAGCAGAAGGTGGAAGGCCTTCTGGACAACTACACCGACCTGAAGAACCCGGACTTCGGCCGCTTGGCCGAAGTGATCGGCTTCCATGGCCGCACGGTCACCCGCAGCGAGGATCTGGAGGAAGCGGTGCAGGATTTCCTGTCGCAGCGCGGCCCGGCATTGCTGGACGTGCACACGAGTCGCGCCGAGCTGGTGATGCCGCCGCAGATCGAGGCCAAGCAGGTCGCCGGCACGGCGCTGTATGCGGCCAAGGCGGTGTTGAACGGTCGCTTCGACGACGTGAAGCATCTGCTGGTGGACAATTTCCTGAAGAAGTAGGGGGTGGTCGATGCAGGGCTGCGCCCTGCACCTGCAGAGGCCAAAGCAACAGCCGAAGCAACAGCAACAGCTAGGTATCCGTGAGATGGCGGGGTGGGTCCGGTTGCGGGGGGGGCGCTGCAAGTACGTCCATGTAAGCTCGGTCGCCGCATCCATGCGGCTCACGCCCCCGCAACCGGACCCACCCCGCCTTCGACAGCTTCCTGCAATCTGCCGGAACGGGATATTGCACTGGTGGGTGTCGACCTTGGTCGACACGGTGGATCCACGCCATGCGTGGATGAACGAAAGAATGATCGGAATGATCTTCTGTAGAGCCGAGCCATGCTCGGCTGAGAGGCTTCGCGTACAGCAGCCGAGCATGGGCTCGGCTCTACAAAGAGAGCCTGCCTTTGCTTTTGATCTTTTGATTCTTTTCCGTGGCTGGTACGCGCAGGAAACTGTCAGGGGCCGGGCGGGTAGGCTGCGCAGGGGCGTGAGCCGCATGGATGCGGCGACCGAGCTTACAGGGACGTACTTGCAGCGACCCCTGCGCAGCCTACCCGCCCGGCCCACCCCCTGAGGTCCGCTGTCCGCGACCAACCCAGCCACGAGGGGCCCCGCCGTTGGCTGGAACCCATCATTCCACGACGGAATTGGCGCCCAGGCCCCGCTGGGCCTACCATCGGCGGTCCCCACCCCCACCGCCCCTTCCATGTCCGCTCCCGCTTCCGCCGCACCGCGTCGCTGGTTCGTCGCCGGCGACTTCAACGGCTTCTTCGGCCTGGTCGTCGACAACCTCTCCATCCTCGGCTTCATCGCCATGGCCCTGGTCGGGATCTTCCAGTTCCCCGCCGACGTGGTGTTCGGCCGCATGTTCCCCGGCACCGCCTTCGGCGTGCTGATCGGCAACCTGCTGTACACCCTGATGGCACGCCGGCTGGCCGCGCGCAGCGGCCGTGACGACGTCACCGCCATGCCGCTCGGCCTCGATGCCCCCACCAGCATCGGCATGGCCCTGCTGGTGCTTGGCCCGGCCTTCCTCGCCTTCAAGCAGCAGGGCATGGACCCGCACGCGGCGGGCATCGCCACCTGGCAGCTGGGCATGGCCGCGCTGGTCATCATGGGCGTGCTCAAGTTCGTGCTGTCGTTCTTCGGTGAAGCAGTCACCCGCGCGCTGCCGCGTGCCGCGCTGCTGGGTTCCATCGCCGGCATCGCGCTGGTGCTGATGGGCCTGCTGCCGCTGCTGGAAACGCTGCGCTCGCCGCTGGTCGGCTTCACCACGCTGGGCCTGCTGCTGTATGTGCTGATCGCCAAGGGCAAGCTGCCGGTGCGTGGCCCGGGCGTGCTGCTGGCCTTCGTGTTCGGCACCGTGCTGTATTACGGCCTGGGCCTGGCCGGGCTGGGTGCGCCGGGATTCCATGTGCCGGCGTGGGTGCCGCCGCAGGTGGTGCTGCCGCTGCCGACGCTGGGCTTCCTCGACGGCCTGCCCACTGCGATGACCTACCTGCCGCTGCTGCTGCCGTTCGGCCTGCTGATGGTGGTCGGCGGCATCAATGTGTCTGAAAGCGCGCGTGCGGCCGGCGATGACTACCGCACCCGCGACATCCTGCTGGTGGAAGCGGTGGCTACGCTGGTGGCAGGCGTCTGTGGCGGCGTCGCGCAAACCACGCCGTACATCGGGCAGCCGGCGTACAAGCACATGGGCGCGCGCAGCGGCTATACGCTGCTGACCGGCCTGTTCGTCGGCATCGGCGGCATGCTCGGCATCATCTCCGGGCTGGTGCAGTGGCTGCCGCTGGCGGTGCTGGCACCGATCATCGTATACGTGGCCATCGACATCACCACCCAGGCCTTCCAGGCCACGCCGCGCCACCATACCGGCGCGATGGTGTTCGGTTTCCTGCCTTCGGTGGCCTACCTGCTGGCGATCAAGGCACCCGGCTGGATCGCACCGGATCAGCTGCCCCAGCTGCTGACCAAGCTCGACGGCCACGGCCTGCCTGAGCTGGCGGTGATCTTCACCCTCGGCAACGGCTTCATCATCACCTCGATGCTGTGGATTTCGGCGGTGGCGGCGATGGTCGATGGCCGCCTGCGCCGTGCCTGCGGCTTCCTGCTGGTGGCGGCGGTACTGACCCTGTTCGGGCTGATCCACTCGGTGGATCCGCGCGGCGGCATCTACCTGCCGTGGGACCTGGAAGGATTGGCGCGCATCATCAGTGTGCAGTTTGCCGGCGCCTACGTGGCCCTGGCGCTGCTGCTGGGCCTGCTGTCGCTGCAGAAGCAGCCGGTGAAGCCGCTGGGTGATCGCACCGATCATTGACCGGTGACGCCGGGCATGGCCCGGCGCTACCGCTTCTTCCACTTCTGGTGCTCTGTAGAGCCGAGCCTGCGCTCGGCTGCTCTGAGCCGAGCATGGCTCGGCTCTACAGGGGCGTGTTGCGGGCGGCGAATGCTCACAGCCCGCTCTGCCGGCCAGCGGCCGGCACTACCGCTCGGCGTCCAGCTCCGGGTAATGGCGGAAGATGCCATCCGTGTTGAACGCCAGACGTCGTTCCGAGGCCAGGTAGGCGGCGATGTTCGGCCGCTTCGCCACCCGCGCCTGCAGCGCGCGCAGCAGGGGCAGTGTGGGCGCCAGTGCCTGCATGCGACGCGGGAACATGTAGTCCAGCCCACTCAGCAGCTGGAACAGCGACAGGTCCACATACGAATGCTCGCGCAGTGCATGGCGGCCACCGTTGGCGGCCAGCACCCGTTCGAAGTAGCCCAGGAACTTCGGCAGGCGCTCGCTGCGCAGCGACGCGGCACGTGCCTTGGCCTCGGTCTTCTGCGCTTCGTAGTATTTCGATGCGGCGATCGGATGATGGGTGTCATGCACTTCGGCCACCAGGTCAGCGATGGTCAACTGCAGTTGCAGCGCCTGCATCCGCCGCGATGCGGCCTGCGGCACCAGATCCAGCGCCGGGCCGAGGAAGTCCAGGATCGCGGCAACCTGCGCAATGACCTGGCGACCGGCCTTCAGGAACGGCGGCGCGAAGGGCTGCGGGCCTTCGCTGTGGCCCTCCAGGAACGGCTGCATCACCGCATCACCGTGCACCCGCGCCATGTCGATGTAGTCGGCGCCGGCATCTTCCAGCGCCAGCCGCACGAACTCGCCCCGGCCCTGGATGCCGGTCCAGTAATACAGCGCGTACTGCATGGCAGTGTCTCCGCAGGACAAGGCCCACAGCCTCGCGCGCGGCACGCAAAGCAGGCGTGAGCGCGGCTTTGGCGCGGGCCGAAGCCGAACGGCAGCGGAACAGGCGGGGAACCGGCTGGAACCGGTGGGGTCACACCTTCTCCATGCGTGTGAAACGAGGGTGCTGCATCATGCAGAGTGGAAAGGCGGTATGGCCCTGGGTGCTGGGTGTGGTGGTGATCGGCGGCGCGGGCGGTTGGTTGTTCCGCGATCAGCTGAAGAGCCTGGCAGACGGTGTCTCGGTGCCGGTGCAATCGCCCCCCGCCAGTACCAGCGCACCGCCACAACCGCAGGCGGCCGCGGAACCCGCGCCAGCGCCACCGACGATCAAGCATCCGCTGGATACCGAGGCCGCGGCTGATCCGGCGCTACCGAAGCTGGCTGACAGCGATACGGCTGCCTGGGGTGCATTGAGCCAGCTGTTCCAGGGCGAGGGCCCGATGACCCTGCTGCTGCGCGATCACCTGATCCAGCGCCTGGTCACCCAGGTCGACAACCTGGACAAACCAAGCGTGCCGCCGACGGCGCTGGCCGCACGGCCGCTGCCGGGCAACCTGCAGGTCGAGCCTGGCGAGGGCGGGGAACGCATCGCGGCAAGCAACTCGGCACGTTACGCGCCCTATGTGCAGGCCTTTACTGCGCTGGATCCAGCGGCAGCGGCTACGGCGTACAAGCGCTTCTATCCGTTGATCCAGCAGGCCTACGTCGACCTGGGCCGGCCCGAGGGCTACTTCAACGACCGTCTGGTGGCGGTGATCGACCATCTGCTGGAGACCCCGGAACTGGCGCAGGCGCCGTTGGTGCAGCGCGATGAGCGCGGCCGTTACCGCTTTGTCGATCCCACCCTGCAGTCGCGCTCGATCGGGCAGAAGGCGCTGTTGCGCATGGACGCCACGCAGGCGCGGGCGGTCAAGCAGCAGCTGCGGGCGCTCCGCTCTGCGATCACCCACTGAACCGGTCCACTGCGCCGAACTGATCGGGATCAACGCGCCGACCACACCCGTTCCGGCATGCTGGCCGCAGGCTGACTGGCCTCGGGGTGCAGTCGCAGCCACCCTTGAAACGGGGTGGGGCAGCCGCATCTTCCCAGCATCGCCGGCGCGGGCCGGCCCTGATGACCGATGAGGATTCGCAATGCGGATGGACAAGCTCACCTCGCGTTTCCAGCAGGCGCTGGCAGACGCACAGTCGCTGGCCGTGGGCCGCGACAACAGCATCATCGAACCGGTCCACCTGTTCAGCGCGCTGCTGGACCAGCAGGGTGGCAGCACGCGCCCGC
>NZ_JCAFSH010000009.1:0-138746 GCF_059369035.1 Stenotrophomonas sp. YJH_SMC_130
AGTACTACAACCAAGAGCGAATCAGATTGAAATTGAAGGGGCTAAGCCCGGTAAAGTACCGGGAACAGGCCCAAGCAGCCGCCTGACCCCACCGTCCAAGTCTCGGGGGTCACTTCATGGATGGGTTTACGGCGTGTCCTGGCCAGGGTGCCCCACCGCCGCCCAGCGATATCCATCGAGGCGCCAGCGCATCATCCCGCCAACGCATTTCATTCCGGTGCCAGCTGGTCCATCCGTATCCGGTTGGCAAACAGCGAAAACGCCAGCATGCCGGCCAGGCCGTTCGCCCGGCTCACCCAGTGCGGCAGCCAGCGCGGTGGCTTCAATACCCCCGCCTCGAACAGCGGCGCGAACGCGATCGCATCGGCCAGGCTCATCTTGCCGGCAAACAACCAGCGGCAGACCTGCAGGCGGTCTTCGGCCAGCATGTGCCGGAAGAAGGTGTGCACCGACACCAGCCCGCGCAGGTACACCGTGTCCTTGGTGAAGGCCAGGCCGCCACGGGGCGGCACGCCGCGGAACACGCGCTGCGCCGAGGCGAAACTCTCTTCCGCGTTCTGCCCCGCATCGCAGAAATAGCGGAACACTTCGATGAAATCGGCGCCTTCGCGTGCCATCGCAATCGCTTCGGTACGCAGGCTGATGCGCTTGAGGCGCTCGATGTCGATGCTGCCGGTGATCTGCTCGGCAAACGTCGCCAGCCCTTCCTGGGTGGCGGTCACCCGTGGCGAGGACAACGCCAGGCTGGGCAACACCGGTTGTTCGCGGCCGTTCAATGCGGTCAGCGAATGCACCAGCGCTTCGTGGTGGAACAGCTGCGCGCGGTCGTAGGCACTGAAGCGCGCACTGGTACGCAGGCGGATGCGGGTCGGGCCGGCAGCCGCCTTGGACACCAGCTCCGGATCCAGCTGCACCTGGATGATGCGCGATTCGAAGAACGCATCCAGGTCGTTCTGCAACTGCAGTTGCAGGGCGATGGCCGAGACCGGTACCTGCTCTTCCGGTGCCAGCAGTTCGTGGTCCAGTTCGGCGGCAATCTGGATGAAGTGGCGTGCCGCGTCGCGCGTACTCGGGCCATTGCCCGGCAGCGGCTGCTCGGGCGCGCCGAACAGCTGCACCGAACAGGTATCGACGGCGGCAGTGCCCAGCCCCTCAAGCAGCTGCGCGGCCAGGTCCCAGCTCTGCGCCGACTGCTGCACATAGTGGCCCAGCGGGTGGCTGTCATCGCAGTCGGCAGCGATCGCGGCCAGCGCACGGCGCTCTTCGCTGAAGTCCAGCCGAGGGTAATCCACCTTCGGCAGCACCGGCTGGCCGCGCGCCACGCTGTCCAGGAACGGTACCTGCACCGTGGCCGGCCAGCTGGTCAGCCCCAGCAGGCGGATGCCTCCCACGGCCTCGACCAGGCGCGCATCGAGCGCTGCATGGTGGGCCACCTCACGGTCCAGCGTCGCGGTCGGTTCCATGCGCGAACTATAGCGCCCTGCCGTGCCAGGCGCAGTGCGCCGCCGCCCGAGCATTGGCTCGGGCGCTACAAGGTGTCCCGGGATACAACCGTTGTAGAGCCGAGCCCACGCTCGGCTGCACTGTCAGCGCCGGCGTGGCTTTCCGGCCGGGCGGAACTGCTGGCCTTTGCCCTTCTTGCCGCCACGTTCCTGCGCGGTCTCGGCCTGGCGAACCGCCAGCTTGGCGGCGGCGGCAGCCACTTCTTCCTTCAGCTTGAAGTAGTTCAGCAGGCGGCTCTCTTCGATCTCGCCAGCGTCGATCGCTGCACGAACAGCGCAGCCCGGTTCCTGCTGATGCTTGCAGTCGTTGAAACGGCACTGCGTGGCCAGCGCTTCGATATCGGCGAAGCCACCTTCGGACAGCGTTTCTTCGCCGGTCGGTTTCAGCTCGCGCATGCCGGGGGTGTCGATCAGGCAGGCGCCGGTCGGAAGCGGCATCAACGCGCGATGGGTGGTGGTGTGGCGGCCGCGCGAATCGTTGGCGCGCACCGCGTTGGTCTTCATCCGCTGCTCGCCGAGCAGGGTGTTGGTCAGCGTGGATTTGCCGGCACCGGAGGAACCCACCAGTACCACCGTGCGCCCCGGGCCCAGCCACGGCCGCAGCACCGCCACGCTGTCGGCATCCAGGCCGTTGATCGCATGCAGCGCGATGCCCTGCATCTCCAGCTCTTCCAGCACTGCCAGCGCATCCTCGCTGTACTCGGTCTGATCGGCCTTGGTCAGCACCACCACCGGTTCGGCGCCGCCACCACCGACCAGCAGCAGGTAGCGCTCGATGCGGCGCGGATTGAAGTCGGCATCCAGCCCACAGACGATGAACACCGTATCGATGTTCGCTGCGATCACCTGCTGGTGGTAGTGCTCACCGGCGGCGCCACGCTTGATCGCGGTGCGACGTGGCAGCAGCGCGACGATGCGGACGCCGTCCAGCAGCACCCAGTCGCCCACGGCCGGCCGCTCGTGGCTGGGAAAGCGCGGGCGCTGCCATTCCGGCAGTGACTCGGCCTTGATCGCCGCATCCGGGCCATCGGCCACCACGTAATGGGTCCGGTGCTGCTCGATCACCCGCGCCGGGCGGGCCTGCGGATGTGCGGCCATCACGGCCTGCCAGTCGGCCTGCTGCGCCGGGCCCGGCCAGGGCCAGCCGATGGTCTGCAGGGCGATGAAATCGGGGGTCTGGGTCATCGCCGCCATTCTACCTGTGACGGCCCCCGGCCAGCCCAGCAATGGCAGGCCCGGAGCCATTGCCATGCACTGCAGCAATTCCGGTAGGATGGAATCCCCATGCCTTTTGACGGCCCAGCCTCATGTCCACCATCTCGCCCAAGCCCCTGGCCATCCGCGAGCGCCTTTCCGAAGTGCGCTACGAAATCCGCGGAGAACTGGCCCGGCGAGCGCGGGAGCTGGAGGCGCAGGGCCGCAAGCTGATCAAGCTCAACATCGGCAACCCGGGCAACTTCGGTTTCCGCGCACCCGAGCACCTGCAGCGAGCGATCGCCGACGACATGGGCCGCACCGACCCGTACACCCACCAGCAGGGCCTGCCGGTGGCGCGTGAAGCCATCGCCGATTACTACGCCCGCCGCGGCGCACCGGATGCACATCCGGACCGCGTGTTCGTCGGCAACGGTGTCAGCGAGCTGATCGACCTGTCGCTGCGCGCACTGCTCAATCCGGGCGATGAGGTGCTGGTGCCGTCGCCGGACTACCCGCTGTGGTCGGCCTCCACCATCCTCAACGATGGCCGACCGGTGTACTACCGCTGCGCCGCCGAAAACGGCTTCCAGCCGGACCCGAGCGAGATCGAGACGCTGGTGTCCTCGCGCACCCGCGCCATCGTGCTGATCAACCCGAACAACCCCAGCGGCGCCAGCTACCCGCGCGAACTGCTGGAGCGCGTGGTCGAGATCGCACGCCGCCACAACCTGCTGCTGCTGGTCGATGAGATCTACGACCAGATCCTGTACGACGATGCGGTGTTCCAACCGGTCGCGCCGCTGGCCGGCGACCATCCGTGCCTGACCTTCAGCGGCCTGAGCAAGGTGCACCGTGCCTGCGGCTGGCGCGTGGGCTGGGCCCATCTCAGCGGCGACGACGCGCGCCTGGGCGACTTCCGCGCCGCGCTGGACCTGCTGGGCGCGCTGCGCCTGTGCGCCAACGTACCGGGCCAGTACGCCATCGAGGCCGCAGTGAACGGCCCGGACACCATCTCCGAACTGTGCACCCCGGGCGGCCGCCTGTATGAAACCCGCCGCGCGGTGATCGACGCCTGCGAAGCCAGCGAGCACCTGTCGCTGGTCGCGCCGGCCGGTGCGCTGTATGCGTTCCCGGCCGTGGTCGGTGCCGCTGCCAAGAGCTTTGACGACCACACCTTCGCGCTGGACCTGATGAACAACGAAGGCGTGCTGGTGGTACCGGGTTCCAGCTTCAACGTGCCCTACCGCCATCATTTCCGCGTGACCCTGTTGCCGGAAGCCTCGGTGATGCGCGATGTGTTCGCCCGCATCGACCGCGTGCTGGCCCGGCGTGCCGAGGACGCGACCAAGGTCGTGCCGCTGAAGCCGCGCCGTTCGGTGGCCTGAGCGGTGGCGCTGTCCTACCTGGCGCTGGGCGACTCGTACACCGTCGGAGAAGCCGTTGCTGTCGAAGGCCGCTGGCCGCACCAGCTGGCCGCCGCCCTGCGTGCGCAGGATGTGGCGCTGGCCGACCCGCAGACCATCGCCACCACCGGCTGGACCACCGACGAGCTGGACGCCGGCATCGATGCGGCTGCGCCCCAGGGCCCGTTCGATTTCGTCAGCCTGCTGATCGGCGTCAACAACCAGTACCGCGGCCGGCCGCTGGACGAGTACCGCGTACAGTTCCAGGCCCTGCTGCAGCGGGCGATCGGCTTTGCCGGTGGCCGCCCCGGGCGCGTGCTGGTGCTGTCCTTCCCCGACTGGGGCGCGACGCCGTTCGGTGCCGGCAGCGGCCGCGACCTGGCCACCATCGAGATCGAGACCGACGAGTTCAACGCAGCTGCCGAGGTGATCAGCACCCAGCAGGGCGTGGCCTTCGTCGACATCACCGACATCAGCCGTGACCAGGGCGGCAACCCGGCAATGATCGCCGAAGACGGCCTGCACCCGTCGGCGCGGATGTACGCATTGTGGAGCGCGCGCGCGCTGCCGGTCGCCGCACGCCTGCTCGGCGGAACGGACTGACACGATGGATGGTAAGCCACGGAACGGCCCGCCCCTGCCCTGCACACCGCTGACCGCCCCGCAGGCCCGCGCGATCGCCGAAGCGTTCCGCCCGGCACGGGCCTGGGGCAGCCGTCGCGACTACTACTACACCCGCGGCAAGCTCGGCAGCGACCCGTTGTATGACGGCGTGCTGCAGCATCTGCGCGACGACGGGCAGCCGGTGCTGGACCTGGGCTGCGGGTTGGGGCTGTTCGCCCATGTGCTGCGCCAGCGCGGCGGCACCCACCCCTACCTCGGCGTGGACGTGGATGCCAGCAAGATCACCCGTGCCCAGCGTGCCGCCACCGGCCTGCACGCTGTGCGCTTCGACTGCCTGGACGTGCAGGCGCCACTGCCGGCGCAACCCGGACACGTCCTGTTGCTGGATGTGCTGCAGTACCTGGACGCGGGCCCACAACTGGCACTGCTGCGTGCGGCCAGCGCGCGGGTGGCCGCCGGCGGCCGCCTGCTGCTGCGCACCCCGCTGGCCACCGGCGATGGTCGCGACCGCACCACGCGGGTGGCGGACCGGTTGGCCTGGCTGGTCGGCTGGATGGGCATGCGGCCGCGCCATTACCCCGACCCGCACGTGCTGCAAGCGACACTGGCCGAGGCCGGATTGCAGGTGACGGCGCCGCGTCCCCTGCATGGGCGCACGCCATTCAACAGCTGGTTGCTGGTGGCCGAACGCCCCGCGCTGTAGAGCCGCGCTGCGACGTTTTTCCGGTGCTGCGCACCGCCGCCCGAGCATCGGCTCGGGCGCTACAGTAGCGCCCCCCTTGTAGAGCCGAGCCCATGCCCGGCTGCTCTACATCACCAGGGCCGGCGTTACGGGACCGGCAGCCGCGCTTTCAGCCCGCGCTCGTCCAGTGCCTGCAGCACGCCCTCGATGATCGCCAGGTTGTGACCGTGGGCGGCCCCCTCATGCAGCAGCACGATGGCCCCCGGTCGCAGATCCGGCAGCAGGCGGTCGAGCACCCCCTGCGCCGTGCAACCGATGCCGTCGAAGCCGCGCGCGCTCCAGCCGACCCGGACCAGGCCCAGCCGCTGCAGCACCGGCGCCACGAACGGATTGGTCATGCCCACCACCGAGCGGTACCAGCGCACCGGGCGACCGCTTACCGCCTGCAGCGCGTGCTGGCAGCCCTCGATCTCGGCGCGCATCGCCGCCGGGCCCAGCCGCCAGAAGCGCGCCTGCGGATGGCTGTGGCTGTGGTTGCCCAGGTCGTGGCCGCGGCGCAGGATCTCCTGCACCAGTTCCGGCTGCGCCAGCGCGCGCTCGCCCACCAGGAAAAAGGTGGCATGGGCCTGGTAGCGGTCCAGCAGGTCGAGGACGGCACGGGTTTCCGGGCCAGGACCGTCATCAATGGTCAACCAGACGCTGTTGCCGGCATCCGGCAACCGGCTCAGCACCGGCGCATAGAAGCGACTGTTGGGCAGGAACACCGGCACCAAGAACAGTGCGTGGCTGGCCACCATCAGCGGCAACCCCCAGTGCCAGCCCGCCAGGACCCAGACCAGGATCACCAGCAGCTGCGACGCCACCAGCCAGGGCAGCCAGCGCCAGGGCCGGGTCGGAATGCGATGCAATGTTCCTGCGTTGCTCATCCCCCATGATGCCATGAGGGGTAGAATCGATGGTTCGAATTCCCGGAACCCCGACGTCCATGTCCCTCGATCCCGCCCTGCGTTCGCGCATCGAATCCATCCTCAACGCCAACCGCGTCGTGCTGTTCATGAAGGGCCAGCCGTCGATGCCACAGTGCGGTTTCTCGGCCAAGGCCGTGGGCGCCCTGCAGGACCTGGGCGTCGAGTTCGCCCACGTCAACGTGCTGGCCGACCAGGAAATCCGTGAAGGCATCAAGGCCTATGGCGACTGGCCGACCATCCCGCAGCTGTACATCGACGGCGAACTGGTCGGCGGCAGTGACATCGTGCTGCAGATGGCTGCCAGCGGCGAGCTGAGCAGCGTGCTGGGCCTGGCTGCGCCGGACCGTACCCCGCCGAGCATCACCGTCACCCCGGCCGCCGTGGAAATGCTCAAGGGCGCGCTGGCCGATGCCCCGGGCGCGGCCCTGCAGCTGTCCATCGACGCCGGTTTCCAGCCGAACTTCCAGCTGGCCCCGCACGACGAAGGCGCGATCGCTGCCGAGTCCAATGGCCTGCGCGTGCAGTTCGACCTGGCCAGTGCCCGTCGCGCCAACGGCATCACCATCGACTGGGTGGACGACATCCGCGGCAAGGGCCTGGCCATCGACAACCCGAATGCGCCCAAGCCGGTGCAGGAAATCAGCGTGCGCGATGCCGACGACCTGGTGCGTGCCGGCAACATCACCCTGGTGGACGTGCGCCCGGCCGACGAACGTGAGATCGCCGCCGTCGGCGTGCCGTTCAAGACCTTCGACGGCAACGGCCGTGCCGCGCTGGAAGCCCTGCCGAAGGACACCGCACTGGCCTTCATGTGCCACCACGGTGGTCGCAGCGCGCAGGCCGCCGAGCAGTTCCGCGCCCTGGGCTTCACCAAGGTGTTCAACGTGACCGGCGGCATCAACGCCTGGTCGGAAGACGTCGACAACGGCGTGCCGAAGTACTGATTGACGGCGCGGGGTCAGCGCCCTTTCCTGCGGAAAGCGGATCTGGCCCCCCAAAAAAGGGGACGGAGGGGATTAAGTCGTTTATGCCACAAACGACTTAATCCCCTCCGTCCCCTTTCTTTCAGCCGGCGAAACCGCCTTCGGCCAGGTAGTCCAGTTCCTCCGGCGAGGGAATGCGCCCCAGCACGGCGTTGCGGTGCGGGAAACGGCCGAAGCGGCGGATGATGTCGCGGTGCAGCTCGGCGTACTGCAGGTATTCCTTGTCGCCCAGCACATCGAACATCGCCACCGAACGGTCCTGGTCCAACGGGTCCTCGGAGTGCTCGAACGGCAGGTAGATGAAGGCGCGCAGCTTCGGCACCAGCTGCAGGTCCAGGCCTTCCTCGATGGCGCGCATGGCGTAGTGCCGGGCCAGGCCATCGGTGGCATAGGAATGGGCAGTACCGCGGAAGCAGTTGCGCGGGAACTGGTCCAGCAGCAGCATCAGCGCCAGCGCGCCCTCGGCACTGCCCAGCCAATGCTCGCGCCCACGCGAAGCGGCGGCGAAATGCTCATCCAGGAACAACTGGCGGAACTGCGCGTCGAACGCATCGTCGCGGGCGAACCACTTCGCAGGGCCCGCTTCTTTCCAGAAATCCACCACTTGCGCGGCAACGTCCATCACCTACTCCCCAGGGCCGGCGCGCCGCGCCAGGCCATCATCATCATTCATCGAAGCGCAGGTGGCGGACCGACTTGCCGTTGCGCCGGATAAGCTTAAGCGCCTCGATACCGATCTGGATATGGTTTTCCACGAACTGGGAGCTGACCTTGGCATCGGAAGCCTCGGTCTTGACCCCGTCGGGGATCATCGGCTGGTCCGAGACCAGCAGCAGCGCGCCACTGGGAATGTGGTTGGCGAAACCGGCCGCGAACACCGTGGCGGTTTCCATGTCGATGGCCATGCAGCGCATCGCCCGCAGCCGCTCCTTGAAGGCCTCGTCGTGCTCCCAGACCCGGCGGTTGGTGGTGTAGACGGTGCCGGTCCAGTAGTCGTGGCCGAGGTCGCGGATCATGGTCGAGACTGCACGCTGCAGCGCAAACGCCGGCAAGGCAGGCACTTCCGGCGGCAGGTAGTCGCCCGACGTACCCTCGCCGCGGATCGCCGCGATCGGCAGCACCAGGTCACCCAGCTGGTTCTTGCGCTTGAGGCCACCGCACTTGCCCAGGAAAAGTACCGCCTTGGGCATCACCGCCGACAGCAGGTCCATGATGATCGCGGCATTGGGGCTGCCCATGCCGAAGTTGATCATGGTGATGCCATCGATGGTGGCGCTGGCCATCGGCCGGTCCAGGCCGATGATGGGCGCACCGGTCAGCTCGGAAAAGGTGTGCAGGTAGCCGCCGAAGTTGGTCAGCAGGATGTGCTGGCCGAACTGGTCCAAGGGCACGCCGGTATACCGGGGCAGCCAGTTGTCGACGATTTCCTGCTTGCTCTTCATGGGCGGTCCGGTACGGCGGGGGACCGGGTATTTTCAGCCACCCGGCCGGTGCCGTCGAGCTATCGTCGGCAGGCCTGTGAAGAAGGTCACTTGGCAAGCCCGCCGCCTCCGGGCTAGCGTCGGCGGTTGGACCAGGCTGCAAGGGGAACTGCATGGCATCGACGTTGTTGCGCGCTGGGGTAGCCCTGGCACTGCTTTCATTGAGCACGGCTCCGGCGGTGGGCGCCTCGCGCTTCGTCGCCGATCCCTACCCCAGCACCTACCAGGCACACCCCGATGCACCGGTGCTGATCCAGAACGCCACCGTGCTGACCGGCACCGGCCAGCGCCTGGACAACGCCGACGTGCTGCTGCGCGAGGGCCGCATCGTTGCCGTCGGCCGCCAGCTGCAGACCGACGCCGGCGTCACCCGCATCGATGCGCAGGGCAAGTGGGTCACGCCGGGCCTGATCGACGTGCACTCGCACCTGGGCGTGTACCCCAGCCCCGGCGTTGGCGCGCACAGCGACGGCAACGAGATGACCGCGCCGGTCACCGCCAACGTCTGGGCCGAGCACTCGGTGTGGCCGCAGGACCCGGGCTTCGCCACCGCACTGGCCGGCGGCGTGACCAGCATGCAGGTGCTGCCGGGCTCGGCCAACCTGGTCGGTGGTCGTGGTGTGACCCTGAAGAACGTCCCCGCCATCACCTACCAGGCGATGAAGTTTCCCGGCGCACCGTGGGGGCTGAAGATGGCCTGTGGCGAGAACCCGAAGCGGGTGTACGGCGGAGGCAAGGGCGTCGCTCCGGCCACGCGGATGGGCAACGTTGCCGGTTACCGCGCCGCCTTCATCGATGCCGCCGACTACATCGCCAAGAACAAACCGAAGCCGGCCAAGCGCAGGAGCTGGTTCGGCAGCGACAAGGGCGACAGCGCCGGTGATGCCGGCGGCAAGCGCGATCTCAAGCTGGACACGCTGGCCGGTGCGATCGAAGGCGACATCCGCGTGCATATCCATTGCTACCGCGCCGACGAGATGGCCACCATGCTCGACCTGGCCAAGGAATTCGGCTTCAAGGTGGCCGCCTTCCACCACGGCGTGGAGGCCTACAAGCTGGCCGACCGGCTGGCCGCCGACGGCGTCTGCGGCGCGCTGTGGGCCGACTGGTGGGGATTCAAGATGGAAGCCTTCGACGGTATTCCGGAGAACATCGCACTGGTCGATCGGCCGAAGAACAGCTGCGCCATCGTCCATTCCGATTCACCCGAAGGCATCCAGCGCCTGAACCAGGAAGCGGCCAAGGTGATCGCCGCCGCGCGCCGCGCACGCATGCCGGAGATCCCCCCCGAACACGCCATCACCTGGATGACCGCCAACGCCGCCAGGGCGCTGGGGATTGAAGGCCAGACCGGCACCCTGGAGGCCGGCAAGATGGCCGACGTGGTGGTGTGGAACGGCAACCCCTTCAGCTCGTACGCGCTGGCCGAGCAGGTCTTCATCGACGGCCGCCGCCTGTACGACCGCAGCGCACCTGCGGCCACGCCACGTTCCGACTTCCAGCTTGGCCAGGAGGTGCACTGATGGGCGCGTTGAACAAGCGTCGCCGGGCATGGCTCGGCGCTACGGTCATGGTGCTGGCCTGCCTCTCCGCATCCGCGCAGGCGCAGGACCTGCTGGTGCGCAACGCGACCGTGCATACGGCCAGCACGCGCGGCAGCCTGCAGCACGCCGATGTGCTGGTGCAGGGCGGGATCATCCGCGCAGTCGGCAGCGGGCTGTCCGCCCCGGCCGGGGCCAGCGTGGTCGAGGCCGATGGCCGCCCGCTGACACCGGCGCTGTTCGGGGGCATCACCGAGATCGGCATCGAAGAGGTCTCCGGTGAAGCGAGCACGGTCGACAGCACGTTGAAGATCGGCGAACAACCGTTGCGCCCCGAGTTCGATGTCACCCTGGCGTACAACCCGGCCTCGGTGCTGATCCCGGTGGCACGCCTGGACGGCATCGGCTTCACCGCCCTGGGGGCTGCCACCGGCGGCGGCTTCGTTGCAGGCCAGGGTGGCGTGATGCGGCTGGACGGCAGCGCCGATCCCCTCGGGCCGCGCGCGCTGTTCCTGCGCCTGGGGTCGGCCGCAGTGGAGCTGACCGGGCAGTCGCGTGCAGCGCAATGGATGCTGCTGCAGCAGATGGTGGACGAGGCGCGTGGCCAGGTTGCCGCGGACTCACCGCACGCGCTGCTGACGCCGGCCGGGCGCCGCACGCTGGGCCGCTACCTGGCCGGCCAGGGCCGCATCGTGGTGGAGGTGGACCGCGCGGCGGACATCCGCCAGCTGCTGCGCTGGGCCGCCCGCGAAAAGGTGAAGATCGCCATCGCCGGTGGCAGCGAAGCCTGGCAGCTGGCGCCGGAGCTGGCCGCCGCACAGGTACCGGTGTTCGTCGATGTGTTGTCCAACCTGCCGGCCAGCTTCGACCAGATCGGCGCCACGCTGGAAAATGCGGCACGCCTGCAACGTTCCGGCGTGGCGGTCTCGTTCGTGCAGCGTGGCGACGCCTCGCACAACGCCCGCAAGATGCGCCAGCTGGCCGGCAATGCCGTGGCCAACGGTTTGCCCTGGGCCGACGGCCTGGCCGGCCTGACCCGGGTGCCGGCGCAGGCGTTCGGCGTGGCCGACCAGATCGGCAGCATCGAGCCGGGCAAGCGTGCCGACCTGGTGCTGTGGGAAGGCGACCCGCTGGACGTGGCGCACTATGCCGAACAGGTCTGGCTGGGCGGCCGGGCGATGCCGATGCGCTCGCGCCAGACCGAACTGCGCGACCGCTACCTGCAGCGCAACGCGCAGCCCTGACCTCCAGTCATCCAAGGAAACCCGCATGGCCACCCTGCGCTGGTACTTCGACTTCGTCTCGCCCTATTCCTACCTGCACTGGCAGAAGCTGAAGCAGCTGCCCCAGTTCGCACAGATCCAGACCGTGCCGATCGCCTTCGGTGCGGTGCTGCATCACCTGGGCAACCTCGGGCCGGCCGAGATTCCGGCCAAGCGCCGCTTCATGTACCGCCAGCTGCTGTGGACTGCGCAGGCCGAAGGCACACCGCTGCGGTTCCCGCCGGGCCACCCGTTCAACCCGTTGTCTGCCCTGCGGCTGTGCCTGGCCGCCGGTGGCAGCGTGCAGGCGGTGGACGTGCTGTTCGACTGGATCTGGCGCGACGGCAATGCCGCCGATAGCGCCGAGGCCCTGCGCGAACCGGCTGCGCGGCTGGGGATCGAGGATGTCGCCAGCGCCATCGCGGCCCCCGCGGTCAAGGAGCAGCTGCGGAGGAACACCGAGGCCGCCATTGCTGCCGGCGTGTTCGGGGTACCGACCTTGGCCATCGATGACGAACTGTTCTGGGGCAACGACGCCCATCCGTTGATGGCCGCCGTGCTGGCCGATCCCGCCCTGCTGCAGCAGCCCGAATGGCAGCGCCTGGCCGAACTTCCGGTGGCCGTGCAGCGCAGTCGCTGAACAGGGCCTGGCGCGTTTCCCTCGCGCGCCACGCCAGAATTTGAGATAGATTTCACGTTTCCGAACCTACAACCGCCCTGGAGGGGGAGCCGCGGATGCGCATCGGAATCGTCGTCGACTCGGCCTGCGACCTGCCGCAGGACTTCATTGCCGAGCACAACATCGTGCTGCTGCCGATCACCGTCCGCATCGGCGAAGCCGTGCTGGCCGATCATCGCGATGAGCAGGCCACGCTGAGTTTCCTGCATGCACACGTGGCCGAGCACGGTGCCGAGGCGGAGACCATCCCCTTCAGTGTCAACCAGATCCGCGACCTGTTCCTGCAGCAGCTGGTGATCGATTACGACCACGTGTTCTGCATGACCATCACCAAGACCCGCAGCCCGATCCACGACAATGCGCTGCAGGCCAGCTTCGCCATCCTCAACGATTACAAGCCGGTGCGGCAGGCAGCGGGCTACAACTCGCCGTTCGCGCTGCGCGTGCTCGATACCCAGAACCTGTTCGCCGCGCAGGCGGTGACTGCGGTGGAGGCGGTTCGCCTGCGTGACAGTGGCGCCAGCGTGCAGCAGATCCGCGAGCGGCTGGAAGAACTGGCCGGCAACGTGCACGGCTACATGGTCACCCGTGATCTGTACTACATGCGTGCGCGCGCCCGGCACAAGGGCGACCGCAGCGTCGGCCTGCTCAGTGCGGCGCTGGGCAGCGCACTGGACATCAAGCCGGTGCTGCACGGCTACCGCGGCGAAACCGGGCCGGTCGCCAAGATCAAGGGCTTCGACAGCGCCGTGCAGAAGCTGTTCGCGGTGGTCGGCCAGCGCGTACGTGCCGGGCTGATGACGCCGACGGTGTGCGTCAGCTACGGCGGAGAACTGGACGAGCTGCGTGCCCTGCCCGGCTACGCACAGCTGAAAGAGGTCTGCGCCGGCCATGGCGTGACCGTGTACGAATCGGTGATGAGCCTGACCGGCATGGTCAATGTCGGCAAGGGCGCGGTCACGGTGGGTTTCGCCGATGGGCCACACCGGTTTGAATGAAGGCCGACCGTGGCTGGAATCTGCACATCGATTCCACCGCGGTTGTGCCAGTCTTGCCGCACTTCAAGGAGAACTTCATGCCTGCGCAGTACCACATCAGCCTGCCCGACCCGTCCAAAGCCCGCGGCAACGACCCTGACCTGTCCTTCCATTCGCAGGGCGCCGCCGGTTTCGCCGAAGAGCTGCAGGACGCCCTGCGCAGCGGCACGCTGTTCGAGCGCTGGAAAGCCAAGCAACCCGACCCGGATGCGGTGGAACCGCAGTGGGGCGTGACCGATCCGGACGCCACCGTGACCGGCGAGCAGAAGGACCTGCGCATCAACCTGGTCGCCACCACCCGTATCGACAGTGACGTGTTCAAGCAGCGCCTGCGCCTGCTGGCCGGCCACCACTGGGAACTGCGCGACGTGCGTTGAGGCCACGCCGTGGTAGTGCCGGCCGCTGGCCGACAACCGAGGAGATGCCGGCCACCGGCCGGCACTACCGAGTGCGATGTCCCTGGACGGGCGGCACGCCATGGGCCGGTCCGCTCAACAGTCCATGGTGCCGTGCGCGTTGCCCTCGTCATCCAGCACGCGCGCATGCAGGACCACCCGGTTGCGGCCGGCACGCTTTGCGGCATACAGGCCGGCATCGGCATCGGCCAGCAGCTGGTCGGCACTGGCCAGCGCCGGTGGGTGCAGGTAGCCCACGCCGACGCTGATGCTGACCGGGCCTTCCGGCAATGGCAGCGCTTCGACCGCTTCACGCAGGCGCTCGGCCAGCGCCAGCACGCCCGACAGTGGGCTTCCAGGCACGATGACAGCGAATTCTTCACCGCCATAACGCGCAACGCTGTCACCGCCGCGACCTGCGACGCCCTTCAGCACCCCGGCCACCGCCTGCAGGCAACGATCACCGGCCGGATGGCCGTGCCGGTCGTTGAAGGCCTTGAAGTGGTCGATATCCACCAGCAGCAGGCCCAGCTCGGTGCCGCTGCGCCGTGCGCGATTCCACTCGGAGGTCAGCCGTGCGTCGAACTCGCGGCGGTTGGCCACGCCGGTCAGGCCGTCCTGACGGGCCAGCTGATCCAGCGCTGCCTGACGCTCCAGCAGATCGGTCTGCAGCAGGACGCTGCGCAGGCCGAAACCAAGGGTGGCTACGACGAAGCCCGCGACGGCCAACGGCCGCGCATGATCGACCACCAGCGTGCCGACCACCAGCAGCAGCAACGGCAGGATGATCGGACCGGCGGCCTGCACCGTCCTCGCCAGCCGCGGGTGTGCCGTGGTGCCTGTGTCCGGCGCCGTGTCCAGCGCCATGCAGGCGATCAGCAGAAAAGGGACGTCGATCAGCAGGTCGTTGAACGCACCGAATGCATCATCGGAGGTGTAGTGGTTGATGTAGTAGGCCACCAGCAGATAGGCCAGTGCGTACAACGCCAGTGCACGGAAGAACCTGCGCCGTTCGGGCACATCGCCGGCCAGCCATCGCACCACGGCGAACGCGGCGATACACAGGTTCTGGATGTCGAACATGCGCTGCATGTTGGACATGGCATGGGCGTCGACCTCGACACGGGCGGCGAACGATGCGGTGTGCGCGAAGAACAGCACACCCAGCAGCGCCGCCATCGCCGCGTCGATCAGGCTGATGCTCGGGCGCTCGCGGCGTGCCCGGGCCAGGATGAACACCAGCGGCACGCCATACAGCACGTACAACAACAGGCTGATGCGTGGGGTGAAGTCAGCCCGGCCGGCGCCCAGCGCATCCACCATGTTGAACGTCATGCCACCGGCCCACAGCAGCAGTGCCATCGCGGTAGAACGCCAGCCCAGAGCGGCGCGGTCACGTTGCGCCCGCACCAGGCACGCGGCGGCGGCCAGCAGCGGTGCGCCGGTCAGGAACAGGAAAGAGCCCACGCCCGCCGGGCTCGGCCAGAACGCCACGGCCAGCCCATGGCAGAGCACGTACAGCAGCGCCAGCACTACCGGCATGCATCCCCCCGATCCGCAAGGCCGTCTGAGCGCACGATAGCGCGCCGGCACGCCACAGCGGCGTGATCCACTGCGGCAAAACGACACTCCGCGTGCATCACCATGGTAGTGCCGGCCGCTGGCCGGCAATCCCAGGGAATTGCAGGGCTGCGGGTTGCCGGCGGCCAGCGGCCGGCACTACCGGAGAGCCCTCAGGCGTGCAGGGCGCGGGCGTGGTGGGCGATGTGCTCGCCGATGAAGCTGGCGATGAAATAGTAGCTGTGGTCGTAACCCGGCTGCAGGCGCAGGGTCAGCGGATGGCCGGCGGCCGCGCAGGCCTCCTGCAGGCGCTGCGGCTGCAGCTGGGTCTGCAGGAACTCGTCCGCCTCGCCCTGGTCGACCAGCAGCGGCAGGCGCTCGCTGGCCGCCTCCAGCAGCGCGCACGTATCCCACTGCGCCCAGTCGGTCGGGTTGTCGCCCAGATAAGCCGTGAACGCCTTCTGCCCCCACGGTACACGGCTGGGCGCGACGATCGGCGAGAATGCCGACACACTGCGATAGCGCCCCGGGTTGCGCAGCGCGATCACCAGCGCACCATGGCCGCCCATCGAATGGCCGCTGATCGCGCGTGCATCGGTCACCGCGAAGTTCGCCTCGATCAGCGCCGGCAGTTCCTGCGCCACGTAGTCGTGCATGCGGTAGTGCTTCGCCCACGGAGCACGGGTGGCATTGAGGTAGAAGCCTGCCCCCTTGCCCAGGTCGTAGCCTTCGGCATCGGCCACGTCATCACCGCGCGGGCTGGTATCCGGCGCGACGATGATCACACCGTGCTCGGCCGCATAGCGCTGCGCGCCGGCCTTGGTGATGAAATTCTGCTCGGTGCAGGTCAGGCCGCTCAGCCAATACAGCACCGGCAGCTTCTGCGTTTCCGCCTGCGGCGGCAGGTACACGGCGAACTGCATGTCGCAGCCCAGCGTGGTGGAATGGTGCCGGTAGACGTCCTGCCAGCCGCCGAAACAGGCGCGGTGTTCAATGCGTTCCATGGTGCTCTCCTGCGCGGCGGCGTCAGCCGTCACGTGTGTTGATCAACTCATCCAGCTGCGACAGCAGGCGCAGAAGCGATTCGACGCCAGGCTGGCCATCCAGATTGCGGTACGCCGCCACCGCCACGTCGCTGCGCGGTGGCCACTGGCCGTCGGCGCGGGCTTCGTGCAGGCGCGGCAGGAATACCTGCGCAAGCCACTGCTCGAACGGCATGCCATTGTCGCTGCCGAAGGCCGAAGTCACCGCACGCGGTGGCCCCACCTCGCCGTCGACCCAGCCTAGCGCACGCAACGCCTGCTCGATCGGGTCGACCAGCGCCGCGCGCGGATCTTCCGCACGCGGCCTGCGCAAGGCATCGAACCAGCCCACGCCGCGCCTCAGTAGTGGACCACCGAACGGATCGACTTGCCTTCATGCATCAGGTCGAAGGCGTCGTTGATCTTGTCCAGGTCCATGGTGTGAGTGACGAACGGGGCCAGTTCGATGTCGCCCTTCATCGCGTCCTCGACCATGCCCGGCAGCTGGCTGCGGCCCTTCACGCCACCGAAGGCAGTGCCCATCCACTTGCGACCGGTCACCAGCTGGAACGGGCGGGTGGAGATCTCCTGCCCGGCACCGGCCACGCCGATCACCACGCTCTGGCCCCAGCCACGGTGCGCGCATTCCAGCGCCGCGCGCATCACGTTGACGTTGCCGATGCACTCGAAGCTGTGGTCCACACCCCAGGTGGTCATTTCCACGATGACCTGCTGGATCGGCTTGTCGAAGTCCTTCGGGTTGATGCAGTCGGTGGCGCCGAATTCGCGCGCCAGTTCGAACTTGGACGGATTGGTGTCCACCGCGATGATGCGGCCGGCCTTGGCCTGGCGCGCACCCTGGATCACCGCCAGGCCGATGCCACCCAGGCCGAACACCGCCACGCTGTCGCCTTCCTGCACCTTGGCGGTGTTGTGCACCGCACCGATGCCGGTGGTGACGCCGCAGCCGAGCAGGCAGACATGCTCCGGGTTGGCGTCCGGATTGATCTTCGCCAGCGAGACTTCGGCAACAACGGTGTACTCGCTGAAGGTCGAGCAGCCCATGTAGTGATACAGCGGCTCGCCGTTGTAGCTGAAGCGGCTGGTGCCATCGGGCATCACGCCCTTGCCCTGGGTGGCGCGCACGGCCACGCACAGGTTGGTCTTGCCGCTCTTGCAGAACAGGCACTCGCCGCACTCGGCGGTATACAGCGGAATCACGTGGTCGCCCGGCTTGACGCTGGTCACGCCCTCGCCCACTTCCACCACGATGCCGGCGCCTTCATGGCCCAGCACCACCGGGAACAGGCCTTCCGGGTCATCGCCGGACAGGGTGAACGCGTCGGTGTGGCAGACACCGGTGTGGGTAATCTTCACCAGCACTTCGCCCTTCTTCGGCGGGGCGACGTCGATCTCGACGATCTGCAGCGGCTGGCCGGGACCAAAGGCGACGGCGGCACGGGACTTCATGGGTGGACTCTCCAGAGACAGGCAATGACAGGATGGGCGGCGCCATGTTGCGCCGTCGTTTACTTCAGGTACGAGCGGATCAACGCGCTCATGTCGCGCACGCGTTCGGCGCGTTGTTCGTCGGAGGCGGCGGGCTGGCCGAATTCCTCGCGCAGATGGGCCTCCATCACCTCGGACATCAGGCCGTTGACCGCGCCACGGATGGCGGCGATCTGCTGCAGCACCGGCCCGCAGTCGGCGCCAGCTTCCAGCGCGCGGTCAAGCGCATCGCACTGGCCGCGGATGCGGCGCACGCGGGCCAGGACCTTCTTCTTCTCTTCGGGGGAGTGCGGCATGGCGGGCCAGTTCGGAACTATACTGGGGGATAGTATACATGCGTATTGTCAAAGTGACGGAAATGGCATCTCCCGTCTCCGCAATAGTGCCGTTGAATCCTTTCATATCAATCAATTAGAGCAATTGCGCTTCTACCGTTAACGCATCGGGGCATGCTGTAGGATCGGCAGAATCAGGAACCAGGCAATGGGTGTTGGCATCCAACTCGGGCGCATCACCGATGAGATCGGCAGTGGCGCGTTTCTCTATGCCTTCTTCTCGACCATATCCGGCAACCTGGAGCCGAATGGCTGGGGAAGTCGATTCCCAATCCTCTTGAATCAGCTATACGCCGGCAGACTGCAGCAATCAGATGCTGCCGCCGCGCTGGCCGAACTACATAGGGTCCGCCGAGAGCTGGCCGAGCATGCGCCAGCCCGTGTCATATGGTCGTTCGAGGATAGAACCCAGCGTCCACCGTGGGGAGACGATATCGCTGGCGACATCGACAGCCTGGCGACCTACTTCGTCACCTCACATGGGCGCGATCTGATCGCGCTTCTGGCCGAGGTGTTTGAAGCACTTCAGGAAGGCGAAGACACGTCCGCCCGGATCATCAACTACTGATGCCCTACGCTCAATCAAACACGCCCTGAGCCGCCAACCGCGCCAGCTCATCCACCACGTAGCGCACCTTGGGCCGCAGGTGGCGGGTCGGTGGCCACAGCGCATGGATGTCGATATGCCGCTGCATGTGCGCATCCAGCACCGATTGCAGCGCCCCGGATTCCAGATGACGGCGTACCAGTGAAACGGGCATCTGGCAGATGCCCAGCCCAGCGATGGCCGCATCGATCACCGCGTCACCATCGTTGAGCTGATAGGTCGCATTCGGGATGAACGTTCCCTCGGCATCGTCCCTGCCGATCCGCCACGCCACCGGCTGGCCGTGGCGGAAACCAACGACGCTGCGGTGCTGCGCCAGATCCTCCACGGAGGCCGGCACGCCATGCGCCTGCAGGTACTCCGGCGATGCGCAGGTGACCAGTCGTTGGCGACCCAGCCGGCGCGCGACCAGATGCTCGGCCTGGTGCAATCCGCCGAAGCGGATCAGCAGGTCGATGCCCTCTTCGACCGGATCGACGAAGTGATCGGTGAAGGTCATCGTCAGTTGCAGGTCCGGGTATTGCCGGCACAGGCGCAGCAGCACCGGCAGTACCACCAGGCGCCCGAACGAGGATGGCATGTCGATGCGCAGCCGACCGCTGGGCAGGCCGGCCGACCCCAGGCAGGCCTCGGCGGCGGAGATTTCTTCCAGCGCCGCCGCACACGATGCGTAGTACGCCTCACCGTCGGTGGTCAGCGCGATGCGCCGCGTGGTGCGGTGGAACAGGCGCACGCCCAGCCGCGCTTCCAGCCGGGCGATGGCCTTGCCGACCGCCGAGCGTGAGATGCCCAGCGCGTCGGCAGCCTCGGTGAAGCTGCCTGAGCGGGCCGTGGTAACGAACGTGACCAGGCCATTCAATGATTCCAGCGGCAGCATCTATCGCGCTCCATTGGGGACAAATAGTCCCGCACTTGGGGAGATCGAAGCGCTTTATGCGCCTGCATGTCAACTCCATTCTGTGTGCATCGCGCCGCTGGCGCCTCCTCCCCGCATCAAGATGACCGACATGACCGCCGCCCTGTTCCGCCCCTTCGATCTGGCAGACATCGCCCTGCGCAACCGCATCGTGATGGCCCCGATGACCCGCGCCCGCAACCCCGGCGCGGTGGCCAATGAACTCACCGCGCAGTACTACCGGCAGCGCGCCAGCGCGGGCCTGATCATCAGTGAAGGCACCCCGGTCTCGCCGCAGGGCCAGGGTTACATTGACGTGCCGGGTATCTGGTCGGCCGAGCAGGTCGCCGGGTGGAAGCTCGTCACCGAGGCGGTGCATGCCGCACAGGGCACGATCTTCGCCCAGCTCTGGCACGTCGGCCGCATGTCGCATTACTCGCTGCAGCCCGACGGTGGTCAACCGGTAAGCGCCGGTACCCGGCCGGTCGCCAGCGCACCGAAGAACACCTCGTTCGTCTATCTGGACGACGGCAGCCGCGGCCACGCCGATCCCACCCCGGCACGTGCGCTGGCCACCGAAGAGATCCCCGGCATCGTCGACGACTTCGCGCGCGGCGCCGACAACGCCATCGCCGCCGGTTTCGATGGCATCGAACTGCATGCCGCCAACGGCTACCTGTTCGAACAGTTCCTCAACCCGCTCATCAACCAGCGCGAGGACCGCTATGGCGGCTCGCTGCCCAATCGTGCGCGCTTGATCCTGGAGACCGTCGATGCGATGACCCAGCGCATCGGTGCGCAGCGGATCGGCGTGCGCCTGGCGCCGAACAACCTCACCTTCGACATGCCGTTCTACCCCGACAACGAGGCCACCTACCTGTACCTGGCCGAGGAGCTGGGCAAGCGCGGCCTGGCCTATGTGCATCTCAACGACAACCTGCAGGCGGGCCAGTCGGTGCTGGGCGAGGTGTTCCTGCGGCAGTTCAAGCAGGCCTACGGCGGCACCGTCATCCTGGCAGGTGGCATGACCCGCGAACGCGCCCTGCAGCTGGTCGAAGCTGGCACCATCGACCTGGCCGCGTTTGGCCAGCCGTTCATCGCCAACCCGGATCTGGTCGAGCGCCTGCAGCGCAACGTCGCGCTGGCCACGCCGGACCGCAGCACCTATTACGGGGGCGGCGAGGCAGGCTACCTCGATTACCCGGCCGCAGGCTGATCCCGCACGGGGTCGGATCCCCGCCACAGGTGCGGCTCCGACCCTTGGTTCAAGCCTCCTCGCGCACGTAAGCGAACGACTCGTCCAACCGCTCGAAGCCGATCACTTCAACGACGATGGCCTGTGCGTCGTCTTCGCTGATGTTTCCTTCTTCAATATCGTCAACGCGGGCGAACAACCGCTGCAACGCCGCGAACTGGTCGCCGCGCAGGAACGACTGGTGGCTCTGCAGCCAGCGCTGCAGATTGCCGGCCAGCTCGCCGTGCGACAGCAGCGTATACGGCGCTTGGTAGTCGGCAACCGCTTCGACCATCTTGCGGAACAGGAAATCCTGGTAGTTGGCGGCCAGCACATCGGCACGATCATCGTCATGCCACACCAGCACGACGGGCGGCTCGGCAACACCGGGCGCGTTGCTCCAGAAGCAGTAGCTGTCGCCGCCGCCGGTCCGCGCAAACGGCAGGAGCTGCAGGTCGGGACGCAGGGGATTGTAATGATCCTCGGCGGTCAGCTCCTGCCACGCTTCGAGCAGCTCATCGTGTTCCAGTGGTTCGTATTCCTGCGCGTACAGCAGCACCGGCGGATCCGCCTGCAGCGTCGGGAACACCACCTCGGACCATTCCGAATGCGGACTGCCCCAGCTCAACCGACCCGCTGCATGCAACTGCTTGAACAGGGGCGGGAAGGCCTGGCCGGTGGCCTGTTCGATGTCGGATAGCGCGCTCATGGAAGTCCTTGTCGATAGAGGTCGCCCAGCTTGCCCGAATCCTCGCAGGAGATGAACCGGCAGCAACAGGTGGCGGGACTAGACTGCAATCACCGGATGCTGGAAATCACTGCCATGAACGCCACTGCCCGCAACTTCATCATCAACATCGCCGTGCCCGACCTGGCCGCCGCCGAAGCGTTCTACCTGGCCTCATTTGGATTGCGCATCGGTCGTCGGCTCGGTACCGGCGCGGTGGAACTGCTCGGTGGGCCAACACCGCTCTATCTGCTGCAGAACGAGGCTGGCAGCGCCGCCACCGAAGACGGCGACGTGCGTGACTACGAGCGCCACTGGACCCCGCTGCACCTGGACTGGGTGGTGGAGGACATCGATGCCGCGTTGATGCGTGCGGTCGCGGCCGGGGCGATGCTCGAGCAACCGGTGCGCGAGCGCCGCTGGGGCCGTATCGCCGTGCTGGCCGATCCGTTCGGGCACGGCTTCTGCCTGATCCAGTTCAGTGGCGAAGGCTACGACGCGCTGGTCGAATGAATTGCTGGCTGCGTCGCGGGCGCCAATCCACGCATGGCGCGGATCTACTGATCCGCTTCAAGCAACGCGTGGAGGTTGTCGTTCGGCAGTAGATCCACGCACGGCGTGGATGCAAACCACCGCACCTCACTCCCGCAACATATCCACGAACGCACGCAACGCACCGGGCATCTGCCGTTGCTTCGGGTAGTACAGCGCAAACCCGGCGAACGGTTCGCTCCAGTCTTCCAGCACCGCCACCATCTGCCCCGATTCGATATACGGCCGCGCGGTGTCTTCCAGCACGTAGGCCAGGCCGATGCCATCAAGCACCGCGCCGACCACGGTGCCCTGCTCGCTCAGCGTCAGCCGTCCGGGCACGTCGATTTCCAGCGCCTGCCCACCGCGCTCGAACTGCCACTTGTACAGATGCCCGCTGGCAAAGCGGAAGCGGATGCATTCATG
The DNA here is from genome assembly GCF_059369035.1 of Stenotrophomonas sp. YJH_SMC_130. Classification (NCBI taxonomy): domain Bacteria; kingdom Pseudomonadati; phylum Pseudomonadota; class Gammaproteobacteria; order Lysobacterales; family Lysobacteraceae; genus Stenotrophomonas; species Stenotrophomonas sp. YJH_SMC_130. Next base: position 22,601 of record NZ_JCAFSH010000009.1, read on the forward strand.
CGCGGCCAGGTCGCGCGGATGCAGCGGCGCCGGATGCCGCCGCAGGTAATCCGGCGAGCCGACGATCAGCCCACGCAGCGGCGGCCCCATCGGCACCGCCACCATGTCCTCGGGCACGAACTCGTGCAGGCGCACGCCGGCGTCGTAGCCCTCGGCGACGATGTCGACCAGCCCATCATTTTCGGTCAGCTCGACGCGCACATCGGGGTGAGCGTGCAGGAAGCGCGCCAGCCGCGGCCGCAGCTGGGTCGCCACCGCCGCGCGGGTGGCGTTGATGCGCAGCAGGCCGGCCGGGGCGGCGCGGAAGTGGTTCATTTCTTCCAGCGCGTCATGCACCTGCCCCAGCGCCGGCTGCAAGCGCTCCAGCAGGCGCTGCCCGGCCTCGGTCAGGGCCACGCTGCGCGTGGTGCGGTGGAACAGGCCCACGCCCAGTCGTTCTTCCAGCGCGCGGATCGCATAGCTCACCGCCGAGGTCGACAGCGCCAGCTCGGCGCCAGCGCGGCGGAAGCTGCGGTGACGGGCGACTGCGGCGAACGCGGCCAGGTGAGAAAGGTTGTCAGTGGCCATGATTGTGCAGTTTCACTTGATGAATCATGCCGATATCCACGCTTCTTGCCATTGGGAACGCGGCGTATTGTAAAGCGCCTTTCGATAAACCCTGCCAAGGATTCCCCATGTCCCTCGCCCGTGGTTACGCCGCCCATTCCCATACCGCTCCGCTGGTCCCCTATGAGTTCGAACGCCGTGCGGTCGGTCCCGACGATGTGCGCATCGAGATCCTCTACAGCGGCATCTGCCACTCCGACCTGCACCAGGCCCGCGATGACTGGGGTGGCTCGATCTACCCGATGGTGCCGGGCCACGAGATCATCGGCCGCGTCACCGAGGTCGGCAGCAACGTCACCCGCTTCAAGGTCGGCGACCACGCCGGCGTGGGTTGCATGGTCGACTCCTGCCGCCACTGCGACGCCTGCCAGCACGACCTGGAGCAGTACTGCGCCGAGGGCGCGACCTGGACCTACAACGGCCGTGAACGCGAAAGCGGCGCACCGACCTACGGCGGCTATTCCGACCACGTGGTGGTAGAGCAGCGCTTCGTGGTGAAGGTCTCCGATACCCTCGACCTGAAGGCGGCCGCACCGCTGCTGTGCGCCGGGATTACCACGTGGTCGCCGCTGCGCCATTGGAAGGTCGGCCCGGGCCAGAAGGTCGGCGTGATCGGCCTCGGCGGCCTCGGCCACATGGGCGTGAAGTTCGCCAAGGCGCTCGGCGCGCACGTGGTGATGATCACCACCACCCCGGAAAAGGGCGCCGATGCCAAGCGCCTGGGCGCCGATGAGGTGCTGGTCTCGCGCGATGCGGCGCAGATGAAGGCGCACGCCGGCAGCTTCGACTTCCTGCTCAATACCATCCCGGTCAGCCATGACACCAATCCGTACATGGGCCTGCTCAAGCGCGAAGCCACCATGTGCCTGGTGGGCGTGCTGACCGAACTGGACCCGCCGCTGACCGGCGGCAGCGTGATCTTCGGCCGCAAGCACCTGACCGGCTCGGCGATCGGCGGCATGGCCGAAACCCAGGAAATGATGGACTTCTGTGCCGAGCACGGCATCGTCAGCGATGTGGAGATGATCGACATCAGGAACGTCAACGAAGCCTGGGAGCGCATGGCGAAGAACGATGTGCGCTACCGCTTCGTGATCGACATGGCGACGTTGAAGAACGCGGCCTGAGCCAAGACGGATCTGGAAATGAAAAACCCCGGCAATGCCGGGGTTTTTCTTTTGGGTAGTGCCGGCCGCTGGCCGGCAACCCCGCATGACGGTCAGTACGCGAACTCGCGGAACACCGGATCGACGTCACCATGCCAGCGGCCATGGAACAGCGCCAGCTTGCGCTCGGCCGGGGTCAGGCCGGATTCGACGATCTCCTGCAGCACGTCCAGGAACTTGCTCTCGTCCTGGCCATCGGCATTGCGCGCCGCACGGCGCTTGAGGCCTTCCACGGAAATCCTGACCGCTTCCCGGGCCAGGTCGCGCACCGTGCCGTTGCGGAACGGCAGGTTCATTGCATGCTTCGGCACGCCGTCACGCAGCGCATGGCGCTCGGCCAGGGTGAAGTCACGCACCAGGTCCCAGGCAGCGTCCAGCGCCGTGTCGTCGTACAGCAGGCCCACCCAGAACGCCGGCAGCGCACACAGGCGGCTCCACGGGCCACCATCGGCGCCGCGCATTTCCAGGTACTTCTTCAGGCGCACTTCCGGGAACGCGGTGGTCATGTGGTCCGACCAGTCGCGCAGGGTCGGCAACGCGCCCGGCAGCACCGGCAGCTTGCCCTGCATGAAGTCGCGGAAACTCTGCCCGCTGGCGTCGTGGTAGGTGCCGTCGCGATAGGAGAAGTACATCGGCACGTCGAGCAGGTAATCGACATAGCGCTCGTAGCCGAATCCATCCTCGAACACGAAGTCGAGCATGCCGGTGCGGTCGGCGTCGGTGTCGGTCCAGATGTGCGAGCGATAGCTCAGGTAGCCGTTCGGCTTGCCTTCGGTGAACGGCGAATCGGCGAACAGCGCGGTGGCGATCGGCTGCAGCGCCAGCGACACGCGGAACTTCTTCACCATGTCCGCTTCGGTGGCGTAGTCCAGGTTCACCTGCACCGTGCAGGTGCGGGTCATCATGTCCAGGCCCAGCGAACCGACCTTGGGCATGTACGAACGCATGATCTTGTAGCGGCCCTTCGGCATCCACGGCATTTCATCGCGCTTCCACTTCGGCTGGAAGCCCATGCCGAGGAAGCCCAGCTGCAGTTCGCCGGCCACCTGCGCCACTTCGTTGAGGTGGGTGCCGGTCTCCACGCAGGTCTGGTGGATGGTCTCCAGCGCCGCACCGGACAGCTCCAGCTGGCCGGCCGGTTCCAGCGTCACCGAGGCCCCATCGCGCAGCAGGGCGATGGTGCGGCCATTCTCCTGTACCGGCTCCCAGCCGAAGCGGACCAGGCCGTTGAGCAGTGCTTCGATGCCGCGCTCCCCCTCGAAGGTCGGCGGGCGCAGGTCATCCAGGCGGAACCCGAACTTCTCGTGCTCGGTGCCGATGCGCCACTGCGCGCGGGGCTTCTCGCCGGAGGCGATCACCTCCACCAGCTGCGAGCGGTCGGTAATGGGGGTATCGGCGACGTGGCTGGGGCTCGACAAGGGGAAGGCTCGCTGGACGGTGGCGGGGGATGTGGGGCTCGCGGCCTTCCATCGCAAGGGCGCACTATAGCGTGGCACCTCGTTGCGTCATGCGACGGTGACGGGTTTCAGCATCCTACCGACGCCCTCTTGACCCTCGTACACTCAACGTCATGAGCCGCCATTCACGACACCCCGAACTGCACCGCTCCGAGCGCGTCGGCTGGCTGCGTGCCGCCGTGCTGGGCGCCAATGATGGCATCGTCTCGGTGGCCGGCCTGGTGGTGGGCGTGGCCGCCGGCGGCGCCTCCGCTACCACCATCCTCGCCACCGGCGTGGCCGGCACCGTGGCCGGCGCGATGTCGATGGCCGCCGGCGAGTACGTCTCGGTACAGACCCAGGCCGACACCGAGGACGCAGACCTGGCAATGGAAAGGCGCGAGCTGCGCGAAAATCCGCACAGCGAGCTGGAGGAGCTGGCTTCGATCTACCGCCACCGCGGCCTGGAGCCTGCGCTGGCACGGCAGGTGGCCGAACAGCTCACCGCCCATGATGCGCTGGGTGCCCACGCCCGCGACGAACTGGGCATCACCGATACCCTGCGCGCCCGCCCGCTGCAGGCAGCGCTGGCCTCGGCCGGTGCGTTCACCTGCGGCGCGGCGCTCCCGGTGCTGACCGCCCTGCTCGCGCCGGTCGACAGGGTCGCACTGATGACCACGGCCAGTACCCTGCTCGGCCTGTGCCTGACCGGCGCAGTGGCGGCCAGGGCCGGCGGCGCACCGCCGGTTCGCGGCGCGATCCGGGTGATGTTCTGGGGCGCATTGGCGATGGCCGCGGCGGCCGGCGTCGGTCGCCTGTTCGGTGCCCACGTGTCATGACCGCCATGCTGCCACCGGCCACCGCACTGCTGGCCGAGATGGCCAGCCTGGCCGGCTGCGCACGCGCCGAAGGTTATGCGTGCATCACCGCTCGGCGCGAACATGGCGCCAGCTCGGTGGAGATTCCACAACCACAGTTCGCGATCCTGCTGGAAGGCCGCAAGCAGGTGCGTACCGCGCACCAGTCGCTGGAGTTCATCCCCGGCGACATCCTGCTGCTGACCCAGCGCTGCCGCATCGATGTGGTCAACACCCCCGACCCACGCAGTGGGCGCTACCTCAGCGCCATCGTGCCGCTGTGTGCCGAAGTGCTGGCGGCCGCACGTACGCTGTGGAGCGGGGAGCTTCCCGCCGCCGGTCATGCGATGGCGCGACTGCCGTTGATCGATCATGGCGTGGTGCTGCGCCAGTGGCGGCAATCGCTGCAGGACGGCCGTTACAGCGAAGCGCGGCTGGCCCTGGCCTCGTTGGTACTGACCCTGTGCCGGCAGGGCCACGGCAACCTGCTGCTGCCGCAGGCGCCGAGTCTGGGCGAACAGATCCGCGACCGCATCGCCGCCGAGCCGGCTCGCGACTGGCAATCGCGTGATGTGGAAGCGCTGTTCGCGCTGAGCGGCGCGACCCTGCGCCGTCGGCTCGCCGCCGAGGACACCAGCCTGCGCCAGCTGCTCACCGAGGCCCGGCTGGCGCATGGCATGCAGTTGCTCTACACCACCGACCTGCCGCTGAAGACCGTAGCCGCACGCGCGGGCTACCGGTCTGCGGCCAGCTTCAGCAAACGCTTTGCCGAGCAGTACGGGCTGGCTCCCACAGACATTTGAGGGGGTTCGGCAGGGCTTGCAGCCCTGCACCTGCAGAGGCAACGGCAACGGCCGAAGCAACAGCAACACCGGGCTATCCGTGGGATGGCAGGGCGGTGCCGGAGTGCGGGGACGCCGCAAGTACGTCCCTGTAGGCTTGGCAGCCGCATCCATGCGGCTGACACCCCGCACTCCGACACCGCCCCACCTTCGACAGGTTCACTCGGCTGTTGGTAGGTGTCGACCTTGGTCGACACATCTGTCAGATATCGAATGAAACTCTGGGGTCAGATCCGTTTTCCTGCGGAAAACGGATCTGACCCCAAGAGCATCTCCAACAGTTCGCGGAAAACTGTCGAAGGCGGGGTGGGTCCGGTTGCGGGGGCGTGAGCGCCATGGATGGCGCGACCGAGCCTACAGGGACGTATTTACGGCGTCCCCCGCAACCGGACCCGCCCCGCCATCCCACGGATAGCCCGCTGTTACTGTTGCTGTTGCCTCTGCGGGTGCAGGGCGCAGCCCTGCCCCACCCTTCCCTGAGCATTCCACGTAGTGGTTTGAGCGCCGCGCACACGCCGGCCACGGCACGCTAAGCCAACGGAACCACCCGTCATCCACCGAGAACCGCCATGACCCTGCGTTACCTGCCCCTGCGCACCGCCCTGCTGCTTGCCCTGTCCGCCCTGCCACTGGCCGCGCTGGCCGAAGCCACCTCGCCCGCGCCCACCCAGCAGGTGCCCGGCGTCTACCACCAGCGCGTCGGTGCGCTGCAGGTCACCGCCCTGTTCGACGGCGTGGTCGCGCTGGGCCGGCAGGAAGTGGTCGACGTGCCGCCGACACTGGTCAGCCGCCTGTTGGAAGGCCGCTACGTGCCCGAAGACAAGAAGGGCCTGCAGACCGCGATCAACGCCTTCCTGGTGCGCCAGGGCAACCACCTGACCCTGGTCGATACCGGCACCGCGCAGTGCTTCGGCCCCGGCCTGGGCCAGGTGCTGGGCAACCTGCGCGCCTCCGGCGTGGACCCGGCCGAGGTGGACGAGGTGCTGCTGACCCACGCCCATCCGGACCACCTGTGCGGGGTGCTCGATGCGCAGGGCAAGCCGGCCTACCCGAATGCCACGGTGTGGCTGTCCAGGGCCGATGCCGACTACTGGCTCAACCCGGCCAGCGAGGCTTCTGCGCCGAAGGGTGTGCGCTTCGCCTTCCCGCTGGCGCGCAACGCGGTGGCGCCGTACCAGGCCAGTGGCCACCTGCGCACGTTCAACCCCGGCGATGCCCTGCCCGGCGGCGCGGTGGCGATGGACACCCATGGCCACACCCCCGGCCACGTCTCCTACCGGTTCGACAGCCAGGGCCAGTCACTGCTGGTGTGGGGCGACGTGCTGCACTTCCATGCGGTGCAGTTCGCGCACCCGGAGGCCGCGTTCGAGGCCGATTCGGACCGCAAGGCGGCCATCGCCAGCCGTCGCGGGCTGCTGCAGCAGGCCACCGCCAACGGCTGGTGGGTGGCCGGTGCGCACCTGCCGTTCCCCGGCCTGGGCCACGTCCGCAGCGAAGGCCAGGCCTACGCTTGGGTGCCGGCGGAGTATTCGCCGTTGAAATGACCTCGTGTAGCGCCGAGCCCATGCTCGGCTACCACGCGCAGCGTGCCGGGATTCCACAGCCGAGCATAGGCTCGGCTCTACAGGAAGGCAGGGAAGGCCTTATTCCAGCCCCAGCCAGCCGCCGATCACGGCGCGGGCTTCGTCCACGCCGGTACGGTCTTCGCCGGAGAACACCTGCACGCTGACGCTGTCACCGTAGGCCGATTGCAGCTCCTTGCGCACCTTCTGCAGGGACTGCATCTGCTGGCTGCGGCTGAGCTTGTCGGCCTTGGTCAGCAGGGCGTGCGCCGGCAGGCCGCGCTGCACGGCATAGGACAGCATCTGCCGGTCGTAGTCCTTCAGCGGATGACGGATGTCCATCACCACCACCAGCCCCTTCAGGGCCTCGCGGGTGCGGAAGTACTTGTCGATGAAGGCCTGCCAGTGCGCCTGCAGGTCCAGCGGCACCTTGGCGTAGCCGTAACCGGGCAGGTCGACCAGATGCGCCTCCGGGGTGACCTGGAAGAACACCAGCTGCTGGGTACGGCCGGGGGTCTTGGAGACACGCGCCAGGGCGTTCTGGCGGGTCAGCGCGTTGAGCGCACTGGACTTGCCGGCGTTGGAGCGGCCGGCGAAGGCCACTTCGGCCCCTTCGTCGGGCGGCAGCTGCCGCACGTTGTGGGCCGAAAGGTGGTAACGGGCGCGTTCGATGAGCAATGACATGTGCCTAGGATCGCATGTTGCGGCGCCGCGCGCCCGTGCCGGCGGCCTTTGCGGGCATTTTGCTGCACTGCTGCGTTGACCGTGCGCGGAAACGGCGTTGATAATCCGAACGATGCCGGCGGCCACCGCCCGGCCCGGTCCATACGGAGCTTCAGCATGCGCCACGCTCGCGTTCTTGCCGTATCCGCCCTTGCCACTGCTGTAGTCGTTGCCGCTGCTGCGTTCGCGCAGACCACGTTGACCCCGCTGCCCGACAATGGGCCGATCAACACCGCCTCGCTGGAGGTGGATTTCAGCAAGACCCACTGGGGCGATGCCAAGGCCGGCCAGGCCAAGGCCTCGGCCTGCGCGGCCTGTCATGGCGTCGACGGCAATTCCACGGTGGAGATGTATCCGTCCATTGCCGGCCAGAGCGAGCGCTACGTGGCCCAGCAGATGGCCCTGATCGCCAATGGCCAGCGCAGTTCCGGCGCGGCAGTGGCGATGGTGCCGTTCGTGCAGAACCTCACCCCGCAGGACATGCGTGATATCGGCGCCTACTTCGCCACGCAGAATGCCAACGCCGGCATCGCCGATGACACGGCGGTCACCGAGGGCCCCTACAAGGGCATGAAGTTCTACGAGATCGGCCAGCAGCTGTACCGCGGCGGCGATGCCAAGCGTGGCCTGCCGGCCTGCATGGCCTGCCATGGCCCCAGCGGTGCCGGCAATCCCGGCCCGGCCTATCCGCATCTCGGTGGCCAGCACGCCAGCTATGTCGCGCGCCGCCTGCAGGAGTACCAGGCCGGCCAGACCAACGAGACCGACAAGGCGCACTTCCAGATCATGGCCACGGTCGCGCAGAAGCTCAGCGAGCAGGAGGTGCAGGCGCTGTCGAGCTACCTGCAGGGCCTGCACAACAAGGCCGACGATGTGGCCACCACGGCCACGCCAACACAACCGGCTGCCGCCCCCTGACCACCACTGGTCGGCCCGGGCCGCGACGCCGGCCCACGGCTGCGGTATGTTTCCTTCACGCCGGCGGCTGCGCCGGCGTTGCTTTTTTCAACGGAGATGCGTGTCGATGAGGTTGATTTCCCGCCTGCTGTTGTCCTTGCTGGTGCTGCTGCCGCTGGCAGCCTGCGCCGCCCCCCCCGCCAATGTCCCGCTGGTCGAGGGCAAAGACTACGAGCGCATCGCCCAGCCGGGCCCGTTCCAGCCGCTGGCCGGCAAGATCGAGGTGGTCGAAGTCTTCGGCTACACCTGCCCGCACTGCGCCCATTTCGAACCGCAGCTGGAAGCCTGGGCGGCCAAGCTGCCGGCCGACGTGCGCTTCACCCCGGTCCCGGCGGCCTTCGGCGGTGCCTGGGATGCCTGGGCCCTGGCCTACTACGCCGCCGACGAAGTCGGCGTGGCCAAGCGCAGCCATGCCGCCGTGTTCAAGGCCCTGCACGAGCAGGGGTCGCTGCCGATGCAGAACGTCTCGGCCGATGAGCTCGCCACCTTCTACAAGGCCTACGGCGTGACGCCGGACCGCTACATCCAGGCCCTGCGCGGCGATGCCGTGCAGAAGAAGGTCGACGCCGCGCGCGCGTTCGCCCAGCGCACCAAGATTCCGGGCACCCCGGCCATCATCATCAACGGCCAGTACCTGGTGCGCGGCAACAGCTTCGACGACCAGCTGCGCATTGCCTCGGCGCTGATCGCGCAGGCGCGCGCCGCCCGCGGCCGCTGAACCAACACCCACCACCGACACGGCGTCGCCGCCGCCGCATGTCATCATTTCCCCTTGGCCGGCGCCTGCCGCCGGCCCCACCTTTCCAGATGCTGGAGACGTTTCCATGAAGATCCGTTACGCCCTCGCCCTCGCAGCGCTGCTGCCGATCCTGGCCGCCTGCAAGGCCGACGACGGCAGCACCAACACCACCGCAGCCCCGGCCGAACCGGCAGCCACCCCGGCAGCCAGCACCGAACCGGCTGCTGCGCCGGCAGCGGGCAGCGAAGGCGCCGCGCCGGCTGCCGCTGAAGGCGAGAAGGCCCCGGCCGAAGCGGCGCCGGCCGCCGCACCGGCCCCGACCACCGCCGCACTGACCGGCCCGGCTCCGGTGGAAGGTGCCGACTACCAGGTGATCCCGAACGGCCAGCCGTTCCAGCCGGCCGCCGGCAAGATCGAAGTGACCGAGATCTTCGGCTACGTCTGCCCGGCCTGCGCCGCGTTCCAGCCGCTGGTCGGCCCGTGGAAGGCTGGCCTGCCCAGCGACGTGAACTTCGTCTACGTGCCGGCCATGTTCGGCGGCACCTGGGATGACTACGCGCGTGCCTTCTACGCCGCGCAGACCCTGGGCGTGCAGGAGAAGACCCACGAAGCGCTGTACGCCGCCATCCACTCGCAGAAGACCCTGAAGGGCGAGCGCGGCCGTGACTCGGTGGAAGACATCGCCAAGTTCTACGCCGCCTACGGCGTCGATCCGAAGCAGTTCGCGGCCACCATGGGCAGCTTCGCGGTGAATGCCAAGACCAACTCGGCCAAGCAGTTCGCCCAGCGCAGCCAGATCAGCGGCACCCCGTCGATCATCGTCAACGGCAAGTACCTGGTGAAGGGCAAGAGCTTCCCGGACATGCTGCGCATCGCCGATCACCTGATCGCCCGCGAACGCGGTGCGGCCCAGGCTCACTGATCCAAGAGAAGCATTTCCCGGCCGTGAATTCCCCCCGTACACGGACCCTGCGCTTGCTGACGGCCAACATCCAGGCCGGCTCAAGTACCCGCCGTTACAGCGACTATGTGACCCGCAGCTGGTCACATGCGCTGCCGGCGGGTCGCAAGCGCAGCAGCCTGGACGCGATCGCCACCTTGGCGCGCGAACATGACATCGTCGGCCTGCAGGAGGCCGACCCGGGCAGCCTGCGCTCGGGCTTCACCAACCAGACCCATTACCTGGCCCAGCGCGCCGGCTTCAACTACTGGAGCCACCAGCCAAACCGGCGCATGGGCGGGGTCGCCTCCAGCGCCAATGGCCTGCTGAGCAAGCTCGAACCGGTGGAAGTGCAGGACCACGCCCTGCCCGGCCGCATCGGCGGGCGCGGCGTGCTGCTGGCCAAGTTCGGCGACGGTACCGACGGCCTGGCGGTGGCGGTGGCGCATCTGTCATTGGGCGCGGGATCGCGGATGTCGCAGCTGGGCTTCATCGCCGAACTGCTGTCCGACCATCCCAACGCGGTGCTGATGGGCGACTTCAACTGCCTGGCAGAACGCCCGGAAATGCAGGTGCTGTACCAGAAGACCCGGCTGCAGCCGCCCGGCTGCATCGTGCCGACCTTCCCCAGCTGGCGCCCCGACCGCGCCATCGACCACATCCTGGTCAGCAGTGGCCTGCAGACCCGCACCGTGGAAGCCATACCGGCCGCGTTCTCCGATCACCTCGCCCTGGCGATGCAGATCGACGTCCCGGCCGACGCCCTGCGCTGAACCGCCCCCCTGGTAGGTGCGGACCGTTGGTCCGCACGCTTCGCGCCGGCCGCCGCCTGGCGCCCCCTAAATCAGGGCATGAACGACTTAATCCCCTCCGTCCCCTTTTTTCAGGCGGTGGCCGACGCCTTCAACCCCCGCGCCGTCATCGTGCTGCCCACCGAGGCGAGCACCGTGCAGCCGATCGCCAGCCACTGCAATCCATGCAGGTGCTCGTGCAGCAGCAGCATCGCCCACAGCGCGGCCACCGCCGGCTCCATGCTGATCAGGATGCCGAAGGTTTCCTTTGGCAGGCGCTTGAGCGCCATCATCTCCAGCGACATCGGGATCGCACTGGACACCAGCGCCACCAGCAGGCCGGCTGCCAGGATCTTCGGATCGAGCAGCGCGGTGCCGGCATGCACCACGCCCACCGGCACCACCACCAGCGATGCCGCCAGCAGCCCCAGCGACACCGAATGCCCGGCGTGCAGGTGGCCGGCACGCTTGCCGAACACGATGTACAGGCCCCAGCACGCCGCTGCGCCCATGGCATACAGCACGCCGGCCGGATCCAGCGCCGGTCCACCGCCGATCGGCAGCAGCAGCAACAGCCCCACCGCCGCGCAGCCCACCCAGACGAAGTCGATGGGGCGTCGTGATGACAGCATCGCTACCGTCAGCGGCCCGGTGAACTCGATGGCCACCGCGATGCCGAAGGGAATCGTGCGCAGCGCCATGTAGAACAGCAGGTTCATCAGGCCCAGGGTGAGCCCGTAGCGCAGGATGGTGATCGCGTCCACGCGGCGGGTCTTCCAGCGCCATGGCCGCCAGAACATCAGCAGCAACAGTGCCGAGAAGCCCACGCGCAGCGCACTGGTGCCCTGTGCGCCGATCAGCGGGAACAGGTGTTTGGCGTAGGAAGTGCCGATGGCCAGCGAGGTGACCGAGCCGAGCACCGCCAGCGCCGGCAACATCGGCGCAAGTCGTGAGGTCTGCATGGGCAAAGTCTATTGCGCCGGCGCCGAGCACTTGGCTCAATTGACAGCCCGTTCGTGCAACTTCTGCTCGCCATGGCCACCGCCCCCGCGCTCGACAGCTTCGACCGCGCCATCCTCGACCTGCTGCAGCGGGACAACACCCTGCCGCAGCGCGAGATCGCCGAGGCCGTGCACCTGTCCACCCCGGCCGTGCAGCGCCGCATCAAGCGCCTGCAGGACAGCGGCGTGATCGCGGCCAATGTGGCGGTGATCGATGCCGCAAAGATCGGCCGGCCGCTGACCATCATCGTCGAGGTGCGCGTGGTCAGCGAGCTGCGTGAACGCGTGGCGCCGTTCAAGCGCCGCGTGCAGGACGACCCGGCGGTGCAGCAGTGCTACTCGATCACCGGCGATGGCGATTTCCTGCTGCTGCTTTCGGCCGCGTCGATGGAGGAGTACGAAGCGATCACCGAGCGCCTGTTCGGTGGCGATGACAACATCGAGCGCTTCCGCACCTCGGTGGCACTGGGAACGTTGAAGCGCAGTTTCAAAGTGCCGCTGGCCCCGGTTCTGTAGCGCTGAGCCATGCTCGACTGCGCCTTGACCGCAAAGCAACAGCCGCCGAGCATGGCTCGGCGCTACAGTCGGAGACCATGAACACACCGCCCTCCCCCGCCCGTCGCCTGCGCCGCTGGCTGCTGCGCGGCCTGTGGCTGGTCATCGCGATCGTTGCCGCGATGGCGCTGTGGAACAGCCCATGGGCTGCTGCACCGAAACTGCTGTGGACACTCTCGCGGATGCCTCCGGCCACCGAGCTTCCGGTGCCGGTGGAAGGCGTGCGGCCCCGCCAGATCGCCGATACGTTCGGCGCTCCGCGCGGCCGTGACCGTTCCCACGCCGGCATCGACATCTTCGCCAGGCGCGGCACCCCGGTGCGCAGTGCCACCGCCGGCGTCGTCGTGGATGTCAGCGACCGCGGCCTCGGTGGCCGCCAGGTGTGGGTGATCGGGCCCGGGCGCGAGCGCTACTACTACGCCCATCTGGACGACTGGGCCGAGGGCCTGGCGCGCGGCCAGGTGGTCCAGGCCGGCGACCTTCTCGGCCACGTCGGCGACAGCGGCAACGCCAAGGGCACGCCGCCGCACCTGCACTGGGGCGTCTACGGCACCGACGGTGCCCGCGATCCACTGCCGCTGCTGCGCTGAACGCCATGTGCTGCGTCGAGTCCTGCGTGAGCGCCTTCCGCGCTCATGGTTTGTAAATAGGAATAGTTCGTATTACCATTTCTTTCGTTTCCGGTGGTGCCAGGACGGCCTGCCCGCCCGTTTCCCACCCGTAGCGCCTCGCCTTCTGGATGCTGGCCGAGCGCGCGTGCTCGTCCAGGACCCCCATGAACCGTTCCGCCTTCCGTATCCCGCAGCCGCAACGGCTGTCCGTTGCCGTGCTCGCTGCACTCTGCGCCGTGGCCCCGGCCGCCTTCGCCGACACCGCCGCCGACCCGACCACGCTCGACAAAGTGGTGGTCAAGGGCGAACGCGCCGAAGGCTATTCGGTGCGCCGCACCTCGGCCGGTACCCGCTTCGACCTGGCGCCGCGCGAGATCCCGCAGTCGCTCAGCATCATCAGCCACCAGCGCATCGAAGATCAGAACCTGGACGACATCATCGACGTGCTGGCCAACACCACCGGCGTCAGCAGCACCCAGTCCGACAGCGAGCGCACTGAGTTCTATTCGCGTGGCTTCTACATCGATAGCTACCAGTTCGATGGCCTGCCGACGCAGATGGTGCAGAACTGGAGCTACGGCGATTCCGGCCTGGACCTGGCGCTGTATGACCGCGTGGAAGTGGTGCGTGGCGCCACCGGCCTGCTGACCGGTGCCGGCAACCCGTCGGCGTCGGTGAACCTGGTGCGCAAGCACGCCGACAGCGCCGAACTGACCGGCAGCGTCTCGGTGAACGTCGGCAGCTGGGGCCGCACCCGCAGCACCGTGGACGTGACCACCCCGCTGAACAAGAGCGGTTCGGTGCGCGCCCGCGTGATCGGCAGCTACCTAGACACCGACGCGCAGATGGACCGCTACAACCAGCACAAGACGCTGGGCTACGCCGTCATCGACGCCGACCTGACCCCGGACACCCAGCTGAGCGTGGGCTACGACTACCAGCAGAAGCGCGCCAACGGCGCCACCTGGGGTGGTTTCCCGATGCTGTTCTCCGATGGAACCAGCACCGGCTACGACGAATCGTTCAATCCGAACCCGAGCTGCACCTACTGGGACACCACCAGCAAGCGCGCGTTCGCCACGTTGGAACACGCCTTCAACGATGACTGGAAAGTCCGCATCGGCGCCACCCACGACGAAACCAAGGCCGACGACAAGCTGTTCTACCCGGCCTACAACGACTGGGTCACCGGCGCTTCGTTCTTCGACAAGAACACCGGTGCCGGCATTTCGCCGTCGGCCGGCTTCTACAACACCGAACGCAAGGTCAATGCGGTGGACGGCTACTTCAGTGGCGCGTTCGAGCTGTTTGGCCTGAAGCACGAAGTGATGGGCGGCCTGAGCTACAACAAGCGCGAGTACGCCAACTACGGCGACTACCAGATCGGCGGCGCCGGCCTCGCCTGGGACCCCTTCTCCAGCTACCTGAACTGGAACGGCAACATCAGCGAACCGAACTGGAATCCGCTGGCCCTGGCCAGCGAAGGCACCATCACCCAGAAGGCCGCCTATGCTGCAGCACGCCTGTCGCTGGCTGATCCGCTGAAGTTGATCGTGGGCGCGCGCTACACCGACTGGAAGAGCGAAGGCGAAGGCGCCGACCGTTCGCACAAAGTCACCACCCCGTATGCGGGCCTGGTGTTCGACATCAACGACACTTACTCCACCTATGCCTCGTACACCGAGATCTTCCAGCCGCAGATGCTGAAGGACCGCAACGGCAGCTACCTGGACCCGGTGGACGGCAAGAGCTACGAAGTGGGCGTGAAGGGTGCCTGGTTCGACAACCGACTGAATGCCTCGGTGGCGGTGTTCCGCATCGAGCAGGACAACGTCGGCCAGTCCACCGGCGAGCCGGTCATCGGCGGCACCGGCGGCGAAACGGCCTACGTGGCCGCGCGCGGCACCGTCAGCCGTGGCTTCGAGTTCGAAGTGAACGGCGAACTGACGCCCGGCTGGAACGCTACCTTCGGTGCTTCGCGCTACGTGGCCAAGGACATCAACGGCGCCGACATCAACACCAACCTGCCGCAGACCGCGCTGAAACTGTTCACCAGCTACACCCCGCAGTCGCTGCAGGCACTGACCGTCGGCGGCGGCGCCAACTGGCAGAACCGCATCTACTACGCGGTGCCGGCTTACGGCCGCATCGAACAGAGCGGCTACGCCCTGGTCAGCGCCTTCGTGCGTTACCGCCTGTCGCCGGAATGGAGCGTGCAGGCCAACCTCAACAATCTGCTGGACAAGAAGTACTACTCGCAGATCACCGGTTTCGGTGCGTACGGCGATGGCCGCAATGGCTCACTGACGTTCACCTGGGCGTTCTGATCAGACGCGGGGTACGACCGCCCCGCACCTGTAGAGCCGAGCCCATGCTCGGCTCAGAGAATCAGCCGAGCGCGGACTCGGCGCTACATCCGCAAGGCAGCGCCGGAACTGACCGGCGCTGCCCCCCTCACATCAGAACCGCAGGTCCGCGCGCAGGTACCAGTAACGACCGCGCGGGATGTCGTAGGTCGAAGCGTCATACCCGTTCAACGAGCACGACAGGCAGATCGGCGGATCCTTGTCGAACACATTGTTCAGGCCCGCGGTCAGCTGCAGCCCCTTCATCCAGTCGATCTTGTAGCCCACCTGCATGTCGTGGAAGGTGGTGGCCGAGAGCGTGTTGGTGCCGTCGGCCTGGTTGCTGCACACCGGGAATGCCACGGCATCGCCGCAGTTCTCGGTCAGCTCGGAGATGTGCCGCACCGTCCAGTTCGCACTCCAGCGATCCATCGTCCAGGCGATGCTGGCGTTGCTGGTCCACTCCGGAATGGAGCTGTCGGCCACTTCCACGCCCGGCTTCTGCGGCTGCTTCTGCCCGGCCGCGCCGGTGGCTTCGTAACGACCGACGAACGTGTTCTTCCAGGCCAGCTTGAACTGGCCGAAGGAGGTCTGCGGCAACGTCCAGAACAGGTCCACGTCCCAGCCGTCGGTCTTGATCGAGCCCAGATTGGTCAAGCGGTTGTTGAAGCTGCTGACCGCACCCGTGCTGGCGCGGGTGATGCCATCGCAGTACACCGGGTCGAGCGTGTCCACGCACAGGTCCAGCTGGGTCTGCGCGTTGATGGCCTGGATCGCACCATCGATGGCGTGGCGGTAGAAGGTCACCTCCACATCGAAGCGCTCCGACCACGACGCGTTGTTGCCGAACCACGGGCTCCACACGAAGCCGGTACTGAAGCTGCGCGAGCGCTCCGGTTCCAGATCACGATTGCCGCCGGTGGTCACCGAGATCTGCGAGTTGGCCTGCTGGAAGCCGGCCGGCACGCCCAGCGCGGCACAATTGGCGGCACTGCCACGCGGCGGCGTACCGCCCAGGCCCACCGAGCACGGATCGAACAGCTGCAGGTCGGCACGTGCGGCCGAGCCGTACAGTTCGCCAATGGACGGTGCACGGAAACCCTCGGCGTACGTGGTGCGCAGCACGAAGTCATCGGTCACCTGCCAGCGCAGGCCGTACTTGGGCGTGAACTCGCCACCGAAAGTGGAGTAGTCCGAATAGCGGCCGGCCAGGCTCAGGTCCAGCTTCTTGCCGAACGAGGAGTCGGCGAAGATCGGCACGCTCAACTCCAGGTAGGCCTCGTTGACGTCGTAGGAACCGGAGGTCGGCTGCGACGGCACGCCGTTGTAGTGGCCGATCACCGTCAGCGGATCCGGCTGGTACCAGCCCTCGTACTTGCGGTACTCGAAACCGGTGGCGAAGGACACCGGGCCGGCCGGCAGCGAGAACAGCTCGCTGGACAGGTTGGCGGTGAACAGGCTCAGCTCGTTCTGGCTGCGGTCGCGCACCACCGGCTGGATCCACTTCAGCATGTCCGGGGTGATCGAACCGACGCCACCGAAGATGTTCAACGGCACGCAGCCCGGGGTTGCCGCGCACACCGCCGGGTCACCCAGCGCCATGTTGACGTTGTAGATGTTGTAGCTGCCGTAGTTGGTCTGTTCGGCCTTGTTCTTGCTGTACATGCCGTTGACGTCCCAATACCAGCTGCGGTCGGCGGCCTGGAAGTTGCCGACCAGGCCGGTGGCCACGTAGGTCGTGTTGACCTCCTGCTTGAACACGCGCGCACCGCCTTCCACCGGGCGGCGGCCGATCAGGCTCATGTTGCCCGAGGACACCAGGTCGAAGCCGAACGGGTTGTACGGATTCAGGCGCGAGACCACGATGTTGTCGGCCAACGGATTGCCGGTGGCGCCATCGGGGCCGAAGAACAGCGGCTCGGGGCCGGCCTGGTTGGTCGACTCGCGGCGGTTGCCCAGTGCCTTGATGTACCACTGCACGTTGCCAGTGATGTCGAAGCGGAACTGGCCGAACAGGCCTTTGCGCTCGGACGGCGTGAGCACCATGTTGTATTCGGCGAAGTTGAAGCGGTCGGCGCTGGTGAAGCAGTGGTAGTCATCGCTGCGGTTGCAGCCGGCGCTGCCGTCATAGCGCGGGTTGGGCACGCCGCTGTTGGGCACGATGTCCTGCTCGGCACCGGTGTTGGGGTCGACGAAGGCGAAGCGGCCCTGTGGAATGCCGCCGCTGCCGAAGGCCAGGCCGGTACCGGGAATCGGGAAGCGCGACTGCTCGCGATCCTTGGCAAACACCGGGTCCTGCTTGGTCCAGCTGGCACCGAGGAACAGGCTGAAGCGATCACCGCTCTTGCCCCACGCCAGGTCCACGCCCTTCTGGGTGCCGTCGCCCTTGCTGTACTCACCATAGTTCAGGGTCACCTGCCCGCCATCGAAGTCGCGGCGGGTGATGATGTTGACCACGCCGGCGATGGCATCGGAGCCGTACAGCGACGACGCGCCGTCTTCCAGCACCTCGATGCGTTCGACGATGGCCAGCGGAATGGTGTTGAGGTCGGTGGCCGCACCGACACCCGATGCGGACGACTCGTTGACCCAGCGGATGCCGTCAACCAGCACCAGCACGCGCTTGGCACCGAGGTGGCGCAGATCGACTTGCGCCGAGCCGGCACCCACGCCACTGCCATCGGGCGGGAAACCGAAGTTACCGGACGAGTTGAACTTGGCGTTGAGCGCCGAACCGGAACCGGTGAGCTGCTGCAGCACTTCGCCGATCGAGGTCAGGCCGGTGCGTTCGATATCACCGCGGGTCAGGGTCTGGATCGGCACCTGGCCCTCCACCTCAGCGCGCTTGATGCGGGTACCGGTGACTTCCACCGCATCCAGGTTGGTGGTGGATTGTGCAGCGGCACCCAACGGTGCCAGGGTCATCACGCACAGCGCGACGGCAACCGCCAAAGGGCGGTGGTGCAGGTGATTCATTCGCTCTCTCTCCAAAGGAATGTCGGGACATGGGCTGCCGCACCCCCCTGCATGGCGGCAGCGTCTCCTTTGTAAACAAGCGGTAAAAATCACGGCGTGACGATCGACACTCTTTCACGCGGAATTGACGCAATTGACGGCCATTTGCGTCAAATGGGGGCCGTTTAGAACCGGACGGTAATGTTCCTCCGCCTTCGCTTTGATGCTGGCCGCGACAGCGCGCGCCGGAAACTGCCGCGCGCATGAAAGTGCCTTTGCCGAACCATTTCAGGAATATTCTGAAATTCCTTCATTCAGAAGGCCCGGTTGATCGACCCGGTGCAGACTCGCATCTCCAGCCATTCGCGAGAGGATCGATCATGAAAGCACTAACTGCCGTGCCGAGCGTCATGATGGTGATCACGCTGCTTCTTCCTCTGGCAGGTGAATCGAGGGCAGGCGGCGTGATCGAGTGCAACAACTGCCTCTCTCCCAGCGATGCGGCCTCGGCCTCAGGAGAGGGGTTGACGGTTGTGGTGGATTTCGAGAGAGCCGAGTTGACCGCTTTCGACGTTGAACATGCCCCTGAGATCGGAAGGTGGCGAGCACATCCGACCCCGGTTCCGGCGCAGATTGAGATGGCTTTTCTGCGGATCCTGGACGCGACACTGTCAGCAGGGCAAGCGCCGCTCATGCAGCAATTACCGCATGAGCGGCAGTGAGGCAACGCTCTATCGCACGAAGGCAATCCGCTCCATGCCGGTCGCCTCGGCCGCAGCCAATATCCTCGCCATGCCTTCGTACTCGGCCGCGGGATCGGTGGCGATGCGCAGTTCCGGCAGGTTGCCGACATTTTCGTCCACCTGCGCCTGCAGGCGCGCCTGCAGATCGTCGATGACCATCGGCTGGCCATCCCAGCTCAGCTGGTTCGAGGCATCCAGGCGCAGCTCGATCGGAGGCGGCGGTTCGGGACGGTCGACCACCCGATCGGTGGCCTGCGGCAACTGCACCGCAATCGGCCGGGCCACGATGGGCGCGGTCACAATGAAGATGATCAACAGCACCAGCATCACATCCACCAGTGGCGTGACATTGATGTTCGCCAGCGGGCCGCTTCTTCCTGCGCTACTGAACGCCATGTGCCGCTCCCTGCAGCCGGGCCGTTCGCCCAAGGCCGACGTTACGACGCCTGCGACCCCGTGCGGCAGGGGCCTGCGCGGATTCATTCAGCTGTCGTTGCCGACGCCGGGCGTGCACGCAATGCGAAACTGAATTCAGCCACTGCCCGCTATGCTGCATGCCATGACCCGACGCACTTCGACCGCCCTGTCCCTGCTGCCCTTGGCCACCACGCTGCTGATCGGCTGCGCCAATGCCCAGTCCCTCGATGCCCAGAACGCGCAGCTGAAAGCCGCGATCGCAGCCGCCGAACGCGGCCAGTACGATCCTGGCCAGGCCGCTGCGCTCAGCCGTCATCCGGCCTATGGCTGGCTGGAGTACGCCAACCTGCGGCGCAACATCGACAGCGTCGATACCGCGCAGGCCCAGGCCTTCCTCAAGCGCTACGACGGCCAGGCCGTGGCCACCACCTTCCGCAGCGTGTGGCTGCCCTCGCTCGCACGCCGCCAGGACTGGCCCACCCTGCTCGCCAACTGGGTGCCCACCGACAACGCCGGCCTGCGCTGTGCGCAGCTGACCGCGCGTCAGGTGACGGGCAAGGTCGATCCGCAGTGGATCAGCGAGGCGCAGGACCTGTGGCGCAAGAACGGCAAGTCGCTGCCGGACGGCTGTGATGCCGTTTTCGCCGTGCTGCAGGCGCAGGGTGGCCTGAGCGACGCCCTGCGCTGGGAACGCATCGATGCCGCCGCCGATGCCCAGCAACCGGCGGTGATGCGCAGCGCCGCACGCGGCCTGCCCGCCGCCGACCTGGCGCTGGCGAACAATTACGCCGCCTTTGTCGACAAGCCCAACGCCAGCGCGTTGAACTGGCCTCGTAACGAGCGCAGCCGGCGCATCGCCACCGATGGCCTGGCCAAGCTGGCCAAGGCCGACCCCGGCGCCACCGAGCAGCAGCTGCCGCAGTACGCCCAGGCGCTCGGCCTGAGTGCCGACCAGCAGGGCCAGGTGCTGTACCAGATCGCGCTGTGGACGGTGGCCTCCTACCTGCCCGATTCGGCACGCCGCCTCAACGCGGTGCCGGAGTCGGCCTATGACGAACGCCTGCACGAGTGGCGCGTGCGCGAAGCGATGTCGCGCGGCGACTGGCCGGCGGCGCTGACCGCGATCCGCAAGATGGGCAGCAAGCAGCGCAGCGACCCGCGCTGGCGCTACTTCGAAGGCCGCATGCTGGAGAAGACCGGCCAGGCCCAGCAGGCGCAGCCGCTGTTCCGCGAAGCCGCACGCGCACCGACCTTCCACGGTTTCCTGGCCGCCGACAAGCTGCAGCAGGGCTACACCCTGTGCCCGTGGAAGCCGAACGACAGCGCGCAGGCACAGGCAGCGGTCGCGCGCGACCCGGCCATCCAGCGCGCGATGGCGCTGTACCAGATCGACCGCGCCGGTTGGGCCGTGGCCGAATGGAACAGCGCGCTGTCGCGCTTCGACGACACCCAGCGCCGCCTCGCCGTGCGCGTGGCGCAGGACAACGGCTGGTTCGACCGCGCCGTGTTCGCGCTCGGCAAGCAGCCGCAGGAACAGCGCCTGTATGACCTGCGCTTCCCGCTGCACCACGACGCCACCATCCGCCGCGAGTCGGCACGCAACGCGATCGATCCGGCCTGGGTGGCGGCGGAGATCCGTGCCGAGAGCACGTTCACCCCGCGCGCGCGCTCGCCTGCCAACGCCATGGGCCTGATGCAGGTGCTGCCGGCCACCGGTGCCAGCGTCGCCAAGTCGATCGGCCTGACCGGCTACGGCGGCGCCGACAGCCTGTACGACCCGGACACCAACATCGCCATCGGCACCGCCTACCTGCGCCAGCTGATGAACAAGTACGACGGCCTGCCGTACGTGACCATCGCCGCCTACAACGCGGGGCCAACGCCGACAGCACGCTGGCAGAGCCAACGCCCGGGCTTCGATCCGGATCTGTGGATCGAGACCATCAGCTACAAGGAAACCCGCGAGTACGTCGCCCGCGTGCTGGCCTTCAGCGTGATCTACGACTGGCGCCTCAATGGTGATGCGCTGCCGCTGAGCGACCGCCTGATGGGCCGCCTGGTGGACAAGCGCAAGAAATTCAGCTGCGCGGCCGACGCTGAGCAGGGCGGCGATTGATCGCACTGCGGTCGTGCCGGCTTCTGGCTGGCACGACCTGGTAGCCATTTCCCGGGGAGGGGAACGCAATGAGCCTGTTGGCCTGGATCGGGATATTCGCCGCCTGGAGCCTGTTCGCCACCTGGGTACTGCGCTGGGGTGGCGCGGCCTGGATGGAAGGCTGGAAGTCGCTGGCCTTCGTCGACAGCTGGGGCAGCCTGTGGGACGAAGCCCAGATCAAGCTGTACGTCCTCTGCCTGTGGATCGTCTACGGCCTATGGTTCCTGGCCGGCCTGTTCGTGCCGGAGTGGCGCGGCCTGCCGTGAGGCCTCAGCATCGGTCGTGCCGGAACATCTGCGCCGGCCATGCGATCATCCCCCCATGAAGATCTATCTTGTCGGCGGCGCCGTACGCGACCGCCTGCTGCAGCGCCCTGCCGGCGACCGCGACTGGGTGGTGGTCGGCGCCACGCCCGCGCAGATGGAAGCACAGGGCTACACCGCAGTCGGCCGTGATTTCCCGGTGTTCCTGCACCCGAAGACCGGTGAGGAATACGCACTGGCGCGCACCGAGCGCAAATCCGGCCGCGGCTATCGCGGCTTCGTGGTCGATGCCGATCCGGCGGTGACGCTGGAAGAAGACCTGCAGCGCCGCGACTTCACCATCAATGCGATTGCCTGCGACGAAGACACCGGCACGCTGGTCGATCCCTATGGCGGTGTCCGTGACCTGGAACAGCGCGTGCTGCGCCATGTCGGGCCGGCCTTCGTCGAGGATCCGCTGCGCGTGCTGCGCGCGGCGCGCTTCATGGCCCGTTTTGCACCACTGGGCTTCAGCGTCGCCGAAGAGACCATGGCACTGATGCGCGAGGTTGCCGCCAGCGGCGAGCTGGACGCGCTGGTGCCCGAACGCGTCTGGCAGGAACTGCGCAAGGCGCTGGTCAGTGAGCGGCCCTCCGCCTTCCTGCGCACGCTGCACGATGCGCAGGCACTGGGCCCGATCCTGCCCGAACTGGAAGCACTGTACGGCGTACCGCAGCGTGCCGAATTCCACCCGGAAGTCGACACCGGCATCCACCAGGAAATGGTCAGCGACATGGCCGCGAAGCTCGCCCCCGGCGATGACCTGGTCGGCTTCGCTGCCCTCACCCACGATCTCGGCAAGGGCCTGACCCCGCCGGAGGAATGGCCGCGCCACATCATGCACGAGCAGCGCGGCATCAAGCCGTTGAAGGCACTGTGTGCGCGGTTGAAGATTCCAGCCGAGCACCAGCAGCTGGCTGAAGCGGTGTGCCGCGAGCACTTGAACGTGCATCGCATCGACGAACTGCGCGATGCCACCGTGCTGGAACTACTGGGCCGCTGTGATGCGCTGCGTCGGCCGGAGCGCGTGGCGCGCATCGCACTGTGCTGCGAAGCCGACAAGCGCGGCCGGCTCGGCTTCGAGGACGCCGACTACCCGCAGGGCGAAACGCTCAAGCGCCTGCACCAGGCGGCGCTGTCAGTGCAGGCACGTGATCTGGATACCACGCACCTGAAGGGGCCGGCCATTGGCGAGGCGCTGGCCAAGGCGCGGGTGAAAGCCATCGCCGCCGCCCGCTGAAGCACCTGGTGATGCCGGCTGCTGGCCGGCACCGATCGCCCGTCTATCGACGACGCTTACGCGAGAAGTGGTCGACAGCATGAGCACCCAACAAGATGGGTTGCATCAAGAGGAACAGCCATCCACCCAATCGGAGCGTCTCCACCGGATTGAACCGGGTGATGAACGCAGCTACCAGTGCCAAACCCGCAACAAGGCCGATCTCATAGACCCACAGCGATCGGTTAGAACGCCTGCCCACGATGCTCCTCTCCATTGAACAGGACGCACTTGCAAGCCATCGCCGCCGTCCGGCACCACGGGTAGTGCCGGCCGTTGGCCGGCAACCACGCAATCGCTGGATTCAGTGCGCCATGCCGCGGGTAATCGCCGCCGCACGCTGCTTCAGCTGGGCCACGGCATCGGGAATCATCTCCATGCCCACGTCCAGGCCCGGGTTCAGCACCAGGCCGACGCCGTCGCCGATACCGGCCAGCAGCGCGTGCACCGCGATCGGCATGGCATGCGCAAACTGCGGCAGCTGCTCGTGCCACAGGCCCGCGCGCTCGGGGGCAGTGAACACCGCGAACATCGGCTCACCGCTCTCGCTGGTCAGCACCAGCGGCGAGATGCTCTCGTCCCAGGCGCCATCTTCGCCGATGGCCTTGTCCAGCAGCACGAACGCCGTCGAGGTCAGCAGGCCGTCGAGGAACTGCGCTGCGGTCAGCGTACCGTCCTGGGCCTGCAGCAGGCGCACCTCGAGGTCGTTGAGGGGTTCGAACGGGGTGTCGTGGTCCATGGTCGGTTCCGGTACGTGGTTGCAGGCTGCAACTTTAACAGGCCGGGAGTGAGGCACGGCAGCGTATCGGCAGGGGCTTCAGCGGCCGATGAGACTTTCTGCGGGAATGCCCAGGTTGCGGTGAAGCTTCCGGATCATTTCAAGAGTCAGACCGCGCTTGCGATTCAACACTTCATAGACACGGTTGAGCTGGCCGATGGAGGGCACCAGATCCTTCACGGTCAGACCGCCCTGCTCCATGCGGAAGCGGATTGCATCGATAGGATCTGGCGGCTCGATCGGGTAGTGCTTCGCTTCGTAGGCTTCAACCAGCGTTACGAGAATTTCAAATCGATCGCCATCCTCGCTGCCCAGCTCCGGCTCGTTGTCGACATAGAACGAAATCTCGCGCAGCGCGTTTTCGTAGTCGCTTTCCGTACGGATGGGATGGATGTTCATAGAAGCTCCACAGTGTCGGCATCGATCCGGTCGTACTCGGCGTGGGTGCTAATGAACTTGATGTAGACCACTTGAAACCTGTAACCCACAGCGACGATGAGCCGGTAGCTGTTGCCCTTTATGTTGAACACCACACGACTGTTGGCCACGAAACTTGCGCTTGCGTAACGTTGGCGTACGTCATGCGGTGTGTCCCAGACGGCGTGCCTCACTTCGTCATACCAGGACCTCAGCGCTGCTTCCGAATCAGGGTGACGTTCCCAGAATCGTTTCAGCGTCGCCAAAGCAACCACTTTCATTCGGACATCCTAGTCCCAGTATGGGACATAAGCAACCGTTTCATCTTCATCAGCGGCCGATGTATCCGTGTCGCCACAGCCAGCCCAGCGCAGCCAGCCCGGCCACCACCACCAGCATCAACGGCAGGCCGAAGCGGTGCCGCCACGGGATCGGTACCCCGCCCAGCTGCTGGTCCATGGTCTCGGTATCCAGCACCCAGCCGTGCTCGCAACGGGTACAGGCCAGTTCGTAGCGGCGCTGGTAGGTGAAGCCGAACAGCAGGTCGATGCGCGCCATCTTGTAGCGCAGCTGCGGCGCGAATTCGGTTTCGGTCTGGCAGCGCAGGCAGTGGTGGGCTTCGGTGGGGCCGACGATCAGCACCCGTTCCTGTTGGCCGATCAGGATCATGACCGGGTGCCCTGGCAGGCGGGCTGGGCCAGCAGCCAGGCTTGGGCGGCGGCCACGGTGGCGGCGTCCCCCTCGACGCGCTGGTCGGGCTCGATCTTCAAGCCATCACCACGATCATTGCGGTCCCGCATCACGCTGGTGGTCAGCAGCAGCGCGCTGCCATCAGCCAGCGGCCGCATCACGTTGGCGGTGGACAGCCCCGAGGTGGGTTGGCCGAAACTGCGCGTCTGCGGCCGACCGCGGAAGGAAAGTACGGTGGCCTCTCCGGAGCTGGCAGTGCGCGGCCCGGTCAGCACGGCGACGGGCGCGCCCGGATGTTTTAGCAGATAGCCGGGCCCACCAAGATCGATCCGCACGCGACCGCCAAGACGCACACTGGACGAGGTCAGCTGCCAGAGCGACGGTCCATCTGCGGCAGCGAAGGAACCCACGTTCTCGTCGGCGCTGGGCGTGACGCGCAACAGCGGCGCCACGCCCAGCAGCATCGGCCACATGTTGCCACCGGTGTTGCCGCGCAGATCGACAATCCAGCCGCAGCGGCTGCCGTTGTCCTGGTCATCGATGATCGCCTGCCAGCGCTTGGCACGCTCCTTCATCTGCTGGTGCGCCGTGGGGCTCTGCATGACACCGTAGCCCTCGATCTGTACCCGGCCGATGCGCGGGTCAAGCGCTTCGGCCGGGGCCGTCGTTGCTTTCTGGACCGCTGTTGCTGCGCCATTGGCGCGCGCCAGGCGTTCTGCCATCGCCTGCAGCTGCTTTGCGCTGATCCAAGCCCCGTGCCCGCCGGAACTGCGGCCGATGGCCTGCCGGAGCACCGCGCGGGCCTCAGCCGGGTCGTTCTGCGCCGCCTTCAGGCGCGTGCGGATGGCCCGCCAGTCCACGCGGTCGCGGTACAGCGATTCCTTCTCCAGCATGTCCAGCAACTGGGCCTGTGCCTGTGCTGTCGGCAGGTCGATGGCGTCTGGTGCCACGGCCTGTGCGGTGGTGCAGAACAGGGCGCCGAGTGCAGTGGCCATCACGCGGAGATCAATAGACATTCGACGTTCCTTCGTCGTGAGCAGGTACCGCAGCATACGCGCTTGCCGCCGCCGTTGTGTGTCGGCTTTGGCACTCCCCATGCGGGGCATGATTTACAACTTTGCTCATGTCGTTGCTCGAGTGAAAGCGCGAAGGTGGCTGCGCCAACGTACTTTGCGCTGGCCGGGATTGGCGTCCTGAATCAAACATCGAAGCGATCGATTTGCCGCATCAACGGCAATCGCGACAATGCACCGGCTTGCCCATGGCGGGCGGTGCGTGGGGATCCTCGTGATCCGTCGGCTTTTTTCGCTTTGATTTTGACCGGCACGCCAACCCGCACCGCCCGCCACCTTGCATCCCGCAGGTGGCCTTGCCTTGTGAGGTTGCTGCCATGAACACGCCCTACCCCGCCTATCCACGCCTGTAGGCGCTGCTCGGCGCTGCACTGCCCGGCCTGCAGCTGTCCACTACGGCCGCCGAAGCGCTGGAAGATGCGCTCACCGAAGCCAACGAACAGGCGCCGCCGTCGGCGTTCTTCGCCCGGTTGCGCGGCATCGCACACAGCCACGGAGCCGACGGCCAGGCGTGGCGCGAGCGGCAACTCAGCGAGGCGCGCGGCCGGGAACTGGCCGAGGCGACGCGCTGTCTTGCCGCATTGTCCGCCTGCGGCGGTGTGTTGCTGGCCGCACAATCGGCGCGCGACATGGATGACGCGCAGGCACAGTGTCCACCGCAGGTGGAGGAAGGGTTGCTACATGCGGTGGTGGTGTTGGCCGATCATGCCGGGGCGCTGGTGGAACCGGATGCTTGCGCACCGCTGTTGTAGAGCCGAGCCTATGCTCGGCTGCGCGGAGGTCATGGCGCCGGTAGGATTCGTGCCGACCAAGGTCGACACCCACCGGAACGAGTCATGACATCCGTACCGCGCGCTACCAGTCCGCGCGCAGGCCGATGTTGCCTTCGATGATGCGGCGCTTCTCGTTGCGGTCACCGCCCAGCTCGCGCGTGTAGTCGGCCACCGCGTACGCGCTGATGGTGCGGTTGAAGCGCCCGACCACACCCACGCCGGCTTCGAGCGCCCGCGAGCGCTGCGAATTGACGATCACGTCGCCGTCGAAACGGATGCGGTCCTCGCCGGAACGACCATGCCAGTAATTCAGCTTGAAATACGGCTGCCAGCCGTTGTCGGCCAGCTGGTAATCGCCGGCCAAACGCAGGCCCACACGGCCGGTCCAGGCGTTGTCGTTGTCGAAGCGCACGCTCGATACTTCATCGCGACGGTCATCCAGCGAAGTGCGCTGCCAGATCACCTGCACCTGCGGTTCCAGCCACCATGCGGACTGCCCGACGTGCAGCAGCGGCTTGCCGGCCTCCACCGACACGCTGGTGCCGTCGCCGCTCAGGCCGAAGCCGAGCCCGCGCGAGGAACGCACGCGGCCGTCGTAGCGGCTCTGCATCGCCACGGCGTCGATGTAGCCACCGCTGCTGTCGGTGAACGTCCAGTACAGGCCCACGTGCTTGTCGTCCAGGCGGTTCTGGCCCACCTGTACGTTCTCCCAGCCCAGTGCCAGGCCGGTGGTCTTGCCCTGCGCGCGGGTGCGGCCGACGAACACGCCGATCTGGTTGCGGTGGTTGTCCGACGCCGCGGCCCACACGTCGAGGCCGGCCTGCAGGCCCATTACATCGCCATCAAAGCCGGGCTGCGCATCGCCCTTCCAATGGATCTCGCTGCTCTGCCCCACCAGGCGGCCCCAGGCGGTGCGGAATGCGCCCTGGTTGTACAGCAGGCGCTGTTCGCCCTGCCGCTCGTGGAAGGTACCGAGGCTGGCCAGCGAGGTCTCGCGCAGCAGCGGCGGCACCACGGCATAGGCGGCGGTTTCCACGCGGTACAGCGGTACCACCGCGCCTTCGGCCGGGCGTGCACCCGGCGTCGGCGGTGCACCGGTACCGGGCAATGCACCGCCGGCCACGGGCACATCCGGCACCGCCGGATCGCTGGGCGGTGCCACCGGCGCCGGTTCCGGCGGCGGTGGTGGTGGTGCGGTCTCGCCTGCGGTCAGGTCCGGATCGGTGGCGCCTTCGGGCGGCGGTGGCGGCGCCGGGGTAATGGGAGGCGGTGGTGCCACCGGCGGCGTCAGCGGCGGCGGGGTGGCACTGCCACCACCGTTGGGTGCCGGCGTCGGGCCGGTCACCAGCGTCGAACGCAGGTACCAGTTCTCGCTGGTACCGGCACTGACACCGCCCTTGAACAGGAAGTACTCGTAGGCACCGGCCGCGACCGGTGCGAACAGCGAGAACGCGCCCGGCGCGGTGCGGCCACCATTCAAGGCCTGCACCACCAGGATGCCATCGGCCAGCGTGGCCGCGCCGCTGCCACCGGCATTCAGCACGCCGATGCCGGTGGTTCCGGTGGCGGTACCGCCATCGATCACCAAGCGATCGCTGGGTGAGTTGTCCGCGCCCAGCACGGTGCGCAGGTACAGGCCACCACCGTCACCGCGGTAGTTGCCACGCACGGTGAACACATCGCCGGCGCCGGTACCGGTCAGGTCGATGCGCCCGGCATTGACCATCTCCACCAGTGCAGCACTATTGAACGGGCGGATGGCATGGCCGCCACTGCCCGCGTAGACGGTGCTGGTGTCGTCCACCGTGAGCGTACCGGTGCCGGTTGCGCTGTCGCCCAGCACCAGGTCGCCATCGAAGCTCAGCTCCGTGCTGTTGGCCAGGCTGATCGCCTCCCAGTTCTGGAAGCGGCCCACGCCTGCGGTCTTGACGTTGCTCAGGTTGAGCTGGTCGATGCCACTGCCCCCGTCGAACAGCGGCACCGCACCCAGGTTGCCCTGGTTGAGGTTGCTGAGGTTGGCCACGTCGTTGTCCGGGCCCATGTCGATCGCACCGTAGACGATGCCACCGCCGTTCCAGTTGAAGGTGTCATCGCCGGTGCTGAGCAGTACCTGCCCTCGCACGGTGCCGTCGGTGATGGTCACGCTGTCGTTGCCGCCGCTGACGCTGATGTTGCCGCCGATGTAGGCCGTGCCCGAAATGATGATGGTGTCGGTGTCGAAGCCGGTCACCACGTTGCCATCCACGGTGCCGCCGGACTGGTCCCACAGGTTCTTGTCCAGCTTCATGTTGACGCGGCCGATGCGGCCAGCGGTCATCCAGGCCTGGTCGCCATCCTCGAACGCGCCGATGATGCGACCACCGCTCATGCGGAAGGTATCGATGTTGTCGCCCTGCTGCAGCGCGCCGATCGTGCCGCCACTCATGACGAAATCATCGCGGCCACTGCCCTGCGCTACCAGGCCGGTGACGGTGCCGCCGGTGACGGTCATCTGGTCATCGCCACTGCCCTGGTCGACGCTGTCGATGGTGCCATTGCCCAGCAACAGCACGTCGTTGCCATCCCCTTGCAGGACACCGCCGCTGATGCTGCCGGCCTGCATGTCCAGGCGGTCGTTGCCTGAATCGAACTGTACGCCGGTACGCCCACTGATCGTTCCGCGGTTGACCAGCACGCTGTCGCCCGCACCGACGAACTGCAGCGCGGTGTTGTTGCCGGTGCTGATGCTGCCCGAATTCTCGACACGGCTGCCGCCACCGAGCTGGACCGCCACACCCCCCACCGAACTGATCGCGCCCTGGTTGGTCAACAAGTGACCACTTGCACCGACCAGGGTAACGGCCGACGCCCCACCGCTCTGCTGCAACTGGGCACCGCTGGCGACGTTGACGGTGATGCCCGCTTCGCCGCTGGCCGAGATGGGCACCGTCTGCGGATTCGGCGCGTTGGCGTCGCAGGTGACCGTCTGGCCGGCGACCGGAGCGACGGTGCTGCAGCCGGCCCAGGCGGCGCTGGCGGTCAACAGCACCA
Source organism: Stenotrophomonas sp. YJH_SMC_130 (assembly GCF_059369035.1). NCBI lineage: Bacteria > Pseudomonadati > Pseudomonadota > Gammaproteobacteria > Lysobacterales > Lysobacteraceae > Stenotrophomonas > Stenotrophomonas sp. YJH_SMC_130. The sequence continues at coordinate 52,344 of NZ_JCAFSH010000009.1, forward strand.
TGGACGGGACTGCCAGTGCCTGAAGCATGGAAACGGTGAGGCGGCGCGGACGGAAAGCGCGCGGGACGGCACGGGTCATACAGTCCTCCTGGACAGGGAATCAGGAACTGCAAATGCACGCTGCTGCGTGTGCAGTCTGCCGTCATGTGAACCGTTTCGATAGGTGAACTTGCGTGCGGGAAATCACACTTCGGATATGAAATCGCCGGGCCCTCACGCCAATGTGATGTGGCTGAAATCGTTCATTTTTTCTGGGCGTTGGGAGCCGCACATGCGTGGATGCCGTTGGCGGATCGGGTCAGGGCCCTTTCCTGCGGAACGGGGTCCGACCCCGGGACTGCTCAGATCTTCAAGTAGATCTTCCGACGGTCCAGCCACCAGGCCACGCCCCACCACAGCGCGACAAACGCCAGTGCCTGCAACATCGACGCCAGCTCCAGCGCACCCGGCATCGCGTTGGCCAGCTGCTGCCAGATCCAGCCCCAGGCACCGCTGGCCATCAACGCCACCGACATCACCGAGGCCCCCAGATACGCGGTGATCGCATTGACGCCGAAGCGCCGGCCCAGCGCCGGCCATCCCTTCAGGTCGATCAGCACGTGGCCCAGCCACAGCGCCAGCGCGGCCAGGCCGCCGGTCCACAGCGCGTAGCTGGGCGTCCACAGCTGCTTGTTCAACGGCAGCACCCCGGCCAGCAGCAGGCCCAGCACGGCGGTCGCCACGCCCAGCCCGGCCAGTGCCGTCGAACGCCCGCTGCGCAGCAGGCCACCGGCCAACAGGCCGAGCACGGTACTGGCCAGTGCACCCAGCGTGCTCAGCAATCCTTCCGGGTCATGGCCGAGGCCGGTATCGGCATGCCATTGATAGATCCACGGTGCGAACAGCGTGGTGTCCAAGCGGCTGGCCGGGTTGGTCCACGGCGCCAGGTCACCCATGCCGAGCAGCAGCATCGTGTACCCCACCAGCAATCCAACAAGCACGCCGGCCTGCATGCGCGGCCGTGCATACACCGCCAGCACGCCCACCAATGCCGCGCACACGGCGATCCGTTGCAGCACGCCCCAGATGCGGAAGTGGTGCGTATGCAGCGCCCACCAGATCAGCAGATGCAACAGCACGCCGGCCACCAGGATGCGGAGTGCGCGCTCCAGCACGCCGCGCGCCAACACCGGGCGTGCGGCGGCATCCAACGCGCGCGGTGCCACGCTGAAGGCCATCGACACGCCCACCAGGAACAGGAAGAACGGGAACACCAGGTCGGTGGGCGTGCAGCCATGCCATTCCGAATGGCGCAGCGGCGCGAACACTGCACTCCAGTCGCCTGGATTGTTGACCAGCAGCATCGCCGCCACGGTGATGCCGCGCAGGGCATCGATCGAGCCCAGACGGCGTGGCGGCGTACTGTTCATCAGGCGGCCTCGTACTGACCTGCAATCCAGGTGCCACGCACCTGCAGGGCGTCATCCAGCAGCACCAGGTCGGCCTGGTAGCCCTCGGCGATGTGGCCCAGGCGGTCGTCGACGTTGAGGAACTGTGCCGGGTAGGTCGAGGCCATGCGCGCGGCCTCGGCCAGCGGCTGGCCCAGCAGCTGCACGGTGTTGCGCACCGCCGTGGCCATGTCCAGCGCAGAACCGGCCAGCGAACCGGCGGCATTGCGCACCACGCCATCGATGGCGGTGATGGTTTCGCCATACAGCACGTAGCTTGGATCGTCGGCACCGACCGGCGGCATCGCATCGGTCACCAGCAGCAGGCGACCGCGCGGCTTGGCCGCCAGCGCCACGCGCAGGCTGGCCGGATGCACATGCACGCCATCGACGATGATGCCAATCCAGCTGTCGCGGTCTTCCAGCGCAGCGCCCACTGCGCCAGGCTCACGGCCCTGCAGCGGCGACATCGCGTTGTACAGGTGGGTGAAGCCGCGTACGCCGGCATCCAGGCCGGCGCGGATCTCTTCGTACGTGCCTGCGGTATGGCCGGCGGCCACGATCACGCCACGTTCGACCAGCGCACGGATGGTTTCCAGTGGCACGCGCTCCGGCGCCAGCGTCAGCAGCGTCACGCCGTTGTCCAGCGACGCCGCCAGCGCGATCTCTTCTTCGTCCGGCACGCGGAACTTGCTGGCATCGTGCGTACCCTTGCGCGCCGGCGCGATGTAAGGCCCTTCCAGATGGATGCCGATCACGCCCGGCACGCCCTGCGCGATCGCCTCGCGCATCGCACCGATGGCTTCGCGCATCACCGCCACGTCATCGCTGATCAGCGTGGGCAGCATCGCGGTGGTACCGAAACGACGATGCGCCTGCGCAATGGTGCGCAGCGCCGCCACGTCCGGCGTGTTGTTGAACAACGCGCCGCCACCGCCATTGACCTGCACGTCGATGAAGCCGGGCAGCAGCCAGCCACCGCCCAGGTCTACCTGCTCGGCAGCGGGACCCAGCTGTGGTGCGGCGTCGGGCAGCAGCGCGCTGATGCGACCGTTTTCGATCACCACGGCCAGATCGTCGCGGAACTCATCGCCTGCCAGGATGCGGGCATTGCGCAGCACGGATGCCATCACACGGTCTCCGTCACCTTGTTCAGGTGCGGCGGCAGGTCCGGGTTGAAGCCACGGCGCAGCGCCAGCGCGTTGATCGCGCGATAGAAGCTCTGCACGGTCAGCAGCGGTGCGCACAGCGGGTGTGGCGCGGGCGCCACCGGCAGGTTGCCGCCGGCACCGGCCAGCCACACCTGCGCGCCGCGCGAAGTGAACTCCTCGACCACCGCTCGGGTGCCGGCACCGGTTTCATCGGGCTGCGCGAAGGCCAGCACCGGGAAGCCACGGTCGACCAGTGCCATCGGGCCATGCTTCACTTCGGCCGAGCTGTAGGCTTCGGCGTGCAGGCTGCAGGTTTCCTTGAACTTCAGCGCCGCTTCCTGCGCCGCACCCAGGCCCAGGCCACGGCCGAGCACGAACAGGTTGGTGGCCTCGACCAGGCCTTCGGTCACCGCGCTCCAGTCGCACTGCCAGGCTTCACGCATCGCGTCCGGCAGCAGGTCCAGCGCGTTGCGCAGGCTGCTGTCCTGCTTCCAGTAGGCGGCCAGCTGCAGCAGCGCCGCCAGCGAGGCCAGGTAGCTCTTGGTTGCCGCCACGCTCTTTTCGGCACCGGCATGCAGCGGAATGACCGTGTCGGCCAGCTGCGCCAGCGGCGAATCCTCGACGTTGACCAGCGCGATCACGCGTGCGCCAGCGGCCTTGGCCGCCTCGGCGTTGCGCAGCAGGTCCGGGCTCTTGCCCGACTGCGAAATGACGATGAACAGCGCACCGCGCAGCTGCAGCGGTGCGGCATAGACCGAGCCTACCGACGGCGACGCGGAGGCGACCACCAGGCCCAGTTGGGTTTCCAGCAGGTACTTGCCGTAGGTGGCGGCATGGTCGGAGCTGCCGCGTGCACAGGTGACCACGAACGGCGGCGGCGCGGCGCGCAGGCTGGCGGCCAGGGTTTCCATGGTGGCGTGGTTGCGCGAGAACTGGCGGGCAACCACGTCGGCCGCTTCAGCGGCCTCGGCGAACATCAGGGTGGCGGTGGGGTCTGACAGCGACATGGCAGGCTCAGGCAGGATCGGAAGGAAGGGAGCGTGCGCCGGCCGGGCGCATCGGCGCGGTCGAACCGCGCACCACCAGTTGCGGCACGAAGCCCTGGTTGTGCAGCGGTGCCGGCGCATCGTCGTAGGCGTCGCTGCGCAGTTGTGCGATCAGCAGGCGCGCGGCATGGCGGGCGATGTCCTCGGTGGCCTGCTTGGCGGTGGTCAGCGGCGGCCACGACTGGCGCGAGAACGGGCTGTCCTCAAAACCGGCGATGGACAGGTCGTACGGCACGTTCATGCCGGCCGACTTGGCGGCGGCCAGCACGCCGGCAGCGATTTCGTCGTTGGAACCGAAGATGGCGGTGGGCGGTTCGCGCAGCGCCAGCAGGCGGCGCGCCCCACGGAAACCATCATCGAAGGTGTAATCGCCCTGCACCACCAGGTGCTTGTCCACGGTCATGCCGTAGTCCTTCAGCGCGGCTTCGTAACCGGCGTAGCGTTCGCCCGAGGAGCGGTGCGAGCTGCCGCCCCAGAGGAAGCCGATGCGCTGGTGGCCCAGCTGGATCAGGTGCTCGGTGATCTCGTAGGCCGCCTCGCGGTCGTCGACGAACACGCAGGCGCCGTCGGCCGGATCTTCAGTGGCGGCGATGATGCGCACCAGCTTGATGCCACGCGCGGTCAGCGCCTGGATCAGGTCGCGGCGCTCGGACATCGGCGCGGTCAGCACCAGCCCGGCCAGGCGCGAGCGCTGCACCCAGTCGGCCAGTTCATCGGCCAGCAGCGGCGAGCTCGAATCACAGGGATGGATCTGCAGGCCGAAGCCGGTCTCGCGGCACGCGGCCAGTACGCCGTTCTGCACGCCGATGATGTGGTACGGGTTCGGGTTGTCGTAGACCAGCCCGATCACGAAGGTAGTGCCGCTGCGCAGGTTGCGCGCGGACGGATCGGGCTCGTAGTCGAGCTCGGCGATGGCACGCAGCACCCGCGCACGGGTGGCCTGCATCACCGAGGGCTCGTTGTTGATCACCCGCGAGACCGTCTTCAGCGAGACCTTGGCCTTCTCCGCAACGTCCTTGATGGTCGCTCTGCGCATGGGTTTTCCCTGGGGTTGGCTGCCGTCCATCATCGCCGATCAGGCCTTGTCCTGCGGCAGGCCGGCACGATGGCCGATCACCGAGTAGAACAGGATGTACAGGTAGCACGGCACCATCAGCAGCACGAACACCAGCTGGAAGTCGATGTGCTGCTTGAGCACGGCGAACAGCTGCGGAATGATCGCGCCGCCGGCGATGCCCATCACCAGCAGGGCCGAGCCGGTCTCGGTGAAGCGGCCCAGGCCGCGGATCGCCAGCGGGAAGATGGCCGGCCACATCATGGCGTTGGCAAAGCCCAGCAGCGCCACGAAGGCCACCGAGACGTAGCCGTGCGTAGCCCAGGCGCCCAGGCAGAACACCACGCCCATCACTGCCGAAATGGTCAGGTAGCGCGACTGCGAGACCAGGCCGGGGATCGCCAGCAGGCCGACCACGTAACCGGCCAACATCGCACCCAGCGTCAGCGAGGTGAACATCTTGGTCTGGTCCAGCGGCAAGCCGAAACCGTGGCCGTAGGTGCCGATCGCATCACCGGCCATGACTTCCACGCCTACGTACACGAACAGGCACAGCACGCCCAGCCACAGATGCGGGAACTGGAAGATGCTGCGGCGCTCGGCGGTTCCTGGTGCACCCGACGGCGTTGCATTGGCTTCGGAGGACTTGATCTCCGGCAGAGGCGAGAACAGCACGGCCACCGCCAGCACCACCAGCAGCGCGGCCATCGCCAGGTACGGCGCATGGATCTTGGCGGCGAATTCGTTGAGCAGCGCAACCTTGGTGACCGCGTCGGCGGCCTGCACCTGCTTGTCCAGGTCGCCGATGCCATGCAGCACCAGGGTACCGATCAGCACCGGCGCCAGCATGCCGGCGATCTTGTTGCAGATGCCCATCAGCGCGATGCGGCGTGCCGCGGTTTCAATCGGGCCGAGGATCGAGATGTAGGGGTTGATCGCGGTCTGCAGCAGCGCCAGGCCGCTGCCGATCACGAACAGGCCGCCGAGCGCACCCGGGTACCAGCGCTGGGTGGCGAATTCACCGAACAGCGCGGCACCACCGGCCATCACCAGCAGGCTCAGGCTCAGGCCCTTCTTCATGCCGGTGCGGCGCAGGATCCAGGACGCCGGCAGGGCGAGGAAGAAATAGGACAGGTAGAACACCATCAGCACCAGGAAGGCGCCGACCTCGCTGAGTTCGAAGGCCAACTTGACGAAGGTGATCAGCGGGCCGTTGAGCCAGGTGAAGAAGCCGATCAGGAAGAACAACACGCCAACGATGGCGATGGAGGTGGCCACGTTCGGGCGCGCGCTTGCAGCGGGGACGGCGGACATCAGGAGGGCTCCTGCGGCGACGGCCGCAGAACGCGGCGTCGGAGAGTGGCTGGGAACAACGTTGTCACATTCTTTCGATGGACAACGGCGGTTTGTCAACTTCCATGCACGCCTGCCTGAACCTTGTGCTGCACTGCGCAAGTCCGCCGCGGTACGCCCCGCTGAATGCGCGGCAGGCCTAGAGCCCCGTGCGCCAATGGTTCCCATGTGAAACCCGCACTCACACCGTGTAAACGTTTACTGCGCGCCGCATTCGTTGCGACGCAGCAACGAAAGTGTCACGAACTCGTTGACATCGTTGTCAGCGCGGTTACAGACTCCGCCCCAATCGCCGCCCCCGATCCCCGGGCCGGCCCACCTGCAGCAGGAGCCCGCGTGACCGCCAGCCACCCCGCCCCGTCGCATGTCCTGTCCCGCGTCGCGCCCTCGTTCCTGGCCGCCGACGTCGGTGGCACCCATGTGCGCGTGGCCCGGGTCCAGGCCAGCGGTGACGCCGCCCATCCGGTGCAGGTGCTGGAGTACCGCAAGTACCGCAATGCCGACCATGCCGGCCTCAGCGCGATCCTGTCCGACTTCCTGGGCGAAGGCCCGCGGCCCACGCATTGCGTGGTCGCCAGCGCCGGCTATGCCCGCGAAGACGGCACGGTGATCACCGCCAACCTGCCGTGGCCGCTGTCGGCGCGCCAGGTGGAAGCCGAGGTCGGCCTGCAGCGGGTCTACATCGTCAACGATTTCGAAGCGGTGGCCTACGCCGCCGCGCAGGTGGACGCCAGCGGCGTGCTGCACCTGTGTGGACCGGAAACTGCCACACGTGGCCCGACCCTGGTGGTCGGTCCCGGTACCGGTCTGGGCGCCGCGCTGTGGATCCCCACCGCGCACGGCCCGGTGGTGCTGCCCACCGAAGCCGGCCAGCCGACCCTGGCGGCCAGCACCGAACTGGAAATGGCCATCGTCCGCTACATGCAGCGCGACCGCGCGCACGTGTCGATCGAGCATGCGATCTCCGGCCCCGGCCTGATGAACCTGTACCGTGCGGTGTGTGCACTGCAAGGGCAGGCGCCGACCCTGGCAAGCCCCGACGCAGTCACCGCCGCCGCCATGGCCGATACCGATGCACATGCGCGCCAGGCGCTGGACGTGTTCTGTGGCCTGCTCGGCAGCACCATCGGCGACATGGCGCTGTTCTACGGCGCCCACGGTGGCGTCTACCTGGCCGGCGGCATCCTGCCGCAGATCCGCGAATACCTGCACACCAGCACCTTCGTCGAACGCTACCTGCAGAAGGGGCCGATGGGCGAAGCGCTGGCACGCATCCCGGTGAAGGTCGTCGAACACGGCCAGTTGGGCGTGGTCGGCGCTGCCAGCTGGTACCTGCAGCAGTCGGCCGCCTGACACCGCAACAGGCTTCAACGCAATCGCAGCACGCAGTACGTGGCACGCCAACGCACGGGACTTCGCCGCCGCCCCGCGCATGTCATCGCAACCGTAACCGAACACCGCCGCCGGCACCCAATCGAGTGATGAGGAGAGACATCATGAACACCCGCAAGACCCTGCTTTCGGCCGCCATCGTCAGCTGCATCGCCTTCAGTGCGCACGCGCAGCAGGCGGCCCCGACCGCCACCGATCTGGACACCGTGACCGTTACCGGCATCCGTGGCTCGATGGAAAAGTCGCTGGACACCAAGCGCGAAGCCAATGCGCGCGTGGAAGTGGTCACCGCCGAAGACGTGGGCAAGCTGCCCGCGCACAACGTTGCCGATACCCTGCAGCGCCTGCCGGGCGTCAACATCAGCTCGTCCAGCGCCGACGAAGGTGGCTTCGATGAAGCCGACCGTGTCAGCCTGCGCGGCACCAGCCCGAGCCTGACCCAGACCCTGATCAACGGCCACACCGTCGGCTCCGCCGACTGGTTCGTGCTCAGCCAGGGCAACAACGTCGGCCGCAGCGTCAGCTACTCGCTGCTGCCGTCGGAACTGGTCAGCTCGGTGGAAGTGAACAAGTCCTCGCAGGCCAAGCTGCAGGACGGCGGCACCACCGGTACCGTCAACATCATCACCCGCAAGCCGCTGGAATTCTCCAAGCCGTTCACCGCGGAAGGCTCCATCGGTGCGGTGCGTTCGGACCTGGCCAAATCGACCGATCCGCAGTACTCGGCATTGTTCAATTACAAGAACGACGAAGGCACCTTCGGCGTGATGGTGCAGGGCTTCAGCCAGAAGCGCGAACTGCGCCGTGAAGCGCAGGAAATCCCGGGCGGCTTCTTCAAGATCGGCGCCGGCGACCCGGTCGCCAGGACCAATCCGGACCTGATCGGCGTCAACGTGCCGGGCCTGCTGGGTTCGACCCTGTTCGAACAGACCCGCGAACGCAAGGGCGGCCTGGTCTCGCTGCAGTTCAAGCCGAGCGACAGCCTCACCTTGGGCCTGAATGGTTTCAGCTCCGAGCTGAAGGCCAACAACTACAACCGCAACTTCATGATGTTCGGCAACAGCTTCGCCAAGTCGCAGGCGCCGGATCCGGGCTATGTGGTCAAGGACGGCGTGCTGACCAACGCCACCTACCGGGGCGTGCCCGGCACCGACTATGCGGTGTACGACATGATCTACCGCGAGTCGAAGGCCAAGTCGAGCTATGTCACCTTCGATGCCGACTGGCAGATCAGCGACAGCCTGACCGCCACGTTCCAGGCCGGCAGCACCAAGGGCACCGGCGAGACGCCGCGCCAGTACATCGCCGAGGTCACCCTGGCCAACGGCGGCGGCGCCAGCTGGGCCACCCACGGCAATGGCTCGCCGATCGACTGGAACGTCGGCGGCGACCTCTCGCCCAACGGCGTGACCAGCTTCGGCACCTGGGGCAACCAGCAGGTCACCGCTGAAGACAAGGAGAAGTGGGCCACGCTCGACTTCAACCAGTACTTCAATGATGGCGGCGTACTGAGCTCGATCGACTTCGGCCTGCGTTTCGCCGACCACAAGCGCGAAGCGCTGTCGCCGGAAGGTGCAACCCCGGGTGACATCTGGAGCGCGCTGAAGAACGGTGCCACGGCCAACTATCCCAGCGGCTTTGCCGGTGACATCGGCGGCACCTTCCCGCGCAACCTGTGGTACTTCACCCCGGGCGCGCTGAAGGATGCGGTGACCAACAACTCCACCTGGCTGGCCGGCAATGATGGCCCGACCGGTCGCCACAACTATGGCGCCGAGTGGAAGGTGAAGGAAAAGAACTTCGCCGGCTACGTGCAGGCCAATTTCCGCGGCGACTGGTGGAGCGGCAACGTCGGCCTGCGCTACGTCAACATCAAGCAGGACATCGACACCTACAACGCCGTCAGCAAGGCCGCCGACGCCGATGTCAGCAGCCTGTTCGGCATGTGGGAGCGCCTGGCCTTCCAGAACAAGCGCAACCGTGTCCTGCCCAGCGCCAACATCAAGTTCGACCTGGACGACTCGCTGGTGCTGCGTGTCGCCGCCTCGCAGACCCAGACCCTGCCGGACTACTCGGCACTGGGCGCGTCCTCGTACGGCTCTGACCTGAACCGCACCGGCGGCGGCGGCAATCCGAACCTCAAGCCGACCCTGTCGACCAACCTGGATGCCAACCTGGAGTGGTACTTCATGCCGCGCGGATTGCTGTCGGTGGGCGCGTACCACATGAAGCTGAAGGACTACATCGCCTTCGACGTGGTCTCGCGCCAGCTGTACAGCGAACTGACCAACCAGCTCGAGACCTACCAGATCTCCACCCCGATCAATGCCGACGGCAAGGTCACCGGCGTGGAAGTGGCCTACGAGCAGCCGATCGGCGAGTACTTCGGCATCAATGCCAACTACACCTACGCCAACGGCACCACCTCGCACACCTGGTCGGATGGTTCGCACAATCTGCTGGGTACTTCGAAGAACACCTACAACGTGGGTGCCTACTTCGAGAACGAGCGCTTTGGCGCCCGGGTCAGCTACACCCGCCGTTCCTCGTTCCTGATCAGCCTGTCGGGCACCAACCCGTACTACCAGGATGACTTCGGCACGCTGTCGGCATCGCTGAGCTACAAGGCCACCGACTGGCTGAGCATCAGCCTGGATGGCCTGAACCTCAACAACCCGACCTACAAGTACTACCAGACCGCGGCCATCCCGACCTCGTTCTACAGCAACGGCCGCCAGTACTACCTCAACTTCCGCTTCAAGTACTGATCCAGCGGCAGCAACATCGCCGAGTCGTGCACGCACGCCGGGCCTGGGTCATTCCGGGCCCGGCGTTTTTCATGTATAGCGTTCATCGCACCGTTCCAAGGAGTCGTTCCGATGGTCAAGCCTTCCCGCGCCCAGATGCGCAGCGCAGTACTGCTGGGCAGCCTGCTCGCCCTGCTGCCGGCGCTACCCGCGCTCGCCGCCGATCCCACGCCGGCCGCTGAAGCACCGGGCCCGCAGCTGCGCGCCGGCAGCCTGATGCTGATTCCCGCGCCCGCTACCGTGCAGCACGGCCAGGGTAGCGGCATCACCGTACGCGCCGATACCGCGCTGCAGGCCGAAGGCGAAGCCGCGCAACGGGTCGCCACCCAGTTCGCCGACCTGCTGGCGCGCAGCGGCGGTCCGCGCCTTACGCCGGCACAGGGCAAGGCGGCAGGCACGTCGGGCAGCATCCGCTTCCAGATCATCCCGACCTTCCGCGACAGTGGTGAGAGCTACACGCTGGAAAGCACCGCGCAGGGCGTGCTGGTGCAGGCCGGCAACGAAACCGGCCTGTTCTACGGCGCAACCACGCTTGCCCAGCTCGCCACGGGTGGCAGCAACGGCGTGCTGCCGGCGGTGCAGATCCAGGACGCGCCGCGCTTCGGCTGGCGCGGTTTCATGCTCGACTCGGCGCGGCATTTCCAGAGCCTGGACGAGATCAAGCATGTGCTCGACGCGATGGCCGCGCACAAGCTCAATACCTTCCATTGGCACCTCACCGATGACCAGGGCTGGCGCATGGAGATCAAGCGCTACCCGAAGCTGACCGAGGTGGGCAGCTGCCGCCTGCCGGCCGGCGACGGTGGCATCGATCCGGCCAGTGGCAAGGAGCATCCGTACTGCGGCTTCTACACGCAGGAGCAGATCCGCGAAGTGATCGCCTATGCCGCCAGGCTGCATATCCAGGTGATTCCGGAAATCGACGTGCCCGGCCATGCCACCGCGGCGATCGCCGCGTACCCGGAACTGGGTTCGATCAACACCCCGCTGAAGCCGATCAGCGAATGGGGCGTGTTCCCGAACCTGTTCAACGTGGAAGACAGCACCGTCACCTTCCTCGAGAACGTACTGGAAGAAGTGATCGCGCTGTTCCCTGCGAAGTACGTGCACGTGGGCGGCGACGAAGCGGTCAAGGACCAGTGGGAAGCCTCGAAACAGGTGCAGCAGCGCATGCGTGCGCTGGGCATCAAGGATGAAATGGCCATGCAGAGCCACATCATCAAGCGCCTGGAGACCTTCCTGGAGCAGCACGACCGGCGCCTGATCGGCTGGGACGAAATCCTCGAAGGCGGCCTACCACCGCAGGCCACGGTGATGTCGTGGCAGGGCACCGAAGGTGGCCTGGCTGCAGCCAGTGCCGGCCATGACGTGGTCATGTCGCCGGTGGGGTACCTGTACCTGGATTACCTGCAGACCGCCTCGCCGAATGAACCACCCGGTCGCCCGGCTCAGGTCAACCTGGGCAAGCTGTACAACTTCGAGCCGGTGCCGGCCGAGCTGGCGGCCGACAAGCGCCAGCACATTCTCGGCCTGCAGGCCAACATGTTTACCGAGCACACGCGCACCTACGCGCGCCTGCAGCACAACCTGTTCCCGCGCCTGGCCGCCGTGGCCGAGACCGGCTGGAGTACGCCGGAACATCGCGACTTCCGCGATTTCCTCGCGCGCCTGCCCGCGCAGCTGCAGCGCTACCGTGCCTGGGGCCTGGCCTACGCGCAGACCCCGTTCGAAGTGGGCGTGGACTACACCGATGATCGCGCGAAAAACTCCGTGACCCTATCGCTGGCCAACCCGCTGGGTTATGAAGTGCGCTACAGCACCCATGGCCAGCCGGTGACCGCGCAGTCGCCGTTGTACCAGCAGCCGCTGACCGCGACGCTGCCGACCACCGTGCAGGCCGCTGCGTTCTACCAGGGCCAGATGCTGGCCGCGAAGCCGACCATCGCCACGTTCACCGCGCAGTCGCTGCTCAGCCGCCGCAGCGATGCGCTGCTCAGCTGCGTGGGCAAGAAGGGGCTGGTGCTGCGCCTGGAAGACGACGGCCCGCGCGAGGGAACGCGTGCGGTGTTCAACGTCGACATCTTCCAGCCGTGCTGGCGCTGGCCGCAGGCGCAGCTGGACGGCATCGGCAGCGTGGAGGTCCGCGCGGGCCGCATTCCGTACTACTTCCAGCTGGCCCACGATGAACCCAAGCGTCGCTTCGAAAAAGCGAGGCGCGCGCATGGCGAAATGCAGGTGCGTCACGGCGATTGCAGCGGCAAGGTGCTGGCTGAAGTACCGCTGCCGGCCACGCCCGATGCCGATGGCTTCGTGACCCTGCGTGCGGCGCTGCCGAAGGGCACGCAGGGCACGGGTGACCTGTGCATCAACTTCACCGGCGATACGCGCCCGGCGATGTGGGTGCTGGATGAGGTCACGCTGAAGAAGTAACCGCAAGCCTGTCCTGGCGCAATCCATCCACGCATGGCGTGGATCTACTGTAGAGCCGAGCCCATGCTCGGCTGCCTTTCGGGAGGAAGCCGAGCACGGGCTCGGCTCTACAGGAACCTCAGCCCCGCCAGCGCACCAGCAGATCGCGCAACGGGGTCAGTGCCGTGGCCATGCCGGCCAGCACGCCGATCGTGTTGGCAATGGCGTCCATCGGGTCGGCAGTGCGGTTGCTGGTCAGCGCGCCCTGCGCGAACTCGATGCCGACGCCCATCAGCACCAGCCCCACGCCCACCCACAGCAGCGGGCGCCCCGGCCGGAACAGCTGCACCGCGCTGCCGGCCAGGATGAAGTAGGCGAGGAAGTGCTCGCCCTTGTCGCTGTTTTCCGGCAGTGGAATCGGCGGCGGTGGGATCAGGCAGACCACGACCACCAGCAGTACCGCCAGCACCCACAGCACAGTCCACAGCCGCGGCCGCCGCAGCGGCTTGATCAGCGGCAACGCACTGCTCACAGGCGCCAGCTCAGGTCGCCCAGTTCGAACGCCGGCTCGAAGTCGACGCCGCGCTGCAGGCCGATGGCCTGGAAGCGCTCGCCCATCTCGGTCGGCAGGGTCAGCTTCTTCACCTGGTCACGCAGCTGGATACGGCCGACCTCATCCGTACGCTCTTCGGCCAGCAGCAGCACCTGGTCCAGGCCGTTGCCGAGCAGGAAACTGGCCTGGCTGCAGTACCCCGCCAATTCGAAACCACCGTGCATGCCCGCCTCGGCCATCGCGGTGAAATCCACCGACGCGGTGATGTCCTGCAGGCCGGGCCAACGATGCACGTCGTTGTGCACGTGGTGGCGGTAGAACGCGCGGACTGTGCCATCGTCGCGGTCGTGCTGGTAGAACTCGCTGCGGCTGTAACCGTAATCGACAAACAGCATCGCACCACGCTGCAGGCCGCCAGCCACTGCCTGCAGCCAGTACGGCAGCTGCGGCAGCACCTCGGAGCGGTAACCGTCGGCAAAGGGCTTTTCCAGGTAGCGCTCGATGTGGCGCACCGCACCGTTGAGCAGGATGTCAGCCGGCTGCGCGCCACGGATGAAGTTGCCTTCGCCATCAAGCTCGACGGTTTCCTCATAGACCTCGCCGTCCCGGATCAGGAAACGCGGGGTCGGCAGCGCGTCGATCACCTCGTTGGCGAACACCACGCCCTCCCAGTCCTCCTCGAACGGGCGGTCGATCCAGTCCACGCGCGCGGCCAACTCGGCCGGCAGGTTCTGCTGCAGGCGCTGCTGCTGGCGCTCGCGCAGGTCGGCGCTGGGTTCGAGGATGGCGTAGCGCGATGGCAGCGCGTCCAGTTCGGCCAGGCGCAGCAGCACGGCCTCGGCGAAGGCGCCGGTACCGCCGCCCAGTTCCAGCATGCGGGCCTGCGCGCCCAGCTGGGCGAACACTGGCGCCAGCGCATTGGCCACGCTGCCGGCGAACAGGCTGCCGAGCTCGGGTGCGGTGGTGAAGTCGCCGCTGCCACCGAACTTGCTGGCGCCGGCGCTGTAGTAGCCCCAGCCGGGGGTATACAGGCACAGCTCCATGAAGCGCGAGAACGGCATCGCCCCGCCCTGCGCAAGGATTTCGGCGCGCAGGGCGGCCGCCAGCTGGTCGCTGTGGGCCAGGGCATCGGCTTCGGGCAGGGGGAAGGTGGGCTGCATGGCGTCTTCGAATGCGGTGACAATGGTGCACAGGATAGCCGAGCCTTGGAGGACCCTCGATGAGCGATACCCACCCCGTGGTCCTGATCACCGGCAGCGCGCGCCGGATCGGTGCGGCCATCGCCCGCCAGTTCCACGCCTGTGGCTGGTCGGTGGTACTGCATGCCAACACCTCCAGCGCCGAACTGCAGCAGGCCGCGTTCGATTTCGACAACGTGCGGCCCGGAAGCGTGCTTGCGCTGCAGGCCGACCTGCGTGACGCCGACGCCCTGCCCGACCTGGTGGAACAGGCCGTTACCCACTTCGGCCGCCTGGACGCGCTGGTCAACAACGCCTCCAACTTCTATGCCACCCCGCTCGGCCAGGTCACCGCCGAGGCGATGGACGAGCTGTATGCGGTCAATGCGCGCGCGCCACTGCTGTTGTCACAGGCGGCCGCGCCCTACCTGCGCCGCCAGCAGGGCTGCATCGTCAACCTGACCGATCTGCACGGCACCGACCCGATGCGCGACCACATCGCCTACACGATGGCCAAGGCCGCGCTGGAGATGGCCACCCGTTCGCTGGCGCTGGAGCTGGCGCCGAAGGTGCGGGTCAATGCGGTGGCGCCCGGCGCGATCCTCTGGCCGGAACAGGGCAAGGACGATTTCGCCCGCGAGGCCCTGCTGGCGCGCACGCCTTTGGCGCGGATCGGTACGGTCGAGGAGATCGCCGAAGCGGTGTACTGGCTGGTGGCCGAAGCCAGCTTCGTCACCGGCCACACGCTGCGCGTGGATGGCGGGCGCACGGTCAGCTGAGAGGTTGCCGGCCAGCGGCCGGCGCTACCGGTCATGCCGGCCGCTGGCCGGCAACCTCCATCAATCCAGGTCAACCACCTCGAACGCCTCGCCAAACTGCGCGTGCGCGCGCCACAGCGTCGCCAGGTCCAGCCCGCTGACCGGATCGATGAAGTCGGGCGCGATATCGGCCAGCGGCTTCAGCACGAAGGCATGCTTCAGTTCGGGACGGGGAATGCGCAGGTGGCCGGGACCTTCCACCACCAGGTCGCCGTAGAACACCACGTCGATATCCAGGGTCCGGTCGGAGAAGCGCGGCCCACTACGGTCGCGGCCGTGCGCGTCCTCCAGCGCATGCAGCCAGTCGTCCAGTTCCTGCAGCGGCAAGTCCGTCTCGATCGCCACCGCGTTGTTGAGGAAGGCCGGGCCGTCGAAGCCGACCGCGGCGGTACGGTAGGCCGGCGAGACCTGCAGCGCGCCGAAGCGCTCGCGCAGGGCCGCCACCGCGGCGTGGAGGTAGCGGCGGGGCTGGACATTGCTGCCCAGGCTCAGGAGCACGGTCGTCATGCGGTTCAGGTGGCAGCGATGGGGGGCGTGGACATGCCGTCGTCACGGCGGCCTGCCTACAATCCGGGACGCACATGATAGGGCACCGACATGACCTATTGCGTTGGAATCGAGGTGGACGAGGGCCTGGTCTTCGCTGCCGACACCCGGACCAATGCCTCGCTGGACGATGTACGCGTGCATCGCAAGCTGCACGTGTTCGAATATCCCGGCCAGGCAGCCTACGTGCTGATGGCGGCTGGCAACCTGGCCACCACCCAGCTGCTGGTGTCGCGCCTGGGCCGCGATGCCGCAGAGCGGCGCGTGCCCAACCTGCGCGACATGACCCACCTGTTCGAAGCCGCCGCGTATGTGGGGCAACTGCTGGTGGACAGCCAGGTGCACAGCAGCCACAGCGAACACGGCCATGACGGGGTCAACACCCAGGCCACGCTGATCTTCGGCGGCCAGATCGCCGGCGAGCGGCCCGGGCTGTACATGATCTACCCGCTCGGCAACGCCATAGCCGCCTCGCCGGAGACGCCCTACCTGCAGATCGGCGAGTCCAAGTACGGCAAGCCGATCCTCGACCGCATCCTCAGCCCCGCCACGCGCCTGGAGGATGCCGCCCGCACGGCAATCGTCTCGTTGGACTCCACCATCCGTTCCAACCTGTCGGTAGGCCTGCCGATCGACCTGGCGCTGCTGCGCGACGGTGAACTGCGCATCGGCCAGCAGCTGCGGCTGGGCGCGGATTCCACGCTGTATGCCGACATCCACCAGAACTGGTCGCGGCGGCTGGAACAGGCGGTGGACGCGCTGCCGCGGTTCCCCTGGGAAACCGCCCTGTAGAGCCGAGCCCATGCTCGGCTGTCGAGGTCAATGCGAACAGCAGCCGAGCATAGGCTCGGCTCTACAGAACCCCAGCGGCATCAGCCCAGCGCCTCGGCCACTGCCCGGAACACCTGCTGCATCTGCAGCGGCTTGCGCAGTACATGGACGTCCACGCCGGCCGGGAAGGCATCGGCAGGCACCGCCACCGCCGCGTCCTCCAGCACCAGCGCCGGGCCGCGATAGCCCAGCGCAGCCATCTCGCCCAGCAGCTGGCTGGCCGGCAGCAGCTTTGAGCCGGCGTCTGCAATCACCAGCGCCGGCATCGCCTCCTGCTGCATCCAGCGCAGCGCCGCCGGGCCATCGGAGGCCAGCTGCAGCTGATACCCCTGGCTGGACAGCGCGTTGCCGAGCAGCGACAGGCGCGTGGCTTCGCCGTCGACCACCAGGATCGACTGGCCACTGCCCAAGGCCACCAGCTGCTCGATCGGCTCGCTGCCGTCGCTGGCTTCGTGCATCGGCAAGCGCAGCTCGAAGCAGGTGCCCTGCCCCGGTTGGCTGCTGACATGGATGCTGCCGCCGGCACCTTCGACGATGCGCTTGCAGGAAATCAGGCCCAGGCCGGTGCCATCGGCCTTGGTGGTGAAGAACGGATTGAACAGGTGCGACAGCGTGTCCGCATCCATGCCGATGCCTTCATCGGACACGCAGATCTGCATCCAGTCCACGCCATCGCGCTGGCCGGCATGGCTGGCGGTCAGGCTCAGGCGGCCACCGTTGGGCATCGCCTGGATCGCGTTGAGCGCCAGGTTCAGCATTACCTGCTGCAGTTCGGTGTAGTTGGCGTCGACCACCAGGCCTTCGTCCTGCACCTGCAGTTCCAGGCGCACGGCATCGGGCACGTTGCTGCGCAACAGCAGCGCCACCGCATCGAACAGGCCCTTGATCTCGATGCGCTCGCTCGGCTTGCGCGAACCACGCACGAACGACAGCATCGACTCGGCCATCTCATGGCCGCGGCGGCCGCACTCGGCGATGACGTCGGCCAGGTGGTGCAGCTGCGGATCCTCGGTACGGGCCTTCAGCAGGTCCGGCATGATCAGCAACGGCTGCAGGATGTTGCGCAGGTCGTGGCTGAGGCCGGCGGCGAGCAGTGAAAGGCTTTCCAGGCGCTGCGCACGCATCAGTTCGGTTTCCACGCGTGCGCGCTCGACCGCACTGCGTGCATCGCGGATCGCACGTGCGACCGCCGAAGGCAGGCGCGCAGGCTGGTGCTTGATGATGTAGTCGTTGGCGCCCTTCTGCAGCGCCGCCACCGCATTCTCCTCACCCATCGTGCCGGAGACGAAGATGAAGGGCACCTCCGGCGAGGTCTCGCGCACGATGCGCAGCGCGTCGTCACCGGAGAACCCCGGCATGCTCAGGTCGGACAGCACGATGTCCGGCTGGAACACCGCCAGTGCCTGGCGCAGTTCCGCCTCGCTCTCGACACGCTCGAAACGGGCCTCCAGGCCCGCGTCGAGCATCTGTTCGGACATCAGCTCGGCATCTTCCGGTGAGTCTTCCACCAGCAGGATGCGCAGCGCCCCCAGGGCGGGACCGGTCAGGGGCATGGGCTCACTCGAGTTCCGGTGCCTGGTTGATCAATGCCCAGAACTTGCCCAGGGTCTGCACCGCGCCGAAGAACTGGTCCACGTCCACCGGCTTGACCACGTAGGCGTTCACGCCCATGTCCCAGCTGCGGGCCAGGTCGCTTTCCTCGCGCGAGGACGACAGGATCACCACCGGCAGGCGCTTGAGTTCTTCGTGCTCGCGGATCTGCCGCAGCACTTCCAGGCCATCCATGCGCGGCATCTTGATGTCCAGCAGCAGCACCGCCGGCAAGCCTTCCTCGCGGTTGGCGAAGGCACCGCGGCGCAGCAGGTAGTCCATCACTTCCACGCCGTCCTCGACGTGCACGATGGGATTGGCCAGACGCGCTTCTTCCAGGGCGTCGATCGCCATTTCGGCATCCGCCGGGCTGTCTTCAGCGAGAAGAATGGTGCGCAGAGTCGTCATGCAGAAGGACCTTGTTTGTCCGCGTCGGTCGCGGGGGGCAGGTAGAAGTGGAAGGTGGCGCCGACGTCCGGTTCGGCCTCGGCCCAGATACGGCCACCATGGCGGGTCAGCACGCGGCGCACGCTGGCCAGGCCGATGCCGGTCCCCGGATAGTCACTGGCCTTGTGCAGGCGCTGGAACACACCGAACAGCTTGCCGGCGTAGGCCATGTCAAAGCCTGCACCATTGTCGCTGACCGTGAACTGATGGCCGCCGTCGGGCTGCTGCTGGTAGTCAACGCGGATCTTCGCCGGCTCGCGGTTGCCCGAGTACTTCACTGCGTTGCCGAGCAGGTTGAGCCAGACCTGGCGGATCATGTTCTCGTCGCCCACCACGATCGGCAGCGGCGCGATGTTCCACTCCACCTGGTGCACATGGCCGCTGTTCTCGGCCTCGGCCTGCAGGTTGGAATCGAGCATGGCGCGGGTGTCGGCCACCAGCGACTGCATGTCCACCGCCTGCTGCCGCATCGCCGCACGGCCAAGGCGCGAGTAGACCAGCAGGTCGTCGATCAACGCTGCCATGCGCCGGGCCGAACTGGAAATCACGTCCAGATAGTGGCGGCTCTTGTCATCGGCCTGATCGCCGAGGTGGCGCGACAGCTTGTCGGAAAATCCGGCCACGTGGCGCAGCGGTGCACGCAGGTCATGCGAGACCGAATAACTGAAGGCCTCCAGCTCGCGGTTGACCTCGGATACCTGCGCAACCTTGCCTTCCAGCTGGCGGTTCAGCTCTTCCACGCGCAGCTGCACTGCGCGCTGCATGGTGACGTCGCTGATGGTCAGCAGCACCACCTCGTCATCGCTGTCGGGCAGCGGCATGCGCCGCGCGTTGAGCAGCATGTAACGCACCACGCCGTCAGCGGTGCGCTGCTCGTGCTCGAAGTCCCACAGTTCGCGACCGCGCGACAGTACGTCGGCCAGGCGCTGCCGGACCACCGGGTCCTGCCATGCATTGTCGCCAACGTTTTCCAGCAGCAGGCCGTCGGCGCGCTCGTCCTGCAGGCCGTACAGCTCAGCGAATGCTGGATTGTGCAGCTGCACGCGCAGGTCGCGGTCGAGCAGCACGATCGGTTCGCGCACGGTCTGCAGCACCGACGCCGCACGTGCAGCCGAGCGCAGCGATTGCCGCTCGGCATGCAGGCGACGGCCGATCTGCCGCTGCAGCAGCCACAGCACCAAGCCGAGCAGCGCCAGCTGGATCACCAGCGAACTCCACGACACCAGTTCGGTCTGCTTGCGTTGGCGCGCCGCCTGCTCGGCGCGCAGCGCCAGCAGCTTCTGCTCGCTGGCCTGCAGTTCTTCCACCAGCCCGCGGATGGGATAGCGCGTACTCAGGTCCTGCACCAGCTCGCGCTGGTCGCTGTTCGGCTCGGACCTGGCCAGCTCGCGGGCGAGTGTCATGCGGCCTTCCAGCATCGATTCGATCCGACCGATGCGGATCAGCTGGTCGGGATTGTCGCGGGTCATCCGGCCCAGTTCGGCCAGGCGCCCGGGAATTTCATCGGCGCGGGCCATGCGCTCGCGCAGGCCGGGGGCATCCACGCCCTTGGACAGGGTCAACGCGGCCGATTCAACATCGCGCACATCGGCCTGCAGTTGCTGCAGTGCCACGCCCACGGCCTGGGTGTGGTTGACCCAGGCCATCGCTTGTTCGCTGTCCTGCTGCAGTTTACGCAGGGTCAACCACGGCACCACGATGATCGCGGCGGCGGCCAGCGCCAAGGCCGGCAACCGCCAGCGGTCCCAGATGTCGTCACTGAAAACCAGCGCCATAGTTCCTCGTCAGCTCTGCCGCGACGCGTTGGCCGGGCCGAACCCGGTTGCGGAACCGGCAATATAGCGCAGGCGGTCACAACTCTGGAATTTCCAGCGCGGTCAGCTGAACGGGTTGGCAATCAGACCTGTAGGGCCAAGCCCATGCTCGGCTGCCTTGGAGTTCCAGCCGAGCGTGGCTCGGCTCTACAGGTCAGCGGGCGCCCCACCCGGGGGCGCCCAACCGGTTCAGCGCTTGGCGGCAGCGCTGACCTTCAATGCGGCGGCATCGACGCGGGTCACGCCCTTGATGCCCTTGGCGGTGGTGACCGCCTTGTCCTTCTCGGCCTGGGTGGCCACGGTGCCGCTCAGGCTGACCACGCCGTTCACCGTTTCCACCTTGATCTCGGTGCCCGGGACGTTGCTGCTGGTCAGCAGGTCCGCCTTCACCTTGGTGGTGATCCAGCTGTCGGTCACCGGTTCGTTGGAATCATGGCGATCCGCATGGGTAGCCGGATGTGCGCTGGTGGTCGGCGGGCTCTTCGCGGCCGGGTCCTTGGCGAAGGCGGCCGAGGAGGACAGTGCCAGGCCCAGCGTCAGGGCAGAAGCAATCAGCGTGCGAGTGGTATTGCTCATCGTGTCGTTCTCCTTCGGGATGTGCTGCCAGTCTGGACGAGCGCACGTAGAGCAGGCGTGGCGTCGCGGTCATGCCGCCGTGAATCGAAGCGTTTCCAACGGCAACGGTTCAGTTTTGGGCTGTCCGCATCCGTCGTTTACCCTGCCCTTCCCCCCCCTGCCGGAGCTCTGCCATGCGCCCCGACCTGCACCTGGCCCTGATCGGCTACGGCCTCGCCGGCCGCGTCTTCCATGCGCCGCTGATCCAGCACACGCCCGGCCTGGTCCTGCACAGCATCGTCAGCTCGCAGCGCGACACGTTGCTGCGCACGTTCAGCAACGTACACGTGCGTGCAACGCCACAGGACGTGTTCGACGATCCAGCGGTGGATGCGGTGGTGATCGCCACGCCGAACGAACAGCACGCGCCACTGGCGATGGCCGCGCTGGCCGCCGGCAAGCACGTGCTGGTCGACAAACCCTTTGCGCTGGATGTGGCCGAAGCGGAAACGGTACTGGCCGCAGCACGCGACGCCGGCCGCATCGCCACCGTGTTCCAGAACCGGCGCTTCGATGCCGACTTCCTCACGCTGCAGGCGCTGCTGTCCGAAGGCACGCTGGGCGAGGTGGCCGAATGCCATGCGCATTTCGACCGCTACCGGCCGCAGGTGCGCGACCGTTGGCGCGAACAGGACGGGCCAGGCAGTGGCCTGTGGTACGACCTCGGCCCGCACCTGCTGGACCAGATGCTGGTGCTGTTCGGCTGGCCCGACGCCATCGATGCGGATCTGGCCGTGCAGCGCCAAGGTGGCACCGGCATCGATTACTTCCACGCCGTACTGCACTACCCGCGGCATCGCGCCATCGTGCATGCCGGTTCACTGGTGGCTGCCCCTGCCCCGCACTTCAGCGTGCATGGCAGCAAGGCCAGCTGGATCAAGTACGGCCTGGATGTGCAGGAGGCCCAGCTGCGCCGCGGCGTAGCACCGGGTGCGCCCGGTTGGGGCATCGATCCCCGGCATGGCGAACTGGTGCGCTGTGATGCAGAAGACAATGTTCTGCGCAGCACCGTCGACAACCTGCCCGGCGACTATCGTCGGTTGTATGCGCAGTTCGCAGCGGCGATGCACGGCGACGGCGAAGCGACGGTCAGCCCGATGCAGGCATTGCAGTTGATGCGGCTGCTGCAGGCCGGCATGGACAGCGCGCGCGAAGGGCGGCGGATCGCGTTGGACTGACCAGTAGATCCACGCCATGCGTGGATGACGTGGCAACGATCGGAGACGGCTTTTGTAGAGTCGAGCCATGCTCGACTGGCTGCATGGGGTCAGAACCCTTTCCTGCGGAAAGGGATCCGACCCTGATCTGCCCGGGGTCGGATCCCTTCGGCAACGCCGAAGGGCTCTGACCCCACCGCAGTGCTTACGACTTCTTGATGGCGTGGCCGCCGAATTCATTGCGCATCGCCGACAGCAGGCGGTCGGTGAACGAATTCGATTCGCGCGAACGCAGGCGTTCCAGCAGCGACAACGTGATCACCGGTGCCGGCACGTCCAGCGCGATGGCTTCGGCCACGGTCCAGCGGCCTTCGCCGGAATCCTCCACGTATGGCGCGATGCCTTCCAGCGACGGATTGCGCTTGAGTGCTTCAGTACTCAGGTCCAGCAGCCACGAACGCACCACGCTGCCGTGGCGCCACACCTCGGCGACCTGGGCCAAGTCCAGTTCCATTTCCTGCTTGCGCTCCATCAGCGCGAAGCCTTCGGCATAGGCCTGCATCATCCCGTACTCGATGCCGTTGTGGACCATCTTGGTGAAATGGCCGGCGCCGGATGGACCAACACGCGCCCAGCCACGATCTTCTGCCGGTGCCAGCGTGCGCAGCAGCGGTGCGATCTGCTCCACCACCGGCGCTTCGCCACCGACCATCAGGCTGTAGCCTTCCTGCAGGCCCCACACGCCGCCGCTGGTGCCGCAGTCGACGTAGCCCAGATCGTCCTCCGCCAGCGCCTTGGCGCGACGGATCGAGTCCTGGTAGTTGGAGTTGCCGCCGTCGATGACGATGTCACCCTCGGCCAGGTGCGGGGTCAACTGGCCCAGCGTCTGGTCGACGGTTTCGCCGGCCGGTACCATCAGCCACACCACGCGCGGCACCGGCAGCGCGGCCACGGCGGCGGCCAGCGAATCAACCACTTCCAGGCCGGCCTCTGCAGCGCGCTGGCGCGCACTTTCGCCCGGGTCGTAGCCGACCACGCGGTGGCCGCCGCGATGCAGGCGCTGGGCCATGTTGGCGCCCATGCGGCCGAGGCCGATCATTGCAATATCCATTGTTTCACCTTCAGTTGGGGTCTAGGGTCAGGCTGCCTGGCCTGCCGGTAGCCGCGCAGTGGCGCAGTTGCGCCTCGCGCCAACGCCGGTAGAGCGTGGTATGCAGATTGTGCACCGCCAGGTCGATCGAAAACGGCGTTCTCGGGTTGCGATCGAGCAGGCGGACGATGTGGTAGCCGATAGGACGTATACCGCGCGGATGCACGTAGATCACGAACTGCTGGTAGAACGGATCGTCCAGCAGCTGATCCATGCGCACAAGAGCCGCGTGGTAGCGCGGCGCCAGGCGTGCGCGCAGCTGTGGATCGCGCTCGAACAGCAGGCGCTCGAAATAGCGCTGGCCGATGCGCGGGATGTCCTGCGCCAGTTTCCAGAGCTCGGCATTGCGCTGGTCGTACCAGGCCAGGCCGGCGTGCAGCGCCAGCGCCTGCGCAGCGCCCTCGCCCACCTCGACCACCACGAAGTTCTCGGCCTGGTTGCTCAGGTCGTCCAGCGTGCCTTTGTCGTACACATGTTCGATGAAACCGGGCACGCCCACGAACGCCTGCCGCCCCATCGCCGAGGTGCGCACCGCCTTGCCATCGGCGAAGAGGTCGCCCGCATGCGCGCCGAGCAGGATGCTGTCGGTGTCGTGCAGCGCGAGGAAGGTGCCGATCGACAGTTCCTCCGCTGCGAACCCGGTGTCGAACGCAGCATCGCCATACAGCTCGCGCTGGGTGGCCAGCTGTGCGACCTGGCGGCCGACACCGCATTCGGCACGCACGGCACCACTGTAGAACGCCTGCAGCGCATGGCTGTTGCCCGCGCGGGGCACGAAGCCACGACCGAAACTGCGCGTACGCTGCCAACCCTGTGCCGGTGCGCCCTGCAATCCGAAGC
Organism: Stenotrophomonas sp. YJH_SMC_130; assembly: GCF_059369035.1. NCBI lineage: Bacteria > Pseudomonadati > Pseudomonadota > Gammaproteobacteria > Lysobacterales > Lysobacteraceae > Stenotrophomonas > Stenotrophomonas sp. YJH_SMC_130. The sequence goes on from NZ_JCAFSH010000009.1 coordinate 76,522, forward strand.
CGATCCATCCCAGCTGCGGGCCGGAGAAGCGGAACGTGGGATTGCCCTGCAATGCCGAAGTCGCGCGCCGCGTGGCCGCCCCCAGCTCAAAGGCATAGGCGCAGACGGTGGCGGGGTCATCCAGCAGCTGCTGCAGCAGTGCCTGCCGAGCGGCAGCGGGCAGCGCCGCCGGCCACCGCACCTGCAGGTCGCCGGCCGCTTGTGAATCAGCCAGCGAGGCACGCGTGCATACGGGACCACCGCGCACCTGCGGCGCGGTGAGGGACGCTTCTTCGAAGCGCCACCCCAACCGCTGCAGCAGGCCCTGCGTACAGTCCGGGGATGGCGCTGCCACGACCCACGCGGGCGCCAGCAGCAGGGCTGCAATCAGCCACCTGCCGCGCACACTCAGCCCTGGTCCGTGACCGCCGGTGCGGGTTCCGGCGCCGCTGCCGGCGATGGCGATGGCGTGCCAGCCGCGGCCGGCAGATACTGCTGCAGGCGCTGGAAGAAGCGACGATAGAACTCGGCATCCGTGACCGTGCTGCTGGCCACCTTCACCAGCGAGTCGTCGTTGCTGCCGAACGGCAGCGACACCGAGCCCAGCGCACCCACGCCGACACTGGCCGAGGTCGGGCTCTTCTTCAGCGCGTAGCGGTCCTGCACGGCACTGACGAACACCAGCGTCTGGCTGCCGCGCGGGGCGCAGGAGATGCGCAGCACCAGCTGCTCATGGTCATCCTCGCGCGGCTGGAAGTTCTTGTTGCCCTCCACCTGCGCATCATCGGAACGGGCGATGGCATAGCCTTGGCTGAGCAGCGTGCGGCGCGCGGCCTCGCAGGCTTCGCCGGGGCGTCCCTCAACGGTGCGCGAGAAGGTATCGCCGGAATCGAAAGACTCGCGCAGCACGGTGCTGTCGGCGGCGCGGCCACCACAGGCCGAAAGGATCAAGGCGCTGGCGCACGCCACGGCAGCGCGGGAAAGACGGGAGGCCCGCATGGGTACTCCTGCGAGAACGGAAGCACCAAGGGTAGTCCCGCCCCCGTGTGCGGCAGGTCGATATGGCCCCCCACGTTGCTCCCGGTTCATGCACGTAAAAGGGGACGGAGGGGATCAAGTCGTTTGCGGCACTTCACTGGCCCGGGCATGGCCCGGCGCGACCGGGAATGGGCTTCCCAAACAGAAAGGGGCCGGCAATGCCGGCCCCTGCGGATGTCACGCGCCGCCTCCGGCTCAGTCCGCCCAGCGCCCCGCGCCGGTGGACTGCGGCAGCACCTGGGCCGACAGCGGACGGTCGTTGGCCAGCAGGTTCACCGCGTCGGCCAGGATCGAGGCCGACTCGCGCAGCAGCGGGTCCGGACGCTTTTCGGCGGCCTTCTCGCGGGCGGCATCCTTCACGATGTCGCGCTCGTTGCCGGTCAGGCCATCATCACTGCTGTCATCGGCCAGCGGGTCCAGGGCCAGGCCCAGCTCCTTGCGCTGCAGCTGGCGTTCCTTGCGCTGGGCGTCCTGGCGCTCGCGTTCGGCGCGACGGGTGGCCTCGTTCAGCGAGATGTACTTCTTCGCCGCCTCGGTCCGGAACTGCTGCACGTCCTCGTTCCACCACTGGAATTCCTTGTCGGTGGCGATTCGCGCGTCGTGGCGGGCCTCCAGCTTCGGCAGCAGCGGCGCGAAGTTGCCGTACTGGGTGTGCGGCACGGCGGCGATGCGGGTCCACGGCAGGGCGTTGTCGTAGGTGCTCTCGCCGAACTCGGTGGCATCGACGCTGGCCGGGAAGGCCAGGTCCGGCACCACGCCCTTGTGCTGGGTGCTGCTGCCGCTGATGCGGAAGAACTGGGCGATGGTCAGCTTGACCTGGCCGAAGCGCTGGGTCTCGCCACTCGGCCAGCGGTCGAGGTCGACGATGTTCTGCACGGTGCCCTTGCCGAAGCTGGTTTCACCGATCACCAGGCCACGACCGTAATCCTGGATCGCGCCGGCGAAGATCTCCGAGGCCGAGGCCGAACCGCGGTTGATCAGCACCGCCAGCGGGCCATCCCACGCCACGCCCTGGTTGCGATCGCTGTTGACGGTGACGCGGCCACCGGACTCGCGCACCTGCACCACCGGGCCCTGCTCGATGAACAGGCCGGTCAGTTCGATGGCTTCATCCAGCGAACCGCCGCCGTTGTTGCGCAGGTCCAGCACCACGCCGTCCAGCTTGTCGTTCTTGAAACCAGCCAGCAGCTTGGCCACGTCACGGGTGGCCGAGGCATAGTCGGCCGCGTTGCGGCGGCGGCCTTCGAAATCCTGGTAGAAGGTCGGCAGCTTGATCACGCCGATCTTCCGTGCCGGCTCGCCGTTGGCGGCCGGAATGGTCATGGTCTCGCCCTTGGCGGCCTGTTCGGCCAGGCGCACCTTCTGCCGGGTCAGCACCAGGGTGTGGTGCTTGCCATCGGCACCTTCGGCAGCTGGAATGAACTCCAGCTTGACCTGGGTGTCCTTGGCGCCGCGGATCTTGGCCACCACATCGTCGATGCGCCAGCCGATCACGTCCTCGACCTGGCCAGACTTGCCCTGGCCAACGCCGACGATGCGGTCACCCGGCTTCAGCGTGCCGTCCACCGCAGCCGGGCCGCCGGCGATGATCTCGCGGATCACCACCACGTCGTCCTGGCGCTGCAGCTGCGCACCGATGCCTTCCAGCGACAGCGACATCGCCTGGTTGAAGTTCTCGGCCGTGCGCGGGGTGAAGTAATCGGTGTGCGGATCAACCGCGCTGGTGTACGAATTCATGAAGAACTGGAAGACGTCTTCGCCCTTCAGCTCGTTGACCGACTTCTCCAGCGTCGCGTAGCGCTTGTCCAGCGTCTTGCGGATATCGTCCGGCTTCTTGCCTGCCAGCTTCAGGCGCAGCCAGTCGTTCTTCACCGACTTGCGCCACAGCTCATCCAGCTCGGCGCTGCTGGCCGCCCACGGCACCTTCTTGCGGTCGTACTCGAAGCGCTCGTCGGTGGTGAAGTCCGGCTCCTGCTTGAGCAGCTTGCGCGCAAAGGCCACACGTTCGCCGACACGCTGCTTGTAGACCGCGAACACCTGGAACGCCGGCTCAAGCTCGCCGCCACGGATGGCCGAGGAGATGTTGGCTTCGAAGGGCGCAAAGCGCGCCACGTCGGCCTGGGTGAAATACTGCTTGGCGCCGTCCAGCGTCTCCAGATAGCGCTTGAACACGTCCTTGGAGGTGGCCTCGTCCAGCGCACGCGGGCGGTAGGCGTAACGACTGTCGGACAACAGGCCATACACCAGCTTGGAGGTGGTCACCTGATCGGCAGTTGCCGCAGCGGGCAATGCAGGCGAGTCGGCCTTGGCCGCCAGCGCCAGCGGCGCGACCAGCGCCAGGGCCATCAGGAATGCGGGGGCTTTGAATTTCATTGACGTGCTCGAAGGCGCCTTGCCAAGGGAGAGACTGCAGGGTGTTCAGACACCCCGACAGTGCCGAAAGTTGCCGGGTTTGTCACCCGGCCGCGCTCGGTGGAAAACCAGCCTAGCCGGGCCGGTGTAGCAAATTGTGAATGCATGTAGAGCCGAGCCCATGCTCGGCTGGCCGGCAGCAAGCAGCCGAGCATGGGCTCGGCTCTACGGCAGGCAGAGGTGTGCGGACCAACGGTCCGCACCCACAGGAGAAGCAGCTCCCACCCACCGGCAGGATGTCAGGAAACGCCGGCGCCCTTGGCCTGCACGTCGGCGTGGTACGACGAGCGCACCATCGGGCCGGAGGCCACGTGGCTGAAGCCCAGTTCGTAGCCGTAGACTTCCAGCGCCTTGTAGTCCTCGGGCGTCCAGTACTTCAGCACGGGGTGGTGGTGCGCGGTCGGCTGCAGGTACTGTCCGATGGTGATCATGTCCACGTCGTGCGCGCGCAGGTCACGCATCGTGGCCTTGATCTGTTCGAAGTCCTCGCCCAGGCCCAGCATGATGCCGCTCTTGGTCGGCACGTCCGGATGCTGCGCCTTGAAGTTCTTCAGCAGGTTCAGCGACCACTGGTAGTCCGCACCCGGGCGCACGTTGCGATACAGGTCCGGCACGGTCTCGATGTTGTGGTTGAACACATCCGGCGGGTTCTGCGCCAGGATCTCCAGCGCACGTTCCATGCGGCCCTTGCCGCGGAAGTCCGGGGTCAGCACCTCGATGCGGGTACCCGGCGACTTCTCGCGGATGGCGGTGATGCAGTCAACGAAATGCTGGGCACCCCCGTCGCGCAGGTCATCGCGGTCGACGCTGGTCACCACCACGTACTTCAGGCCCATGTCGGCCACGGTCTGGCCGAGGCTGGCCGGCTCGTTGGCATCCGGCGGCTTCGGGCGGCCATGGGCCACGTCGCAGAACGAGCAGCGCCGGGTGCAGACCTCACCGAGGATCATGAAGGTGGCGGTGCCATGACCGAAGCACTCGTGGATATTCGGGCAGCTGGCTTCCTCGCATACCGTCACCAGGCGGTTCTCGCGCAGCTTGGCCTTCAGGTTCTGCACGGCATTGCCCGAAGGAATGCGCACGCGGATCCAGGACGGCTTGCGCAGTACCGGCGCATCGGCGAACTGCACCGGCGAACGGTTGATCTTGTCACCGCCCAGCTGCTTGACCCCGGCCTGCAACGGCGCGGTGGACGGAGAATCGCCCTGCACGATCTGCAGGGGAATGGAACGGGCGGTGGTTTCAGTCATGGCAGTTCCGGGGAGCGGTCAGGCGGCCGCAGAAAGATCGGGCAGTTCGGGCGTGTGCTGCAGCAGCAGGCCAAACTGGCGGGCCAGGTGGTCCAGCAGCACCGGCTTGACGGCGTCCATCCCCGAGGGGCCGCCCAAGTCCAGCACCGAGGTCACCTGCAACCCCTGATAGCCACAGGGATTGATGCGGTGGAAGGGTTCCAGGTCCATGGCCACGTTGAAGGCCAGCCCATGGAAGGTGCAGCCGCGGCGCACACGGATGCCGAGTGCGGCAATCTTGGCACCACCGACGTAGACGCCCGGGGCGCCCTCGCGGCGTTCGGCGCCGATGTTCCACTCGGCCAGCGTATCGATGATCGCCTGCTCGATGCGGCACACGTAGTCGCGCACACCGATACCCAGCCGTGGCAGGCGCAGCAACGGATAGATCACGATCTGGCCGGGACCGTGATAGGTCACCTGGCCGCCGCGGTCCACGTGCAGCACGGGGATGTCGCCCGGCGCCAGCACATGCTCGTCCTTGCCGGCCTGGCCCAGGGTGAACACCGGATCGTGCTCGACCACCCACAGCTCGTCGGCATCGGCGTCGCTGCGCTGGTCGGTGAAGCGCTGCATGGCGCGCCACACCGGTTCATACGGCTGGCGGCCGAGGTCACGGACCAGCGCCGGACGCGGCGCACGGTCCTCCGGGGCGGCTTCGGCCGGGCAGGAGTCGGCTACAGCGTCCACTTCACTTCCGGGTGGTCACGCAGCGCCTGGTGCGCCAGGTCGTACTGTTCGCGGCTCTCGGCCTTGAACACGATGCGGACGGACACGTACTTGCCGTTGGAGGAGTGCTTCCAGCTGATGCGTTCGTTCACCACATCGATGCCGGCGGCCAGCAACAGGCGGGGAAGCTCATGCTCCAGGCCGCGGTTGGCCGGGCCCATGGCGCTGAGCTCGAACTGGCCGGGGAACTGGAAGCCGTGGTCGGGGTTGTCGGACTTGATTTCCATGGCCCCATTATCGGGCCGCAGGGCAACAAACCCAAGAGTATTCATCAACGCCAGGACCGCACCGGCGGTCTGCTGCGTTGCAGGCGGCCCAAAGGGACGGGCCTGAGGCCCAACGGCAGCTGACTGCAATCTCCTGACCATCACCAGCGCGAACATCGTACGGGCGGCCCGCGACCGCCTTCACGCCCGGCCTGCGGCGCGTACGCGGGTAACAAATTGTGCCCGCCGGACAATGTTGTTTTCGGAACAGACAAGTGATCTGGACGTGCTCGTTCCGACGCGCGGGCACGAGTACCGTAGCGTTGCAGAAAACGACTGAAAACCGCCCCCTTCCCCATGAGCATTCCATCCATGCGTAGTGTCGCAGCTCTCGGGCTCGCCGGCCTGCTGGCCTCTGCCCTCCCCCTTGCCGCCCAGGCGGCCGAACAATGTGGCCCGGACGCCATGCGCGACCACCCGCCGCAGGTCAATTTCCGCGTCGACAACGACCTGTTCGGCGGCCGCCACCAGGATCAGGGCTATACCAACGGTGCGCTGTTGACCCTGGTCTCCCCCAATCTGGTCGATTACACCGACGACCCCTGCCTGCCGCGCATGGCGCGCTGGGTAAACCGGTACCTGGAAGGGCTGCATCCGGGCAAGTTCGAACAGCAGAACATGATCTTCAGCATCGGCCAGGGGATCTTCACCCCGACCGATTTCACTCGCAGGGACCTGATCGAGGACGACCGCCCTTACGCCGGCGTGCTGATCGCGAACTTCGGTTTCAATGCGCGCAGCGGCGACCACCTGCAGACCACCCAGCTGACACTGGGCGTGGTCGGTCCGTGGGCACAGGGCAAGCAGGTGCAGAATGCCGTGCACGACGTGCTGGGCGACGAAAAATTCAAGGGTTGGGACAACCAGCTGCACAACGAACCACTGTTCATGCTGACCCATGAGCGCATGCGCCGCTGGCCGGGCGATGCCAGCGTCAATGCCGACGGTTGGGGTTGGGACGCGATCAGCCACTACGGCGGGTCGATCGGCAACCTGGAAACCAAGGCCAATTTCGGCGGTGAAGTGCGCTTTGGCTGGAAGCTGCCAGACGACTTCGGCAGCACGCCGCTGCGCCCGGCCGGCGAAAACACCGCGCCGACCCGCCGCGGCCGCCCCAGTGGGTGGTCCTGGCACCTGTTCGCGACCTCGGACGCTGCCTGGGTGATCCGCGATATCACCCTGGATGGCAACACCTTCCGCAACAGTCACAGCGTGGACAAGCGCCATGTGGTGGCCTACGGCGGGTACGGCGTGGCGGTGATGTACGGCCGCTGGAAGTTCGCCGCCGCGCGCTACCACAGCACGCGCGAGTTAAACGGCCAGCGCGAGGCGCCGGTGTTCGGCAGCTTCACCATCAGCCGGTCGCTGTAGGCGAGGGGCTGATGGTGAAGCGGGCAGGTGCCGACCGTTGGTCGGCACACCGGTTATTGCATCGCTCGCTGCAAGCGAGCGGGTGAGGGTAGTGCCGGCCGCTGGCCGGCTGTTGGCACATCCGGATGGGTTCAAGCGGAGCCGGCCAGCGGCCGGCACTCCCCGCATCCGCACGCAACCGGCATCCCGAAACAGAAAAGGCCGGCATTCGCCGGCCTTTTCGTTCACCACGCCGGGGCGTGGATCATTCCGATTCCCACCACATCCAGAAGCTGTCCCACAGGCGCTTGAAGAAGCCGGCCTGCTCGACGGCGGCCACGGCCACCAGCGGCGCTTCGGCGACGACCTTGCCATCCAGGGTGACCTTCACGGTGCCGATCTGCTGGCCGGCGGTGAACGGTGCTTCCAGGGTCTTGGGCACATCAATGCTCGGCTTCAGGTCGTTGTAGCGGCCGCGCGGCACGCTCACCAGCATCGGCTGGGCCACGCCCAGCTGCACCTTGTCGGTGGTGCCCTTCCAGACCTTGTGCTCGGCCACGGCCTTGCCCGGCTCGTACAGGCGGTGGGTCTCGAAGAAGCGGAAGCCCCAGTTCAGCAGGGCCAGGCTGTCATCGGCGCGCTGCTTTTCCGACGCACCGCCCAATACCACGGCGATCAGGCGCTGGTCGCCGCGCTGCGCCGAACTCATCAGGCAGTAACCGGCTTCGGAGGTGTGGCCGGTCTTGATGCCGTCCACGCTGCCGTCGCGCCACAACAGCAGATTGCGGTTCGGCTGCTTGATGTTGCCGACCTGGAATTCCTTGATCTTGTTGTACGCGTAGGTTTCCGGGTAATCACGCACCATCGCGCGGCCCAGCAGCGCAAGGTCGTAGGCAGTGCTGTGGTGGCCTTCGGCAGTCAGGCCGTGGGCGTTGACGAAGTGGGAGTTCTTCATGCCGATCTTGGCGGCGTAGCTGTTCATCAGCGACGCAAAGGCTTCTTCGCTGCCGGCCACGTGCTCGGCCAGGGCGATCGCGGCGTCATTGCCGGACTGGATCGCCATGCCCTTTTCCATGTCTTCCAGGCGTGCGGTCTGGTTGACCGGGAAGCCGCTGTAGCTGCCATCGGTGCCGGCGCCGCCTTCGCGCCAGGCGCGCTCGCTCATCATCACCTGGTCATCCGCACGGACCTTGCCGTTCTTGACCTCGGCGGCAACCACGTAGGACGTCATCACCTTGGTGATGCTGGCCGGCGCGAGCTGCTCGTGGATGTTTTCGCCAGCCAGCACCTGGCCGGTGGCGTAGTCCATCAGCACCCAGGCCTTGGATACGCTCGGCACCGGCGCCGGCGGGGTGGCAACGGTGGCCGGGGCGGCAGCGGCGGCGGCGGGCGCCGGCGTGGCCGGGGTCGGCAGCGGGGTCTGGGCGGAAGCCAGGCCCACCACCAGGGTGGCGGCCAGGGCGGTGGCGGCGGAACGGAAATTCATTGGACAGCAGGCTCCAGGGGACGGCCAGGAATGGAGGGTGGAACGTGGCCATTGTAAGGCCGGGGCAGCATGGGCCGGCAGCACCGGCCCGGGCGGGTCAATCCTTGACGATCTGCGGCGAACCCAGGCCCAGACCGGCAATGCGGCCGACAAGTTCCGCGGCACTGGCATGGTCGCTGGCGGGAACGCGCAGGCGGAACAGGGTGCGGCCACCGGCGGCGATGTCGCTGATGGTCGCGCCGACGATGCCGGCGGCGTTGAGCTGGCCCATTGCGCGGGTGGCATTGTCGCGGCTGGAGAAGCTGGCGACCTGCACCATCACCGCGCCCACCACCTGCTGCGACAGGCTGGGGGCCGTCGGTGTGGCCGGCGTCGTACGCGCCGGCGCCGGCGTGACCGCGCGCGGCGCGGCGCTGGCGACGGCAACCGGTGCCACAGGGGCGCTGCGCGCCGGCGGTGCGCTCGGCGGCAGGCTGCTGACCGCCACGTCCGGCACGGCGCTGGCCACGCCCTGGGTGGTGGCCGGCTGGCCACGCGCAGGCATGGCGTCGGCCGGCAGGCGCTTGACCAGGCGATCGATGTCGCTGTCGGCGGTGGCACGCGCAGCCGTTACCGGGCGCGTACTGGCCGCCGCGACAGCCGTTTCGGCGGCACGGCGCTCGCGGCGCGACGGCTTTTGGGCCAGCAGGTTGCTCTCGCCCGGTTGCAGCGCACGCACTTCCACGTTGCCGGTACCGCGCTGGGTGATGCCCAGGCGTACCGCGGCGGCATAACTGAGGTCGACCACGCGACCATCATGGAACGGGCCACGGTCGTTGACGCGCACGATCACCGACTCGCCGTTGTCCAGGTTGGTGACGCGGGCGAAGCTGGGCAGCGGCAGCGTCTTGTGCGCGGCGGTGAACTGGTACATGTCGTAGACCTCGCGGTTGGAGGTCAGGCGGCCGTGGAACTTGGCGCCGTAGTACGAGGCGGTACCGCGCTCGACATAGTTGCGGGTGTCGTCGAGCACCTTGTACGACTTGCCCAGCACCACGTACGGAGACTTGTTGCCGATGGCCGAACGCTCTTCGGCGGTCACTTCCGGCTCGGGAATGCAGGCGACGTTGGGAATGTAGTCCGGGGTGCTGTCACGCACGCCTGGCTTGTACAGCCCCCCGGCGGTGTAGTTGCCGCGCGTGTTCGGGTCTTCCTTGGCCGCGGCATAGGGCGAGCCCTCCGGGCAATGCGCCGGGCGCGAGCCGCGACCCTGCACCACCGTGCCGCTGGGCTTGCCACCGTGGCCGGCCGTGGCCGGCTTCTTCGGCGCACTGCTGCAGGCAGCGAGCGCGAGGACGATCAAGCTCGGGACCAGCCATCTGATGTTCATGCCGGGGGTAGCTCCTGTCCGGCGATGGCCTGCGACAACTGGAACACGGCCATCGCGTACATCATCGAGAGGTTGTAGCGGGTGATCGCGTAGTAATTCTGGAAGCCCAGCCAGTACTGCTTGCCGGTGCTGCCCTCAAGCGTGATCGGCGTTGCGGTGGCGCCCGGCTGCACCGCAGCGCTGGGCTGGTAGCCGCGCTGCGCCAGGTCGGCCAGCGACCAGGTCGGCATCCATTCGGTCGGGTTGAACTCCTCGCGCCCCGGCGCCAGCGTGGCCGGTACGGCCACCTGGCCACCACGGACCCAGCCGCCCTTCTTCACGAAATAATTGGCGATGGACGAGAACACATCGTCGTAGCTGGTGAACAGGTCGCGACGGCCATCGCCATTACCGTCCACGGCGTAATCGAGATAGCTGGACGGCATGAACTGGCCCATGCCCATCGCACCGGCATAGCTGCCCTTGAGCGTGGTGATGTCCAGCTTTTCCTCACGGCCCAGCTCGAACAGCTTGGCCAGCTCATCGCGGAAGAACAGCTCGCGGCGCACTTCGCGTTCCAGCTTGGCCGGGTCGCCACTGCGCGGGTAGTAGAACGCCAGCGTGTACAGCGCATCGAGCACGCGGTGGTTGCCGGCATTTTTCCCGTAACTGGTCTCCACGCCGATGATCGCCACGATCACTTCGGCCGGCACGCCGGTGCGCTGCTGCACGCGATCCAGTTCTGCACGATGCTGGGCCAGGAACGCGCGGCCGCCATCGATGCGTGCCTTGCTGATGAACATCGGCCGGTATTCGTTCCACGGTTTGACCCGTTCGGCCGGGCGCGACATGGCGGCGATGATCGGCTGGCGCACCTGCGCCTGGTCGAGCACGCTGCTGATCTGCTCTGGCTTCAGGCCATAGCGTTTGGCCGTATCGGCAACAAAGCGGGCCCGTGCGACCTCGAACGGCACCGGGGTGAGATCGACCGGCGGCGCTGTAGCAGCGGCCGCTTCGGGCGCGGCCTCGGCCGGGCCGTGGGCCTTGGTGGCGGGCTGGCGCGGCGTACTGCTGGCCTGGGGCGAAGACGGTGGGGACTTCGGCTGGGTCGCGCAGGCGACCAGGCCGAGGGTGAGCATGCAGGCCAGAGTGCGTCGAATCATCGTCGCAGGTTAGCAGGTCATGGATGAATTAAAACCCCTAACACCATGAATCACAACGATTTGCCCGCGTTCAGCGGGAAATGTGAAGACGTCGTGATCGAGCTTCCCCATTCAGATAGAGGTGGCCGGTTGCGTCCCCATCCCCGCAGACGCAACCGGCGACCGGATCCGGTCGGTACCTGCGCGGCTGCCGCTCCCCAGTGGCAGTTCCCCGCGCTCCCTGTACCCGTTGGATCAGTACTGCTCCCGCCCGACGCCCCCTCGCGCTGCATCGATTGACGGCGCGCCGTGCCGAACGGGCCGCCATTGTGCAGGCCGATTACGACAAGTCCATTGATCAAGATCAACGCGGTGTAAAAATGTGAACCAGCTAACGTTTTTTGCGGACTTTCGTCGGGGAGCGTGTTGCGTCGCATTGTTGTGAGAACGCTTCCACAACGGGCAATGCGCAGCGCCAGGAAGTCCTCGGCCAACGGCGCCGCCCCTCGGGGGTGGTCGCGAAAAGCGGTTCGCGGGTGGGGCCGGGGAGCTGGGCTGCGCAGGGGGCGCTGCAAGTACGTCCATGTAAGCTCGGTCGCCGCATCCATGCGGCTCACGCCCCTGCGCAGCCCAGCTACCCGGCCACGGACAGGTTCCGGGCGCGTTCCCCCATGGAAAAGAAAAGAAAATTCAAAAGCGGGTCGCGGCGCTGCGCTTGCTCGTGAGCCGAGCATGGCTCGGCTCTACAGGAAGCAATGAAGCAACCGGCCAAGCTGCTTTTGCCTTTGATCTTCTTTTTCTTCTCCGTGGATGGAGAACACCCGTGAACTGTCAGCGGCCGGGTGGGTGGGTAGTGCGGGGTGTCCGCGGCATGGACGGGTTTACGGCGTCCCCGCACTACTCACCCACCCGGCCAGCCCTCAGCAATCCGGTTTTAAGCGACCAACCCAACCACCCACGAGGGGCTGCGCCGTTGGCTGGAAACCCTATCCCCCGTGCACGGGCCGGTGCCCGCGTACCGCCATCACCAACCCGACGCCGGCCAGCAACGAGACAGCGGATGTCCCGCCATAACTGATCAGCGGCATCGGAATGCCCACCACCGGCAGCAGGCCGGAAATCATTCCGCCGTTCACCAGCACGTAGACGAAGAACGCCAGCCCCAGGCTACCGGCCAGCAATCGCGCGTGCGTGTCGCGCGCGTGCACCGCAATCCACAGGCAACGCCCCACCACGAACAGGTACAGCGCGAACAGCGTCGCCACGCCGATCCAGCCGAATTCCTCGGCCAGCACCGAGAACGCGAAGTCGGTGGTGTACTCGGGCAGGAAATCCAGCGTGGCCTGCGTGCCCTGCCCCCAGCCGCGTCCTTGCCAGCCCCCGGAACCGATCGCGATGCGCGATTGCAGGATGTTCCAGCCGGTACCAAGCGGGTCGGCCGCCGGGTCGAGGAAGGTCAGCACACGATCCTTCTGGTATTGCCGCAGCAAGCCGAACCACGCCAGGGGTGCAGCCACTGCCAGCCCTGCCGCCCCGGTCGCCAACCAGCCCCAGTGCAGGCCCGCCAGCAACAACGCGAACACGCCACTGGCAGTGACCAACGTGGCGGTGCCGAGGTTGGGCTGCATGAGGATCAGTACCGCCGGCATGCCGATCAGCAGCGCGGCAGTCAATACCGTGCGCGGCGAGGGCGGCAGTGGTTGCCGATGCAGGTACCACGCCACCATCAGCGGCAGGCTGAGCTTGAGCAGCTCGGACGGCTGCAGGTAGAACACGCCGAGGTTCAGCCAGCGCTGCCCGTACTTGCCGGTGCCGATGACGTACACCGCCATCAGCGGCAGCATCGACAGCGCGTAGATCGCAGGAGTCCATGCACGCAATCGCAGCAGCGAAACACGCGACAGCAGCCACATCGCCAACAGCCCACCGGCAAAGCGTGCCGCCTGCCCGGCCACCGGGCCGGACACGCTGTGCAGCACCGCCAGGCCGGCGCCCATCAGGATCAACAACGCGCCCAGCAACGGCAGATCGATCGTGCGCAGCGCCTCACGGCAGCCGCCAAGCAGTCGTTTCCATTTCACGCGGGCACGGTAGCAACGGGTGCTTGCGTGAAGCTGTCATTGTGGTCCTGCGTTTGTAGAGTCGAGCCATGCTCGACTCTACAGAAGCGCGCAGCCAATGTTACCCGTAACCCCCGTGCACCGGGTTGTGGCTGCGCACCGCCATTACCAGGCCGAAACCGGCCAGCAGCGACACCGCCGAAGTACCACCGTAGCTGATCAGCGGCATCGGCACGCCCACCACCGGCAGCAGGCCGGAAATCATCCCGCCATTCACCAGCACGTAGACGAAGAACGCCAGGCCGGTGGCACCAGCCAGCAGGCGCGAATAGGAATCGCGTGACTGGCTGGCGATCCACAGGCAGCGCCCGATCACCACCAGGTACAAAGCCAGCACGGTGGCCACGCCGATCCAGCCGAACTCCTCGCTCAGCACCGAGAACGCGAAGTCGGTGGTCTGCTCGGGAATGAAGTTCAGGTGCGACTGCGAGCCTTCGCCCCAGCCCTTGCCATCGAAGCCGCCGGAACCGATCGCGATCTTCGACTGGATGATGTTCCAGCCGGCGCCCAGCGCGTCCATCTCCGGGTCCAGGAACATCATGATGCGGTCCTTCTGGTACGGCCGCAGCAACCAGAACCAGGCTACCGGCGCAACCGCTGCCACGCCGCCCACGCCCAGCCCAACCCACCACCACGGCAGGCCCGCCAGCAGCAGCACGAACACGCCGCTGGCGGCGATCAGCACGCCGGTACCGAAGTCCGGCTGCAGCATCACCAGGCCGGTGGGTACACCGATGATGATCAAGGCCACGAGCACGGTATTGAAGCGCGGCGGCAGCGGCATCTTGTGCAGGTACCACGCCACCATCATCGGCAGGCTCACCTTCAGCAGTTCGGCCGGCTGCAGGTAGAAGAACTTCAGGTCCAGCCACTGCCGGCCATATTTACCGGTGCCCAGCACGAACACCGCCAGCAGCGGGATCATCGAGATCGCGTAGATCATCGGCGTGGCCGAGCGGATGCGCAGGATCGGCACCCGCGAGATGCCCCACAGTGCGGCCATGCCCACCGCGAAACGCGCGCCCTGCGCCATCACCAGGCTGTCGCCACCAGCGCTCTTCAGGGTCGCCAGGCCAATCACCATCAGCGCGCCCAGGGCCAGGCACAGCACCCAGTCCAGCGTGCTGAAAAAGCGGCTCAGCATGTCGCCGGCCCAGCGCAGGAACACTCTCATCGTGCGGGCTCCGCAGGGGTCGGGCGGGGCGTGGCTGGCAGCGCGGCGGTCGGCGCACCCGGCTGCGGCGCAGGCGCCGGCTCCGGTGCGGGTGCACCGATCAGCACCGGATGCTCTCCCACCTGTGCAGCGGCGAGGTCACCGGCCTGACGTGCGCCCGCGTCTTCGTTGTCGAACGCGGTGGCGCCGATGGCGGTGGTGCCGCGCTCGCTGTCCAGCGGCTGCATGCCTTCGGGCATCTTGCCCAACAGGTAAGCGTCGAACACCTTGCGCGCAATCGGCGCCGCGGCCGAACCACCATAGCCACCACCTTCCACTGCCACCGCAATTGCGATGACCGGGTTTTCGACCGGCGCGAAGCCAACGAACAGCGCGCGGTGGCGCAGGTGCATCGGCAGGCTCTTCGGGTTCACTGCAGCAGTGCCCTTGCGGCTGATGACCTGTGCGGTACCGGTCTTGCCGGCCATCACGTACGGCGCACCGACCGCTACGCGCCAGCCGCTGCCGCCGGGCCGCATGGTCGCCATCATGCCCTCGCGCACGGCCTGCACGTTGTTGGGGTTGGGGCTGACCGGCTTGCTTTCGCCGGCCGGCATTGCCGTCCAGTCGCTGTCGAAGCCGTCGCGCTGCTGGATCACCAGGTGCGGGGTGCGCAGCTGGCCGTCGGCCAGGCCGCTGACGCCGCGCGCCAGCTGCAGCGGGGTGACCTTCCAGTCACCCTGGCCGATGCTGATGTTGACCGTATCGCCGGGATACCAGGCTTCCTTGCGGGTCTTCCGTTTGTAGGCCGGCGACGGCAGGATGCCGCCGATCTCGCCGGTGAGGTCGATGCCGGTCGGCTGGCCGAAGCCGTAGTACTCCATGTAATGGTCGAAGCGCTCGATGCCCAGGTCCAGCGCCAGCTTGTAGTAATAGGTGTTGACCGATTCGGCGATGGACTTGCGCAGATCCGTCCAGCCGTGGCCGCCACGGTGGGCGTCACCCCAGCCGCGCGAGGTGCCCGGCAGGTAGAACATGCCGGTGGACAGCACCTTGTCTTCCGGGCGGCGCACGCCGGAGTCCAGTCCCGCCAGGCCGATCAGCGGCTTCAGCGTGGAACCGGGAGCGACGCCACCGAGCACCAGGCGGTTGAACTGTGGCCGCGACGGGTTTTCGTTCAAGGCCTTGAAGTCGGCATGGGAAATGCCGTTGACGAACAGGTTGGGGTCGTAGGACGGCAGGCTGACCATCGCCAGCACTTCGCCAGTGCGCGGATCCATCGCCACCGCCGAACCCTCCTGGTCGCCGAACGCGGCCACCATCGCGCGCTGCAGGTCGGCGTCGATCGACAGCCGCAGGTCGGCGCCGGACTGCGCGGCGACGCGGCCGATGGTGCGGATCGCGCGGCCCTGCACGTTGGTCTCAACCTGCTCGTAGCCGACCTTGCCGCGCAGCTGCTGCTCGTAATAGCGCTCCAGGCCGGACTTGCCGATGTGGGTCAGCGCGGCATTGCCTTCGCCGAGGATCTCCAGATCCTTGTCATCAACGCGGCCGACGTAGCCGATGATGTGCGCGAACAGGTCGCCATAGGGATAGCGCCGGGTCAGGTAGGGTTCGAGCTCGACGCCGGGGAAACGCCAGCGGTCGACGGCGAAGCGCGCCATCTCCTCGTCGCTCATGCGCAGCTTCAGCGTGACCGGCAGGAACTTGCGGCGCGCCTTGCGCGACTTGTTGAACGCTTCCAGCTCTTCCGGGCTGATGCTGATGATCTTCGCCAGCCCTTCCAGGGTGGCCTCCATGTCCTTGACCTTGTCCGGGGTCACGTCCAGGCGGAACGCCGGCACGTTCTCGGCCAGCAGGCGGCCATTGCGGTCGTAGATCATGCCGCGCCCGGGCACCACCGGCCGCGGCTTGATGCGGTTGGCTTCCGAGCGCGTGGCATAGACGTCGTGGTCCAGCACCTGCAGCTTGAAGTACCAGCCGCCCAGCCCCAGCAGGCAGACCAGCACGCCCAGGAAACCGAGCGCCGCGCGACGGCGGAACTGCTCGGCTTCGGCGTGCGGGTTCTTGACCTGGCGGCGCGGGATCATGGCTCAGCGCCCGCGCTTGCCGAAGCGCACCGCGTCCAGCAGCACGAACACCAGCGGCCACAGGCCCATGCCCAGCAGCGGCGCCCACCAGTACGACCACGGCAGCGTTGGCTCATCCACCACGATGTGCACCAGTGCGCTGACGATGCGGTCGTTGAACAGCAGGCCGCCGATGGCCAGCATCTGCTGCGACATCGGGAAGAAGCGGATGCGCGCGCGGAAGCGCTGCAGGATGAAGGCCAGCATCACCAGCCGCAGTGCCTGTTCGCCGAGGACACCGCCGTACAGCAGGTCGGCGATGACGCCGCTGGCGAAGGCGATGCCCAGGCCGACGCGCTCGGGCGCTTCGATGACCCAGTACGCCAGCACCAGCGCCAGCCAGTACGGGCGCAGCGGCTGCAGCAGCGCCGGCAGCGGCAGCAGGCCCAGCAGCAGCGCCACCACCAGGCTGGCCGGCAGCACCCACGGGTTGTCGCGCAGGCGGCTCATCGCTGCGCCTCCGGCGCGGTCGGTTGCCGGCCAGCGGCCGGCACTACCGGGGCGCTGACCGGAGCTGGCGTCGTTGCCGCTGGCGCGGTTCCCACGGGCACGGTGGCGCCGGTGGCCGGGCCACCCGGGGCGGTTTCTTCCAGCTGCAGGCGCAGCTCCGGCGGAATGCGGATCGCCGCGCCCGGGCGCAGCAGCAGCACGTCGCGGCCGCGGTCGAGCTGTGCGGCCGGCTTCAGTTCGCCGACCAGGAACGCATGGGTGTCGTCCGGGCGCAGGCCGGTGATGGTGCCGACCGGGAAGCCGGCCGGGAAACGCCCACCAAGACCGGAGGTGACGATCTCATCGCCCACTTCCACCCCGGCGCTGAGCGGAATATCGCGCAGCTCCAGCGTGTCGCCGCGGCCGTAGACGATCAGGCGCACGCCGTTGCGGGCCACGGTGACCGGCACCGCGTGGTCGGGATCGGTCAGCAGCAGCACGGTGGAGGTGCCGCCGGTCACGCTGATCACCTGCCCCATCAGGCCGCCGGCGTCGATCACCGCCTGGCCGACGTGCACGCCCTCGCGGCTGCCTGCGTCGAGCACCAGGCGCTGCTTCACCGGGTCCAGGTCGATGTCCAGGATCGGCGCCAGCTGCACGTCCAGGCCACTGCGCTCGGCCACGTTCAGCAGTTCGCGCAGCTGGGCATTGTCCAGTGCGGCGGTCTGCAGGCGGGTCAGGCGCGCGTTGGCCAGCAGCAGCTGGTTGCGCAGTTCGCGGTTCTCGGCGACCAGCTGGCTGTGGCTGGCGGCAGAATCCTTGACCTGGTTGCCCAGCTTGCCGGGCAGGCCGGCCAGTGCCCAGACCGGCTGCACCAGGCTGTTGGCCTGCTCGCGCAGGCGCGCCAGCCAGCCGGCCTGGTCATCGAGCACGATCAGGGTGATGGCCAACGCGAGATAGGCCAGCAACCGCAGGGGACTGGCGGCATCACCGGATCGGGAGGCGACGGGAGGACCGGCGTAGGGCGGCACGGCAACGATTCAACTGGCAGAAGGCGGAAGGGAAACACGCGGGCGCCCCGCCGGTGCCGGCCCGCCATCACGGCGGGCCGCACCCCGGAAGGGCGCGGCGGGCAGGAACGGCCGGGACGGCTTATTCCGGCGCAAAGAACTCGTTGCCGTGCATGTCCACCAGCTCCAGCGCACGGCCGCCACCGCGGGCCACGCAGGTCAGCGGATCGTCGGCCACCTGCACGTGCAGGCCGGTCTCCTCGGAGATCAGGCGGTCCAGGTCGCGCAGCAGGGCGCCACCACCGGTCAGCACGATGCCGCGCTCGGCGACGTCGGCGCACAGTTCCGGCGGGGTCTGCTCCAGCGCCAGCTTGACCGCGCTGACGATGCCCGACAGCGGTTCGTGCAGGGCCTCGAGCACCTCGTTGGAGCTGATCTTGATCATCTTCGGCACGCCCTCGGCGAGGTTGCGGCCGGAGATTTCCATCTCGATCACTTCCGCCTGCGGGTAGGCGCAGCCCAGCTCGACCTTGATGCGCTCGGCGGTGGCTTCACCGATCAGCATGCCGTGGTTGCGGCGCACGTAGTTGGTGATGGACTCGTCGAAGCGGTCGCCGCCGATGCGGACCGAGGCCGAATAGACGATGCCGTTGAGCGAGATGACCGCCACTTCGGTGGTGCCGCCGCCGATGTCGATGACCATCGAGCCACGGGCTTCGGTGACCGGCATGCCGGCGCCGATCGCGGCGGCCATCGGTTCTTCGATCAGGAACACGTCACGGGCACCGGCTTCCTCGGCCGATTCCTTGATCGCGCGGCGCTCGACCTGGGTCGAGCCGGCCGGCACGCAGACCAGGACGCGCGGGCTCGGGCGCAGCACGCGCGACTTGTGCACCTTCTTGATGAAGTGCTTGAGCATCGCCTCGGTATAGGTGAAGTCGGCGATGACGCCGTCCTTCATCGGGCGGATGGTGGTGATGTGGCCCGGGGTACGGCCCAGCATCTGCTTGGCTTCGGCGCCGACGGCTGCCACCGAGCGGGTGCCACCGATGGCACGGTCCTGGCGCACGGCCACGACCGACGGCTCGTTCAGCACGATCCCCTGCCCGCGCACGTAGATGAGGGTGTTGGCCGTGCCCAGGTCGATGGACAGGTCGTTGGAGAACATGCCACGGAGTTTCTTGAACATCTGAGGAAGGAGTCCTGAGGGGTGTCGTGCCCGCCGCGGGATGGCGAAAAAATGGGCAGAAATCGAGGCCGACAAGCCTAGCAACCCGCCTGCCGCCGAGCAAGGAAAAAACTAGCTGAACCCGCGTCTTCACAGGCTTTCGGCCTGATCGGGTCTCACCCGGTTCTGGCCCTGAGCGGCACCAGCGGGTAACCTTTGCGCCGTCGGGCGCCCAAGGGCGCCGTTTGCTTGCCCGCTGAACCGGGCCGGCCCACCCCAAAATTCACCGCATAGGCTTACATCGATGTCCGCTCTGATCTGTGGTTCTCTTGCCTTCGACACCATCATGGTGTTTCCGGACCAGTTCAAGAATCACATCCTGCCGGACAAGGTGCACATCCTGAACGTGTCCTTCCTGGTGCCGCGCATGCGCCGCGAGTTCGGCGGCTGCGCAGGCAACATCGCCTACAACCTGCACCTGCTGGGCGGCCAGCCGATCCCGATGGGCACCGTGGGTTCGGACTTCGGCCCGTACCGCGAATACTTCGAAGGCCTGGGCATCGACCTGTCGCGCGTGCGCGTGATCGATGAGCTGTTCACCCCGCAGGCGTTCATCACCACCGACCACGACAACAACCAGATCACCGCCTTCCACCCGGGCGCGATGATGCGTTCCTACGAGAACCACGTGCGTGGGGTGCCGGGCGTGACCCTGGGCCTGGTCGGCCCGGACGGCCGCGAAGGCATGATCCAGAACGCGCAGGAATTCCACGAAGACGGCATCCCGTTCATCTTCGACCCGGGCCAGGCCATGCCGCTGTTCAACGGCCCGGAACTGCGCGCCTTCATCGAGCAGGCCGACTACGTGGTGGTCAACGACTACGAGTCGAACCTGCTGCAGGAGCGCACCGGCTGGGACGAAAAGGAGATCGTCAGCCGGGTCAAGGCCTACATCACCACCCGCGGCCCGAAGGGCGCGGTCATCCACACCCCGGAAAAGAGCTACGACATCCCGCCGGCGCACGAGCGCCGCGTGGTCGACCCGACCGGCTGTGGCGACGCCTTCCGCGCCGGCCTGATCTACGGCATCCAGAAGGGCTACGACTGGCTGACCATCGGCCGCATGGGCAACCTGATGGGCGCGCTGAAGGTCGAGCATCCGGGCACGCAGAACCAGCGCTTCACCTTCGATGAGTTCAACGAGCAGTTCAAGCAGCAGTTCGGTTACGCGCTAAGCGCGTAAACCGAACTGCCCGCACATCTGATCGGTGGGTGTCGACCTTGGTCGACACTGCCGGCCAGCGGCCGGCACTACCGGAACCTCCGACCGACACGTTGCCTGCTCTCTGTAGAGCCGAGCCCATGCTCGGCTTGCGCGCGCCAGCGCGATCTGACCGGAGAGCAGCCGAGCGTGGGCTCGGCTCTACATCATCAGGCGCCCTGCCAGGCAGCCAACAAGGCGCGGCAATCGGCGAAATGCCAGTCGGCACGGCCCGGCCACGGGTTTTCCGGCAGGTTGACCAGCACGGTATGGGTGCCTGCGGCACGGCCGCACTCCAGGTCGTAGGCGTGGTCACCGACCATCACCGCCTCGGCAGGCCCGATGCCCCAACGCCGCAGATGCTGCTGCAGGCCCTCCGGGGAGGGCTTGGGCACCGCTTCATCGCGACCAATGATGTCGGCATCGTCGAACAACGCCCCGACCCCGATCGCCTCCAGCGTCAGCTTCGCCAGCGCATGATCATTGCGGGTCAGGATGCCGAGCCGGCAGCCTGCCGCCGACAACGCGCGCAGCAGCTTCACCGCACCCGGTGCCGGCAGTGCGTCCTCGGCCAGCGCGCGCTCATGATCCAGCAACCACTCACGCTTGGCCTGCGCCGGCGCATCCGGCAACGCCGCGATATGGTCGAGGATGTCTTCCTCGGCCGTAATCTGCAATGCGCGGCGGATCGCGGCGAAATCATGCACGGCCACAGTCAGCGTGCCATCCATGTCGAACACCCAGTGCCGGATCGCGGACAACGCGTGCACTGCGCTGCCCGCCGCCCCCGTCACTGCCACCACTGCGGCATGCGGCTGGCGTCGACGCCACCCGTTTCGAACACCGCCGTGCGGGTGCCGCCGGCCTTGACCGGGAACTCGATGCTGATCGACCTGCCCTTGCGCGCCAGCTTCCACAGCGCCTTCTGGTCGGTGATGAACAGGGCGATGGCCTCATCGGTCTTCGGGCGCCAGGCCGCCATCGACACCGGCTTGCCATCGTCCACGGTCACCTTCACCGTGCACTGCGGGCAGCGGAAATCGCCAGCCTGCAGCACCAGGTAGGCGTGCCGCTTCCACTCCGGGTGATCGCGGAACACCAGCTGCACCGGCTTGGCACCACTGCCGTCCACGTCCACCCGTTCCTTGCTGTAGATCGACGCCGAGACCTGGCTGCCCTTGCTGCCGACCGGAATCTGGTTGTACTGCCACAGCCCCTGCATGCGGCGCAGGTCGCGCGCGGCATCGCCCTTGGCCTTTACTTCATCGAAACCGGCGGCGATGCGCTCGGCGGCGGCGGTGTCCTTGTACTGGTCCAGCAGCGAGGCACCATGCAGGCGCGCGCGTTCCCAGTCCTGCGCGGCCACAGCCATGTCGTACTGCTTGGCGACGTCCTCGGCCTTGGCTTCCTTCTGCGCCTGCACGGCGGCTGCGGCGGCTTCCTGCGCCTTGCGTTCTTCCTCGGGGTTGCTGCAGGCGGCCAGCGCCAGGGTGCAGGCGGTGAGCAGGATCAGTCGTTTCATGGCGGAGGTCCTTTGCGAGTGCATCCCGATTCTATCGGCAGCGAAAAGCGGATACACCAACGGCGGGTTTCCCCGCCGTTGGTGGTGAAGCAGTGACCGGTTGCCGGCCAGCGACCGGCACTACCGCTTACTTGGCTTCAGCCTTGGCCAGCATGTCCTGGACCGAGGCGGTCGTGATCGGGTGGTAGCCCGGCTTGGCCTTTTCGAAGGCCTGCTTGGCCAGCTCCAGACCCTTCGGCGTCTTCACCAGTTCGGCATAGATCGGCAGGATCAGCTTGCGACGGCCGACGCGTTCGATGAACGCAGCGGCGCCTTCATTGGCCTGCTCGTAGCCGCTGCGGATCGCCAGCGGGTACCAGCGCATGGCGATCTCGCCATTCGGGGTGCCGGTGAAGTGGAAGGCCTTGTCCAGCGTGGCCAGCTTGTCCAGCGGCTGGGTCGCGCCCAGGCCATCGATGAAGCGCACCCATTCCTGCGTGCTCCAGTCGGCGATGACCTGGCTGCTCGGCACGGTGCCGGCGCTGGCGAAGGCGATGCGCGCGGTATCGACGCTGCTGAAGTTGCGCGACTGCGCCTTGGCCGCGAACGCCGGAATGCCCGGCTCGTCCAGCCATGCCTTCAGTTCGGCCTCGGTCACTGCCGACGGATTCTTCGGCAGCAGGTTCTTCTTCATGTAGTCGACGAACTGGTCGGTGTTCGCGCTCTGGAAAGCATGGTCATCGAACCAGCCACGCAGGAACGGATCGAAGGTCTCGCGGCCGAAGCGCTGCTCCAGGAATTCCAGGAACCACGCACCCTTGACGTAGGCCACCTGGCTGAGCGCTTCGTCGGGATCACGCTCGTTCAGCGGCGGCAGCGCCAGCGCCTGGTCGGCCGGGCTCATGTCCTTCACTTCGGCCAGCAGGTCGGTCTGGTCGATCTGCTTCTCCATCTCGGCCATTTCCTTGCCGTACAGGGCTTCGGTGATGCGGCCCTGGACGTAGGTGGTGAAGCCTTCATTGAGCCAGATGTCCTTCCAGCTGGCGTTGGTCACCAGGTTGCCCGACCAGCTGTGCGCCAGTTCGTGGGCGACCAGCGAGACCAGCGACTTGTCGCCGACGATCACGGTCGGGGTGGCGAAGGTCAGGCGCGGGTTCTCCATGCCACCGAACGGGAACGACGGCGGCAGCACCAGCATGTCGTAGCGGCCCCAGCGGTATTCGCCGTACAGCTTCTCGGCGGCACCGATCATCTTCTCGGTGTCCTCGAATTCCTTGGCGGCCTTGTTGACCATGGTCGGCTCGGCCCAGACGCCGGAGCGGCCAGAGATCGGCTCGAACACCAGGTCGCCAGCGGCGATGGCCAGCAGATAGGACGGAATCGGCTGCGGCATCTTGAAGGTGTAGTCACCATCACGCGCGGCCTTCGGATCGTTGTCGGCGCTCATCAGCACCATCACGTCCGGGCGCGAGACCACGTGCGCGCTGTAGGTGAAGCGCACGCTCGGGGTGTCCTGCAGCGGCACCCACGAACGGGCGTGGATGGCCTGCGACTGGCTGAACATGAAGGGCAGCTTCTTGCCCTCGGTCATCGACGGTGCCAGCCACTGCAGGCCCGATGCGGTCGGCGCGGTGTGGTAGCTCACTTCCACCTTGGCCGGCTGTTCCGGGGCCTCGATGGTCAGCTTGCTGCCGAACACCTTGTCAGCCGCGGCCAGCTCGAACTTCAGCGGGCTGCGCGCGCCATCGGCGGCGACGGCCTCGACCTTGGACACGGTCAGCTCGCGAGTGTCGAGCACCAGCTGCCTGGCGTCCTTCTGCTTCCATTCCAGGGTGTAGGTGGCGGTGCCGCCGATCTGCTTCTGGTCGAAGTCCAGCTTCAGATCCAGCGCGATGTCCTTGATGACGACCTTGTCCGGCTCGGCGTACGAGCTTTCGTCGTGGCTGCGGTTCTCGGCGTTCACGGGGGCGGCAGGGGCCTTTGCGGCAGTCGGGGCGGCGGCGGGCGCGGCCGCCTCCTGGGAGCAGCCGGCGGCCAGGGCCACGGCCAGCGGAAGGAGCATCAGCGGATTACGCATGAATCGGGACCGTTACGGGGATCAAACCCCAATGGTACCTCCCTCCGGCCCGGCAGGCGTTGCGCGGTGCGGGGTAATGGCCGGCACAGCGCCGGTAGTGCCGGCCGCTGGCCGGCAACCCCGTCGCCCGGTGGTTGCCCGCACAGGTGCCGGCCAGCGGCCGGCACTACCGGAACACCGGGCTTACAGCTTGTAGCCGGAGTGGATCGAGACGATGCCGCCGGTCAGGTTCTTGTAGTGGCAGCGCTCGAAGCCGGCCTGCCCCATCATCGCCTTCAGTTCGTCCTGCGGCGGATGCTTGCGGATGCTCTCGGCCAGGTACTGGTAGCTGTCCGAATCGTTGGCGAACAACTTGCCCAGCCTGGGCAGGATCTTGAACGAGTGGAAGTCGTAGATCGGCTTGAACCAGTCGGCAGTGACTTCGGAGAACTCCAGCACGCGGGCCTGGCCGCCCACCTTCAGCACGCGGTACATCTCGCGCAGGCCGGCGTCCTTGTCGGTCACGTTGCGCAGGCCGAAGGCAATGGTGACCAGGTCGAAGCTGTTGTCCGGGAACGGCAGGGCTTCGGCGTTGCACTGCACGTAGTCCAGGCCAAGCACCAGGCCGCGGTTGGTCAGGCGGTCCCGGCCGACCGACAGCATGCCGGCGTTGATGTCGCCCAGCACCACCGAGCCCTCGGCGCCGACGCGTTCCTTCAGCAGGGCGGCGATGTCGCCGGTGCCGCCGGCCAGATCGAGCACGCGGTCGCCCGGCTTCACCTGCGCGGTCGCGACGTAGTAGCGCTTCCACGCCCGGTGCACGCCCAGGCTCATCAGGTCGTTCATCAGGTCGTAGTTGCGCGCGACCGAGGTGAACACCTGGCCGACCAGCTTCTGCTTGTCCTTGGCGGCGACGTCGCGGAACCCGAAATGGGTGGTACCGGCTTTATAGGGGGATTCGCTCATGGCCCCGATTATCGCACCGCCGGGGGCCAGCGGCACCCCCTGCCCGTATGATGGCGGGCCACGACTGACCGGAGCCCCCGCATGATCACCACGCCCGACTACCAGGCCCTGCTGCAGACCGCCATCGCCGAAGCCCGCCAGGGCCTGGCCGAGGGCGGCGTGCCGATCGGCGCGGCGCTGTACCACAACGACGGCCGCCTGCTCGGCTGCGGCCACAACCGCCGCGTGCAGGAAGGCGACCCGTCGGTGCACGGCGAAACCGACGCCTTCCGCAAGGCCGGCCGCCAGCGCCGCTACCAGGACACCATCATGGTCACCACCCTGGCGCCGTGCTGGTACTGCTCGGGCCTGGTGCGCCAGTTCAACATCGGCACCGTGGTGGTGGGCGAATCGCGCACGTTCCAGGGCGGCATCGACTGGCTGCGCGAGAACGGCGTCAACGTGATCGACCTCGACAACCAGGAATGCGTCGACCTGCTCGGCGATTTCATCAGCCGCCATCCGGACATCTGGAACGAAGACATCGGTGAATGAGCCACACACCGTCATCCGTTGAACCCGTTTAATGAACGCTTCAGTGCCGCCACCTCTTGGTGCGGACAGCGTTTGCGGCCATTGCCGTGACCGCGCGCACAGTCAGCTGGACTGCGTGCACACACTGCGGTAACACCCCACCCGGCTGACACGCCTAGGGTGGGGTTACCGGGGCTCGTTTCCCCGGCGGAGCCAGCCATGTGCGCGCACGCCGTACGACCTACGCCCGACCCGATCCTCGAATCCATCCGCGAACGCCTGCAGCAGCACTTCGCGCTGCACCGGCGCAGTGCGTCGTTCTGGAGTGCCTACCAGGGCCTGCAGCTGGAACTGGTGCGCGGCCAGCCGCGCGATCACGAGCGACTGTGCAACGCGATGGCCACCATGGCCGAGCAGATGGGGGCGGTCGAGCACGCGCAACTGATCAGCAATCGCCACACCGGCTCCACATCCCGCTGACGCGGCATGCACCGGCAGATACGCCACACTCCGATGAACCCCCACTCCCTTTCCACTCAACCGAACTGGATTGTCATGCACGCTGAAGTCCCCACCATTCCCCCGGTCATCAACGTAGACGCCGAGCTTGACCACTGGCGCCGCCAGCATGCCGAGGGCGCACTGCCGCACAACTCGTTCGGCTCCTACGTGCCGTGGATCAAGTTCGCCTGTGATTCGCTGATCACCCAGCCGCGCGCCAGCGAGGCCGAACGTGACGAAATGTTCCAGACCCAGTACGCCCTGCAGATCATGCCGCGGCTGAGCGAAGCACAGGCCCGCGAGTTCGTCGACCTCTGCTGGCAGCACGTCTATCAGAGCAGCCCGGTGCGCAGCCTGCAGGCGCCACGACTGCAACGCATGCGCGCCTGACGGCCGCTGCACGGCGCCTCCACGCGCCACTGCCGATCATCCTCGTCACCTGAGTGGGACGACGACGATGAAAGCACGCAACCTGTTCAATACGATCGCCAAGAAGGCTGCCGCCGCCACGGGCTCGCCGTGGACCTTCCTGGCTGCAGTGGCGATCGTGGTGATCTGGGGCATCAGTGGCCCGGTGTTCGGCTTCAACGACACCTGGCAGCTGGTGATCAACACCGGCACCACCATCATCACCTTCCTGATGGTGTTCCTGATCCAGCACACGCAGAACGCGGACACCGCCGCGATGCAGATCAAGCTGGACGAGCTGATCCGGGCAACCGCCGAGGCCAACAACGAGCTGCTGGATCTGGAAGAACTGGACGAGGCACGCCTGGAAGAGATCCGCGCCGAGTACGAGCAGATGGCGCGCGAAGCCGGCGATGCGCTCGCGCGGGTGCGCGCCTGCCATGCAGCGCGGCGCGACGATGAAGCGATCTGACGGTAGCGCCGGGCCATGCCCGGCGAGCGCGATACCCGGAAGAATCCCACACGGGCCATCGCCCTCGGCTGATAACGGCGGACATCCCATCAGTGCAGACTGGCGCCATGTCCAGCCGTCAGCTGGAACGCGGCCGCCACTCCCGTATCGGGGGCTACTACGTCCTCACCACGGTCGTACGCCACCGGCGTCCGGTCTTTGAAGATCCACGTTGTGCAACGTGTCTTGTGGGTGCATTGAGGTATGTTGAACGCACGGGCCTCAGCCGGTCCTTTGCTTGGGTCGTCATGCCTGACCATCTGCACTGGCTGATGCAGCTGCGCGACGGATCACTGGCGCGCATGATGGGAACGGTGAAATCCCGCAGCAGCCGGTTGCTGGGGCAGCAGTTCGGCATACAGACGCCTTTGTGGCAGACGAGCTATTTCGATCACGCGGTACGCAGCGAGGAAGCCTTGAGGCGCCATGCGTTGTACATCCTGGTCAACCCCATCCGAGCAGGGTTGACCCTGCATCTCGATGAATATCCGTTTGCATGGTGCCGTTGGCCCATGCGGTAGCGCCTGGCCATGCCCGGCGAGCACGAAGTGCGGTCCGCCCAGACGTCAGGCATGCAGGAACGAAAAGCCGCCGGGCGTGGCCCGGCGCTACCGGTATCGAATTGCTGCTAAGCCGCGCTCGTGCCAGCCGCCGCCCAGTACCTTGTACAGGGTGATGCGGTTGGCCTGCTGGGCCAACTGCGCCTGCAACTGGGTCTGCTGCGCGTTGTAGGCAGTACGTCGTGCGTCCAGCAGGGTCACGAAGCTGTCCAGGCCGGCGTCGTAACGTGCCTGCGACAGGCGGTTGGCCTGTTCGGCCGCGTCCACCAGGCGCTGCTGTGAACTCACCTGTTCATCCAGGCTGACATTCAACGCCAGCGCATCGGCGGTTTCGCGGAAGCCCACCTGGATCGACTTCTCGTACTGCGCCAGTGCGATATCACGATCAGCGTTGGCGACGGCCAGGTTGGCGCGCAGCTTGCCGCCCTGGAAGATCGGCAGGGTGATCTTCGGCAGGAAACTCCATACGCGAGTGCCGCTGTCGAACAGGCTGGACAATTCGCTGGAGCCACTGCCAATGCTGCCGGTCAGCGAGATGCTCGGGAAGAACGCGGCACGTGCCGCGCCGATGTTGGCATTGGCGGCCAGCAGCTGGTGTTCGGCGGCCATGATGTCCGGGCGCTGCAGCAGCACATCGCTGGGCAGGCCGGCCGGCGGAGGCGCCAGTGCCAGCAACTGCGGTTCGATGCCGTCCGGCAGCAGCGCCGGATCCAACTGGCCACCGGCCAGCAGCGCCAGCGCGTTGCGGTCCTGGGCCAGCTGGCCACGCAGGCGCGCTGCATCAGTGCGCGCGGTCTCGACCAGCGTGCGGGTCTGGGTCAGTTCCAGTGCCGAACTGCCACCACGCTCGTGGCGGGCCTCGGCCAAGCGCAACGAATCCTCGTAGGTCTTCAGCGTGGCATCGGCGATCTTCAGACGCTGGGCATCGGCACCGTAGGTCAGCCACGCCGTCGCTGTCTCAGCCACCAGGCTCAGCTGCGCGTTGCGACGATTGGCAGCTACGGCAAAGTACTGCTGCAGTGCCGCTTCGCTGAGGTTGCGCACGCGGCCGAACAGGTCCAGCTCGAACTCGGCCACGCCGACACCGGCGGTGAACTGCTCGGTGACGCCAGCGTCGGTGCCCTGGCGCTGCATCTGGCCGGTGACGGCCACGCCGGGCACGCGGTCGGCGCGCTGCACGCGGTACTGGCCGCGCGCGCGTTCAACGTTGAGCACGGCCACGCGCAGGTCGCGGTTGTTCTGCAGCGACTGCTCGATCACCTGCTGCAGGCGCGCATCGGTGAAGAAATCGCGCCAGCCGACGGCGGCGACATCAGCCACCTGGCCCTGTGCAGCCTCGGCCGGCCACTGCGCCGGAATTGCCGGAGCGACCGCGGTGTTCTTCGGCACCAGAGTGGAGCAGCCGGCCAGCGCGAGCGCGGCGGCCAGGGATACAGCAAGAGAAGAGAATTTCATGGCGACACCTTGGGGGTCACGGTGGTAGCGCCGGGCCATGCCCGGCGGCTACGCGGTGAGGCATCCGCCGGGCATGGCCCGGCGCTACCGGATTTCATCACTCGGCGGTCTTGCGCTTGAACACGCGCTGCACCACCACGAAGAACAGCGGCACGAAGAACACGCCGAGCACGGTGCCGACGATCATGCCGCCGAGCACGCCGGTGCCGATCGCCTGCTTGGCGCCGGAACCGGCACCGGTGGAAATCGCCAGCGGTACCACGCCCATGCCGAAGGCCAGCGAGGTCATCACGATCGGACGCAGGCGGTCGCGCACGGCATGCATGATCGATTCGATCAGGCCTGCGCCCTTCTCCAGGTTCTCCTTGGCGAACTCCACGATCAGGATCGCGTTCTTGCTGGTCAGGCCCACCGTGGTCAGCATCGCCACCTGGAAGTAGATATCGCGTTCCAGGCCCTTGAAGGTATTGGCCAGCACCGCGCCGAGGATGCCCAGCGGGGCCGCCAGCAGCACTGCGGTCGGCACGCTCCAGCTTTCGTACATCGCGGCCAGGCACAGGAATACGATCATCAGCGAGAGCGT
Organism: Stenotrophomonas sp. YJH_SMC_130; assembly: GCF_059369035.1. Taxonomy (NCBI): domain Bacteria; kingdom Pseudomonadati; phylum Pseudomonadota; class Gammaproteobacteria; order Lysobacterales; family Lysobacteraceae; genus Stenotrophomonas; species Stenotrophomonas sp. YJH_SMC_130. The sequence goes on from NZ_JCAFSH010000009.1 coordinate 105,885, forward strand.
GTACAGCAGTGGCGTCTGCGAGCCAGCCTGGCGCTCCTGGTATGACATCGCCGTCCATTCGATGCCGAAGCCCGCCGGCAGCTGCTTGGCCAGTTGTTCGATCTCGGCCATGGCATCACCGGAGGCGACACCCGGGGCCGGTTCGCCCTGGATTTCCATGGCCGACACACCGTTGTAGCGTTCCAGGCGCGGCGAACCGTAATCCCAGTGCTTGGTAGCGAAGGCACTGAACGGCACCATTTCACCCTTGTCGTTCTTCACGGACCAGAGATCGAAGTCCTCCGGCACCATGCGGAACGGCTGGTCGGCCTGCACGAACACACGCTTGACGCGGCCACGATCGACGAAGTCGTCGATGTACGAGCTGCCCCACGCGGCGGCCAGCGTGCCGTTGATCTGGTCGATCGACAGCCCCAGCGAGGTCGCCTTGGCCGCGTCGATGTCGATGCGGAACTGCGGCGTGTCCTCCTGGCCGTTCGGGCGCACGTTGGCCAGCTTCTTGCTGCCGGCGGCGAGGCCGAGCAGCTGGTTGCGCGCGGCCACCAGTGCCTCGTGGCCCTGGCCGCTGTTGTCCTTCAGGAAGAAGGTATAGCCCGAGGCGGTGCCCAGTTCCGGGATGGCCGGCGGCGGGAAGGCGAAGATGAAGGCATCCTTGATCTGGCCCAGGGCCGCCATCGCGCGTCCGGTGATCGGCATCACGCCATTGTTGGCGTCACGCTCGCTCCAGTCCTTCAGCTTGACGAATGCCATGCCGGCGTTCTGGCCCATGCCGGCGAAGCTGAAGCCCTGCACCGAGAACACCGAGTCCACCGCATCCTTCTCGTTCTGCAGGAAGTGGTTTTCCAGTGCCGCGATCGATTCCAGCGTACGTTCCTGGGTGGCACCCACCGGGGCCTGCACCAGCGCCATCAACACGCCCTGGTCTTCGTTGGGCAGGAATGAGCTGGGCAGGCGCACGAACAACACGCCCATCAGCACGAACAGCGCCGCCACGATGCCCATGAAGCGCCACGGGCGATGGATGATGCCGCGCACGCCACGCTGGTAGCTTTCGCTGGTGCGGTCGAATCCACGGTTGAAGCCATTGAAGAAGCGACCGGCCAGGCCGCGGTGGGCAACATGATGCTCGCCCTTCTTCAACGGCTTGAGCATGGTCGCGCACAGTGCCGGCGTCAGCACGATCGCCACCAGTACCGACAACGCCATTGCAGAGACGATCGTGGCCGAGAACTGCCGGTAGATCACGCCGGTGGATCCGCTCATGAAGGCCATCGGCACGAACACCGCCGACAGCACCAGGCCGATGCCCACCAGCGCGCCGGTGATCTGGCCCATCGACTTGCGGGTCGCCTCGAGCGGCGACAGTCCTTCCTCGGACATGATGCGCTCGACGTTCTCCACCACCACGATGGCATCGTCCACCAGCAGGCCGATCGCCAGCACCATCGCGAACATGGTCAGCATGTTCACCGAGAAGCCGAGCATGGCCAGCACGCCGAAGGTACCCAGCAGCACCACCGGCACGGCGATGGTCGGGATCAGGGTGGCGCGGAAGTTCTGCAGGAACAGGTACATCACCACGAACACCAGCACGATCGCTTCGATCAGGGTCTGCACCACGCCCTTGATCGACACGCGCACGAACGGGGTGGTGTCGTACGGGACCTCCGCCTTCAGCCCGGCCGGGAAGAAGCTCTTCATGTCTTCCAGCGCAGCATTCACGCCGGCGGCGGTATCCAGCGCGTTGGCGCCGGTGGCCAGGGTCACCGCCAAGCCGCTGGCCGGCTGGCCGTTGTAGCGGGTGACGAAGTCGTAGGACTCGGCACCCAGTTCGACGCGGGCAACGTCGCCCAGGCGCAGCTCGGCACCGTCCTGCGCGCCGCGCACGATGATGTTGCGGAACTGTTCCGGGGTCTGCAGGCGCGACTGCGCGTTGATGGTGGCGTTGAGCTGCTGGCCCTTCACCGACGGCGCACCGCCGAGCTGGCCGATCGCCACCTGGGCATTCTGCGCCTTGATCGCCGCAGTCACTTCCGCGACGGACAGGCCATAGGTATGCAGCTTGTTCGGGTCCAGCCAGATGCGCATGGCGTACTTGCCACCGAATACCTGGATGTTGCCCACGCCCGGCACGCGGCTGAGGCGGTCGACGACATTGGAACCGACGTAGTCGGCGATGTCGTTGGCGTCCATGCTGCCGTTCTCGGACACGAACGCGATGACGTTCAGGAAGCCCGAGCTGGACTTGGCCACGTTGATGCCCTGCCGCTGCACTTCCTGCGGCAGCAGCGGCATGGCCAGCTGCAGCTTGTTCTGCACCTGCACCTGGGCGATGTCCGGGTTGGTGCCGCTCTCGAAGGTCAGGGTGATGGTGGCCTGGCCGTTGGACGAGCTGTTGGAGGAGAAGTAGATCAGGCCATCAAGGCCCTTCATGTTCTGCTCGATGATCTGCGTCACCGAGTCTTCGACCACCTTGGCCGATGCACCCGGGTAGGTGGCGCTGATTTCCACCGCCGGCGGCGCGACGTTGGGGTACATCGAGACCGGCAGCTTGAACAGGGCCAGGCCGCCGGCGAGCATGATGATGATGGCGATCACCCACGCGAAGATGGGTCGATCGATGAAAAAGCGTGCCATGGGGTTCTCCGCTTACTTCGCGTCGCCGGCCGGGGCGGCAGGCTGGGCGGCGGCCGCCGGCTTGGCCGGTACGTCGCCCTTTTCGGTGGCCTTGACCGGCATGCCGGGGCCGATCTTCTGCAGGCCTTCCACGATGACCTTGTCACCGGCCTTCAGGCCGTCCTCGACCAGCCACTTGTCGCCAACCGTGCGGCTGACCTTGACCGGGCGTACTTCGACCTTGTTGTCCTTGCCGACCACCATCGCCGTGGTATCGCCCTTCGGATCGCGGGCGATGCCCTGCATCGGCACCAGCACGGCATCACTGCGCACGCCGCCGCCGATCACCGCACGCACGTACATGCCCGGCATCAGCAGGCCGTCCGGGTTGTCCACCTTCACGCGCAGGCCGAAGCTGCCGGTGGTCGGATCGACGCTGACTTCGGAGAACTCCAGCGTGCCCTTGTGCTCGAAGGTGCTGCCGTCTTCCATCAGGATGCTGACCGGCAGGGTCTGGTTGTCCTGCAGGCGGCCGGCAGCCAGTTCGCGGCGCAGCTGCAGCAGCTCGGCCGAGGACTGGGTCAGGTCGACATAGATCGGATCCAGCTGCTGCACCGTAGCCAGTGCATTGGCCTGGCCGGCGCTGACCAGCGCACCCTGGGTGACGCTGGACTTGCCGATGCGGCCGCTGATCGGCGCGGTGATGCGGGCGTAGCCCAGGGTGACGTTGGCTGCGTCCAGCGATGCCTTCGCGGCACCGACATCCGCCTCGGCCTGCTTCTGCGCGGCCACGGCATTTTCCAGGTCCTGCTGGCTGACCGCATCGACCTTGGCCAGCTCGGTGATGCGCTTGGCGCTCAGCCGGGCGGCGTTGGCGGTGGCCTCGGCGCGGGCCAGCTGGGCGCGGGCACTGTTGGCCTGGGCGCGGTAGCTGGCGTCCTCGATCTGGTACAGCGGCTCGCCGGCCTTGACCATGCCACCTTCGGTGAACAGGCGCTTGGCGACGATGCCATTGACCTGCGGCCGCACTTCGGCGACCAGGAAGGCGTTGGTACGGCCCGGCAGTTCGCGGGTCAGGCCCACGGTCTCGGACTTCAGCGTGACCACAGTGACGTCACCCGGGCCCTGCTCGGGGGCCTGGGGTTGGCCGCCGCAGGCAGCCACGGTCGCGGCGATCGCCAGCGACAGCGCAAAGGGTCGGATTCGGCTCAGCAACATGACGGAAAGGCTCTTAGGGGAAGGAATCTCAAATCGCGCTGATACAGGCCGAAAGCGCCAGCAGGCAACGCTCACCAGCGGGGAGTGGAAGCCGGACCGGCCTGCCACGCACACGACGGGAATGATGGGAGCGAAATATACATACATGCTTGTTTGTTTGTAAACCGGTACAATTCAGCCACGTTTCACCCGCACTCGTACCCATCCATGGCCCGCAAGACCAAAGAGGACACCCAGGCAACCCGGGAAGGCATCCTTGACGCCGCCGAAGCCTGCTTCCATGAACACGGCGTGGCCCGTACCACGCTGGAGATGATCGGTGCCCGCGCCGGCTATACCCGCGGTGCGGTCTACTGGCACTTCAAGAACAAGAGCGAGGTGCTGGCCGCGATCGTCGAGCGCGTGCATCTGCCTTTCATGCAGGAGCTGGAGCGCACCTCGACCGACCAGCGCGACACGCCGGTGCACGACCTGCGCGCAGTGATGATCCACTCGTTCATCGAACTGTCCGAGGACGAGCGCCTGCGCAAGACCATGGAGATCATGCTGCGCAGCGATGCGTCGGCTGACACCAAGGTGCTGACCGAAATGCAGCAGGCCGGTTTCCGCGATGCGTTGGACCGGATGGAGCGCGCCCTGCGCCGCGCCCGCGATCTGGGCCAGCTGCGCGAGGGTGCAGACCCGAAGATCGCCGCACGCATGCTGCACGCCACCGTGCTCGGCGTACTGCACGGTGCGATGGTCGAACCGGAACTGATGGACCTCAAGCGCGATGGCATGCTCGCACTGGACATGACCCTGGCCGCCTACGTGAAGGACGGCGTGTTCGTTCCCGGCACCGTGCCCGAGCCGCTGCCCGAGGCATGAGCGGGGTCGCTGTGGCCACCGCAGCCCCAATGTGAGGACAGACGCATGATCCTGGACAACGTGGTGTGGGGCTTCATCGGCTGCGGCAGCGTCACCGAGAAGAAGAGCGGCCCCGCCCTGGCCACCACACCCGGCTCACGGGTGGCGGCGGTCATGCGCCGCAATGCCGCATTGGCCGAAGACTATGCGCGGCGCCACGCGGTGCCACGCTGGTACACGGATGCCGACGCGCTGATCGGCGATCCGGACGTGAACGCTGTGTACGTTGCAACACCGCCCTCCACGCACATGCAGTACGCATTGCAGGCGATTGCGGCGGGCAAGCCGGTCTATATCGAGAAACCCATGGCCCTGGACCTCGCCGAATGCGAGCGCATCCTGGAAGCCAGTGCACGCCGTGGCGTGCCCGTGTTCGTCGCCTACTACCGCCGCGCCCTGCCCCGATTCGCGCAGGTGAAGCAGCTGCTGGACAGCGGCGCGATCGGTACACCGCGCAGCGTTCGCGCCACCCTGCATCGGCCGCATTCGGTGAATGCCGCATCGCCGGACTTCTGGCGGACCAATCCCGCGATCTCCGGCGGCGGGCTGTTCGTCGATCTGGGCTCGCACACCTTGGACCTGCTCGATCATCTATTGGGTCCGCTGAGCGATGTGCGCGGCCTGGCCAGTTCATTGGCCGGCGCTTACGCCGCCGAGGACAGCGTCTCCATGTGCTTCCGCATCGGGCCAGGCGTGCATGGCATCGCGCAATGGAGCTTCTGCGCGTTCCGCCGCCAGGATGAGATCGAGATCACCGGCGACCGCGGCCAGCTGCGTTTCGCCACCTTCGAGGATGTACCGGTGGTGCTGGAGACCGAAGCCGGTGTGCAGACGTTCGACATCCCCAACCCGTCGTCGATCCAGCAACCGTTGATCGCGCATCTGGTGGACGAGTTGCGCGGCAGCGGCCGTTCGCCCTCGACCGGCGTAAGTGCTGCCCGCACCAGCGCGGTGATCGACCAGGTGCTGCAGGACTACCGCGCCCGGCAATCGTGCTGAGCGCCAACGCAAAAGGCCGCCCTGCGGCGGCCTTTTCTGTTGCAGTGGATGGAGTCAGGGCCCTCGCCGTGACGAGGGATCCGACCGGATCGGGCGTTACAGGATGTAGCGGCTCAGGTCCGGGTCCTGCACCAGCTCACCCAGGTGTGCATCGACGTAGGCGCTGTCGATGGCCAGGGTTTCGCCATCGCGGTCCGGTGCCTCGTAGCTGAGCGAATCCAGCAGGCGCTCCAGCACCGTATGCAGGCGGCGCGCGCCGATGTTTTCCTGGCGCTCGTTCACCTGGAAGGCGATCTCGGCCAGGCGCTCGATGGCATCGGCGGTGAAACTGACCTTGACGCCCTCGGTGGCCAGCAACGCTTCGTACTGCTTGGTCAGCGCAGCCTTCGGCTCGGTCAGGATACGCACGAAATCACCCTTGCTCAGCGCACCCAGTTCCACGCGGATGGGGAAACGGCCCTGCAGCTCCGGAATGAGGTCGCTGGGCTTGGCCAGGTGGAACGCGCCCGACGCGATGAACAGGATGTGGTCCGTCTTGATCGTGCCGTACTTGGTGGACACGTTCGAGCCTTCCACCAGCGGCAGCAGGTCGCGCTGCACGCCTTCGCGGGAGACATCGCCACCGCCCACGTTGTCGCCGCGCTTGGCAACCTTGTCGATCTCGTCGATGAAGACGATGCCGTGCTGCTCGCAGGCCTCGATCGCCGCAGTGCGGATATCGTCCTCGTTGACCAGCTTGCCGGCCTCTTCCTCGATCAGCAGCGGACGCGCGGCCTTGATGGTCAGCGTGCGCTTGTGCGCCTTCGCGCCGCCACCCAGGTTGGCGAACATCGACTTCAGCTGCTGGCCCATTTCCTCCATACCCGGCGGGGTCATGATGTCCATGCTGACATTGGCCGCCAGGTCGAGCTCGATCTCACGCTCGTCCAGCTCACCGTTGCGCAGCATCTTGCGGAACTTGATGCGGGTCTCGTTGTCCTGCGCCGACGGTTCGTTGCGGGCGACTTCAGGATCGAAACCGATGCCGCCGCTACGACGCGGCAGCAGCGCATCGAGGATGCGGTCTTCGGCGCGTTCTTCGGCCTGGGTACGCACGCGCACCTTGGCCTGTTCGCGGTACAGCTTGACCGCGGTATCAGCAAGGTCGCGGATGATCTGCTCGACGTCCTTGCCGACGTAGCCCACTTCGGTGAAGCGCGTGGCTTCGACTTTCACGAACGGCGCGTTGGCCAGCGTAGCCAGGCGGCGCGCGATCTCGGTCTTGCCGACACCGGTCGGGCCGATCATCAGGATGTTCTTCGGCATCACTTCATTGCGAAGCTCCGGCGCCAGCTGCATGCGGCGCCAGCGGTTGCGCAGGGCAATGGCCACGGCACGCTTGGCGTCGTGCTGGCCCACGATATGCCGGTCCAGTTCCTGCACGATCTCGCGCGGGGTCATGGTGGCGGAGGAAACTTCGATCTTCGACATGGATGTGCTCACGGATTCAGATGCATGTAGAGCCGAGCCATGCTCGGCTGACGGGCAGCCCTGCCGAGCATGGCTCGGCACTACAGAAGAGCGGTCACAGCTCCTCAACCACCACGTTGCGGTTGGTGTAGATGCAGATGTCGCCGGCGATGCCGATCGCCTCGCTGGCGATGGTGCGCGCATCCAGTTCGGTGTGCGCCATCAACGCGCGCGCGGCCGATAGTGCATAGGAACCACCGGAGCCGATGGCGATGATGCCGTCCTCCGGCTCGATCACATCACCGGTGCCGCTGATGATCAGCGAGGTTTCCTTGTCAGCCACTGCCAGCAGAGCTTCGAGCTTGCCCAGGCGGCGCTCGGTGCGCCAATCCTTGGCCAGCTCGACCGCAGCGCGCTGCAGCTGGCCGTGCTTTTCCAGCTTGGCCTCGAACAGCTCGAACAGGGTGAAGGCATCGGCGGCGGCACCGGCGAAACCGGCCAGCACCTGGCCGTCGCGGCCAAGGCGGCGCACCTTGCGCGCGTTGCCCTTCATCACGGTGTGGCCCAGCGTGACCTGGCCGTCGCCGGCAATGGCCACGTGCTCGCCGCGACGGACGCAGACGATGGTGGTGGCGTGGAAAACGTTGGGGTTCTGACTGGGGTCCATGATGCCTCCGGGGTGACAGAACCAGAGGTGGGGACTGCGCTGCGCCCTTCAAGCCACCCGCGACCGGCTGACGCAGGGGCAACGTTCAGCTTTCTCCGCTGCCCTCATTGCTGCGTCGACGCTTGGCGCGCGGATGCGCGGCGTCGTAGACCTTGGCCAGGTGCTGGAAATCGAGGTGGGTATAGATCTGCGTGGTGGCGATGTCGGCATGGCCCAGCAGCTCCTGCACACCACGCAGGTCGCCGGACGATTCCAGGATGTGGCTGGCGAAACTGTGCCGCAGCATGTGCGGATGCACCTGCTTGAACAGGCCCTGGCGCTGCGCCAGCTGGCGGATGCGGATCTGCACCGCACGCTGGCTGATTGGCCCGTTGCGACCGGGGAACACCGGCGATGCCGGACCACCGCCACTTTCCGCGCGCCACGCCTGCAGCGCTTCGCGTGCCGGCCGCCCGAACGGCACCCGGCGCTGGCGGTTGCCCTTGCCCAGCACGTTGACCAGCCCGCTGTCGAAATCCAGGTCGCGCCAGGTCAGCGCGCAGACTTCGCTCAGGCGCAGGCCGGAGGAATAGAACAGTTCCAGCAGCGCACGGTCACGGCGGCCGAGGTCACCTTCCGGCTCCAGTTCGACCAGCTGCACCGCCTCATCGGCGTCAAGGACCTGCGGCAACCGGCGCGGCGCGCGCGGTGCCTTCAGCGTCGCTGCCGGACTGACCTCGATGCGCCCGTGCTTGAGCAGCCAGGCATAGAAGCTGCGGCAGGCCGACAGGCGGCGTTGCAGGCTCTTGGCCGACAGGCCGCGGCGATGCTCGTCGGCGACGAACTGGCGCAACGCATCGGCATCGAGCGCCTCCACCGCTACGCCACGCGGTTCGGCCCAGACCGCTAGCGCGTCCAGGTCGCGGCGGTAGGCGTCAAGCGTATGCGCCGACATCCGCCGCTCCACCTGCAGGTGCTGCAGGAAGGCCTGTACCGCGCTCATCGTCGTCCGGTCCTGCTCAGTCGTGGAAGCGCTTCAGGCCAGTGGCCAGGGCGTCGCCCATCATGCGCAGGAACAGCGTGCCCATGCCCGGGTAGAAGCGGTTCGGGTCGTGGCTGCCGACCGCGATCAGGCCGACGCCCGGCAACGGCAGCAGCGCGGTGGTCTGCACTTCCTCGCTGCGCACGCCGTACAGGACGGCATTCTTTTCCGGCTGCAGGCGGCCGCAGATCGGCTCGCCGTCGTTCAGGCAATCGCGGAACGGGCCCAGTTGCGGATCATCGGCAGCAATCACCTGCAGCCAGTCGGCCTGTTCCAGCCCGGCCACCGGCGCATGCACCACCAGCCGCACCAGGTCGCCGGCGAAGTCTTCCTGCAGCGATGCGGCCATCGCGCGCAGGGTATCGGCCGCGTTGTCCTGCTTCATCAGTGCCAGGGTCAGCTGGTGCGTGCGCACTGCCAGGCGTTCATTGACCTGTGCGGTGGCGCCCAGGTCGGCCAACCGTCGTGCCAGCTCGCGGTTCTTCTCGCGCAGCACTTCCAGCTGGTAGCTGGCCAGCGATGCGGTCGGGCCGTCATCGCGCGGCACCACCAGGGTCAGGGCCAGGTCCGGGAACTGCTTGAGGAAGCCGGGATGCCGCCGCAACCAGGCAGCGACTTCATGGGCCCCGAGCTTGTCGACGGTTTCGTTCATGCCATCCACTCCCCTTCGAAGACGAATGCGGTCGGGCCCGCCATCACCACCGGCTGGCCATCGCCCGGCCACTGGATGCGCAGGTCACCTCCGGGCAGGCTGATGCGCGCATCGCGCTGCAGGCGGCCGCGCTGCATCAGGGTCACGGCGGCGGCGCAGGCGCCACTGCCGCAGGCCAGGGTCTCGCCGACACCGCGCTCGAACACACGCAGGCGGGCGTGCGCCGGGCCCATCACCTGGGCGAAGCCCACGTTCACCGAGCGCGGGAACGACGCGTGCTGCTGCAGCAGCGCACCGACGCGCTCGACCGGTGCAGCATCGATCAGGCCCACTTCGATCACCGCATGCGGGTTGCCCATCGACACCGCAGCAAAGCGGACGCTCTCGCCCTGCAGCGGCAGCAGGTATTCCTCGCGCGGGTGGGCGAAGCCCATCAGCGGCACGTTGGCCGGCTCGAAAGCAGGCACGCCCATCGTCACCGCAAACTGCCCTTCGCCCAGCACCCGCACCTCATGGCTGGCCAGCGGGCTGTCGATGACGAACGCATCGCCCTGCGCACTGCCCTCGCGCACCAGCCAGGCCGCGATGCAGCGCGCGCCATTGCCGCACTGCTCGGAATTGGAACCGTCGGCGTTCCAGATGCGGTACGAGGCCACCGAGCCTTCCGCACGCGGCGCCTCGATGGTCAGGATCTGATCGCAGCCGACGCCGGTGTGGCGGTCGGCCAGGCGCGCGGCCAGTTCAGGCGTGGGCGGCGCAGTGCCGTCACGCAGGTCGATCACTACGAAGTCATTGCCCGCGCCATGCATCTTGCTGAAGCGCAAGGCCCTGGAACCGGCCTTACTCATTCCCGCTGCCCGCCTTCTTCGCTGGCGCGGGTGCCGGCTGGGTGGTCGTTGCAGCCGGGTCGACGGTCGTGGCCGGGGCAACGGCGCCCTGGCCCTCGGCCGGGGTCGCCTCGGTGGCGGGCTCGGCAGCGGGTTCGACGGTTTCTTCCACCGGCACCGGCTTCTGCGGCAGTACCAGCGGGCCCTTGTTGCCGCAGGCGGCGAGGAGCAGCAGCGAGGCCGCTGCCAGCGGAATCAGGATGGCGTTTCGATGGGGGATCTTCATGCCCCGAGTATAGCCATTGGCGGCTGAGCGGTTCGTGCAGGGAATCGGGTTGCCGGCCAGCGGCCGGCACTACCGCAGGCGCTCAATCCGCGGGCGGTGGCAACGGCCGCGTCCACAGCCAGATCGCCACCACGGTCATGCTGCCGATCGAGAACCACTTCACCCAGGCGACCGGCACGCACCACAGCATGATGCAGGCGCACACCGCCATGGTGATCGTGGCCATCCACTTGCCGTAGCGGCTGACCGCACCATGTGCCTGCCAGTTGGCGATGGCCGGGCCGAAGCGCGGGTGCTGCAGCAGCCAGGTGTGCAGGCGTTCGGACCCACGTGATGCAGCCCACGCCGAGATCAGGATGAATACGGTGGTCGGGAGGCCCGGCACGAAGATGCCGACGATGCCGGTGCCCAGGCTGACGTAGGCCAGCAGCCACCACGCCCAGCGGAAACGCACCACGCGCGGTGGCGTGGCGGTATCGCGGGATGCGGAGGGCTCGGGCAGGCTCATGGCCGCAAGGATAACGGTTCGGGGTGCCCGGCAACGCCCGGCACCCCTTCGCCGTTACGGCTGGGCGATGCCCAGCTGCTGCAGCACGAACGCGTACGACTCGGACAGCTCGCGGTAGCGCTGGAAGCGCCCCGACTTGCCGCCGTGGCCGGCTTCCATGTTGGTGCGGAACAGGATCGGGTAGGGGCCGGTGTTGTGATCACGCAGCTTGGCCACCCACTTGGCCGGCTCCCAGTACTGCACCTGCGAATCCCACAGGCCGGTACCCACGAACAGCGCCGGGTACGCCTGCTGCTTCACGTTGTCGTAGGGCGAGTAGGACAGCATGTAGTCGTAATACGGCTTCTGCTCCGGGTTGCCCCACTCATCGTATTCGTTGGTCGTCAGCGGAATGGTCGGGTCGAGCATGGTGGTGACCACGTCGACGAACGGGACCTGCGCCACCATCACCCGGTAATCCTGCGGGGCCTGGTTGGCCACCGCGCCCATCAGCAGGCCACCGGCGCTGCCGCCGGACGCGGCGACACGATCCTTCGCCGCCCAGCCCTGTGCGACCAGGCCGCGGGTGACGTCGATGAAGTCGTTGAAGGTGTTCTGCTTGTGCAGCAGCTTGCCGTTCTCGTACCAGTCGCGGCCCATTTCCTGGCCGCCGCGGATATGGGCGATGGCATACACCACGCCGCGGTCGAGCAGGCTCACCGCCGTCTGGTTGAAGTACGGGTCCATCGACATGCCGTAGCTGCCGTAGGCGTACTGGAACAGCGCGCCCTTGCCGTCCTTCTGGTAGCCCTTGCGGTAGACCAGCGACACCGGCACCTTCACGCCATCGCGCGCGGTGATCCAGACGCGGTCGGTTTCGTACTTCGAGGCGTCATAGCCGATCACCGGCTGCACCTTCAGCTGGCGACGCTCGCCGGTGGCGGTGTTCAGCTCGAACACCGTGGTCGGGGTGGTCATCGAGGTGTAGACGTAGCGCAGCCACGGCGTGTCGGCCTCGGTGTTGTCGCCCAGGCCCATCGAGTACGCCGGCTCATCAGCCTTCACGTAGTCGCTGCGGCCATCCTTGAACAGCAGGCGGATGCGCTCCAGGCCCTCGGAACGTTCGGCGATGGCGGTGTAGCTGTCGAACAGCTCGAAGCCTTCGATGAACACCGCATCGTCATGCGCGATCCAGTCCTTCCACTGCGCACGCGAGGTGGCATCGGTCGGTGCGGTGACCAGCTTGAAGTTCTTCGCACCGTCGTTGGTGCGGATCACCCAGCGGCCGTCGTAGTGGTCGGCGTCGTACTCGACGTCACGCTGGCGCGGGGCCAGCACGGTGAAGGTGGTCGGATCGCTGGCCGGTGCGTAGCGCTCTTCCGAGGACACCGTGCTGTGCACGCCGATGGTGATGAAGCGATCGTCGCGGGTGCGGCCGATGCCCATGTAGAAGCTGTCGTCCTTCTCTTCGTAGACGACGGTGTCGGCGCTGGCTGGAGTGCCCAGCACGTGCTTCTTCACGCGCACGGTGAGCAGCGTTTCCGGATCGTTCTCGACATACAGCACGGTGCGGTTGTCGTCGGCCCAGACCAGGTCGCCGGAGCTGCCGGTGATCACATCGGGCAGCACCTTGCCGGTGGCCAGATCCTTGAAGCGGATCGTGTACTGGCGGCGGCCGACATCATCATCGGCCCAGGCCAGCAACTGGTTGTCCTGGCTGACCTCCATCGAGCCGACGCTGAAGTAGCCCTTGCCCGCAGCCATCGTATTGACGTCCAGCAGGATTTCCTCGGCGGCCTCCATGCTGCCCTTGCGGCGTGCGTGGATGGGGTAATCCTGGCCGGTCTCGAAACGGCTGTAGTACCAGTAGCCGCGCTCGCGCGCCGGCACGCTGGAATCGTCCTGCTTGATGCGGCCGACGATCTCCTTGTACAGGGTGTCTTCCAGTGGCTTCAGCGGTGCCAGCAGCTGATCGGCGTAGGCATTCTCGGCCTGCAGGTAGGCCAGCATGTCCTTGTCCGTGCGCTTGTCATCGCGCAGCCAGTAATAGTCATCGTTGCGGGTCGCGCCGAACGGCGCCTTGACCACGTGCGGATGCCTGGCGGCGTCCGGCGGAACGGGCGGAGTGGCGGCGGTAGCAGTCGTGGTCATCAGGCTGGCGAGCAACAGGCAGAGGGTGGACTTCATGAAGTAGGGTTCCTGGCGCATCAATGCAATGGTCTTCGGCGGGGTCAGATCCCTTTTCCCGAAAAGGGATCTGACCCCAATCGCAGCCAAGCGGCAACCCTGCGGATCGTCATGGGCCATGCCGACCGGCGTACCATGGATCCATGAGTACCCTGCCCCACACGCCGGGCTACAGCCGGCGCAGCCATGAAATCGCCCCGTTCCATGTGATGTCCCTGCTGGCCCGCGCGCAGGCGCTGGAACAGGCCGGCCACGATGTGATCCACCTGGAAATCGGCGAACCGGACTTCACTACCGCCGAACCGGTCGTGCGGGCCGGCCAGGCCGCACTGGCCGCCGGCCATACCCGCTACACCGCCGCACGCGGCCTGCCGGCCCTGCGCCAGGCGATCAGCGGTTTCTATCGCAGCCACTACGGTCTGGACATCGATCCTGAACGCATCCTGGTCACCCCGGGTGGGTCCGGTGCGCTGCTGTTGGCCAGCAGCCTGCTGGTCGATCCCGGCCGCCACTGGCTGCTGGCCGACCCCGGCTACCCCTGCAACCGCCACTTCCTGCGCCTCGTCGAAGGCGGCGCACAGCTGGTGCCGGTCGGCCCGGACACTGCGTACCAGCTCACGCCGTCCCTGGTGGAACAGCATTGGAATGCCGACAGCGTCGGCGCGCTGGTTGCCTCACCGGCCAACCCGACCGGCACCGTGCTTTCCGCCGACGAACTGGCTGCACTGTCGCAGACCCTGCACGCGCGGGGCGGCCACCTGGTGGTGGACGAGATCTATCACGGCCTGACCTACGGCCTGGACGCGCCCAGCGTGCTGCAGGTGGACGACAACGCATTCGTACTGAACAGTTTTTCCAAGTACTTCGGCATGACCGGGTGGCGGCTGGGCTGGCTGGTGGCGCCGCCGTCCGCAGTACCGGATCTGGAGAAGCTGGCGCAGAACCTGTACATCAGCGCCTCGAGCATCGCCCAGCACGCCGCGCTCGCCTGCTTCAGCGAGGAATCCATGGCGATCTTCGAGCAGCGCCGCGACGCGTTCCGCCAGCGTCGCGACTTCCTGCTGCCCGCACTGCGTGAGCTGGGCTTCCGTATCGAAGTCGAGCCACAGGGCGCGTTCTACCTGTACGCCGACGTCAGTGCATTCACCGACGACGCGCAGGCATTCTGCGCGCATTTCCTGGAAACCGAGCACGTGGCGTTCACCCCGGGCCTGGATTTCGGCTTCCATCGTGCCAACCAGCACGTGCGCCTGGCCTATACCCAGGAGGTGCCGCGATTGCAGGAGGCGGTGGCGCGGATTGCGCGCGGATTGAAGCATTTCCGGTAGCGCCGGGCCATGCCCGGCGGCATCCTGCCGCGCTACGCGCGCGCCGGGCATGGCCCGGCGCTACCCGATAACGGAAAACGCCGCCCTGGGGCGGCGTTTTCCGTTCTGCTTACTTGCCGCCCAACCGCTCCCACAGGAAGCTGTAGGCCAGCGCCGACATGTGCGCGGCCTGCGCGTTGTTGGCGGCGCCGCCGTGCCCCCCTTCGATGTTCTCGTAGTAGGTCACGTCCTTGCCGGCGTCGATCATCTTCGCCGCCATCTTGCGGGCATGCCCCGGGTGCACGCGGTCGTCGCGGGTCGAGGTCGTGAACAGCACCGGCGGGTAGTTCTTCTTCGCGTTGAACAGGTGGTACGGCGAGAAGGTCTTGATGAACTCCCAGTCACTGGTATCCGGGTTGCCGTACTCGGCCATCCATGAGGCACCGGCCAACAGGTGGCTGTAGCGCTTCATGTCCAGCAACGGCACCTGCACCACCACCGCACCGAACAGCTCCGGGTACTGGGTCAGCATGTTGCCGGTCAGCAGGCCACCGTTGCTGCCGCCCTGCACGCCCAGGTGCTTGGCGCTGGTGATCTTGCGCTTGACCAGGTCCCGCGCCACTGCGGCCATGTCTTCGTAGGCCTTGTGGCGGTTCTGCTTCAGCGCCGCCTGGTGCCAGCGCGGGCCGTACTCGCCGCCACCACGGATGTTGGCCACCACGTACACGCCGCCCTTCTCCAGCCAGGCGCGGCCCATGCCACCGGAATAGCTCGGGGTCAGCGAGATCTCGAAGCCACCGTAGCCGTACAGCAGCGTCGGATTGGAGCCATCGAGCTTCATCGCCCTGTCGTGCACCACGAAGTACGGCACGCGGGTGCCGTCCTTGCTGGTGGCGAAGTGCTGCTCGATCACCTTGCCCTTGGCATCGAAGAAGGCCGGCATGGTCTTCAGCGTTTCCGGGGCCTGGCCGATCTCGGCCAGGGCCAGCGTGGTCGGGGTCAGGTAGTCGGTGGCGGTCAGCCACACCGCGTCGCTGTCATTGCTGTCCACTGCAGCCACGCCCAGTGTGCCGAAGGCAGGGGCGCCGACGAAGCGGCTGGTCTTCCAGCCATCTGCGCCCGGGGTCAGCACCGACAGGCGGTTCTTGACGTCGTCCAGCACGTTCAGCACCAGATGGCTCTTGGTCCAGGTGGCGCTGGCCAGCGAGGTGGTCGCGGTCGGGGTGAACAGCACCTCGAAGTCGCGCTTGCCGGCCAGGAAGTCGTCCAGCTGGGTGGCCAGCAGCGAACCGGAGGCATAGGTCTTGCCGCCCACGGTCCACGGATCGCGCAGCTCCAGGGTCAGCCACTGCTTGTGCAGGCCCTTCTCGGCCGAATTCGGCGCATCGATCTTGGTCAGCGTGCCGTCGTCGCCACGCAGGTAAAGCTCGTTGTTGTAGAACGCCAGCGTGCGGCTGACCAGGTTGCGCTCGAAGCCCGGGGTGTCATCGTGCATCGCCGCGATGTACATGTCTTCCGGCTTGCCTTCGTACACCACGGTGGCCGAGGCCATCGGCGTGCCGCGCTTCCACAGCTTGGCCACGCGCGGATAGCCGGACGTGGTCATCGTGCCGGCACCGAAGTCGGTGTAGACGAACACGGTGTCGCGGTCGACCCAGTTGAGGCCCCCCTTCGACTCCGGACGGAAGAAGCCGTCCTTGATCCAGGTCTTGTTGGCCAGGTCGAACTCGCGGGTGACGTCGGCGTCGGCGCCGCCGCGCGACAGCGCGATCAGGCAACGGCTGTAATCCGGGCGCAGGCAATCGGCGCCGTGCCAGACCCAGTTCTCACCCTCGGCCTTGTTCAGCGCATCCAGGTCGAGCACGGTCTCCCACTGCGGCGACGCCTTGCGGTACTCGGCCAGGGTGGTGCGCCGCCACAGGCCGCGCTCGTGCTGCTGGTCCTTCCAGAAGTTGTAGTAGTAGTCGCCGATCTTCTGCACGCCCGGAATCTTGGCATCGGAGTCGAGCACCTCGCGGATGCGGGTCTCCATCTGCTTGAAGGCCGGGGTCTGCGCCAGGCGCGCCTCGGACTTGGCATTCTGTTCCTTGACCCAGGACAGCGGCTTGTCGCCGGTGACGTCCTCCAGCCAGGCGTAGCGGTCGGTATCTTCAGCGGCCACGGCGGTCCCCACCGAGGCAGCGGTCATCATGCCGGCCAACAGGCAGGCGGAAGCGAGTCGTGACATTGCAGCTCCAGGCAGTCATAAGCCGTGGAACGCTAGCACGGAATGCCGCGGCCTCCCCCGTGTCGAAGGTCAGGCCGTGGCCGCCGGGCCGCGCCGGCGACGCGCCTGTCCACCGGTACGCCGCACCTTCGGCAGCCGCGACAGGCGCGGCAGCGGGAAGCGCAACAGCGCCCACCAGGCCGCGAGCGGCATGCCGATCAGCCACATCGGCAGCCAGCCCAACCACGCGCTGCTGCCACGTGCCGCTGGCCAGACCAGTACCAGCGCCAGTCCGGCCAGCACCAGTTGCCGCACGCCACGCAGCAGGCGCGGGTCGGCGCGTTCGATGATGCGTTCAGTTGCAGGGTGACGGACGGAACGTGTGTTCATGGGCCTTCTCCGGTAGACAATGCAACACAGCTTGGGCAAGCCCCTTCTCACAGATTGCGACACCATTGACGGATCGCGCACGCTCAGTCGACCATGCTCAGGCAAAGCCCTCCTGAGCCCGCTCCCGCATGACTTCGATCCGCCCGCTCTGCGCCGTGTTGCTGGCCCTGTCCCTGGCGGGCCCCGCCATGGCGGTCGGTGAGCCGCCATCACCCCGTGCCAGCGCCCCGCGCGCCGATCCGGATGCCCCGATCGACCTCAAGCGCTTCATGGGCACCTGGTACGTGATCGGCCGCGTGCCGAACTTCATCGAACGCGGGCACGTCGCCAGCGTCAACGAGTACGAGTTGCGCGACGAGCACAAGGTCGGCATCACCTACCGCTACCGCGACGGCTTCGGCGAACCCCTGCAGGAGATCCGCGCACGCGCCAGCGTCGACCCGGACAGCGGCAACCACGGCTGGCGCACCTGGTTCTACCGCGTGGTGCCGACCCACTCCCGGGTGCTGGACGTCGCCCCGGACTATTCGTGGGCACTGATCGGCTACCCGGGCCGCGAGATGGCGTGGATCTTCTCGCGCACGCCGGACATGGACAAAGCCCTGTACAAGGAGCTGGCCGAGCGCCTGCGCGACGAGTACGGCGTGAACACCGACAAGCTCAAGCGCGTGCCGCAGCATCCGGAACAGGTCGGCAAGCTGGGCTACGAAGTCCCGAACGTGCGCTGAGAAAGCGTCGCCGGGCATGGCCCAGCGCTACCTGAACGATACCGGGCCATGCCCGGCGGACGTGACGTGCCTTACGCCGCCCGCGGCTGCACGCGGCGCTCGATCTCGCCAAGCGTGGGCAGCGTCTTCAAGTCGTAAGTCGCCTGCAGCGCCAGCCACGATGCGGCATCACCTCCGAAATGGCGCGCCAGCCGGGCAGCAGTGTCGGCGGTGATCGCACGTTCGCCATGGACGATGGCATGCAGGCGGGTGGCCGGAACATCCAGTTCCCTCGCCAGTGCATTCACGCTCAGAGCCAGCGGGGAAAGGAACTCCTCTCGCAGGATCTCGCCGGGATGGATGGCCCGCATGCGATTGTTGGTTGGCTTCATGGCGAATGCCTCAGTGGTAGTCAACGATTTCCACGGATTGCGGACCGCTGTCGGTCCAGATGAAACACAGCCGCCACTGATCGTTGATTCGCAGGCTGTGCTGCCCTTTGCGGTCGCCAGCCAGTGCCTCCAACCGGTTGCCGGGCGGACTGCGCAGGAACGCCAGCGTCTGTGCCGAGTCAAGCATCTGCAGCTTGCGTTCCGCTGCCCGTCGAATCGGCAGCCAGGCGCGCACGCAGTGGCCTTCAAACAAGGCGCGGGTGTGCTTGCAACGGAAGGACCGGATCATTCCGCAAAACGTATTACGTCACACGGAATATACCAAGCAACTGGATGTGCTGCCAGTCCCGGTTCGGTGATTCAGGTTTTCAATGGATCGATTGCGTCATGCCGCCGCCGGGCATGGCCCGGCGCTACCCGAACGACGCCGGGCGACGCCCGGCACCGGGTTACTTGCGGCTGTAATGCGCGACCAGGCGGTCGCCGAGCATCTGCAGCAGCTGCACCAGGACCAGCAGCAGGACCACGGTGACCAGGGCCACGTCGGTGTGCGAACGCTGGTAGCCATCGCGGAAAGCCAGGTCGCCGAGGCCACCGGAACCGATCGCACCGCCCATCGCAGTGAAGCCGATCAGGGCCACGGTGGTGACGGTGGCACCGGCGATCAGGCCGGGGCGCGCTTCCGGCAGCAGCACGCGGGTCACCAGCTGCCAGGTGGTGGCGCCCATCGCCTGGGTCGCCTCGATGACGCCTCGATCCACTTCGCGCAGCGCGGTCTCGACCAGGCGCGCATAGAACGGCGCTGCGCCGATCACCAGCGGCACGATCGCGCCGCGCACGCCCAGCGAGGTTCCCATCAGGAACAACGTGACCGGAATCAGCACGATCATCAGGATGATGAAGGGCACCGAGCGCAGCAGGTTCACCACCAGTGCCAGCGCGCCATAGGCGAACGGCCTCCGCTTCATCTGTGGCGCGCCGAACAGGTACAGCAGCACGCCCAGCGGCAGGCCGATGGCCAGGGTCAGCGGCAGCGAACCGAGCAGCATCAGCAGCGTGTCGAGGGTGGCCTGGCCGATGTCGGCCCACTTGCCCGCATCCAGGTGACGGAAGAAGCCGCCAGCAGCAGCAATGATCATCGACGCAGCTCCTCGACGTGCACGCCGGCGGCCACGAAGGCAGCCTGCGCGGCGGACTGGTCGCCGCCCACCAGGGCGACCACCAGCTGGCCATACGGGGTGTCCTTGATCCGGTCGATACGCCCGGACAGGATGTTGTAGTCGACCCCGGTCTGCCGCGCGACGCTGCCGAGCAGGGGTTCGTAGGTGTCGCCACCGAGGAAGGTCAGGCGCACGATACGGCCGCCAACGGCATCGAAATCACGGTGCAGCGCGCCCTCGTCCACATGCTCCGACTCGCTGACGAACCGGCGCGTGGTCGGATGCTGCGGGTGCAGGAACACCCGGGTGACCGGACCGGTTTCGACCATCTGGCCGGCATCGAGCACCGCAACGCGGTCGCAGACACGGCGGATCACGTCCATCTCGTGGGTGATCAGCACGATGGTCAGGCCGAGCTCGCGATTGATCTTCGACAGCAGCGACAGCACCGAAGCAGTGGTCTGCGGGTCGAGCGCACTGGTGGCCTCGTCGCACAGCAGGATCTGCGGACGGGTCGCCAGCGCGCGGGCGATACCGACGCGCTGCTTCTGGCCACCGGACAGCTGCGCCGGATACTTCTGCGCATGCGCTTCCAGGCCCACGGTCTGCAGCAGCTCGGCCACGCGCGCGTCGATTTCCGCCTTCGGCGTGCCGGCCAGTTCCAGCGGGAAGGCGACATTGCCCGCAACCGTGCGCGACGACAGCAGATTGAAATGCTGGAAGATCATGCCGATGCGCCGGCGCAGCGCGCGCAGGCCGTCCGCGTCCAGCGCGGTGACATCCTCACCACCGATCAGCAGCCGGCCACCGCTGGGTTCTTCCAGGCGGTTGATCATGCGGATCAGGGTCGACTTGCCGGCGCCGGAATGGCCGATGATGCCGAAAACCTCACCGGCCTCGATGGTCAGGTCCAACGGTTGCAGCGCGCTGATCTCGCGGCCGGCAACGGCATAGGATTTGTGCAGGCGCTGGAACTCGATCACGGGCGTGGCTCACCGGCTGGGTGACGGAAGGGGGCGTGCAGCCTACCAGCGCAGGCGGTCGCGCGCCCGCGCCATGGGCCAGAATGTTATTCCTTTTGGTTCTAACGTGCCTGCTCCGGCGCGGGTTCCGGGGTCGGATCCCCGCAGGGGCTCTGACCCCCCTCCCCGGCCAAACCCGTTCAGGGATGATCCAGCGGCTTCGGCGGCTCCTGCCTGTTCACCCGCTCGCGGTGCAGCAGGTAAAGCCCCGAAGCCACGATGATTGCCGCGCCCACCCAGGTATAGCCATCGGGCAGCTGACCCCAGAAGGCCAGGTCCCAACCGATCACCCAGACCAGCCCGCTGTACTCCAACGGCGCGATCATCGAGGCCTCGCCCAGCTGGAAGGCCCTGGTCAGGGCGATCTGGCCCAGCGCCCCGGCCAGGCCCATGCCACCGATCAGCGGCGCATGTGCCAGCTGCAGTGGCACCCAGCCGGGAAGGGCCAGCAGCCCGGCACCGATGGCCATGATCACCAGGAACCAGACCACCATCGACTGCGAGGTATCTGTGCGGGTCAACAGGCTGACCGTGATCGCGGCTACGGCATAGGCGGTGGCCGCGGCCAGCACCATCAGCCCCGGCACCGAGATGAAGCCATCGACGCCCGGCCGCAGCACCACCAGCACACCGACCAGGCCAATCCCGATGGCGACCCAGCGCCGTGGCCCGACCCGCTCGCCCAGCAGCGGCACCGACAATGCGGCGATCAGCAGCGGGGCAACGAAATAGATGGTGTAGGCAGTGGACAGCGGCAGGTCGCGCAGGGCGAACACGAAGCAGCCGATCATCGCCATGCCCAGCGCACCACGCAGCAGGTGCAGCCCCCAGCGGCGCGGCACCAGTGAACGCGGCCCGGCGCTGGCCAGCACCCAGACCAGCACGAACGGCAACGAGGCCGCGCCGCGCAGGAAGGTTACTTCCAGGGTGGGGTAGCTGGCCGACAGCTGCTTCATGCCAGCGTCCATCAGCGAGAAACAGGCGACTGCAGCGACCATCCAGGCCACCGCACGCGAAGGGGAGCGTTGCACGTTCATGGCCCATTATCGCCCGGTCGTCGCTTTCTGTAGAGCCGAGCCCACGCTCGGCTGCCCTTCACAAAGCCGCCGAGCATGGCTCGACTCTACAAAGGGCGGGCATGGGGCCCTCGCGATAGAATGGCTGCCACTGAATCCTGCGGAGCATCGCCCATGCCTTCCTTCGACGTCGTGTCTGAAGTCGACACCCACGAACTGACCAACGCCATCGACCAGGCCAACCGCGAACTGGCCACCCGCTTCGATTTCAAGGGCGTGGATGCCAAGTTCGAACGCGATGGCGATGTGATCAACCAGTTCGCGCCGACCGAGTTCCAGCTCAAGCAGATGAACGACATCCTGCGTGCACGCCTGGCCGCGCGCGGCATCGATGTGCTCAGCCTCGAATTCGGCGACATCGAGACCAACCTGGCCCAGGCCCGGCAGAAGATCACCGTCAAGCAGGGCATCGAGCAGAAGATCGCCAAGAAGATCGCCGCTGCGCTGAAGGAGGCCAAGCTGAAGGTTGAAAGCCAGATCAATGGCGACAAGCTGCGCGTGCAGGGCAAGAAGCGTGATGACCTGCAGGACGCCATCGCCGTGCTCAAGGCCGGCAAGTTCGAGCTGCCGCTGCAGTTCAACAATTTCCGCGATTGATCTGGCCGCCGGGCATGGCCCGGCGCCGGCACCTGCGGTAAGACGGTGCGTTGCAAGCGACGCGCCTACAATGTCCGCCCCGCCAGCCGACGTGCCCGCCATGACCGACGCCCAACTGCCCACCGAGGACCCGATCGCCGCCACCCGCCTGTGGCTGGAACGCATCGTCATCGGCCTGAACCTGTGCCCGTTCGCCAAGGCGGTCTACGTGAAGGACCAGGTCCGCATCGTGCTCAGCGATGCGACCACGACGGAAGCCCTGGTTGAGCAGCTGGCCGAGGAACTGGTCCTGCTGCGCGATACGCCGGCCGAGCAGATCGATACCACGCTGATCGTGCATCCGCAGGTGCTGACCGATTTCCTCGACTACAACGACTTCCTCGACAACGCCGACGCGGCGATCGAGGCGCTGGACCTGCAGGGCATCCTGCAGGTGGCCAGCTTCCACCCCGACTACCAGTTCGACGGCGTGGCCGCGGACGACGCCAGCAACTACACCAATCGCGCGCCCTTCCCCACCCTGCACCTGCTGCGCGAAGACAGCGTGGCGCGCGCGGTGGACGTCTATCCGGATCCGGACGTGATCGTCGAGCGCAACATCCAGACCCTGGACCGCATCGGCGTGGACGGCTGGCATCGCCGCCTGCGTGGCGAAGACCTGTCGTGAGCACGGTGCCGCCGATTGCCGCTTGGCCGGCCGCGCCGCTGTCGGGCAAGGTGGTGCTGGTCACCGGCGGCGCCAACGGCATCGGCCGTGGCATCGCGCAGGCCGTGCTCGGCGCCGGTGGCCGCGTGCTGATCGGCGACCTCGACGTGGAGGCCGGCGAGGCGTGCCTGGCGGAATGGCAGCGTGGTGAGGATGCCGTGTTCCAGCGCCTGGACATCACCGACGAAGCCAGCGTGCGCGCCTTCATCGCCGTGGCCCTGCAGCGTTTCGGCCGCATCGACGGCCTGGTCAACAACGCGGGGATTGCCAGCCCGCACGGCACGCTGCTGCAGGACATGGACTGGGACGAGTGGCAGCGCCGGCTGTCTTCGCTGCACGGCGCGTTCCTGTGCAGCAAGCATGCGTTGCCGGCGCTGACCACCAGCGCCGCCGGTGCGATCATCAACATCGCCTCGACCCGCGCCTGGCAATCCGAAGCACACAGCGAAGCCTATGCCGCAGCCAAGGGCGGACTGGTGGCGTTCACCCATGCGCTGGCGATCAGCAGCGGCCCGGCGGTGCGGGTGAACAGCATCAGTCCCGGGTGGATCGGCACCTGCGAGTGGCAGGCACCCTCACGCCGACACGCACCGGAGTATTCGGCCACCGACCATGCGCAACACCCGGTCGGCCGCGTCGGCCAGCCGGAGGACATCGGTGCGTTGGCCGTGTACCTGCTGTCATCACTGTCCGGTTTCAGCACCGGCCAGGATTTCATCGTCGACGGCGGCATGACCCGGAAGATGATCTACGCCGAATGACCGCTGTGCGGTAGCGCCGGGCCATGCCCGGCGGCTCTTCTTGCCGCGCCGCGCTGCGCGCTCGCCGGGCATGGCCCGGCGCTACCGGGATGCACCGCGTTTTTTTGCGTTTACGCCATGCCCGAGTGGCGCAGCAGCGCATCGATCTGCGGCGCACGGCCGCGGAAGGCCTTGAAGTTGTCCGCCGCCGGGCGGCTGCCACCGCGCGACAGGATCTCATCACGGAAGCGTGCGCCGGTTTCAGCCAGTGCCTGCGGCGCTTCCTCGAAGGCGGCATAGGCGTCGGCGCTGAGTACCTCGGCCCACTTGTAGCTGTAGTAACCCGCGGCGTAACCGCCCGCAAAGATGTGGCTGAACTGGTGCGGGAAGCGGTTCCAGGCCGGCGGGTGGTTCACCGCCACTTCCGCGCGCACGCGGTCGAGCAGCGCCAGCACGCTGTCCTGCGCTGGTTCGAACTGGCTGTGCAGCAGCATGTCGAACAGGCCGAACTCCAGCTGGCGGACGGTGGCCATGCCGCTGTGGAAGTTGCGCGCGGCCAGCATGCGCTCGTACAGCGCGCGCGGCAGCGGCTCGCCACTGTCCACGTGCGCGGTCATCGCCTGCAGGTGGTCCCATTCCCAGCAGAAGTTCTCCATGAACTGGCTGGGCAGCTCCACCGCATCCCATTCCACGCCGTTGATGCCAGCCACGCCCAGTTCGCCGATGCGGGTCAGCAGCTGGTGCAGTCCGTGGCCCATCTCATGGAACAGCGTGGTCACTTCGTTGTGGCTGAAGGTGGCCGGCTTGCCGTTGGCACCGCGGCCGAAGTTGCACACCAGGTAGACCAGCGGCGTCTGCACGCTGCCGTCGGTGCGCACGCGACGGTTGCGGCAATCATCCATCCACGCCCCGCCGCGCTTGCCCTCGCGGGCGTACAGGTCCAGGTAGAACTGGCCAACCAGCGCGCCCTGCGCATCGACCAACCGGAAGAAGCGCGCATCCTCGTGCCACACCGGCGCGCTGTCCTCCTGCACGCGCAGGCCGTACAGCTGCTCGATCACCGAGAACAGGCCACCCAGTACCTTCGGCTCGGTGAAATACTGCTTCACCTCCTGCTCGGAATAGCTGTAACGCGCCTGCTTCAGGCGGTCGGCGGCGAAGGCCAGGTCCCAGGCCTGCAGGCTGTCGATGCCGAGCTGTTCGCGCGCGAACTGCTCCAGCTCGGCGCGGTCCCTGGCCGCGAACGGCTTGGCACGCGCGGCCAGGTCACGCAGGAAACCGAGCACTTCGGCCGGGTCCTGCGCCATCTTGGTCGCCACCGAGTAATGGCCGTACGAATCGAAGCCGAGCAACGCAGCCAGTTCGGCGCGCAGGGCAAGGATGCGGTCGATGTTGCCGCTGTTGTCCAGTGCGTCATCGCCGAATTCGGACGCACGCTGGGCGCTGGCGCGGTACAGGATCTCGCGAAGGTCGCGGTCCTCGCCCCAGGTCTGCACCGGCAGGTAGCACGGCATCTGCAGGGTCAGTTTCCAGCCGGCCTTGCCGTCCTTCTGTGCTGCGGCATGCGCGGTGGCCTTCACGTCTTCCGGCAGGCCCTTCAGCCGCGCTTCGTCTTCGATGATCAGCGACCAGGCATCGGTAGCGTCGAGCACGTTCTGCGAGAACTTCGCCGACAGCGCCGACAGTTCTTCCTTGATCGCAGCAAAACGCTGCTGGGCCTCGGGCGCCAGCTCGGCGCCGCCGAGGCGGAAGTCGCGCAGGGTGTTGTCCAGCACCTTGCGCTGGGCTTCATCGAAATGCGCCGCCTCCGGGCTGGCGGCCAGCGCCTGGTACTGCCGATACAGCGCCAGGTTCTGCCCCAGCGCACTGGCGAAGCGGGTCACTCGCGGCAGGTTGCTGTTGTAGGCCTCGCGCAGCTCCGGGGTGTTGACCACGCCCTGCAGGTGGCCGACCAGGCCCCAGGCGCGCCACAGGCGCTCGGTGGCATCGTCCAGCGGGGTCACGAAGGTCTGCCAGGTGACCGGCTGCACCTGCTCGGCTGCGCTGACGGCGGCTTCGGCCTCGGCCAGCAGCACATCCAGCGCCGGCGCCACGTGCTCGGGGCGGATCGCCTCGAAGCGCGGCAGGCCGGAAAAATCGAGCAGGGGGTTGGCAACGGTCACGGCAGGTCTCCAGGGTACGGGCCCGGCAGGCGGGCAGCCCGGTAGATATGGCGCTGCCAGGCATCGCTGACAAGGGGGCACGGCATTCACATCGGCCTTACGCACGCCCCCCGAAGCTCTGGGTGCGGGGGAGTCCGCAGCGGCACGTACCGAACGAGGCCCTACATGGATGGTCTGGCTGCAGTTGCATCCGCCTCACCGGCGCGGTCGCTGGCACTGTCTGCCAGCGCGGCCGAACTGGCCTGGATCGCCGCGCTGTGCGATGCCGGCGACGACGCCCCGCGCCACCTGCAGCAGTTGCAGGCGGTGCTGCAGCAGGGCGGCACGTTCAATGAAAGCCAGGAGTGGTACCCGTTCGAAGTGGTCGAGCGCGGCGCCAGCCAGCTGCAGCTGGGCCATGAGCGCGAGTTCGTGATCTGCGTGCTGCTGTGGTTGCAGGCATTGGCCCAGGGCCGCGCCAGCATCCTGGATCCCACCCTGCACCTGGATGATCGTGCGATGGACATCGAGGCGTTGCCTGATGCGCTTCGCGACGCGGTGCTCGACGCGTTCACCGCGGCGGGGTACTGAGACACCGTCGCTTTCGCCGGCATGGCCCCGCGCGAGCGTCGTCCGTGCTACAGCGCTTCCAGGCTGCACCACGGCAGCTCGGGCAAGCCCTGCCCGGCGACCGCAGCGGCCAGCTGCGCATCGGCGCCGTCGACATCGATACCCTGGCGCAGGTACCACGCCGGGTCGTAATAGCTCTGCGCATAGCGTTCGCCGCTGTCGCACAGGATGCTGACGATGCTGCCCTGGTGGCCCGCCTCGCGCATCCATTGCGCCGCCTGCAGCACGCCGATGAAGTTGGTGCCGGTCGAGCCACCGACACGGCGGCCGAGCTGGCGGCTGACATGGCGCATCGCGGCCAGGCTCAGTGCGTCGGGTACCTTGACCATCGCATCGACGCTGGTCGGGATGAAGCTCGGCTCCACCCGTGGCCGGCCGATGCCTTCCACGCGCGAACCACCAGTGCAGGTCAGGTCGCGCCAGTCCTGTTCACCGGCCACGGCGGCCCGGTAGCCGTCGAAGAACACCGACACTTCCGGGTCCGCGCACAGGATGCGGGTGTCGTGGCGGCGGTAGCTGACATAGCGGCCCAGGGTGGCGGCGGTACCGCCGGTGCCGGGGCTGCACACGATCCATTCCGGAACCGGGCTGGGCTCTTCGGCCATCTGCTTGAAGATGGACTCGGCGATGTTGTTGTTGGCACGCCAGTCGGTCGCGCGCTCAGCGTAGGTGAACTGGTCCATGAAGTGGCCACCGGTTTCACGGGCCAGCTTCTCCGAATCACAGTTGAGGTCGCAGGCACGTTCGACAAGATGGCAGCGGCCGCCTTGGAACTCGATCGCGGCGATCTTTTCAGGCGAGGTGGTGGCCGGGATCACTGCAATGAACGGCAGGCCGAGCAGGCGCGCGAAATAGGCTTCGGACACAGCCGTCGAGCCGCTGGACGCCTCGATCACCGGTCGCCCTTCGCGCAGCCAGCCATTGGCCAGCGCATACAGGAACAGCGAGCGCGCCAGCCGGTGCTTGAGGCTACCGGTGGGATGGCTCGACTCATCCTTCAGGTACACATCGATGCCCTCGAACCCGGGCAGCGCCAGCGGGATCAGGTGGGTATCGGCGGAGCGGTTGAAATCGGCTTCAATCTTGCGGATGGCGGCGGCCACCCATTCACGCTGTGACATGGCGGGCAATCGTTGTCAGGACGGAACGGTGCGATCCGGCCATTGTACGTCGCGGTGCCGTCAGGTGCTGGCCGGTAGAATGCCCCCATCCGGCCGGCAACGGCCCTGTCTGAAGGACCTCCCCCCATGACCATTCCCGCCCTGCGCGATGTCCCCGGCGTCGCCGCCCAGGCCCCGGCCGAAACCACCGGCTTCGTGTTCAACCACACCATGCTGCGGGTGAAGGACATCACCGCCTCGCTGGACTTCTACACCCGCGTGCTCGGCTACCAGCTGATCGACAAGCGCGACTTTCCCGAAGCCCAGTTCAGCCTGTACTTCCTGGCCTACGTCCCAGCTGGCGTGGCAGTTCCGGAAGATGACAGCCAGCGCCGCCTGTGGATGGCCGGCCTGCCGGGCGTGCTGGAACTGACCCACAACCACGGCACCGAGAGCCAGGACGGCGCGGTCTACCACGACGGCAACAGCGACCCGCGCGGCTTCGGCCACATCTGCGTGTCGGTGCCGGACATCGAGGCGGCCTGCCAACGCTTCGAGGACCTCGGGGTAACCTTCCAGAAGCGCCTGACCGACGGCCGCATGAAGAACCTGGCCTTCATCAAGGACCCGGACGGCTACTGGGTCGAGATCATCGCCAACGTCTGACCCGGAAAGGGGCACAATTCCGGTAGCGCCGGGCCATGCCCGGCGGCCTTGAGCAGGCCGCGCTGCGCGCTCGCCGGGCACGGCCCGGCGCTACCGACTCCGTCCCCTTTTTGAAGAGGTTCGTATGGAAACGATGGAACTGCACCGTGGCCGCCTGATCGACCACATCCAGCTGGTGGTGCGTGACCTGGCCGCCAGCCGCCACTTCTACCAGGCAGTGTTCGACACGATCGGCATCCCACTGGGCGGCGAAGGGCCGGACTTCTTCTGGGCCGACGAGCTGTTCATTTCCAGCGCCAGCAGCCGTGCCGCCGCCGGCCAGTTGACCGGCCGCCACCATCTCGCCTTCCAGGCCCGCGACAGCGCAACTGTTGACGCCTTCCACACTGCCGCGATCGCCGCCGGCGGTACCGACAATGGCGCGCCAGGCGAACGCCCCTACCACCCGGGCTACTACGGCGCCTTCGTGCTCGACCCCGATGGCAACAACATCGAAGTGGTCTATCACGGGCCGGCGAACTACAGCGCCGATTCGGTGAAGGTCACTTTCTGATATCACCGGCGCCGTGAACGAAGAAGCCGGGCTATGCCCGGCTTCTCTGCTTCCAGCGCTGCGGCCCTCAGTGGGCGGCCATGTAGATGTCCTGCAGCACTGCCTTTTCCAGTTCCAGCTCGCCCAGCAGGTTCTTCACGATATCGCCCAGGCTGAGGATGCCGACCAGGCGGGTGCCTTCAGTGACCATCAGGTGACGGCGCCGCGAGTACGTCATCAACGACATGGCCTGTTTCAGCGTGGCGTCCGGCGCAATGCCCTCCAGACCGGTGGACGGCAGGCTGGA
Organism: Stenotrophomonas sp. YJH_SMC_130; assembly: GCF_059369035.1. Classification (NCBI taxonomy): domain Bacteria; kingdom Pseudomonadati; phylum Pseudomonadota; class Gammaproteobacteria; order Lysobacterales; family Lysobacteraceae; genus Stenotrophomonas; species Stenotrophomonas sp. YJH_SMC_130. The sequence continues at coordinate 134,879 of NZ_JCAFSH010000009.1, forward strand.
AATCACCCGGCGGCCGGCCTGCGGGCCGTCGTCGGCCAGGGTGCGCACGATGTCCTTCTCGGAAATGATGCCGACCGGGGCATCGTCCTTCATCACCACCAGCGCAGCGATCCTGTTCGCGCTCATCTTGTGGGCGGCGGCACCGATCGTGTCTTCGGCATCGATGGTGATGACAGCTTCTTTCTTGGATTGCAGGAGTTCGCGGACGTTCATTCTTGTTTCCTGGTGCAGGTCACTGAAGTCAAAAAAGTGTGCTCTTCCGATACGCCCCCTCCCCGGGAACAGACCTTTCAGCGCACGTCTGGCGCACCCGGCTGCCGCTTGGAATGACTCGGCAGACGATGTGCTGCAACGCGAACGAGGCGGGTTCAATCGCTCAACCCGAACCTCGGCCAGATCGATTCTACGACTGCGACCCTCGGTCACTACCGGCATCGATAGGACAGTTCGTCGTGGGAACCAACTGACGATCCAGAGAATGGCACCGTGGCTGAAACCGCCGCTGAATACAGGCGGCTTCGCGCATTAAAGAATGATTGCCTGCTGCCGACGACGGACAGAACGCCCGGCGGCTGTCCCACTTCGTACTGCGTCCGGCACAAACGAAAGGGGCCTCGCAGGCCCCTTTCGCATGCAGCATCCCACAGCTCCGGGAATGCCTTACTCCACCGTAACGGAATTGTTTCCAACGGGGGTCAACCGTTTTCCCGGCGGACCCCGCATCGGCAGCGCTATCAACTTACTGGCAGACCCCTTCTTAAGCTTGTAGCCCTTCGGCTGCTGCGGGATACGCCCGTCGCCCACGATTGGCTTCACGAAGCGGATTCCACGCCTCTTCGGTGAAACTCGGTTGAGATGTCTTCTCGGATGTATTCTCGCACGTCAAGGCAACTAACTCCGCCTTCACTTCTTCTGGCGTTAGCGCCGATGCAGGCTTGACACCTTCGACGCTGCCCGGCTGCGAACCGGAACAACCCGCAACCAGCGCAGCCATCACAGCGGCGCACAACCCCACCTTCCAATCCACCAGCTTCATGCTTGCCCCCTATCAGGCGTCTATGGAACTTTAAAGTAGTCTGCCTTTAAACCTGTATAGCTAAAAGGAGGCTACCTATAGGGTGTCGGCATGACCGACCACCTACTCCGCAACCTCGGGAGAGCCCTTAGAGCGCGACGTGAAGCCGCTGGCTACAGCCAGGAGAGCTATGCGGACATCATAGGGATGCATCGCACCTACTACAGCGCTATTGAGAGGGGAGAGAAAAACCTCCAGCTGGACACCCTGCAACGAATTTGCGCAGGGCTCAGGTGCCATATGTGGGAGGCACTGAAGGACGCGGAGACCTTGACCCAGAAGCAATAGGCTATGGAGCCCGCGCAAGTGCAGATCACTCAGCGACGGGCGGAGGGTGCCCCATAGCAATAGCCATGCGACGCTGAGTGGATGTAAGCGCCTTCCATATCGCGTGAACTTGACTCGCCGGCATGGCTTTCAGGTCTTCCTTGTACTTCGACTTCTTCAGGCTGACCTTGAAGAACGAGGGGCTGTGGTCAATTCCATTTTTTTGCAGGCGCCACATCACGACGAAGGCGAACTTCGGAGTTAGATACTTGTTCTTCCGATAGTAGGCTAGTGCATTCCGGAGGATGCTGTTGTCCTCAGCGGCTGCCAGTCGCTCGAGTGCTTTGATGCACGATTCAAGTCGCATCTGCTGCATCAGGCGATCAAGCTTCTTCTTCGCCCCGGCTGGCGACAGGCGCAGTCCACTTTCGAAGACTGACAATCCAAACTTGAGAATGCACTGCGAGCCGACCCATAAGGTCTTTCCCGTCAGCGCATTCCTGATTTCAAAGTGGTAGCGCAAATCCTCTTGCTCGCAGAGCTGGCAAGTCTCGACTGGCTCTTCGTGATCCTCAGTCCGCTCAGTGAACGACCATTCTTCAAATGCCTCTGGCAATGTTGAGCCAACTGACAACGGGAGAATGTTGTCGCGCACTCTCTGTGGGTAGCTCTTCATGCGCCAACCTCAAGTACCAACGCCTCGGCTGCGGCAAGCACCATTAACTGCGCTGTGATCGCACAGCATCGAAACAGGTACTCCGCGTAGCTAAGCGTTCGGACCGCACCATCACCCCCTTCGCGGTATGTAATTACCGAACGATCGTGACTGAGGCGCAACCATCTATGATGCGATGCATTTCTAAGACGATTGTCATATTCCGCCACAAGCCATGCCAGCTCAGGATTTGCGCCTAGAGTCTCGTTGCGCCGACCCTTATCGCTACCACGGTAGTCCCGCAAAGAAATTCGACTTAGTTGGTCAAATTGCCTCCCGGAAACAATATTGTTCGCGGCAGCTAGCAGATCGATGTGAGACCCAAGAACTTCAAACGCCTCACCGTAGTACATGCGAGTTCGCTCAAAGTCAGTTGATGGCGCGTACGGGTCATCTGGCAGATTGGTAGCGCGCCTAACGTACATGAAAGTTTGATTGAACTCGTCATAAGCGCGAAAGAAGTGATCGAATACGTCAACGTACTCATCCATTCGATCCCAGCGAGACTGCCGGAACTCAGCCTGAAATCGCTCAAACTCTTGCTCGTTTAACTCGCGTGCCCGTGCAAACTCTGTCGTCAACCTGTGTAAGCCTCCTTCCCCGTACGGCTCTAGTACTCGCACAAAGAAGCCAACCAAGGCTCGTTCGATAGTCAGCTCGTCGTCTGGAACTTCATCGCCAGCCAACTGACGCAGATGCGCACGCATAAGATCTTGCTGCCCGGTTCGGCTAAAGCGGTACGCATTTCTTAGCAGGCGCCAGTACTCCGTCGCATTTGGTAAACCTCCCAACAAAACTGTGAGGTCAACCATGATTGGACCGTCGACGCCCTCGGGACGCGAGTTCTGGATAGCCCGCAGCGTGGCTTCATCAGGCTCAGGCAGGTCATGGACAGGGAAGTACTGGTCCTCATGCACGCGCGCACGGGGAATAACAAAACCAGCACTAATGTTTAGCACTCGCCCCTCTTCATCCGTGCGTTCACAGTTCTCGTCGAACTCGACCCCAACATTTGGCGGATGGTCAAGGATCAGCCGAAGTCGAAAGGGGGTGTGGCACTCAGGGCAGACAGAAGCAACTCGTTGAACGCTTTCATGTCCAACTTGTACGCGCGCAGTTACTGCACACTGGCACGCAAGGCAACGAAGACGAAGCCGAGTGATCATGAAGAATACGCCTCAATACGAGGGCATTCACATGCCCCAGATTGCCCCTAACTACCCGTCCGAAATCACAGAAACTTCCGTGAGCCGCACGACCCGTTCTCTCTTCTCGCACTGCAACTTCTGACTCCACTTCCGGTAGATCGAGTACACAAGCGCCGGATAGAAGGGCTTGCCCCGAGGACTCAACTGTCCCGACGAGTTCAGCTCGTCCGCGATCCGGGCAAACTCCAAGCCCCCTTGGTCACGGAGCCGCTGGACTTGCTCCGCGAGCGCCCGATGCCCCTCAGAGTGGCTAGGCTGCCACAGCTGAGGGGTGGTCACTATGACCGTATAGTTCAGGCTACCCCCGTTGGAAACTATTCCACCGTCACGCTCTTGGCCAGGTTGCGCGGCTTGTCCACGTCGGTGCCGCGCGCCAGCGCGGTGTGGTAGGCCAGCAGCTGCACCGGGATGGTGTGCACGATCGGGCTGAGCACGCCCGCATGACGCGGCGTGCGGATCACATGTACGCCTTCGGACTCATTGAAGTTGCTGTCCTGGTCGGCGAACACGAACAGCTCGCCACCACGCGCACGCACTTCCTGCATGTTCGACTTCACCTTCTCCAGCAGGCTGTCGTTCGGCGCGATCACCACCACCGGCATG
>NZ_JCAFSH010000010.1:0-95009 GCF_059369035.1 Stenotrophomonas sp. YJH_SMC_130
CATGCCGGTGGTGGTGATCGCGCCGAACGACAGCCTGCTGGAGAAGGTGAAGTCGAACATGCAGGAAGTGCGTGCGCGTGGTGGCGAGCTGTTCGTGTTCGCCGACCAGGACAGCAACTTCAATGAGTCCGAAGGCGTACACGTGATTCGTACGCCGCGCCATGCCGGCGTGCTCAGCCCGATCGTGCATACCATTCCGGTGCAGCTGCTGGCGTACCACACCGCGCTGGCACGTGGCACCGACGTGGACAAGCCGCGCAACCTGGCCAAGAGCGTGACGGTGGAGTGAGATGAGGTGGAATCCAGAGCCGCAGTGGCACTGGATTCGGCTTAAATCCGGTAGATGCGGATGCCGGGCCGCTGGCCGCGCAACAGGGACCAGGGACCTCAGCTGCGCCCGTAGGTGTCCTCGAAGCGTACGATGTCATCCTCGCCCAGGTAGCTGCCCGACTGCACTTCGATCAGTTCCAGCGGCAGCTTGCCCGGGTTGCGCAGGCGGTGGGTCACGCCCAACGGAATGTAGGTGCTCTGGTTCTCGCTGAGCAGGATCACTTCATCGCCACGGGTCACCTCGGCGGTGCCGCTGACCACGATCCAGTGCTCGGCGCGATGGTGGTGCATCTGCAGGCTGAGCGTGCCACCGGGCTTGACCGTGATGCGCTTGACCTGGAAGCGCTCGCCGTTGTCGATCGAATCGTAGGCGCCCCATGGGCGATAGACCTTGCGATGCCAGGTGGCCTCGCTGCGGCCTTCGGCCTTGAGCTGTGCCACCACGGTCTTGACCTCCTGCATGCGGTCGGCCTTGCCCACCAGCACCGCATCGTCGGTCTCGACCACGATCACGTCATCAAGGCCGACCATGGCCACCAGGCGCTGGCCGTAGGCATAGGTATTGCGGCAGTCGATGGCGATCACGTCGCCTTGGTGCGCGTTGCCATCGCCGTCCTGCTGCGAGACGTCGCGCAGCGCAGTCCACGAACCGACATCGTTCCAGCCCGCATCCAGTGGAATCACCACCGCGTCGGCGGTCTTCTCCATCACCGCGTAGTCGATCGAATCGGACGGAACGGCAGTGAAGGCGTCCTTGTCCAGGCGGGTGAAGTCGGCATCTCGGCGCGCCTGCTGCCAGGCTTGGCGGCTGCCAGCCAGCATCGCGGGCTGGAAGCGTTCCAGTTCCTGCAGGTAGCGCGAGGCCTTGAACAGGAACATGCCACTGTTCCAATAGTACTGGCCGCTGCTGACGTAGCCGGTCGCGGTTTCCAGGTCGGGCTTCTCGACGAAGCGCTCGACCGCGCGCAGGCCCTGGCCATCGGCGGCCTTGATGTAGCCGTAGCCGGTTTCCGGTCCGGTCGGCACGATGCCGAAGGTGACCAGCTTGCCGGCCTCGGCAGCACCGGCCGCCGCCTGCACGGCGCTGCGAAATGCGGTCTCGTTGGTGATCACATGATCGGAGGGCAGCACCAGCAGCAGGGCGTCGGCGCCGTCGCGGGTGGCTTCCAGCGCGGCAACGGCGATGGCCGGGGCGGTGTTGCGGCCGACCGGTTCAAGGATGATCGCGGCCGGCTCGGCGCCAACCTGCTGCAGCTGCTCGGCGGCGACGAAACGGTGCTCTTCGTTGGCGATCACCATCGGCCCGCGCGCGGCGATCGGCGCCACGCGCTTCCAGGTGGCCTGCAGCATCGTCAGTTCACCCGCCAGCGGCAGGAACTGCTTCGGGTACGCCTCGCGCGACAGCGGCCACAGGCGGGTACCGGATCCACCGGACAGGATGACGGGCTGGATGCTGCTCATGCGTTCCTCGATTACTGCTGGATCAGGCGGGAGATGTCGTCGGTGCGTGCCTGCATCAGCGCGGCATCGCCCCGGGCTTCGACATTCAGGCGCAGTAGTGGCTCGGTGTTGGAGCTGCGCAGGTTGAAGCGCCAGTCGCCGAAGTCGGCGCTGATGCCATCGGTGTGGTCCAGCGTGGGCGACTGCGCCGCGAAATGCTCCATCACGCGCGCGACGGCGGCCTTTGCATCGGTGACCTTGAAGTTGATCTCGCCGCTGCAGGGGTAGGCCGCCATGCGGTCTTCGACCCAATCGGCCAGCGAGCGCCCGCTTTCGGAAACCAGCTGGGCGATCAGCAACCACGGGATCATGCCGGAGTCTGCATAGGCGAACTCGCGGAAGTAGTGGTGGGCGCTCATCTCGCCGCCGTACACCGCGTCTTCGGCGCGCATCTTTTCCTTGATGAAGGCATGGCCGCTCTTGCACTGCACCGGTACACCGCCGGCCTGCTCGACCATGTCCACGGTGTTCCAGACCAGGCGCGGGTCATGCACGACCTTGCCGCCCGGGTTGCGCGCCAGGATCGCCTTGGCCAGCAGGCCCACCAGGTAGTAGCCCTCGATGAAGCGGCCGGTGTGATCGAAGAAGAAGCAGCGGTCGAAGTCACCATCCCAGGCAATGCCGAAATCGGCGCCGTGTTCGCGCACCGCGTCGGCAGTGGCGGCGCGGTTCTCCGGCAGCAGCGGGTTGGGAATGCCGTTGGGGAAGCTGCCGTCCGGTTCGTGGCAGATGCGGATGAACTCGAACGGCAGGTGCGGTGCCAGCAGGTCGACGATGGCACCGGCGCCGCCGTTACCGGCGTTGACCACCAGCTTCAGCGGCCGCAGCTTGCCAGCGTCGACATAGCTCAGCAGGTGCTGGATGTACGCGCTCTTGTCGTGCCCGGCGCTCTGTCCGGCGCGCGGGGGCTGGGCCTCGGACATGTCGGCGGCGACCGCATCGGAAATTGCGAACAGGCCGGTATCGGAGCTGATCGGGCGCGCGTTCTCCTTGACCAGCTTCATGCCGTTGTAGTCCATCGGGTTGTGGCTGGCGGTGACCATCACGCCGCCGGCCGCGCCCAGATGGTCGGTCTGGAAATAGACTTCTTCCGTGCCGCACAGGCCGATGTCGATCACCTCGCGCCCGGTACCGCGCAGGCCTGCGGCCAATGCGTCCTGCAGCGCGGGGCTGGTCAGGCGCACGTCGTGGCCGAGGACCACTGGACCGGGAGCGAGCTGCGCGGCCAAGGCGACGCCGATGCGGCGGGCCAGGTCTTCGTTCAGTTCTTCCGGCACACGGCCGCGGATGTCATAGGCCTTGAAGGCGGGCAGGGGCATCGATCGGGATCCTTGGGGAGCTCAGCCCACGATTGTAGTCCCAGTCCTGTATGGGAATCGTTTCCATGGCGCAACGCCACGTGACTGGCGTCCAAGGGTCAGGTTCGCGTCGACCGCTTGCCCGCTTTACGCAAACGCTTGCCGGGCAGGCCCGGCAACGGCGCCAGCAGCGCCTGCACATCTTCTTCGTTGAAGCGTGGCCCCGTAGCGCCGCCGCCTTCGAGAATGGAGTCGGCCAGCGTGGCCTTGCGCTCCTGCAGCTCGGCAATCCGTTCTTCGATGCTGCCTGCGGCGATCAGCCGGTAAACGAACACCGGCTGCTGCTGGCCGATGCGATGGGCGCGATCGCTGGCCTGGTTTTCGGCCGCCGGGTTCCACCACGGATCGAAGTGGATGACGGTATCGGCGGCGGTCAGGTTCAACCCGACGCCACCTGCCTTCAGGCTGATCAGAAACACCGGCACCTCGCCTTGCATGAAGCGCTGCACCGGCGTGGCTCTGTCCTGGGTGTCGCCGGTCAGGGTCACATAGGCCAGGCCCAGATCATCCAACGTCTGCGCGATCAGCGTGAGCATGCCGGTGAACTGCGAGAACAGCAGGATGCGCCGGCCTTCCTCGACCATCGACGGCAACATGTCGCGCAGCAGCTCCAGCTTGGCCGAACCGGCATTGCGGGCCGGAGCGTCGCCCGGCAGCAGGCGCGGATCGCAGCAGACCTGGCGCAGCTTCAGCAACGCATCCAGCACCACGATGTGGCTGCGCGCCAGCCCGCTGCCGATGATGGCTTCGCGCACCTGCTTTTCCATCGCTGCGCGCACGGTTTCATAGAGATCACGCTGGCCGCCCTCCATTTCCACCGCGCGGGTAATGACGGTCTTGGGCGGAAGCTCTGACGCCACCTGGTCCTTGCGCCGGCGAAGGATGAACGGACGCAGCCGTTGCGCCAGCAAGGTGGCGCGGCGGTGGTCGCTGCCACGTTCGATCGGATGGCGCCAATGCTGGTTGAACTGTTTCTCGCTGCCGAGCAGGCCGGGCAGCAGGAAGTCGAACTGCGTCCACAGTTCGCCCAGGTGGTTTTCCAGCGGCGTGCCGGTCAGGCACAGCCGGTGGCGCGCCTGCAGCGTGCGCAGGGTGATGGCCGCGCGTGACTTCGGATTCTTCACCTGCTGGGCTTCATCCAGAATCAGCAGATGGTAGGCATGTGCCTGCAGCGCCTGCTCGTCGCGCCACAGCAGAGGGTAGGTGGTGAGTACAAGGTCGTGCCCGGGAATCGCCTCGAACAGCGTTTCACGTGCCGATCCATGCAGGGTCAGCACGCGCAGGGCCGGGGTGAAGCGTGCCGCTTCGCTCTGCCAGTTGTGCAGCAGCGAAGTGGGCACCACCAGCAGCGCTGGACGGTCCAGGCGGCCGGCTTCCTTCTCGACCAGCACATGCGCCAGCGTCTGTACGGTCTTGCCCAGCCCCATGTCATCGGCCAGCACGCCCCCCAGGCCCTGCTGGCGCAGGTACTGCAGCCACGACAGGCCTTCGCGCTGATAGGGACGCAGCGTTGCCACCAGCCCTGCCGGCGGCGGCACTTCACCCAATGCGGGTGCCTGCATCAGCCGCTGCACCATCGCCTGGGTGTCCTTGCGCCCCCGGAACTGCAGGTGCGCCGTGTCCTGCAGCGCCTGCAGGCGGCCACGGTCAAGCGCAGACAGGCGCAGCGGCGCGCCGCGCTGGGCGAACAGGTCCGCCAACAGGGCCATGATCGGCTTCAGTCGTGCGGCCCGCAGTGCCAGACACGTGTTGTCGCCCGTCGTCAACAGGATGTTCTCATCGTCGCCGATGGCGTCCAGCTGGCCACGCATCCAGCGGGGATCGGATTGCAGCACCTGCTGCAGCAGCGGAACCATCGACACGTTGCGGCCTTCCACCTGAATATCCAGGCCCAGGTTGAACCAGCCCGCATCCGCCGGGTCCGCCTGGATGTCGAGGTCGATCACATCCACCCGGGTGATGCGATGGCGGAAATCGTCGTCCGTCTCCACTTTCCAGCCCAAGGCCTCCAGGCGCGGCACGTCGTCCAGCAGAAACCGTGTCCAGTCATGGGTGCGCAACTGGAACTGAGGTCCTGCGCCCTCCAATGGCGCCCGCGGAGCCGTGTCGCGATGCAGTCCCACCGTGCGCAGCTCGGCCTCACGCCGTGATTCCTCAGCCAGGTCGCGGGGCAGCAGGGCAAGCTGGCCCTCCGGATCGTGTGCGAACAGGCTCGGATCGTCCAGGAACCGGATGTGCTCGTCGTATTCGAAGGCCACGGTCGCGATATCGGCCCATTGCGAAGCGTCGCCACGGCCAAGCCATGCCGGCCGGAACTCGATCGTATGCAGGCGCAGCACAGGAATCATCGAAGTGATCTGCAGGGTGGGCAGCGTGTCGCTTGCACCGGGGCGCGGCAGCGCAGGGTCGATCTGCTGCAGCATCTGTGCGACCACCGACGCTTCATTGGGTAACAAACTGGGCAGGCTCAGGAACGCGTCGGCGTCTTCGGGCCCGACATCCAGCTGCAGTGGACCGACCTCGCCGGTGACCGGGTCCAGATAGCACGCACTCCGGCCCAGGACCACGCCTCTGGCGCCGCCCTCCACGCTCAACGTGGGTTCCAGCAGCGTCGCGCCCTGCGCCATGTCAACGGCCCAGCCCAGTTCGCCGCGGCGTGGAGCGCCCGACCGGGCCAGCACGTCCTGCGTACCACATGAGACCCAGCCATGGCCGCTGGAGACGATCAGCTGCAGGGTGGCCGCGAAGTCGATCCATTCGTCTTTCGTCGCGGGCTGCCGCTGGGTGCGTAGCTGGATCATCACCGCCAGATCAGTCGGGGTGAGGTATGCGGGAGGCTCCAGCAGCAGGTCTGCGGTGATATCCATCCACTTGCCCGGGCTGATCGCACCATCGGCACCGTACTTGACGCGCCGGACCAGCACGGCGGGGCGATGGTTGTAGGTGGACAGTTCGAAGATGACACCGTTCCGGCGTGGCTGGGCCGGCCGGATCCGGGTGCTCTGCCAACGCGAGAGCTTCGCCAGCAGTTCAGCACGCGGCGCTTGCGCCAGGTCCTGTTCGGTCAGGGGGCTCTCATCCATGGCCAGCGGTTCCAGCATGTGGGAGACCAGCACCGCCGCCACATGCTTGCAGGCGCGGCCGACGGGGCAGGAGCAGGCACTCTGCAGGCGGCTGCGCGCGGTGCGCATACTGGCGGCCAGATCGATCTCCACGTGGTAGGGATACCTGGCCGAACCCTGCACCTCGGCCGTCAGCAGGCCCTCGCGAAGTTGCCGGTTGCGCACGCCCCCCAGGCACTGCTCGCTTTTCTGCAGTGTCCATTCGTCGATCCAGCGGAACAGGTCTTCATCGGTGAAGGTCAGCGTCATCGTAGATGGAGGGGAGCAGGCGCTGAAGCACCCTTCTGGGGGGAATCGCCCATTCTACCCAATGCCCGCCCAGTGCTCCGTCAATGCTGCGGCGCATCCAGGCCCTTCGCCGCCCTCCAGCTAGAATGCCGTCATCCTCAACGTGCAGGGTAGTACAGCAATGCAGCAATCGACTTCCGGCGGAAAGCGCGGCAAGCGCTACGCCAGTGCGGCGGAGGCCCTGCAGGGGGTGGTCGCCGATGGCCAGACCCTGGCCGTGGGTGGCTTTGGCTTGTGTGGCATTCCCGAGGCGCTGATCGCTGCGCTGCGCGACAGCGGCGCCAAAGGCCTGACCGTGATCTCCAACAATGCTGGCGTCGATGGCTTCGGCCTGGGCCAGCTGCTGGAAACGCGGCAGATCAAGAAGATGATCTCGTCCTACGTGGGCGAGAACAAGGAGTTCGAACGCCAGTTCCTGGCCGGCGAGCTCGAATTGGAATTCAATCCGCAGGGCACCTTGGCTGAACGCCTGCGTGCCGGCGGTGCAGGCATTCCGGCGTTCTTCACCGCCACCGGCTACGGCACGGTGGTGGCCGAGGGCAAGGAAACCCGCGCGTTCGATGGCAAGCACTACGTGATGGAGACCGCGTTGCGCGCCGACGTGGCACTGGTCAAGGCCTGGAAGGCCGACGAGGCCGGCAACCTGGTGTTCCGCAAGACCGCGCGCAACTTCAACCCGGCCTGTGCGATGGCCGGCAAGGTCTGCATCGTGGAGGTTGAAGAGGTCGTGCCGGTCGGCGCCATCGACCCGGATCAGGTGCACCTGCCGGGCATCTATGTGCACCGCATCGTGCACAACCCGCATCCTGAGAAGCGAATCGAACAGCGCACCATCCGCGCGGAGGGCAACTGACATGGCGTGGACCCGCGATGAAATGGCGGCCCGTGCCGCCCAGGAACTGACCGATGGCGCCTACGTGAACCTGGGCATCGGCCTGCCGACCCTGGTCGCCAACCACATTCCCGAAGGCGTGGATGTATGGCTGCAGTCGGAAAACGGCCTGCTCGGCATCGGCCCGTTCCCGACCGACGCTGAAGTCGACGCTGACCTGATCAATGCCGGCAAGCAGACCGTCACCGCACGTGCGGGCGCCAGCTACTTCGGCAGCCACGACAGCTTCGCGATGATCCGCGGTGGACACGTCAATCTGGCCATCCTCGGTGCCATGCAGGTGACCGACAAGGGCGACCTGGCCAACTGGATGGTGCCCGGCAAGATGGTCAAGGGCATGGGCGGTGCGATGGACCTGGTCGCTGGCGTGCAGCGCGTGGTGGTGCTGATGGAGCACACCGCCAAGAACGGTGAGCACAAGATCCTGGCCGAATGCACGCTGCCGCTGACCGGCGTGGGCGTGGTCGACCGCATCATCACCGATCTGGCCGTGTTCGACGTGACTGACAAGGGCCTGCTGCTGGTGGAGGCCGCGCCGGGTGTCAGTGATGACGAGCTGAAGGAAAAGACCGGCGTCGCGTTCCTGCGCGACTGAAGGTGCAAGGGCGGCCTAGGGCCGCCCTGTTTCTCAAAGGGGTGCCATGCTGTTTCCCCATGACCTGCCCGACGCCGACGTCCAGCACCTGCCGGGCTGGCTGGCCGCTGCCGACTCCGACCGGCTCATGCGGGCGCTGCTGGCCGACGTGCGGTGGGAGGTCCACCGCATCCGTATGTTCGGCAACTGGGTGGATTCGCCGCGGCTGAGCTGCTGGATCGGCGACCCGCAGGCGCGCTACCGCTACTCCGGTGCCGAGTTCGTGCCGCATCCGTGGCCGCCTGTGTTGCAGGTCGTGCGCGAGCGCCTGCAGGCCGAAGGCTACAGCCGCTTCAACAGCGTGCTGCTGAACCGCTATCGCGGCGGCGGCGACTACATGGGCTGGCACAGCGATGACGAGCCGGAGCTGGGGCCGGCCCCGGTGATCGCGTCGCTGAGCCTGGGTGCCGCGCGCCGTTTCCTGCTGCGCCGACGCGACGATCCGGCGCGCAAGGCTGAATTCGTGCTTGGCCACGGTGACCTGCTGCTGATGGCCGGACAGACCCAGCGCTTCTACCAGCACGCGCTGCCGAAGATGGCGCGGGTGCAGGGAGAGCGGATCAACCTTACGTTCCGGTGGATCCAGCCCGGCTGAAAGAAACTACGCGCGTACCAGATCGATGCAGGCTGACAGCAGGCCGCGACCGAAATTGCTGTAGTTTCCGGAGAGTAATTGCCCCATCACGACCGGTAAACGCCGCATGCGGGAGGTGGGCAGCGTCGCTCGTACCGAAACGTGATGCTGCTTGCGTTCCACCCACGCCAGCAATGGCTGGGGCAGGCTCAGTTCGCGTCCGCGCGCCAGCAACAAGCCCGATTGCACGCACTCGGTCTCCAGTTGCCGCTTGCGTCGTACCGCGCGTGGCGCCGTGTCATTGCCGCCCAGGCCCAACTGGTTGTTGCTGTGCAGGCGATAGCCGATGAGTGCCTCGGGAAGGCTGTCGATGCCCCCACGCATGGCTGCCAGCGTGCCGATCCAGGCATCGTGCACCCAGTCCTTGTCCGGTAGTGGCAGAGCATCGGCCAGCACCGAATGACGGAACGCCATCGCCGCGCCCGTCATCAGGTTTCGCTTGAGCATCAGACGGAAGCCGCCGCCGGCATGCATGCGCGCCAGATCCCCGGGCAGGTAACGCAGCGCATCGAACAATGTCTGCTGCAGCGGCTGCCCGGCCTCATCGATCAACTGAGCATTGCAGTGCAGGGCAAGCAAGCCAGGCCGTGCACCGAACTCGGTGCAGAAGCGCGCTATCTTGTTGGCATGCCATACATCATCCTGGTCGCACAGGAAGATGATCTCGCCAGTGCAGGCACGCAGCGCACCATCGAAGTTCCGTCGATAGCCGACGTTCTGTGGGTTCACTTGCAGGTCCACGGTAATGCCCGCAGCTTCGGCACGTGGCACGAAGGCCTGCAACAACGCCAAGGTACCATCAGTTGATAGATCGTCCCGGATCACGATCTGGTTGGGGCGGCGTGTCTGTGCCAGCAGACTGTCGAGCTGCTCCTGCAAGAAGCGCTCACCGTTGTACGTGCAGACGGCGATGGAGACGGATGCGGGCATCAGTGTGGCAAGAGACCGTGATTCGTCATTATCGCACGTACCCACCCGGGGCCTCGCCGGGCGTGCCTGGCGACGCTCCCGTCAGCGCGCAACAGTTGGCTGATCGGCCTGCCCGCTCACCAGCGTCCAGCCCACCACATCCTGTGCCAGCTGCTGCAGGCCGCGCTCGAAGGCCGCGGTCACCGCCGGCACGTCGGTGCTGCCGACCGGCTGCGCCTGGCGGAAGGTGCGGTCGGCCACCACGCGCTGGTCGGCGACATGGATCAGCTTGGCGTTGACCTCGATCACCACGGTCGGCGTGGCTTGTCCCTGGTAATCCGATTCGAAGCGGCGCACGTCGGTGGACAGCTTGTAGTCGGCGCGGATGCCGGCAGTGCTGCGGGCCACGCCGCGGATGCGGCCGGAATCCTCGAAGCCACGCAGCAGGGTGTCCTCGATCATGTCGGTGGCCGGCTGCGCCCAGCTGGCGCCCTTGTAGATCTCCAGCTGCGACGGTGTAGGCCGCACGTTGATGCGCGGGCTGTCGACCATGCGCGCGGCGCTGGGCTTGGCCAGTACCAGCTGCCAGCTGGCTTGCGGCCAGGCTGGGTCCGCCTTGACCTGCACGGACGGCGAGTACAGCGTCACCGCGGTTTTCTCGCTGCTGCCGAGGATGGAGCAGCCGCCCAGCAGGGTGACCATCGAAGCGGCCAGCAGCAGGCGCGGAAGGGTGGTCGGGCTCATTTGGGTTCGAACTCCTTCGGTGCGTCGCGGCCCAGCAGGTAGCGCGCGGGGTTGTTCTCGAGGCGGTCGCTGACCCGGCGCAGGTCGCGGATCAGGCCACGCAGTTCGGTCAGCGTCGGGCCCAGCTGGCCGAGGCCATCGTTGGCGAAGCTGTTGATCGCGGCGCGGTTCTCGCCAAGGATCGAATCGGCATTGCCGGCGGCCGAGTCGAGCTTGGCCAGGGTCGCGTCGAGCTTGTCGATGATGCCGGGCAGCTGCTGCACCAGGTTCTTGTCCAGGCGCTCGATGGTGCCGTTGGTGGTCTTCAGCGTGGTGTCCAGGCTACGGGCGGCATCGCGCGCGCTGAGCAGCAGCGCCTGCGTGCCCTGGTCGCGGTCGGCCAGGCCGCCGCTGATCGTCTCCAGGTTGGCCAGCGTGGCGTTGATCGAGGCCACGTTGCGGTCGCTGAGGATCTGGTCCATGCGCTCGACGATGCGGTTGGCCACATCGGTGATGTTCTGCAGCGCCGAGGGCGTGGTCGGGATGATCGGTGCCGGATCCTTGTTGACCGTGGTCAGCGCCGGCGACTGCGGCGTGCCGCCGCTGAGCTGGATGATCGACGGGCCGGTCAGGCTGGTGATCGCCAGCTTGGCGCGGGTATCGGTCTTGACCGGCGTGTTGGAGTTCAGGCGGATGCGCGCGACCACCTGGCGCGGGTCGTCGGGCACCAGGTTCAGTTCGGTGATCGAGCCCACCGCGATGCCGTTGTACTGCACCGGGCTGCCCACCGACAGGCCGGTCACCGCTTCGCGGAAGACCACGCGGTACTCCTGCCAGGTGCGGTCGGAGGAGTATTTGGCCGCCCACAGTCCGAAGGCCAGCAGGGCCAGGCCGGTGATCAGGGTGAACGCGCCGATCAGCACGTAGTTGGCTTTGGTTTCCATGGCTCAGGCACTCTCGATCTGTTCGCCCCGCGCGGCGCGCGCGCGGGGTCCGTGGAAGTATTCCTGGATCCACGGATGATCCAGTTTCTCGATGTCCGGCAGCGGCGCATTGGCCACCACCCTGCGGTCGGCCAGCACGGCGACGCGATCGCAGATGGCGTACAGCGTGTCCAGGTCGTGGGTGATCAGGAACACGGTCAGCCCCAGCGCTTCCTGCAGGGTCTTGATCAGGCGGTCGAAGGCGGCCGCGCCGATCGGGTCGAGGCCGGCGGTGGGTTCGTCCAGGAACAGCAGCGGCGGATCCAGCGCCAGCGCCCGGGCCAGGCCTGCGCGCTTGCGCATGCCGCCGGAGAGCTGCGAGGGCAGCTTGTTGATCGCGTCGGCGGGCAGGCCGGCCAGTTTCACTTTCAGCAGCGCCAGTTCGTAGTGCCAGCGCTCGGGCAGTTCGCGGTGGTGTTCCTTCAACGGCACCTGCACGTTCTCGCCCACGGTCAGCGACGAGAACAGGGCACCGTCCTGGAACAGCACGCCGGTATTGCGTTCGATGTGCAGGCGGCTCTCGGCGTCGTCGGCACGCGCATCGCGGCCGAGGACTTCGATCTGCCCAGCATCCGGCACACGCAGGCCGAGGATCGAGCGCATCAGCACCGACTTGCCGGTGCCGGAGCCGCCGACCACGCCCAGGATCTCGCCGCGGCGTACGTCCAGATCCAGGTCTTCGTGCACGGTCTGGCTGCCGAACCGGTTGACCAGGCCACGCACGCGGATGGCCAGTTCGTGGCCCTGGTCGTCGTGCATGTCGATGGATTCGGGGAGGGCGGATGTGCTCATGTCACCAGTCCATGTGCATGAACCACAACGCCGCGAAGGCGTCGATGATGATCACCAGCGAGATCGTCTGCACCACGCTGGAGGTGGTGCGTTCGCCCACCGACTGGGCGGTGCCTTCCACCTTCAGCCCTTCCAGGCAGCCGATCAGGCCGATCACCAGGGCGAATACCGGCGCCTTCGACAGGCCTACCAGCAGGTGCCGCACTTCCATCGTCTCGTGCATGCGCGCGATGTACATCTGCGGCGGGATGTCGAGGTCGAACGCACCGACGGTGATGCCGCCGGCCAGGCCGGCGATCATCGCGATGAAGGTCAGCAAGGGCAGGGTGACCAGCAGGGCGAGCAAGCGTGGCAGCACCAGCAGGTCGACCGGGTCCAGGCCCAGCGTACGCATCGCATCGATCTCCTCGCGTGCCTTCATCGCACCGATCTGCGCGGTGAACGCGCTGGCGGTACGGCCGGCCAGCACGATCGCGGTCAGCAGCACGGCGAACTCGCGCAGGAAGGCGATGTTGACCAGCTCGACCACGTAGATCTCGGCGCCGAAGTCGCGCAGGATGGTCGAGCCGAGGAACGCGATCACCGCACCCACCAGGTAGGACAACAGCGCCACCAGCGGCACCGCATCCAGCCCGACCTGCTCCATCTGATGCACGGTGGCGGTCAGCCGGAAGCGGCGGGGTTCCTTGACCAGCCGCGCCGCCTTGACCAGGTTCTCGCCGAGGAAACTGCACAGGGCCTTGATGTTGTGGCCGGTGGCGTGGACGCTGACGCCCAGCCGCTCCAGCGCGGCCAGCACGCCGAAATCGCGCTTGGCCTTGGGCCGGTCATCGGCCACTTCCTCGATGGTGCACACCAGCGCCTGGTGGTCCGGGCGGAACTGCAGCGCGTCTTCGTGGAGATCGGCGCGATGGGCCACGCGCAGCACCTGCAGCACGCCGGCCGAATCGAGCTGCTCGATGCCGGTGGCATCGATGCCGGTCAGCGCGTCGGGAACGCCGCGCAGGACTTCGGCCGCGGCCAGCGCGGTCTTCAAGGTCCAGGTGCCGGACAGGCGGATCAGGCCCGGGTCGTGGGCATCCTGTTCGAGCTGGGGAGCGAGGTTCGGGGTGACGTGGGCCATTCGGGTCGCAGCATAACCGTTCTGTATCGGGCTTCGCGTCGAACTTGGATGAATTTCTCCGGCGGGCCCCAGCGTAGGTAATACTACGGCGCATGTCCGCAGATGCTCACACGATCCCCACACCCCAGGCCACCTACGCACAGCGCGTGGCCTTCGTTTCCGAGATCGCCGGACGCCTGCACAGCTATGGCACCACGGCCCAGCGCCTGGAAACGGCGGTGGTTGCCCTGGCCCGCCAGCTCGATCTGGATTGTGAACCGTGGTCGAATCCCACCGGTATCATCCTCAGCTTCAGCGATCCGGCCCAGGCGATCGGCTCCAGCGACATCACCCGCGTGATCCGCCTGGCACCGGGTGAGAACGACCTGCACAAGCTCAGCGTTGCCGACCACATCGCCGAAGAAGTGTCCAACGGGCGGATGAGCATCGCCCAGGGCCACACTGCGCTGCGCCAGCTGGACAAGGATCCGGGCCGACGCGGCAAGCTGCGCACGATCCTGTCGTTCACCCTCGGCGCGGCTGGCGTGGCCGGCATGTGGAAGCTGCCGTGGCTGGACATCGCCACCGCCGGTGTCATCGGCCTGATGATCGGCCTGCTCGGCATGGTCACCGACCGTCGCCCGGCCACCCGCGAAGCCGCCGAGGCGCTGGCCGCGCTGCTGGCCGGCATGGTCGCCACCCTGGTCGCGTCGTTCATTGGTGCGCTCAACCTCAATACGGTGATCATCGCCTCGCTGGTGGTGCTGCTGCCCGGCATGTCGCTGACCAATGCGGTCAATGAGCTGGCCAGCCAGCACTGGGTATCGGGTACCGCGCGCTTTGCCGGCGCGCTGACCACCATCATGAAGCTCAGCGTCGGCGCGATGATCGCGGTGACCCTGGCCGATGTGCTTGGCCTGGATCCGGTGATCCGGGCCGCGCGGCCGCAGGGGCCGTGGGTGGAATGGGGCTCGCTGCTGACCGCCGCATTTGCCTTCGCGATGCTGTTCAAGGCCAATCGCCGCGATTATCCGTGGGTGATTGCCGCCTCGGTGGCCGGTTATGCGATCTCCAAGTTCGGCGGCCACGCCTGGGGCGCACCGGCCGGTATCTTCCTGTCGGCAATGCTGCTGACCGCTGGCGGCAATCTGTTCGGTCGCCTGGTGGGGCGTCCGGGCGCGATCATCCGCCTGCCCGGCATCATCATGATGGTGCCCGGCAGCACCAGCCTGCGCGGTGTGCTGACCCTGGTCCAGCAACAGGATGTCGGCGCCGGCCAGAGCGTGTTCCTCACCGTTCTGAACGTGGTGATGGCGCTGGTGGCGGGCCTGCTGTTCGGCAACCTGCTGATGCCGGCGCGCAAGACCCTGTAGAGCCGAGCCCATGCTCGGCTTTGCATATGGATAGCCGAGCATGGGCTCGGCTCTACAAACAGGAAACGCCGGCTTTCGCCGGCGTTTTTTATTGCTCCCCGTTCCGGCCTCAGGCCTTCTTGATCAGGAAATCTTCCGGCTTCTTGTTGCCCTTGGCGGTCAGTTCAGCCATCCAGCGCGGCTGCTTGCCACGGCCGGTCCAGGTTTCCTTGGGGTTGGCCGGGTTGCGGTACTTCGGGGCAACCTTGCCCAGCTTGCGGCCGGCGGTCTTCGACGGTGCCTTGGCGACCTTGGCCACCTTGCGCGCGCGCGGGGCCGGGGCGTCGCCGAACAGTTCCTCGATGGTGTAGCCCTCGGTCTTGGCCAGCTTGGTCAGCTGGGCGCGCACCTTGGTGATCGGCCGGCGCTTGGCGACGATGGTCTGCTGCTTCTTGGCGGTACGGATCAGGGCGCCCAGCTCGCGTGCTGACAGGCCGGTCAGGTCAATGCTCATTTACGGTTACTCCGGAAACTAATGTGTGGACGGGACAAGCCAGTCCATGGCGTCGGCGGACAGAATAGAGATGAATTAATCACAGCACAAATGCAGGCGGGTCATGGCGTGGCGGCATGCAGACGCTGTCGCGGTGATTTTGACCGGATTATGTCCGCTGCAATATAGGGAAAGGCCGCGCGCCAAAAAAAAAGACCGGGGCAGGCCCCGGTCTTTCCACGTCAGCCCTGCAGTCGCTGCAGCAGGGTGGCCTTGTCCAGGCTCTCCGCCTCGCTGGCGCGGCGCGCGCGGTACTCGTAGGTGCCGGCGGCCAGGCCGCGTTCGCTGACCACCACGCGGTGCGGGATGCCGATCAGTTCCATGTCGGCGAACATCGCGCCCGGGCGCAGGCCGCGATCGTCGAGCGCGGCATCCAGGCCGGCGTCGCGCAGCTCCTGCAGCAGATTGGCTGCAGCGTCGGCCACGGCGGCATCGCCCTTCGGGTTGATCACGCACACCACGACCTGCCATGGCGCCATCGCGTCCGGCCAGATGATGCCGGCATCGTCATGGTTCTGTTCGATCGCGGCAGCCACCACGCGCGAGATACCGATACCGTAGCAGCCCATCGCCATCACCGCCGCCTTGCCGTTTTCATCCAGCACGGTGGCATCCAGCGCTTCGGCGTACTTGCGGCCGAGCTGGAACACGTGGCCGACTTCGATGCCACGGGCGATCTTCAGTTCACCGCCGTCCACAGCACGATCACCGGCACGCACGTTGCGGATGTCGGCCACTTCCGGTTCCGGCAGGTCGCGGCCCCAGTTGACGCCTGCCAGGTGGAAACCGGCCTCGTTGGCGCCGACGACGAAGTCGGCCATTGCCGCCACTTCGCGATCGGCGACCACGCGGATGGCCTTGGCCGGCGCGACCGGGCCGAGGAAGCCTGGCACGCTGCCCAGGTACTCGGCGATTTCCGCCTCGCTGGCGAAGCGCTGCTCGTCCAGCCCGGCCACCTTGGCCAGCTTGATCTCGTTGACCTCATGGTCGCCACGCACCAGCACCAGCACGAACTGCTGTGCCTCGCCTTCGCCGGCGATCAGTGCCACCGACTTCACCGTGCGCTGCAGGTCGATGCCGAGCAGGGCCGCGACGTCCTCGCAGGTCTTCTGGGTGGGCGTATCCACCTTGCGCATTGTTTCGGTGGCGGCCGCACGCGGTGCCGGATCGGCAGCGATCGCCGCCTCCATGTTGGCCGCGTAGTCCGAACCGGTGGAGAACACCAGGGCGTCTTCGCCGGAATCGGCGATCACGTGGAACTCCTGCGAAGCATCGCCACCGATCGCGCCGGAGTCCGCCTGCACCATGCGGAAGTCCAGGCCGAGGCGGGTGAAGATGCGGCTGTAGGCCGACTTCATGTTCTCGTACTCGCGTACCAGGCACTCATCGTGCAGGTGGAACGAATAGGCGTCCTTCATCAGGAACTCGCGCGCGCGCATCACGCCGAAGCGCGGGCGGATCTCGTCGCGGAACTTGGTCTGAATCTGGTAGAAGTTCACCGGCAGCTGCTTGTAGCTGGACAGCTCGCTGCGCGCGAAGTCGCAGGCGGCTTCTTCGGCGGTCGGGCTGTAGCAGAACACCTGGTCCTTGCGGTCCTTGATCTTCAGCAGCTGCGGGCCGAACTTCTGCCAGCGGCCGGTCTGCTCCCACAGTTCCTTCGGCTGGATGGTCGGGATCTGGAATTCCACCGCGCCGGCCCGGTCCATTTCCTCGCGAACAATGCGCTCGACCTTGCGCAGCACGCGCAGGCCCAGCGGCGACCAGGTGTACAGGCCCGATGCCAGCTTGCGGATCATGCCCGCGCGCAGCATCAGCCGGTGGCTGGTCAGCTCGGCGTCGCTGGGGGTTTCCTTGGTGGTGTGCAGGTGGAACTGGGAGAGGCGCATCGTCGGCTTCGGATAACGGCAGAGACGTCTATTCTGCCAGCCCGGCCGGGGGGAGGGGTATCGGCAGGGCTGCGCCCTGCACCCGCCGTAGTGCCGGCCGCTGGCCGGCAACCTCAGAAGCAACAGCCGAAGCAACAGCGGGTTTCCCGTGGGATGGCGGGGTGGGTCCGGTTGCGGGAGACGCCGTAAACCCATCCATGGGGGCTTGGCCGCGGCATCCATGCCGCGGACACTCCCGCAACCGGACCCACCCCGCCTTCGACAGTTTCCTGCGAGCTGTCGGAATGGCTCCCGGGGTCAGATCCGTTTTCCGCAGGAAAACGGATCTGACCCCGGATTCAATTCGAGATCCGACAGATTTTATCCACGCATGGCGTGGATCTACTGGCCACCGGAAATCTGTCGGGGGTGGGCGGTGTCGGATTGCGGGGTGTCAGCCGCATGGATGCGGCTGCCAAGCCTACATGGACGTACTTGCGGCGTCCCCGCAATCCGACACCGCCCCGCCATTCCACGGAATGCCCGCTTTTGACGTTGCCGTTGCTTGCAGCCTCGGCAGGTGCAGGGCGCAGCCCTGCCGACCCCCTTAACCCGCCGGTGGGCAGTAAGCCTTGATGGCGGCCTCTGCCAATCCCTTCTGCGCGGTGTGCTGCTCCGGAGTCAACGGGGTATCGGCCTTGCCATCACCATCGGTGTCCTGCATCACCTGGCCACCGCCGTCCAGCAGGGCCAGGTTGGCCCGGGCCGTGCTGCACTGCTCGGGAACCGGCGCGGCCGGGGTCTCGGTGCTGGCCGCGGCCTGCGGGGTGCGGGCCTGCTCGCGGGTCTCGTACTTCTTGCCCGCCGGTGGGGTCTCCGAGTACTGCGTCACGCCATGGGCGTCCTTCCATTTGTACACGGGACCGGCCACGGCGTTGGCACTGGCCAACAGCAGCAGGCATCCAAGGCAGGACAGGGCACGCATGGCAAACTCCACGGAATGGGCGTAGAACGCCGATTGCAGCATTGGCGCCGAGCACTGGCAAGTCGATTAAACTGGATTCCATGGACCCGATCACACCGCCGCCGCGCTCGCGCACGATTTACCTGTTGCCCAACCTGTTCACCACCGCCGGCCTGTTCTCCGGTTTCTACGCGATCATCGCCGCGGCCAACGGGGATTTCGTCAACGCCAGCATCGCCGTGTTCGTGGCGGCGGTGATGGATGGCCTGGACGGGCGCGTGGCGCGCCTGACCGGTACCAGCAGCGAATTCGGCGTGCAGTACGACTCGCTGGCCGACCTGGTCAGCTTCGGCATGGCCCCGGCGCTGGTGATGTACCACTGGTCGCTGTCGTGGCTGAAGTTCGATGATCCGCTGCTCGGCCGCGTCGGCTGGGCCGTGGCCTTCCTGTATGCGGCCTGCGCGGCGCTGCGCCTGGCCCGCTTCAACACGCAGGTGGCGGTGGTCGACAAGCGCTGGTTCGTCGGCCTGGCCAGCCCGGCCGCAGCGGGCCTGATGATGTCCTTCGTCTGGGCGTTTGCCGACGGCAACCTGGGCTGGGACGGCAACCAGCTGCGCTATGTGGCGCTGGCGGTGACGATCATCGCTGCGCTGCTGATGGTCAGCCGTATCCGTTTCTGGAGCTTCAAGGGCGGCGATGCCAAGGGCACCCGTTCGGATCGCGTGCCGTTCCTGGTGTTGGCACTGGTGCCGGTCGCCATTGCCATTGCGGTCATCGACCTGCCGCGCGTGCTGTTCGCGGTCGGCATCCTGTACGCCTTGTCCGGCCCGGTGATGTGGGCCGTGCAGCGCCTGCGCAAGAAGCCCGAGGCCGCGTGAGCCAGGACCTGCCCGTGCTGTGGTCACCGGCCCAGCAGGCCTGGCTGCAGGCCATGGGCTATACCGTCTATCACGACGGCCAGCTGGCCGCCGAGCTGGATGCCGCATTGCAGTTGAGCGTGGCCGAAGCCGAAGCCAGTGTTGCCCCGCCGGAGCCGGTGCGGGCCGCTGTGCCGCCGCGCGACGCCCACGCCGCGCCCGCGACCGCAGTACGCGCGGAACGCCCGGCACCGCCGCGCCGCGAAACGCCGGTCAGTGCCCCGGATACCGTGCCGGCGGCTGAGCGCCCGCTGCCCAGCGGCAACGCACGCCAGCCGGTGGTACGCCTGCCCGATCGCCTGCAGATCGCACTGCTGCGCGCCTCCGGCTGCAACCCGAACGACCCGGCCACCCAGATGCTGATGGACAGCTGGCCGCTGGACCAGCTGCGCCGCGACCCGGCCGCCAAGCGTGCGCTGTGGCCGCAGCTGCGTGCCCTGCGCAAGCGGGGCACGCCGTGAGCGCGGTAACCCGGCCCGGCCCGGTCAGCCTGCGTGCGCTGCGCGAGAGTGACCTCAATGCCGTGATGGCGATCGAGCTGCGGGGCTATCCGTTTCCCTGGACCCGCGGCATCTTCATCGACTGCCTGCGCGCCGGTTATCCCGGCCTGGCGATGGAGCGTGATGGCCTGCTGGTCGGCTATGGCGTGCTCAGCATCGCCGCGGATGAAGCGCACGTGCTCAACATCTGCATCGATCCACTGGCGCAGTCGCGCGGGCTGGGCCGCCAGCTGCTGCGCGCGCTGGTGCGGCTGGCCGCCGATCGCGGCGCACAGCGCGTGTTCCTGGAAGTGCGCCCATCCAATACGCCGGCACTGGCGCTGTACCATAGCGAAGGCTTCAACGAGATCGGCCGCCGCCCGCGCTACTACCCGGCTGCACAGGGCCGCGAGGATGCGGTGGTGATGGCCATCGAGCTGGTCGACGGCGACCTGCAGGCGATGCCGCCGCTGTGACGCAGACGGGTTGCCGGCCAGCGGCCGGCACTACCAACGCGCCCATCACGCCAGCCGCAACGCCAGCACGCCACCGATGATGAGCGACGCCGCCAGCCAGCGCGCGCGGGGTATCCGTTCGCGCAGCAGGAACACCGAGATCAGCAGCGCGAACAGGATCGAGGATTCGCGCAGCGCCGAAATCATTGCCACCGGCGCCTGGGTCATGGCCCACAATGCCATCGCATAGGAGGCGGTGGTGCCGACGCCGCCGGCCAGCCCCAGCGGCCAATGCTGCCGTGCATAGTCCAGCACCGCGCTGCCGCGCGTGTACACCGCCCACAGCGGCAGCGGGATGCCCGACAGCAGGAACAACCACAACGTGTAGCTGAGCGCGTTGCCGGACTGGCGTGCGCCGTGCGCGTCGACCAGCGTGTAGGTGGCGATCATCGCTGCGGTCAGCAGCGGCAGTCGCAGCTGGCCGCCCCGTGCACCCAGCGCCATGCACAGGATGCCGGTGCTTACCAGCACCACCCCGAGCCAGGCTGCCACCGGCAGCGTCTCACCCAGCAGCGCGCCCGCCAGTGCGACCAGGATCGGCGCGCAGCCACGCATCAGCGGATAGGCCAGGCTCATGTCGACCTGCTGGTAACAGCGCGCGACCAATCCGTAGTAGGTCACCTGCAGCAGCACCGACGCGGCCAGCCAGGGCCAGCTGTGCGCGGCCGGGAACGGCAGCAGGGGCAGCGCAGCGGCGGACAGCAGCGCTGCGCTTCCGGTGACCAGCACCGTGCCGAGGAACTTGTCCGGCCCGCGCTTGACGATCGCATTCCAGCTGGCATGCAGTGCCGCAGCGGCGAGAACCAGCAGGAAGATCGAAAGAGGCATCCGGCGATGATGCCATGCGGGGGAAATGGAAACGCCGGGCATTGCCCGGCGTTTCCCATTCCGCTTGGTTGGGTGCCAACCTCTCCCGCCATGGTAGGTGCCAACCTTGGTTGGCACGCACCAGAGCGCGGCGTTACAGCTTCGCGCGCTGTTCGCGCAGGCCGGCCAGCTGGGTGTTCCAGTCGGCCAGGCGCACGCGCTCCTGCTCGACCACGGCCGGCGGCACCTTGTCGGTGAACCTGGCCAGCTTGGTCTCGCTCTTTTCCTGCTCGCCTTCTACGCGCTTGATCTCCTTGTCCAGGCGCGCGCGCTCGGCATCGAGATCGACCAGGCCCTCCAGCGGCACCAGCAGCTTCAGCTCGCCCACGATCGCGGCGGCCGCCGGCGGTGCGCTTTCGCCTTCGGCCAGCCACTGGATGCTGTCCAGCTTCAGCAGGAACGACAGCGAAGCGCTGAAGCGTTCGATACGCACGCGGTCCTGTTCCAGGCCGGCCTGCAGGCGCAGCGGCACCAGCTTGGACGGCGCGACGTTCAGCTCACTGCGCACGCGACGCACCGCGCTGATCACCGCCTTCAGCCATTCCACGTCGGCCTCGGCCTGGGCGAAATCGCCTTCGAACTCGGCGGCGGTCGGGTAGGGGCGCAGCGACAGCGTGGTTTCGGCCAGGCCCAGGCGCGGGGCCAGCTGCTGCCACAGCTGTTCGGTGATGAACGGCGTCAGCGGGTGCAGCAGGCGCAGCAGTGCTTCCAGCACGTACAGCAGGGTGTGGCGGGTGCTTTCGGCATCGGCGGCGTCGTCACCGTTCAGGGCCGGCTTGCTCAGTTCCAGGAACCAGTCGCAGAACGCGTTCCACGCAAACTCGTACAGGCACTGCGCCAGCAGGTCGAAGCGGTAGGCGGCGAAATGCCCCTGTGCCTCGGCGGTGGTGGCGGCCAGGCGCGCGAGGATCCAGCGCTCGGCATCGGTGCGCGGCTTGGGCACGCCGGTGAACGCAGCGCCCTCGGTGTTCATCAGGGCGAAGCGGCTGGCGTTCCACAGCTTGTTGCAGAAGTTCTTGTAGCCCTCGGCGCGGTTCATGTCGAACTTGATGTCGCGGCCGTGGGTGGCCAGCGCGGCGATGGTGAAGCGCAGCGCGTCGGCACCATGGGCGGCGATGCCGTCCGGGAATTCCTTGCGGGTGGCCTTCTCGATCTTCTCGACCATCTTCGGCTGCATCAGGCCGCCGGTGCGCTTGGCAACCAGATCGTCGATGGTGATGCCGTCGATGATGTCCAGCGGGTCGAGCACGTTGCCCTTGCTCTTGGACATCTTCTGGCCCTGGCCGTCGCGGATCAGGCCGGTGAAGTAGACATCCTTGAACGGGATCTTCCCGACCAGGTTGTCGGTGGCCATGATCATGCGCGCCACCCAGAAGAAGATGATGTCGAAGCCGGTGATCAGCACCGACGACGGCAGGTAGCGGTCGAAGCCACGCTCGGCCATGGCCTGCTCGTTCGGCCAGCCCAGGGTGGAGAACGGCCACAGCTGCGAGGAGAACCAGGTCTCCAGCACGTCGCTTTCCTGGTTCAGCACCACGTCGCTGCGCAGGTTGTGCTTGGCGCGCACTTCCTCTTCGCTGCGACCGACGTAGCAGTTGCCGGTGGCGGCATCGAACCACGCCGGGATGCGGTGGCCCCACCACAGCTGGCGGCTGATGCACCAGTCCTGGATGTTGTTCATCCAGTGGCGGTAGGTGTTGATCCAGTTCGGCGGCACGAAGGAAATGCTTCCGTCCTCGACCAGTTCCAGGCCACGCTTGGCCAGGTCGTCCATCTTCACGAACCACTGGTCGGTCAGGTACGGCTCGATCACCTGGCCGGTACGGTCGCCGCGCGGCACCTGCAGCTTGTGCGCCTTGGTCTCGACCAGGATGCCCAGGTCTTCCAGTTCGGCCAGCACCGCCTTGCGCGCTTCATAGCGGTCCAGGCCCTGGAAGCGTTCCGGCGCATTCTCGTTCAGCGCCGCCACCGGGGTGAACAGGTTGATCATCGGCAGGCTGTGGCGCACGCCGACTTCATAGTCGTTGAAATCGTGCGCCGGGGTGACCTTGACCACGCCGGTGCCGAACGCGCGGTCCACGTAGTCGTCGGCGATCACCGGCACGCGGCGGCCGGTCAGCGGCAGCACCACGCTCTTGCCGATCAGGTGCGCGTAACGCTCGTCTTCCGGGTGCACCATCACCGCGGTATCGCCCAGCAGGGTTTCCGGGCGGGTGGTGGCGACGACCAGGTAGTCGCGGGTTTCGCGCAGGGTTTCCACGCCGTCGGCATCGCGCTCGACGTGCTCGTAGCTCAGGCCTTCGTCCAGCGTGTAGGCGATCGACCACAGGAAGCCGTCTTCCTCGGCGCTCTCCACTTCCAGGTCGGAAATGGCGGTCTTCAGCACCGGGTCCCAGTTCACCAGGCGCTGGCCGCGGTAGATCAGGCCCTGCTCGTACCAGCGCACGAAGGCTTCATTGACTGCCGCCGACGGCTGCGGGTCCATGGTGAAGGTGCTGCGCGACCAGTCGGCGGAGGTGCCAAGGCGACGCATCTGGCGTTCGATGGTGTCGCCGGACTGCTGCTTCCACTCCCAGACCTTGCCGATGAAGCCCTCGCGGCCCAGCGAATCGCGGGTCTCGCCCTTGCCTTCCAGCGCCAGGTTGCGGCTGACCACCATTTCGGTGGCGATGCCGGCGTGGTCGGTACCGACCTGCCACAGCGTGTCGTAGCCGCGCATGCGGTGGTAGCGCACCAGCGCGTCCATCAGGGTCTGCTGGAAGGCGTGGCCCATGTGCAGGGTGCCGGTCACGTTCGGCGGCGGCAGCAGGATGGTGTACGGCTCGCCCGTGCCGGACGGTTTGAAGTGGCCGGCCTTCTCCCAGGCCTCGTAGAGGTCGGTCTCGAAGGACGTCGGGTCGTAGCTGGAGGCGAGTTGGGTCATGCGGGGGAACCAGGAGGTAATCGTTGAAGGATCAGGGCGCGGCGCCGGCCCATCAAGGGGGCCGGGGCGCGCTTACATGTCGTGCTTGTTCAGGTCGTAACCGGCGGCCTTGTACTGGCGCCAGCGCTCGCGCAGCGGTTCGCGCGCTTCCGGATCGGCCGGCACCACTTCCAGCACGCGCTCGCACTGGCCCAGCCAGGGCTCGTCGCGCAGGTTGATCACCAGCGGACGCGCCGGTGCCTCGGTGCCGGGTACCGCGATCAGTACCAGGGCCTCTTCCTCGTCCATGTCTTCGCCGGCGATCTGGTGCGGGATGTAGGCGTCGTTGTCGAACGCCCACAGCAGCTCGTCCAGCTCCTCGGCCTGGGCCTGGTCGCGGGCCAGCACCAGGGTGAACAACCCGGCGTCGTTGGCCTTGCGCGCCAGCTCGCAGACCAGGCGCAGCGGCTCGGTCAGGAAGCGGGGCTTGGCGATCAGGTAGAAGTCGGCGCGGGGCATGGCAGGGTCCGGGTCAGGCAGGGGCCCGGCAGTGCCGGGCGAGGCCCCGGCCGGCGTCTGCCGGCCAGGGTCGGGTACGGCATCAGGCGCGGGCGACCTGGTCCAGCAGCCACTGGCTCAGCAGGCCGACCGGGCGGCCGGTGGCCATGCCACGCTTGCCTTCATCGCTGGCCACGCCGGCGATGTCCAGGTGGGCCCAGCGCTGGCCTTCGGTGAAGCGCGACAGGAAGCAGCCGGCGGTGATCGCGCCAGCCCAGCGGCCACCGATGTTGTAGACGTCGGCGAAGGTCGAATCCAGCATCGGCTGGTACTCGTCCCACAGCGGCAGGCGCCAGGCGCGGTCGAACACATGCTCGCCGGCGGCCAGCAGTTCATTGGCCAGGTCGTCGTGCTTGCTCATCAGGCCGGCGGTCTGGTGGCCGAGGGCGACCATGCAGGCACCGGTCAGGGTGGCGACGTCGACCAGCGCGGCCGGCTCGAAGCGCTGCGCGTAGGTCAGCGCGTCACACAGGATCAGGCGGCCTTCGGCGTCGGTGTTGCCGACTTCGATGGTCTTGCCCGACATCGAGGTGATCACGTCGGACGGACGGTAGGCATTGCCATCGATGGCGTTCTCCACCGCCGGCACCACCACCACCAGGTTCAGCGGCAGCTTGGCCTTGACCGCAGCGACGAAGGTGCCGATGACGTTGGCGCCACCGCACATGTCGTACTTCATTTCCTCGATGCCGCCCTGGGTCTTCAGGTTGACGCCACCGGTATCGAAGGTGATGCCCTTGCCGACCAGCACGTACGGCTTCGCATCACCGCCATTGTTCCACTTCAGCACGACCAGGCGCGGGCGGTTGGCCGAGCCACGGGCCACGGCCAGCAGCGAGCCCATGCCCAGCGCTTCCATCTGGTGCTCGTCGAGGATCTCGGCTTCGGCACCGTCGTGCTCGCCGGCGAACTTCACGCCCACGTCGGCCAGATAGGCCGGGGTGCAGTAGTTGGGCGGCAGGTTGCCCAGCTCGCGGGCGAACTCGACACCGGCGGCGATGGCCTGGCCCTGGGCCAGCGCCTGCGCGTCGTCACCGGCGATGGCCAGCTGGGTCAGACCGGCGTCGTCGGCCTTCTTCTTGCCCAGGGTGGCGGTGTAGCGGTAGGCGGCGTGATCGGCGGCGATCACCGCCTGACGGATCGCCCAGGCCGCGTCGCGGTCCTTCACCGCCACTTCGGACAGGGTGAACAGTGCGCTGCGGGCAGCACCGGCCTTCAGCGCGCGCACGGCGTCGCCCACGGCCTTCAGGTACTGCGGCACGCCGAAACGGGCGGCTTCACCGAGGCCGACCACCAGCACGCGCGGGGCGGTCACGCCCGGCAGGTCGTGCAGCAAGGTGGTTGCGCCGGTCTTGCCGGACAGGTCGCCACGCTCGGCCAAGGCCGCCAGGCGGCCACCGCTGGCGGCATCCAGGGCCTGCGCGGCCGGGGTCAGGGTATGGTCGGCATACGCGCCGACCACCAGGCAATCAACGGTGGCGGCGGCCGGAGCAACGTGGTTCAGGGTGAATTCGAGGGCCATTGAGCAGATTCCATTGGCGAGTCCGTACAATCGCAGGCCGTTTACGCCCAGACAGTAGACTGGGCGGCACCGCGAACGAACCCCAGAGTTTAAACCACCGCCCCATGCTGAAGCTCGACCGATACCTGCTGGGCGATTTCGTCCAGAGTTTCCTGGCTACCCTGATCGTCCTGCTGGTGGTCAGCGTGGGCGGCGTGCTGGTGGACATCCTCGGCAACATCGCCGACGGACGCCTGCCGGCCAAGCTGCTGTTCTCCCAGCTGGGCCTGCAGTTCATCGCCTACCTGCCGCTGATCCTGCCGCTGGCATTGATGCTGGGCCTGCTGCTGGCCGTGGCGCGGCTGTACCGCGACTCGGAAATGGCGGTCATCACCGCCATTGGTGTTGGCCCCAAGCGACTGCTGCGACCGCTGCTGATGCTGGTGGTGCCGGTGGTGCTGCTGGTCGGCGCCTGCTCGCTGTGGCTGGGCCCGTGGGCAGGCCGGGTGGCCGAGCAGATGATCATCGAGGCCAACCGCAGCGTGCTGATGGCCGGCCTGGAGCCGGGCCGGTTCACGCCGCTGCCCAATGGCGGCGTGGTCTACCTGTCCTCGATCTCGCCTGACGGCACCGAGCTGGGCAAGGTGTTCCTGCAGCGGCAGAAGGACGACCGCCTGGAAGTGGTGTCGGCCAACAGTGGCCGCATGTACTTCGAGGGCACCCGCCAGCGTTTCCTGGAGCTGGATGATGGCCACCAGGTGGAAGGCCCGGTGGCCGCTGGGCTGGATTACCGGCTGGCGACCTTCGCCCGCAACGACGTGGCCCTGCCCGATGGCGCACAGACCCGCACCGAGGACGACCCGGAACTGATGCCGACCCTGCAGCTGATCGGTGATGCACGGCCGCAGGCACAGGCGCAGCTGCATCGCCGGCTGGCACCGCCGCTGATCGCGCTGGCGTTCGCCCTGCTGACCGTGCCGCTGGGCCGCAGCTCGCCGCGCCAGCAGCGCTACGGGCGCATGATGCTGGCCCTGCTGGCCTACATGGTGGGCACCAACCTGACCTTCATCGGCGCCGGCTGGATCGCCGACGGCAGGATTCCCGGCGCGCTGGGCCTGTGGTGGCTGACCCTGCCGCTGCTGGCGTTCGCCATCTGGATGTACGCGCGCGATGGCCGCCTGGCCCGCCCGAAGGGAGGCCGCGCATGAAGCTGCGCCCGATGCGTTTCGATTTCTACCTGGGTCGTGCGGTGTTCACCACCGTGCTGCTCACCTGGGCGGTGCTGACCGGCCTGGACGTGGTGATGGCCTTCTCCGGTGAGTTCAAGGACATCGGCAAGAACGGCTATTCGCTGGGCCATGCTGCGGCGTGGGTGCTGTACACCGTGCCCCGCCGTGCCTACACCTTCTTCCCCACCGCCGCGGTGATCGGCGCGCTGATGGGCCTGGGCCAGCTGGCCGCGACCTCGGAGCTGACCGCGCTGCGCGCGCTGGGCCTGTCGCGCAAGCGCCTGAGCGTGTCGGTGGCGATTGCGCTGTCGCTGCTGACCGCAGTGATGGTGCTCAGCGCCGAGACGCTGGGCCCGTGGGGCCAGGACCGTGCCGATGTGCTGAAATCCAGCGCCAAATGGGGGCGGGATATTGCCACTACCCGTTACTCGGGGCTGTGGGCACGCGAAGGCGACACTTTCCTCAATGCGCAGAGCGGCGAGGAGCAGCTGGTGGGCGACAAGGGCACGCGGCTGATCCTGCGTGATGTGCGCCTGTACCGGGTCGCCGAAGACGGCAAGATCGCCTCGTTGACCCACGCCGCCACCGCCGAGCACGACAAGGACGGCTGGGTGTTGACCGGCGTGCGCCGCGACACCTTTGGCGAGCGCTCGGCAACCCGTCAGGAAGTGGCACGTGAGCCCTGGAACTCGAAGTTGGACCCGGCCGCGCTGGCGACCGGTATCGCCAAGCCGCGCAACCTCAGCGTGTCCGAGCTGAGCACCAGCATTGCCTACCGCGAACGCAACGGGCTGGACGCGCGCGATTTCGAGGATGTGTACTGGAGCCGCTGGTTCTATCCGGTGAACGTGCTGGCCCTGTGCCTGGCGGCGGTGCCGTTCGCGTTCGGATCGCTGCGCAGCGGCGGCATGGGCAAGCGCCTGTTCCTGGGCATCCTGTTCGCATTGGGCTTCTGGCTGCTGCAGCTGTTCTTCGGCCGCATGGCCGGCGCGCTGAAATTCGATTACCGCATCGCCTATGCGCTGCCGCCGATCGTGATGCTGGCTGTGTCCGGACTGCTGTTCCGGCGCAAGTCGGGCTGATTCTGATTGTTGTAGAGCCGAGCCTGTGCTCGGCTGTCACGTACAGTGCGGAAAGCAGCCGAGCACGGGCTCGGCTCTACAGACAGCGCCTTACCGTTTCGGCATCCGCACCAGGCGGGTACCGCTGGCGCGGTCGTGCCAGGTCAGGCGTTGGCGGTCGACCCACGCCCACCAGAATCCCAGTCCGCCCAGCAGCAGGGACAGCGTGCCTACCGCAAAGCGCAGCCACAACTGCCCGCGCCGCAACGGCGTGCCATCGATTGATTGCACTTTCAGCCGCCACGGGCGCATGCCCAGGGTCTGTCCGCCGCGGCGCCAGCTGGCCGTGGCGTACCAGCCCGTGACCGCCCAGCACACCGCCCACAGCAGCCATTGCCAGGCGCTGAACGGCGCGATGTTCTCGCGCTGTGCGTGGCCGCTGAAGGTGTAAGCGAGGGTGAACAGCGTGCCGGCCAGCATCCAGAGCGCCAGCACCGGCAGTGCGTCGTAGACCATCGCCAGCACGCGCCACAGCAGCAATGCGCGCGGGTGGAGCATTTCGGTGGCGGCCGCAGGGGCCGTGTCGGTGGCAGGGCGGGACATGCGCCGAGCATACGCAAAGCTGGCCGTGCCCGCAGTGGCCCTCGTATCCTGCACGCATGGCTCTTGTTTCCACCCCCGCCGAACGCCGCCAGCTGGTCCAGCAACTGCCCGAGCTTCGCGCCGACGACAGCGTGCGCATCCAGCGCTTCCTCGATGCGATCTGGGCCGAGAACGGCCTGGCCCGTGCCACCCTCGACAGCTACCGGCGTGACCTCGAAGGGTTGGCACGCTGGATGGATGGACGCGACGGTGGCCTGGCCGGCATCGAGCGTCCCGGATTGTTCGAGTATCTGGCCTGGCGCACCCGGCATGGCTGGTCGCCGCGCAGCAATGCGCGCCTGCTGTCGGCGTTGCGGGCGTTCTTCGCCGATGGCGTGCGGCGCGGCGAACGCAGCGAGGACCCGAGTGCGCTGCTGGATCCGCCGAAGCTGCCACGATTGCTGCCCAAGGCGCTGGCCGAGAGCCAGATCGACGCGCTGTTGGCAGCACCGGATGTCGACAGCCCACTGGGCCTGCGCGATCGCGCCATGCTGGAACTGATGTATGCCGCCGGCCTGCGCGTGAGCGAGCTGGTGTTGCTGCCGGCCACGGCGGTCAACCTTCGCCAGGGCGTGCTGCGGGTCACCGGCAAGGGCAGCAAGGAACGGCTGGTGCCGCTGGGCGAGGAATCCCAGCACTGGCTGGAGCGTTACCTGCAGCAGTCGCGCCCGCAGCTGGTCGGCAAGGGCAAGGTGCATGCCCTGGCGGATGGGCAGACCCCGTTGTTCGTCGAACCGACGCTGCATGCGCTGACCCGGCAGGCGTTCTGGCATCTGGTCAAGCGCCACGCACAGGTGGCCGGCATCGACCCGGCGCGGATCAGCCCGCATGGCCTGCGGCACAGCTTCGCCACCCATCTGCTCAACCGCGGTGCCGACCTGCGCGCGCTGCAGATGCTGCTTGGCCACAGTTCCTTGTCGACCACCCAGATCTATACCCTGGTCGCGCGCGAGCACCTGCAGAAGCTGCACGCCCGCCACCATCCGCGTGGCTGAGTGCCGGGCTGAATCGCTGCCCGGGGCGCTGCCGGCCGTCGCCGCCCGGTCGCGGTGGCTGTGTCAGAATCCGGGGTCTTCTTCTGTCGCGGACCGCTCCATGCTCCGATTTGCCATCGCCGCCGTGTTCGGTGCGCTCAGCCTGACCGCCTGCGCCCAGCCGGCTCCACCGGCCGCCAAGGCACCCGCCGCCGCTGCGGCCAAGGCCAGTCCGGCCGCGAATGCGCCCGCCGACCAGGCGGTACGCGCCGCACTGACCGCGTTGAACCCCGGTTTCCAGGTGGACTACATTGGCGCCGCGCCTTTCCCCGGCTTCCGCGAGGTCGTCGTTTCAGGCCAGCTTCTGTATGTGTCCGATGACGGCCGCTATCTGTTCCAGTCTCAGCCCTACGACACCCGCGCCAAGGGCCCGGCCAACAGCGAAGGCCTGCTCGGCTATCGCCGCGGCCTGCTGGCCAAGGCCAACCACGGCGATCGCATCGTGTTCGCCGCGCCGAACGCCAAGTACACCATCAGCGTGTTCACCGACATCGAGTGCGGTTACTGCCGCAAGCTGCACCAGGACATCGCCGAGCTCAACCGCAACGGCATCACCGTCGAGTACCTGGCGTTCCCGCGCATGGGTCTGGGCAGCAAGGACTACACCGACATGATTTCGGTCTGGTGTGCAGCGGATCGTCGCCAGGCGCTGACCAACGCCAAGCGCGGCGGCAACGTTCCCGCCAAGAACTGCACCAATCCGGTGGCGATGCAGTACGCGCTGGGCCAGCAGCTGGGCGTGAATGGTACGCCGGCGATCTTCGCGCCGGACGGCACCCAGCTGGGGGGCTACCTGCCGCCGGCACAGTTGCGCGCGGCGTTGGAAAAGCTGTCGGCCAAGCGCTGATCGCCGTTGACCTTTTCCTGTAGCGCCGAGCCCATGCTCGGCTGCGCAACCATCAGCCGAGCATGGGCTCGGCGCCACAGATCAGAGGCCGGGGGCGCAAAATGCGCCCCCGGCTTTTGCCTTATTTCAGGCCATCACTGACCGCCTTGGTCAGCGTGCCCTGCGCATCGTCACCGCTGAACTCCCAGACGAACGCGCCGCCCAGGCCCTGGGTCTTCACGTAACCCATCTTGCGGGTGATGTTGGCCGGGGTGTCGAAGCTCCACAGCGTGCTGCCGTTGTAGATCCAGGTGGCGCCGGCGGTGTTGTCGGTGTAGCCCGGCCACGCCAGGTTCTTCAGCACCTTCCAGTCCTCGATGCCGGCTTCATATGTGCCCGGGGCGGCACCGCTGGCGGTCTGGTACAGGCCGTTGTTGGCATTGGCCACGCCGGTCCAGCCACGCCCGTAGTAGCCGATGCCCAGGTTGAGCTTGGCGGCGGGCACGCCACGGCTGATGAAGGCCTCGATGGCGTCGTTGCTGTTGTACAGCTTCTGGTCGCCGGTGGACGGATCATTCGGCGAATCGAACAGCGCCGACTGGTGATTGGTCCTCGCATCCCACGCGCCGTGGAAGTCGTAGGTCATCACGTTGATGTAGTCCAGGTACGGGTGGTACGCCGCCGGATCGGTGACGCGGATCTTGTCGATGCCGGCACCCACCGCCACCGTCAGCAACAGGCCCGGACGCACCGCATCGAGCTGGCGGCGGAACTCGGCCATCAGCGCGGTGAAGTTGGCGTTGTCTTCCGGCTTGCCGCATTCGATGCCGCAGGCCACCGGGTATTCCCAGTCGATGTCGATGCCGTCGAACACGCCCAGCGCCGCACCGGCGCCGCCGGCACCGTCGGTCACCGGCAGGTTGCCCTTGATGTACGCGTCGATGCACGAGGCAACGAAGGCCTGACGGTTTTCCGGGCGCGCCGCGCTGGAGAAGCCGCGCGACCAGGTCCAGCCACCCAGCGAGATCAGTACCTTCAGGTTCGGGTACTTGGCCTTGAGCTGCTTGAGCTGGTTCCAGTTGCCGCGCAACGGCTGGTCCCAGGTATCGGCGCTGCCGCTGACACTCTCGGCGGCACTGAAGGCCTTGGTGTAGTCGGCGAAGGCATCGCCACCGGCACCGTTGTTCGGGTCCGACGGCTGGGTGATGCCGACTTCGCAGCGGTTGTTGCGCACGTTGCCGAATGCGTAGTTGATGTGGGTCAGGCGCGCCGCCGAGCCGCTGCTGTCGATGTTCTTGACCCGGTAGTTGCGGCCGTAGATGCCCCACTGGGTGAAGTAACCGATGACCCGCTTGCCGGTGGTGCCGCCGTCGCCGGCCAGCGTGGTGGCGCTGATCTCGGTGCCCTGCGCCGATGCGTTGCCGGCGTTGTCGCGCGCCCGCACGCGGTAACGGTAGGTGGTCGACGCGGTCAGCCCGCCGTCGACATAGCTGGCACTGGACGGCGAACCGACCAGGCTGCCGTTGCGGTACACGTCATAGCCGGCCAGGCCACTGCCACCGGTGTTGTCGGTGGAAGGACTCCAGCTGAGCGCGATGCTGTTGGCGGTGCGGGTGCCGGCCGCCAACCCGCCGGGTACGCTCGGTGCGGTGGTATCGCCACTGGCGGCGTTGACGGTGATGGTGATCGTCGCGGTGCTGGCGGTGGCGTTGTTGTTGTCGGTGGCGACCGCGCGCAGGGTGTGGCTGCCGGCGCTGGCATTGGCCCAGCTGGCCGCATACGGCGCACTGGTGGCCACGCCGAGCGTGCTGCCGTCGCGGAAGAATTCGACCTTGGCGACGCTGCCGTCCGGATCGCTGGCGGTGGCGGTCACGTTGACCGTGCTGCCGGCGCTGAAGGTGGCGCCGTTGGCCGGCGAGGTCAGGCTGACCACCGGCGGCTGGTTGGTGCCGGTGCCATCGCAGGCACCGAGGTTGGTGTAGTAGGGCGCACCGGCCGGATGGTCCGGCGGCGCGTTCCAGATGTCCTGGTTCGCCCGATAGAGGACGCCTCCTTTCTGCAGGGTATCGCCGGCCCGGTAGATCTTGGCCTGGTCCCACTGGGCCACGCCGGCACAGCTGGCGGCCCGCGCCAGGCCGGGCAGGGCGGCGCTGCCGGCGGCCAGGGCAAGCAGCCAGGCCAAGTGGCGGGGACGACAGCTTCGGGTCGAACGTTCGGCACTGCGCACAATCGGGTCGTACATGGGTGAGTCTCCGATCAAAGGGCGCGCGGGCCCCGATGGCGCCGCGCGTGACGCAGGTCCGGGCATCGCCCGGGAAGGCGACGGAGGGGCCGGACGGAGGCACCTGGGAGGCCGGGGAGAGAGTCCGGCACCAGGTGGGGACAACGTTGTCATCAATTGCGTGGTCAATCCGTGAGCAAGCGCATGGTTCGAGGATTTGGGCGGAAAGCGGCGCTGGCGCGCGGTCGGCGGCCAGCGGCGGGGCCCCCTCGTGGCTGGGGCTTTCCGCGAAAAGCAGATTTCTGGGGTTGGCCGGGCGGGTGGGCTGCGCAGGGGACGCCGTGAATACGTCCCTGTAGGCTCGGGCGCGCCATCCATGGCGCTTACGCCCCTGCGCAGCCCACCCGCCCGGCCACGGACAGGTTCCTGCGCGGCCAGCCACGAAAGACAGAACAAAAAATCAAAAGCAGAAGCCGGTCGCTTCGCTCTTCAATGCCTGACTTCTGACATTTTCCTGGTTGCCGGTCAGCGGCCGGCACTACCGGGGAGCATCCACGCATGGCGGCAGATCGCGGAAATCTGTCGGGGGCGGGGTGGTGGGGGCCAGCAGGACCGTTGGCGCCATGGATGGCGCCATTGAGCCCCCATGGACGGGTTTACGGCGTGTCCTGCTGGCCCCCACCGCCCCGCCATCCCATGTGAACCCCGCTTTTGCTTGGGCCGTTGCTGTTGCCGTTGCCCTGGCCTCGGCAGGTGCCGGGCGCCGCCCGGCCAAAGCCCTCCCCCCGCTTCCGGTACAATGTCGGGCCCGTTTCCCAACTACGGTTCCCCGGACATGATGGTCCTCGAGGGCGCGCCCGCCCTGTCGCCGTTCCGCCGCGAACGTCTTGAATCCCGCCTGCAGTCCATCGCTCCCTCCCTGCGCATCAGCGGTGCCTGGCACGTCTACTTCGTGCAGCCCGAAGGCAGCGCCGCCCCCGACCTGATCACGCTGTGCCGCATCCTCGAAGCGGCGCCGCAGGCCGAAGCCGTGGCCGAAGGCGCAGTCAGCCGCATCGTGGTGCCGCGCCTGGGCACGCTGTCGCCCTGGTCGAGCAAGGCCACCGAACTGGTCCGCGGTGCCGGCCAGCCGGTCAGCCGGGTCGAGCGTGGCCTGCGTATCGACGTGCAGGGCTGGCCGGCAGATGCTGACGCCCAGCAGGCGCTGGTCAAGGCGCTGCACGACCCGATGACGCAGTCGGTGCTGGAGACCGTGGAGCAGGGCCAGGCGCTGTTCTCGGCGCCGGCCCGTGGCGAGCTGGAACGCGTGCCGGTGGACCAGCTGGAGGCCGCCAACCAGCGCCTCGGCCTGGCCATGGCCCAGGACGAGATCGACTACCTGCGTGAACGCTTCACCGCGCTGGGCCGCTCGCCGTCGGATGTGGAACTGATGATGTTCGCGCAGGCCAATTCCGAGCACTGCCGCCACAAGATCTTCAACGCCAGCTGGACCATCGATGGCCAGGAACAGGACCGCTCGCTGTTCCGGATGATCAAGAACACCCACCAGCAGACCCCGCAGCACACGCTCAGCGCGTACAGCGACAACGCTGCAGTGATCGAAGGCCATCCGGCGTCGCGCTACCGTCCCGATCCGGCCAGTGGCGAATACCGCCGCGAAGCGCAGGTGCCCAGTGCCTTCCAGATCAAGGTGGAAACCCACAACCACCCGACCGCGATCGCACCGTTCCCGGGCGCTTCGACCGGCGCGGGTGGCGAGATCCGCGACGAAGGCGCGACCGGCCGTGGCGGCAAGCCCAAGGCAGGCCTGACCGGCTTCTCGGTCTCGCACCTGCGCATTCCGGAATTGCCGCAGCCGTGGGAGGCGCCGCGCGCGCTGAACCCGCGCATGGCACCGGCGCTGGAAATCATGACCGACGGCCCGCTCGGCGGCGCCGCGTTCAACAACGAGTTCGGCCGCCCGAACCTGCTCGGCTACTTCCGCAGCTTCGAGCTGCCGGAAGGCGCCGACCTGGTGCGCGCCTACGACAAGCCGATCATGCTGGCCGGTGGCCTCGGTGCGATCGATCGCGTGCAGGTCGACAAGATCCCGCTGCAGGCCGGTGATGCGGTGATCGTGCTGGGTGGCCCGGCGATGCTGATCGGCCTGGGCGGCGGTGCGGCCAGTTCGGTGGCCTCCGGTGAAAGCGCCGAGGACCTGGACTTCGCCAGTGTGCAGCGCGACAACCCGGAAATGGAGCGCCGCTGCCAGGAGGTCATCGACCGCTGCGTGGCGATGGGCGCCAACAACCCGATCAAGTTCTTCCACGACGTCGGCGCCGGTGGCCTGTCCAACGCCATCCCCGAACTGCTGCACGACTCGAACGTCGGTGGTGTCATCGACCTGGGCAAGGTGCCCACCGATGATCCGTCGCTGTCACCGATGCAGCTGTGGTGCAACGAGTCGCAGGAACGCTACGTGCTGGGCGTGGCCCAGGAGCGCCTGGCCGAGTTCGCCGCGCTGTGCGCCCGCGAACGCTGCCCCTTCGCGGCCGTCGGCGTGGCCACCGCTGAAGAGCATCTGGTGGTGGCCTACGGCGCCGTGCCGGGCCACACCCCGGCCGATGCACCGATCGACCTGCCGATGGACGTGCTGTTCGGCAAGCCGCCGAAGATGCACCGCGATACCGCGCACCCGCCGGCACCGCGCTGGCCGGCGCTGAAGACCGGTGGCCTGGACCTGCAGGAAGCCGGCCTGCGCGTGCTCGCGCACCCGACCGTGGCCTCGAAGAACTTCCTGGTCACCATCGGTGATCGCAGCGTTGGCGGCCTGACCGCGCGCGAACAGATGGTCGGTCCGTGGCAGCTGCCGGTGGCCGACGTGGCGATCACCCTGGCCGACTTCGATGGCGTGGCTGGCGAAGCGATGTCGATCGGCGAGCGCACCCCGCTGGCCCTGCTCGATGCCGCTGCTTCGGCACGCATGGCGGTGGGCGAAGCGCTGACCAACCTGTGCGCGGCCCCGGTCGATGCGCTGGATGAGATCAAGCTGTCGGCGAACTGGATGGCTGCGGCCGGTCACCCCGGCGAAGACGCGCTGCTGTACGACGCGGTGAAGGCGGTGGGCATGGAACTGTGCCCGCAGCTGGACATCAGCATCCCGGTGGGCAAGGACTCGCTGTCGATGCAGGCGCAGTGGCACGACCAGGGCGAAGCGCACAAGAGCGTGTCGCCGGTGTCGCTGGTGATCTCGGCGTTCGCGCCGGTCGCCGACGTGCGCCAGCAGTTGACCCCGCTGCTCGACCGGGAGGTGGACAGCGAGCTGTGGCTGATCGGCCTCGGTGCCGGCAAGCAGCGCCTGGGGGGTTCGATCCTGGCCCAGGTGCATGCCGACCACGGCGACCTGCCGGCCTTCGCCGGTGCCGCCCCGGACCTGGACGATCCGCAGCGCCTGCGGGGTTTCTTCGAACTGATCCGCGATGCACGCCAGTCCGGCCTGCTGCTGGCGTATCACGACCGCAGCGACGGCGGTGCTTTCGCCGCCCTGTGCGAAATGGCCTTCACCTCGCGCCTGGGCCTGGATATCGCCCTCGATGCCTGGGGTGATGATCCGTTCCGCAGCCTGTTCAACGAAGAACTGGGCGCGGTGGTGCAGATCGCGCGCGAAGACCGTGCCGCGTTTGCCGACCTGGTTGAACGCCATGCATTGACCGAATGCGCGCAGCGCATCGCCAAGCCAACCACCGCACCGGTGGTGCGCGTGTCGCTGGGCGGCGAGAACCTGGCCGAGTGGCGCTGGGAGGCCTTGTTCGACGCCTGGTGGTCGGTCACCCACGCGATGCAGAAGCGCCGCGACAACCCGGCCAACGCCGATGCCGAGCGCGAGGTCGCGCGTGCCTTCAACGCACCGGGCCTGAAGCCGAAGCTCAGCTTCGACCTCAACGAAGACGTGGCCGCACCGTTCATCAGCACCGGTGCGCGTCCGCGCGTGGCGGTGCTGCGCGAGCAGGGCGTCAACGGCCAGATCGAAATGGCCAACGCCTTCGAGCGTGCCGGCTTCCGTGCCTTCGATGTGCACATGAGCGACCTGATTGAAGGCCGCGTGGCCCTGCAGGATTTCACCGGCCTGGTGGCCTGTGGTGGCTTCAGCTATGGCGACGTGCTCGGTGCCGGCCGTGGCTGGGCCACCTCGATCCTGGAGCGCAGCGCACTGCGTGATGCCTTCGCCGCGTTCTTCGCGCGCGAAGACAGCTTCGCGCTGGGCGTATGCAACGGCTGCCAGATGATGAGCCAGCTGAAGAACATCATTCCGGGTGCCGAGCACTGGCCGCAGTTCCGCCGCAATGCCAGCGAGCAGTTCGAAGCCCGTACCGCGCTGCTGGAAGTGGTGGAATCGCCGTCGATCCTGCTGCGTGGCATGGCCGGCTCGCGCCTGCCGGTGGCGGTGGCGCATGGTGAGGGCCAGGCCGTGTTCGACAATGCCGTCGACCAGGCTGCTGCACGTGTCTCGCTGCGCTACATCGATGGCAATGGCAAGGTGGCCAGCCAGTACCCGCTGAACCCGAACGGTTCGCCGGACGGCATCACCGGCCTGACCAGCAGCGACGGCCGCGTCACCATCATGATGCCGCACCCGGAACGTACCCCGCGCGCGCTCAACCTGAGCTGGGCACCGGCGGAATGGGAGGGTGATTCGCCGTGGATGCGCATGTTCCGCAACGCGCGGGTATGGTGCGGCTGATCGCGTCGTTCCGCGCAGGGCGCAATGCCACCGCGTATGGAAAAACCCGCCGCTTCGTCGGCGGGTTTTTCTTTGTACGCGTGAAACCCTTGTCGCGCCCGCTAGTTACATCGGTTTTCATGCGCCAGCGGTCCGTCACGTGTACCTAACAAAATACTTTTATAAACACGCGAAATGGTGAACTGCTTCACGGCAATAGCATTTGTCGTGTCAAAGTCTTGACGATCTGCAAAGTTGCCGTTAACACTTGAACCCCGTTTCAGAACCATTCATTCCGCAGTAACCGCTCGGCGTACGCGCTCGGTTTTCTGTCGCTGCGCGCCGTTCGGCAATACCCCGCAGTAAATCACGCGAAAAAACGCCCCCAGGGGACGTTGGGCCAGAAGGCCCGGCGGTGGCGTTGCTTTGCCCAAAACCAGTCCAATCAGGAGCCGTACCGATGAATCGGATTTATCGCAAGGTCTGGAACAAAGCATTGGGTCAGTTGGTGGTGGCCTCGGAACTGGCCTCCTCCGACAGCAGCGGTGGTGTTGTCGACCAGCGCCGCGATACGACACCGGCCACGCCCGCGCTGTTGGCGGTGGCACTGGGCCTGGTACTGGGATTGGGCCTGAGCGGTTCCGCCATTGCACAGTCGGTGCAGATCGGCGGCAGCGCCACCTGCGTGGCATTCAGCGGCAAGCTGCTGGAAAAATGCCTGGTGGAAGGCTCCGCCAGTGCCAAGGGCAGCAACGCGGTGGCGATCGGCAGCAACAGCAGCGCCACTGCCGCCAACAGCGTGGCGCTGGGCGCAGGCTCCAGGGCCACCCGCGCCAACACGGTGTCCGTTGGCGATGCCGGCAAGGAACGGCAGATCACCAACGTGGCTGCAGGCACCCAGGCCACCGATGCGGTGAACAAGTCACAGCTGGATGCGCAGGCGCGCGCCACGCAGGCCGCGCTGGCGGACGTCGCCGCAGATGGAAACCGCTATTTCAAGGCCGATGGCGCAGGTGATGACAGCGACGCGGCGAAGATCGACGGGCAGGGCGCGGTTGCAGCGGGCGCCGGTGCGCAGTCGTTGGCCAATGCCACCACCGCCATCGGTACCCAGGCGATTGCCGCCGGCCTGGGCGCCAGCGCGTTCGGCCAGGGCGCATTGGCAATCGGTGACGCCAGCGTGGTGGTCGGGCAGAGTGCTGCCGCGTTCGGTCTTGGTGACACCGCCGTCGGCGCCAGTGCCTATGCGGCAAGCGAGAATGGCGCGGCCACCGCCTTGGGCGCGTTGTCCGAAGCCACTGCCGATGGCGCCACTGCCGTGGGTGGCGGTGCCGTGGCGATGGGCCTGGGCAGTACCGCACTGG
The DNA here is from genome assembly GCF_059369035.1 of Stenotrophomonas sp. YJH_SMC_130. Classification (NCBI taxonomy): domain Bacteria; kingdom Pseudomonadati; phylum Pseudomonadota; class Gammaproteobacteria; order Lysobacterales; family Lysobacteraceae; genus Stenotrophomonas; species Stenotrophomonas sp. YJH_SMC_130. The sequence continues at coordinate 38,817 of NZ_JCAFSH010000010.1, forward strand.
GCCGCGGCGCCACCGCCGCCAACGAAGCATCGATCGCGGTGGGTGCGTTCAGCACCGCCGTGGGTGAGTACAGCGCCGCGCTGGGGTCCAACTCGGCGGCGGTTGCCACCGGCAGCGTGGCGCTTGGCGCCGGCTCGCTGGCCGACCGTGTCGACACCGTGTCGGTCGGCGCCGCCGAATATGGCCTGACCCGGCAGATCACCAGCGTCGCGGCGGGTACTGAAGATACCGACGCGGTCAATGTCGGCCAGTTGAAGGACGTGGCCGCCGTGGCCGATGCCACCGCCAAGCACTTCCAGGCCACGGGCAGCCGCAACAGCGATGCGGGCGCGCTGGCCGAAGGTGACGAGGCACTGGCGGCCGGCGAGGCGGCCAACGCCATCGGCAATGGCACCACCGCCGTGGGTGCCGGTGCCACGGCCGTTGCGCAGAACGCCACCGCCATCGGCAACAACGCGCTGGCGTCAGGCCAGAACAGCGCCGCGTTCGGCAACAACGCACAGGCGAACGGCCCGGGCAGCGTCGCCGTCGGTGGTGCTGCAGTGGATGCCGATGGCAATCCGCTGATCACCAGTGGCGGCGTGCCGGTGGAAACCGGCGCCACCAGCGCAGGCGTCGGTGGCACTGCAGTCGGTGCCAGTGCCGAAGCCAGTGGATTTGCGGCGTCGTCCTACGGCGTTGGCGCGTATGCCGCCGGTGCGCAGTCGTCCGCATTCGGTGCGGTCGCCAATGCCATCGGTGACTACTCCACCGCACTGGGTACGCAGAGCACCGCCACCGGTACCAGCAGCGTCGCCATCGGTGGCCCGGCCGACCTGATTCCGGGCCTGGGCTTCTTCGTGCAGACCCAGGCCAGCGGCGAAGCGGCGACGGCCGTCGGCGCCGGTGCCATTGCCAGCGGTGATCGTGCGGTGGCCAACGGCAGCCTGACCGAAGCGTCCGGTGCGGAATCCACCGCCGTGGGCTACTTCGCCTATGCCCCGGGTGAGAATGCCAGCGCGCTCGGTGCGCAGACCTGGGCCAGCGGCGCGCAGAGTACCGCCGTCGGTTATTACGCCACCGCTCGCGGTGCCAACAGCGTTGCACTGGGCGCGAACTCCGAAGCGGTGCGCGCCAACAGCGTGGCCGTGGGCAGCGCAGGCAACGAGCGGCAGATCACCAGCGTTGCCGCGGGCAGTGAAGCCACCGATGCGGTCAATCTGGCCCAGTTGAAGGGCGTCGCTGCCGTGGCTGATGCCACCGCCAAGCACTTCCAGGCCACCGGCAGCAGCAACAGCGATGCCGGTGCGCTGGCCGAAGGTGAAGATGCGCTGGCCGCTGGCGAGGCGGCCAATGCGATCGGCAATGGCACCAGTGCACTGGGTGCGGGCGCCGTCGCCATCGCGCAGAGCGCCACTGCCGTCGGCAGCAACGCGCTGGCCTCGGGGCAGGGCAGCGCGGCCTTCGGCGCGGCGGCCACCGCCAGTGGCAGCAACGCCACCGCCCTGGGAACGCAGAGCAGCGCCACCGGCGCTGGCAGCGTCGCCATCGGTGGCCCGGCCGACATCGTGCCGGGCATGGGACTGTTTGTGCAGACGCGGGCCAGCGGTGTGTCCTCCACCGCGGTAGGCGGCGGTGCGGTCGCCAGTGGTGACCGCTCGTTGGCCAACGGCAGCTTCACCGAAGCAGTGGGCGCGGAATCCACCGCGCTGGGTTACTTCGCTTATGCCGCAGGCGACAACGCCAGTGCACTGGGCGCGCAGACCTGGGCCATCGGCAAGGACAGCACGGCCATCGGTTACTACGCCACCGCTGGCGCCGAAAACAGTGTCGCGCTGGGCGCCTATTCGGGCTCCAATCGGGCCAATACGGTGGCCGTGGGCACCAATGGCAATGAACGCCAGATCGTCAGCGTGGCCGCGGGTACGCAGGCGACGGATGCAGTGAACAAGGCGCAGCTGGACGCTGTGGCAAGCACCGCCGACGGCACCGCGCGCTTCTTCCAGGCACAGCCCGAAGCGGGCAGTGATGCCGGTGCGTTCGCCGAGGGCGAAGGCGCGGTCGCGGCCGGTTCGTCGAGCAATGCGATTGGCGCCGGCGCGGTTGCACATGGCGCTGCCGCGTCGGCGATCGGTGATGACAGCGTGGCGGTGGGTCGCAACAGCAGCGCCACCGGCAACGGCGGTGTTGCCATCGGTGGCCTCGGGCAGGCCTACGATGAGTACAACCAGCCGATCATCGGCGCCGACGGCAAGGCGCAGCAGGTGGGCACCACGGCGGCCGCCGATGCCACGGCGGTCGGCAGCGGTGCACAGGCCACCGGGGCTGCCAGCAGCGCGTTCGGCAATGCCGCCAAGGCCAGTGGCGACAACAGCTTCGCGGCAGGCGGCAAGTCGCGCGCCACCGGCAGCTATGCGGTCGCGGTCGGTGACAGCGCCTTCGCCAGCAGCGATGACAGCACCGCTGTCGGTGGTTACAGCTGGGCGACGGCCAGTGGCGCAGCAGCGTTCGGTTCGGGTGCGTGGGCCACCGCCACCAATGCCTCGGCATTCGGCAACGCGGCGTGGGCCAGCGGCAGTGGCGCAACCTCCATCGGCTACAACAGCTGGGCCAATGGTGCCAGCTCCACCGCGGTCGGCCGTGGTGCCTTCGGCTATGGCGACAACAGCGTGGCGCTGGGCTTCCAGGCGCTGGGCAACAGCCTCAACAGCATTGCCATCGGCACCAACACGGTGGCCGGTGGTGAAAGCGCGATTGCGTTGGGCGCCGGCAGCAACGCTAGCGCCAGCAATGCTGTCGCGCTCGGTGCCGGTTCCGTTGCCAGCCGTGCACGCACGGTGTCGGTGGGCAGCAGCGGCAACGAGCGGCAGATCACCAACGTCGCTGCCGGTACCCAAGCCACGGACGCGGTGAACAAGGCACAGCTGGATGCGGTCGCGAGTACCGCCACCACCACCAGCCGCTTCTTCCAGGCCAGTGGCAGCGGCGACGACGTAGCCGGTGCGCTGGTGGAGGGTGACAACGCGCTGGCTGCCGGTGATGCGGCCAACGCCATCGGCAACGGCGCCACTGCGCTCGGCAGTGGTGCCAACGCGCTGGCCAACAACGCGCAGGCGATCGGTTTCAACGCGCTGGCCAGCGCCGCCAACGCCAGCGCCGTCGGTGCCAACGCACAGGCGACCGGTGAGTACGCCACCGCGCAGGGTGCGGAAAGCGAAGCCAGCGGCGAGCAGAGCGCAGCGTTCGGTGCCGCCAGCATCGCCAGTGGTGCCGGCAGTACCGCCAACGGTGTGTTGTCCGAAGCCTCCGGCGAGGAAGCCGTGGCGGTGGGCTACTTCAGCAACGCCAGCGGCAGCGGCTCCACCGCGGTCGGCAGCGAGAGCGTCGCCAGCGGCACCGCGTCGGCAGCGTTCGGCATCGGCGCAGAAGCGACCGGTGGCTACAGCACCGCCATCGGTGGCTATGCGCAGGCCTCGGCGTTCAATGCCACCGCCTTCGGCAACTTCGCCAATGCCTCCGGTTCCAACAGCGTGGCGCTGGGCGGCGACTCCGAGGCGTCGGGTGCCTACAGCACCGCCACCGGCCAGGGCAGCCTGGCCACCGGCACCAACAGCGTCGCCGTCGGCGGCTCGCTGTTCGGCGTGCTGGCCACCGAAGCATCGGGCAACTACTCCACCGCCGTCGGTGGTGGCGCCTGGTCCGGTGGCATCAACAGCACCGCACTGGGCAACGCCGCCGAATCGCGCGCGGCCAACAGCGTGGCGCTGGGCGCCGATTCGATCGCGGACCGCGACAACACCGTGTCGGTGGGCGGTGGTGGCAATACCCGCCAGATCACCAACGTGGCCGCTGGCACGCAGGGCACTGATGCGGTCAACAAGAACCAGCTCGACGCCGTAGCCGCAGCAGCGGAAAAGACCAGCAGGCAGTTCCAGGCCAGTGGCAACGCCGATGGTGAAACCGGCGCCCTGGTCGAGGGCGACAACGCGCTGGCGGCCGGTGATGCGGCCAACGCCATCGGCAACGGTGCCACCGCACTCGGCAGCGGCGCCAATGCACTGGCGGCCAACGCCACGGCGGTCGGCATCGATGCGCTGGCCACCGGCAACAACGCCGCAGCACTGGGCAGTACCGCACAGGCCACCGGCGAAGACAGCCTTGCGCTCGGTACCGGCGCCAGCGCCAGCGAGCTGGGTGCCAGCGCCGCGGGTACGCGTGCACAGGCCAGTGGTGCGTACAGCACCGCGACCGGCACCGAATCCAACGCCAGCGGCACGCAGGCACTGGCCAGTGGCTTCCGCAGTGCCGCCTCCGCCGATGGCACCACCGCGGTCGGTGGCTATGCTGAAGCCAGCGGTCGCCTCGGGACCGCGTTGGGCTACGGCTCGGCGGCCAGCGGTGCCAACACCACGGCAGTGGGCTTCGGCGCCGCCGCGGCCGGTAGCGGTGCCGTTGCGGTCGGCCAGTCCAGCGAAGCCAGTGGCGCTGAGAGCGTGGCCATCGGTGGCAGCACCTTCTTCGGCCTGATCCCGTCGCGCGCCAGCGGCACCGGCGCGGCGGCCTTCGGTGCCGGCGCCTGGGCGACCGAAGATTACGCCACCGCGATCGGCTGGAACTCGTGGGCGGATGCGGCAGATGCCACGGCACTGGGCGCCAGTGCCACCGCCAGTGGGTTGAACAGCGTGGCGCTGGGCGCCGGCTCCAAGGCCGAGCGCGACAATACCGTGGCCGTGGGCACCGCGGGCGGTGAGCGCCAGGTGACCCATGTCGCAGCCGGCACCGAGGCCACCGACGCGGTGAACAAGGGCCAGCTGGACGCGGTTGCCAGCGTTGCCGACAGGACTGCCCGGCAGTTCCAGGCCAGCGGCAACGCCGATGGCGAAGCCGGTGCCCTGGTCGACGGCGACAACGCACTGGCCGCCGGCAACGCGGCCAACGCCGTCGGCAACGGCGCCACCGCGCTGGGCAGCGGAGCCAACGCCATGGCCGTCAACGCCACCGCCATCGGCGTCGATGCCCTGGCCACCGGCAACAACGCCGCGGCTCTGGGCAACAACGCACAGGCCAGTGGTGTGGACAGCGTGGCGGTGGGCAGCGGCGCCAGCGCCAGCGAACTCGGTGCCAGCGCCAGCGGCACCGGTGCCCAGGCCAAGGGTGCCTACAGCACCGCCAGTGGTGCGCAGGCCACGGCCAGCGGCACGCAGTCGCAGGCCAGCGGCTTCCGCGCCAACGCCTCGGCTGACGGTGCCTCCGCGCTGGGCAGCTATGCCGAAGCCAGTGGCCGGCTTGGTACGGCGGTCGGCTACGGCAGCAAGGCCACCGGCGCGAATGCCACCGCAGTGGGTGTCAGCGCCAATGCGTCGGCAGCCGGCAGCATCGCACTGGGTGCCGGCTCGGTGGCTGATCGTGCCAATACCGTGTCAGTGGGCAGCGGCACCAGTGATCGTCAGATCACCCGTGTCGCCGCCGGTACCGAGCGCACCGATGCAGTCAATCGTGGCCAGCTCGATGCGGTCGCGGCGACCGCCGATGGCACCGCACGCTACGTCAAGGCCACTGGTGCGGGTACCGCCAGTGCCAGCGGCAGCGATGCCGCTGCGGTCGGTTCGGCCGCCAGTGCCAGTGGTGCACGCAGCAATGCGCTGGGTGCCAACGCGATGGCCATTGGCAATGGTGCGCTTGCACTGGGCAACAGCGCCGGCGCGTCCGGTGCGAACTCGGTGGCTCTGGGGGCGGGTTCGCGTGCGCTCGATGCCAACGTGGTCTCGGTCGGCGGCGGCAATGGCACCGATGGCCCGGCCACGCGGCGCATCGTCAATGTGGCCGACGGCCGCATCGCTGCCGGCAGCACCGATGCGGTCACCGGTTCGCAGCTCAACGTCACCAACCAGCGCGTGGGCGCAGTGGAAACCCGCGTCGGTGATTTCGACTCGCGCATCGCCACGGTCGAGACTACGGCGGCCAGTGCGGTCGGCTATGACGACGCCAGCCGTGATCGCCTGACCCTGTCCGGCTTCCAGGGCACCACCATCGACAACGTCGGTGCCGGCAGCATCGCCGCCGGCAGCCGCCAGGCGATCAATGGCGGGCAGTTGTTCCAGTCGCTCAGTGATGCCGCCAGCTTCCTCGGCGGTGGCGCCAGCGTCGGCATGCAGGGCGTGTTCGTGGCGCCGAACTACGTGATCCAGGGCGCCACCTACAGCAACGTCGGCGATGCGCTCGGTGCGCTGGACCGCAAGGTCAGCGAGATCGATCGCCGCACCGCCGGAGGCACGCGTTCGGGAACGGCAAGCCTGCGTTCGATGAGTGCCTCGCTGGATGAAAGCGCACTGGCCAGCGTCGCCGACGCACCGGCCACCGCCGACGCGGCACCGGCCAGCACCGCACGCGTGCAGGGCACGCCGACGGCCGCCGCCGCCGGTGCCGGGATTCCGGTTGGCACCCCGGCCACGGGCTTCAATGCCGTCGCCATGGGTGAGGGCGCAGTGGCCAGTGGCGCCTCGTCCACCGCCATCGGCCAGGGTGCCAGTGCCACGGCTGCCAACGCGGTGGCTTTGGGCCAGGGCTCGGTTGCCGATCGTGCCAACACCGTGTCGGTCGGTAGCGAAGGCAACGAACGCCAGGTCACCAACGTCGCCGCCGGCACCACCGCCACCGACGCCGTCAACAAGGGCCAGCTGGACCGTGGCATGGCCACTGCCAACAGCTACACCGACAGCCGCGTGCAGGCCGTCGCCGACAGCTTCGATGTGTTCAAGGGCGAGATCGACGGGCGCCTGCGCCACATGGATCGCCGCATCGACCGCCAGGGCGCCATGAGCGCGGCGATGCTCAACATGGCCACCAGTGCCGCCGGTATCCGCACCCAGAACCGGGTCGGCGTCGGCATCGGTTTCCAGGGCGGCGAGTCGGCGTTGTCGCTGGGCTACCAGCGTGCGATCAGCGATCGCGCCACGGTCACCTTCGGCGGTGCCTTCAGCAGCGACGACAGCTCGGTTGGCGTCGGTGCTGGTTTCGGCTGGTAAGCCAAACCACTGCGCCGGCGGCCACCCACGCCGGCGCATCACCTGCAACGAGGGCCTGGGGGGAGGTCACGGCAATCCCGGCTGGGCCGGCCGGGAGTCGTCAAGGAATGATGGCCGCAGTGTTGGTTCGATCCATGACCCAGAAGAGGAATTTCGACGTGATCAAGAAGCAGAACCTTCGCATCAATGTGCTTGCCGCCGCCGTGCTGTCGATGACCGCGGTGGGTGCCGTCCACGCCGCCGGGTTGCCGACCCGTGAACCGGTGCGCCAGGCCAGCACCGCCGAGCCGGGCGCCGAGCGCATCATCGTCAAGTATCGTGCCGGCACCGCTGCGGCGGGCGACCGTTCGGCCAAGCTGTCCACCGTGCAGTCCGCGCTGACCCGCGCCAGCCTGTCCGGTGGCACCGCCCGCGCCAGCACGCTGGGCCCGCAGGTCGTGCGCAGGCTCGGCGTCGGTGCCGACCTGATCCGCCTGCAGGGGCGCCTGGCGCCTGCGGAACTGCAGCGCGTGCTGAAGGAACTGAAGGCCGACCCGGCCGTGCAGTACGCCGAAGCCGACGTGAAGCTGCGCCGCACCGAGCTGCGCGCCGGTGACGTGCAGCCGGCGCTGGCGCCGAACGATCCGTACTACCAGCAGTACCAGTGGCACCTGCACAACGCCACCGGTGGCATCAACGCACCGTCGGCGTGGGATGTATCGCAGGGCGAGGGCGTGGTAGTGGCCGTGCTCGACACCGGCATCCTGCCGCAGCACCCGGACCTGGTCGGCAACCTGCTGGAAGGCTACGACTTCATCAGCGATGCCGAGACGTCGCGCCGTGCCACCAACGATCGCGTGCCGGGCGCGCAGGACTATGGCGACTGGGTCGAGAACGACAACGAGTGCTACACCGGCTCCGTCGCGGAGGACAGCTCCTGGCACGGTACCCATGTGGCCGGCACCGTGGCCGAGCAGACCAACAACGGCGTCGGCATGGCCGGTGTCGCGCACAAGGCCAAGGTGCTGCCGGTCCGCGTGCTCGGCAAGTGCGGTGGCTACCTTTCCGATATCGCCGACGCCATCACCTGGGCCTCCGGCGGCACCGTGGCGGGCGTGCCCGCCAATGCCAACCCGGCCGAGATCATCAACATGAGCCTGGGTGGAAGCGGCAGCTGTGACGGAACCTACCAGGATGCGATCAATGGCGCGATCTCGCGTGGCACCACCGTGGTCGTGGCGGCCGGCAACGAGACCGACAACGCATCCAAGTACCGTCCGGCCAGTTGCGACGGCGTGGTGACCGTCGGCGCCACCCGCATCACCGGCGGCATCACCTACTACTCCAACTACGGCACCCGCGTGGACCTGTCCGGTCCGGGGGGTGGCGGCAGCGTCGATGGCAATCCGGGCGGCTACGTCTGGCAGTCCGGTTCCGATGCGGCCACCACGCCGGAGTCAGGCAGCTACAGCTACATGGGCATGGGTGGCACGTCGATGGCCTCGCCGCACGTGGCTGCCGTCGCTGCACTGGTGCAGAGCGCGCTGATCGCCAAGGGCAAGGATCCGCTGGCCCCCGCCGCGATGCGCGCGCTGCTGAAGGAAACCGCGCGCCCGTTCCCGGTCAGCATCCCGACCGCCACCCCGATCGGCACCGGCATCGTCGATGCCAAGGCGGCGCTGGCCAAGGCACTGGAAGAGCCGTGCACCGAGAACTGCGGGCCGGTGGCGACGCCGCTGACCAACAAGGCCGCCGTGGGGGGCCTGAACGGTACGGCCGGCAGCAGCCGCCTGTACAGCTTCGAGGCAGCCGCTGGCAAGCAGCTCAGCGTGATCACCTACGGTGGCACCGGCAACGTGTCGGTCTACATCGCCCAGGGACGCGAGCCGAGCGCCAGCGACAACGATGGCAAGTCGACCCGTCCCGGCACGTCCGAAACGGTACGGGTGAACAAGCCGGTGGCAGGCACCTACTACATCAAGGTGGTGGGCGAAGCGGCCTACAACGGCGTGAGCATCCTCGCCACGCAGTAAGCCTGACGTGTCGTAGTTGAACGGCCGAGGCCCGTCATCCTGTGTGACGGGCTTCGTCTTTTTACGAAAGCTGGCCGCATGGCGGCGGAAATCATGGCTTAACTGCTAAAGTCGGTCCGATTGACAGGAGAGTCACGTGAACGCGCTCGCTGCAACCGTTACCGACGATGCCGAAGGCCGCATCCTGGATGCGCTGCTGGCACGCGGCCGGCTCAAGGAAGGAGACCTGGCGCGCGCGCGGCCGCTGCACGCCGAGGCCGGCGGCAGCCTGCTGGGCCTGCTGGTGCGCCTGGGCCTGGTGTCTGAACGCGACCAGGCACAGGCCAGCGCCGAGGTGCTGGGCCTGCCGCTGCTGGAGGGCAAGCAGGTGCCGGAAGCCCCGCCGCAGGCGCTGGCCGAGGGACTGCCGCTGTCGCTGCGTTTCCTGAAACAGTTCCATGTGTGCCCGCTGGAGCTGAATGAACACGGGGTGCGTCTGTGGCTGGCCGATGCCCACGATGCCTATCCGCAGCAGGCCGTGCAGTTGGCGCTGGGGGTTCCGGTGACACCAGTGCTGGGCATGCGCGCGGAGATCGATGACCTGGTCGAGCGCTGGTTCGGCCAGGGCCGCAGCGCGATGGGCGCGATCGTGGAAACCGCCGATGGCGAGGGCGGCGCGGTCGACGATATCGAGCACCTGCGCGACCTCGCTTCGGAAGCGCCGGTGATCCGTCTGGTCAACCTGGTGATCCAGCGTGCGGTGGAACTGCGCGCTTCGGATATCCATGTCGAACCGTTCGAGAGCCGGTTGAAGGTCCGCTACCGGGTCGATGGCGTGCTGGTGGAGGGCGAAAGCCCGCCGGCCAACCTCACCGCCGCGGTGATCAGCCGCATCAAGATCATGGCCCGGCTCAACATCGCCGAGCGCCGCCTGCCGCAGGACGGCCGCATCATGCTGCGCGTGCAGGGCAAGGAGCTGGACCTGCGCGTGAGTACCGTGCCCACCGCGCATGGCGAAAGCGTGGTGATGCGCCTGCTGGACCGTGAAACGGTGGTCTTCGATTTCCACCGGCTCGGCTTCACCGACGCCTTCCTGCCGCAGTTCCGCAAGGTACTGGAGCAGCCGCACGGCATCCTGCTGGTGACCGGCCCGACCGGCTCGGGCAAGACCACCACGCTGTACACCGCGCTGAGCCAGCTCAACACCGCCGACGTCAAGATCATCACGGTGGAAGATCCGGTCGAATACCAGATCGAGGGCATCAACCAGATCCAGGCCAAGCCGCAGATCGGCCTGGATTTCGCCAACGCGCTGCGCAGCATCGTCCGCCAGGATCCGGACATCATCATGATTGGTGAAATGCGCGACCTGGAAACCGCGCGCATCGCCATCCAGTCGGCATTGACCGGCCACCTGGTGCTGTCCACCCTGCACACCAACAATGCGGCCGGTGGCATCACCCGCCTGCTCGACATGGGCGTGGAGGATTACCTGCTCACCTCGACCATCAACGGCATCCTCGCCCAGCGCCTGGTGCGCCGGCTGGAGCCGACCCATGCCGAACGCTACGCAGCCTCGCCAGAGGAGATCGAACGCTTCGAGCTGCGCCGCCTGCAGCCGGAGGGACCGATCCACCTTTACCGCCCGAAGCCCTCGGCGCTGGCGCCGACCGGCTACCTGGGGCGTACCACCATCATGGAATTCCTGGTGATGAACGATGCGCTGCGGCGTGCGGTGATGCGTCGCGATGGCATGGGCGAGATCGAGCGCATCGCCCGCGAAGCCGGCATGCGCACCATGTACGAGGATGGCTTGTCCAAGGCGTTGAGCGGACAGACCACCATCGAGGAAGTGCTGCGCGTGACCGAGGAAAGCTGATGCGTGCAGGACGCCGGGGCTGACATGCCGAACTACCGCTACAAGGCGCTCAATCCGCACGGTGAGGTCTTCGACGGGCAGATGGAAGCGGCCAGCGAGGCCGAGCTGATCGCGCGCCTGCAGGACCAGGGCCACCTGCCGATGGAGACGCAGCTGGCCGACGCCGGCGCGATCGGCGGCAGCAGCTGGCGCAACCTGCTGCAGCAGCGCCCGTTGCAGGGCGCTGCATTGCTGCAGTTCACCCAGCAGCTGGCGACCCTGCTCGGTGCCGGCCAGCCGCTGGACCGCGCGCTGTCGATCCTGCTGGGGTTGCCCGAGGACGAACGATCGCGCCGCGCGATCACCGACATCCGCGACGTGGTGCGCGGCGGTGCACCGCTGTCCACCGCGCTGGAACGCCAGCATGGGCTGTTCTCGCGGCTGTACGTGAACATGGTGCGCGCCGGCGAAGCCGGTGGCAGCCTGCATGAAACCCTGCAACGCCTGGCCGACTACCTCGAGCGCAGCCGCGCGCTGCAGGGCAAGGTCATCAACGCACTGGTCTACCCGGCCATCCTGTTGGTGGTGGTGGGCGGCGCGCTGCTGTTCCTGCTTGGCTATGTGGTGCCGCAGTTCGCGCAGATGTACGAGAGCCTGGACGTGGCGCTGCCGTGGTTCACCAATGCGGTGCTGCAGCTGGGCCTGTTCGTGCGCGACTGGTGGGTGCTGCTGCTGGTGGTGCCGGCGCTGCTGGCGCTGTTCTTCGAGCGCAAGGCGCGGCAACCCGCGTTCCGGCTGGCGCTGGATGGCTGGCTGCTGCAGCGCCGTGGCATCGGCCGTCTCGTCGGTGAACTGGAAACCGCGCGCCTGGCGCGCACGCTGGGCACCCTGCTGCGCAACGGCGTGCCCCTGCTGGGCGCGCTGGGCATCGCCCGCAACGTGCTGGGCAACCGCGCACTCGCCGCCGACGTGGAAACGGCCGCCGATGAAGTGAAGAACGGCGCCGGCCTGTCGCTGGCACTGTCGCGCGGCAAGCGCTTCCCGCGCCTGGCCCTGCAGATGATCCAGGTCGGCGAGGAATCCGGCGCCCTCGATACCATGCTGCTGAAGGCGGCCGACACCTTCGAACAGGATAGTGCCCGGCGCATCGACCGCCTGCTGGCGGCGATGGTGCCGGCGATCACCCTGGTGCTGGCCTCGGTGGTGGGCGCGGTGATCGTGGCCGTGCTGGTGCCGCTGTACGACCTGACCAATGCCATCGGTTGACGATGGCACTCCCTGCAACCCCGACACTCCGCAACTGAAAGGACCGTCCATGATTGCCCGTCGCCGACCGATCCGCCTTTCCTTCACTGCCGCGCGCAACCAGTCGGGCATGAGCCTGCTGGAAATCATCATCGTCATCGTGCTGATCGGCGCGGTGCTGACCCTGGTCGCCAGCCGCGTGCTGGGCGGTGCCGACCGTGGCAAGGCCAACATCGCCAAGGCGCAGGTGCAGACCGTGGCGTCCAAGATCGACAACTACCAGATCGACACCGGCAAGCTGCCCGGCTCGCTCAATGACCTGGTGACCGCACCGGCCGGTGTTGGCGGCTGGCTCGGCCCGTACGCCAAGCCGGCCGACCTGAACGACCCGTGGGGCCACGCCCTGGAATACCGCGCACCGGGCGAAGGCCAGCCCTATGAGCTGGTCAGCCTGGGCAAGGATGGCAAGGCCGGCGGTAGCAGCGTCGACGCTGACATCCGCTACCAGCCGTAACCGCGCATGACGTATTTCCTGCCGCGCCGGTTGCCCCACCCGCGCCTGCACGGCAGGCGCGCGGCGGGACTGTCGCTGCTGGAAATGCTGCTGGTGATCGCACTGATCGCGGCGATCGGCCTGATCACCGCCGCTGGCCTGTCGCGCGGCTTCGCCGGCATGCAGCTGCGCAGCGCAGGCAAGGACATCGCCAGCCAGCTGCGCATGGTGCGCGCGCAGGCGATCGCCCGCGGCGAACCGCAGCGCTTCGTCATCGAGCCGGCGCGGCGGCGCTGGGAGGGCGCCAACCAGCGCCACGGTGAGGTGCCCGCACAGCTGCAGGTGCAGTTCGAAGGTGCCGCACAGCTGGCCACCGCGCCGGGGCAGGGTGTGATCGAATTTCATCCCGATGGTGGCTCCAGCGGTGGCCGCATCCGGTTGCAGCGCGACGGCGCCGAATGGCGCGTCGACGTCGGCTGGCTCACCGGCGAGGTCCGCTCCGGCCCCTGGCGGGCGCAATGAAGCGGCGCGCGCGTGGCTTCACCCTGCTGGAAGTGATCATCGCCTTCGCCCTGCTGGGCCTGGCGTTGACCCTGCTGCTGGGCAGCCTGTCCGGCGGCGCAAAACAGGTGCGCGATGCCGAGTTGCGCACGCGCGCGGTGCTGCACGCCCAGTCGTTGCTGGCCGAAGCCGGTGTCGACACACCGCTGCAGGTGGGCAGCCAACAGGGTGACTGGGAACAGGGGCGCTATCACTGGGAACTGCAGGTTCAGCCGTGGGTGGAGCCCCGCGCAGGCACTGCCGGGCAGGCGACGTCACCGGGTACTGCATGGCTGGCGGAGCTGCAGTTGCAGGTGCGCTGGGGCGACAGCGAACGCGAGCAGCTGCGCTGGCGCAGCCTGCGCCTGTTGCCGCCCGACCTGGAGAATGCCCGGTGAGGCGCCGCGCCGCAGGGTTCACCCTGGTCGAAGTGATGCTGGCCACCGTGTTGCTGGCCGGCGGCCTGGCGTTGGCCTTTGCCAGCGTGCGCTCGGCGATGGCGGTCAGCCAGCGCGGCGAGCAGATCGCCGCCGAAAGCGAACGCATGCGCGCGGTGGAATCGTTGCTGCGCAGGCAGCTGGCGGCTGCGCTGCGCACGCCGCTGGAAGTTCCGGATCCCACCCGCGAGCCGGTCTTCTTCCAGGGCGAAGAGCAGCGCATGCTGTTCGCCGCCGACCTGCCCGGCTACCTCGGCCGTGGCGGACCCTACCTGCATGCGCTGCAGGTCGACGGACACGATGGCCAACAGCGCCTGCTGCTGGAGCTGGTGCTGCTGCAGGAAGGCGAGCGCATCGCCGAGAACCCGCCGCGCCCGCCCGAGGTGCTGGTGGAAAACCTGAAGTCGGTGCAGCTGCGCTATCGGGGTATCGATGCCAGCACCGGGCAGGTGACTGACTGGATGCCTCGCTGGGACGACACCCGCCGCCTGCCGATGCTGGTGGAGATCCAGATCGCGCCGGCCCGGGGTGCGCCGTGGCCGCCGCTGGTGGTGGCGCTGCGCGCCGGTGGCAGCGGAGGCGCGCGATGAGGCGTCAGGGTGGGGCGGCACTGGTGCTGGTGCTGTGGCTGATCGCGTTGATGACCGCGCTGGTCGGCGCATTCGCGCTGAGCGCACGGGTCGAACACCTGCAGCAGCGCGTGCTGGATGACGATGCACGCGGGCAGGAACGTGCGCGCGCCGGCCTCGAATATGCACTGCTGCGCCTGTCGGCCGATCCGCAGCGCGCGCCCTGGCGTGCCGATGGCCGGACCTATCGCTGGCAGTTCGACGACGCCAGCATCGAGATCAAGGTGCTGGACGAGAACGGCAAGATCAACCTGAACCTGGCCGATGCCGCGCTGCTGGCCGCCTTCCTCAAGGCACTGGGTGAAGACGATGCACAGGCCCGGCAGCTGGCCGGGGCCATCATCGACTGGCGTGACGAGGACAGCCTGCTGCAGCCGGGCGGTGGTGCCGAAGCGCAGGACTACGCCGCAGCCGGGTTGCCCTATGGCCCACGCAACAAGCGGTTCGAGACCCTGGGCGAGCTGCAGCGCGTGCTGGGCATGCGCGGCACGCTGTACCGGGCGATGTTGCCGCACCTGACCCTGTACAGCCGCCAGGCGCGGCCGGATCCCCAGTTCGCCGGCGCACCGGTGCTGACCGCACTGGGCCTGGATGCGGATACCGTGCTGGCGCAGCGCGCCCAGCAGGAGCGTGATGCAGATTCCGCTGGTGGTACGACAACGCTTGCCAGCAGCAGCGGCACCTATAGTATCGAGTCCGCTGCCATCGACAGCAGTGGACGCAGGTCGGTGTTGCAGGCAGTGATACGCAGTGGCTCGGGCGGGGTTCCCGGGCGGACCTACACAGTGCTTCGCTGGGAGCAGGGAATGACAGCAAGATGACGGCGTGGCAGGACAGTCTGCGGCAGGTGCAGGGCCGGATCGGCCCGGGCGCTGGCCGTTTCCTGCGCTGGTGGCGGCAGTCGCTGCTGGCCTGGGTACCGGTGCGCTGGCAATGGGCGTTGGGCTGGGGCCAGGCCCGCCTGTTGCTGCAGCCTGAGAGCGACCAGCTGCAGGTCTGGCGTGAGGCCGGTGAACGCCGCGAAGTGGTGGCGCGCCTGCCGTGGCCGCTGTCGCCGGTGGAACTGGACCGGGTACTCGAGCCGCGCCTGCGCAGCCTGCCCCGGGTGTGGCTGCTGCCCGCGGCGGATGTGCTGCGGCGCACGCTGCGCCTGCCCGCCGCGGCGGCCGACCGCCTGCGTGCCGTGGTCGGTTTCGAGATCGACCGGCAGACCCCGTTCGAAGCGTCCCAGGTCAGCTATGACGTGCGTGAACTCGGCGCGGGCGGCGAAGGGCAGTTGCAGGTCGAACTGGTAGCGTGGCCACTGCGGCAGCTGGAAGCATGGCGCACGCGGGTGGGCCAATGGGCCGATGCGCTGGCCGGCGTCGATGCCATCGATGCGCAGGGCAACGTGTTGCAGGTGAACCTGCTGCCGCCCGCGCAGCGCCAATTGCGGCCAGACCCGATGCGGCGCTGGAACCTGCTGCTGGCAGCGGCATCCGTCGTGATGCTGGTACTGGCCGCGGTGCAGTTGCTGGACAACCGCCAGGCCGCCGCCGACGAACTGCGGGCGCAGGTCGAGCGCAGCGCGCGCAGCGCGCGTGGCGTGGCCAGCGAACGCGCGCAGCTGCAGGCGCTGATCGATGGTGCTGCATTCCTTGAGAAGCAGCGCAGCCAGCGCGCCGGTACCGTGGAGATCTGGAACGAACTGACCCGGCGCCTGCCGGAAGGCACCTACCTGGAAAAGCTGGCGATCGAGAACAACAACCTGCAGCTGATCGGCCTGAGCCGCGAGGCATCGCAGCTGGTGCAGCTGCTGCAGGATGCACCGCAGTGGCGCAAGGTCAACCTGACCGGGGTGTTGCAGGCCGATGGCGCGGCCAGTGGCCGCGACCGCTTCACCATGACCGCCGAACTGCAGCCGTTGCCGGCCGCAGCACCGACCCCGGAGGCGGCCGATGCCGATGCCAAGCGCACGCCGTGATCGCTGGTTGGCGCTGGCACTGCTGTTGGCAGTGCTGGGCCTGGCCTATCTGCTGCTGGTGCACCCCTGGTTCACCCAGCCGCTGCGTGCGATCGATGCCGATGTCGCCGCCCTGCGCGAACGCGAGTCGCGCGTGCAGGCGCAGCTGCAGCAGCAGCCGCAGATCGAACAGCGCCTTCGCGCTACCCGCGAGGCACTGCAGCAGCGGCCAGGCTTCCTGCGCGAAGCCACCGCCGAAGCTGCCGCCGCTGCATTGGGCGCCCGGCTGCAGGATGCGGTAGCGATGGCCAGCCCGGGCAACCGCAGCTGCACCATCAGCAACCGCACGCCGCTGACCGACAACCGGCGCGATGCCGAGTTCGTGCGCGTCGCCATGCAGGTGCGCCTGCGCTGCGGCGTGGCCGAACTGGCCACCGTGCTGCACAGCCTCGAAACCGGCAGCCCCCGCCTGTTCGTCGACAACCTCAACCTGATCGCGCAGCGCTTCCAGCAATCGCCGAACGAATCGGGGCTGGGCCTGGATGTGTCCTTCGAGCTGGCCGGCTATCTGCTGCCAGGCGCCGCCGCCGATGGCACGGTTCCGGCGCCCGCTGCAGCGCCGACGCCGGCTGCTTCGCCGGCCGAGGCCACGCCTGCGCCCCAGCCGGCGCCCCCGTCCGAAGGGCAGGAGGTGGCCGATGAAGCTTGAGCAGATCAGCCTGCGTACCGGCTTCCTGCTGGCACTGGCCGGCTGGGCGGCGATGGTCTGGCTGGCAACCGTCTTCGGGCTGGGCAGCCAGCTGCCGGGCGCGGACGGTGATGCCGACGCCGCGCCATCGCTGCCATCGCTGCCGCCGCTGGCTGCAGAGCGCATGGCCAGCGCCGACAGCTACAGCGCGATCGGAGAGCGCCCGCTGTTCGCCGAAGACCGCAGGCCGCGGCCCTATCTGCTGGGGGGCAGCGAACCGGCGGCCAGTGCCGCGTTGCGCCTGACCGGCGTGCTGCTGACCGGCGATTTCGGCATGGCCACCTTCACCACCGAACAGAACCGCTCGCTGCGCCTGCGTCTCAACGGCGAAGCCGTGGATGGCTGGCAGCTGGTCGCGCTGCAGCCGCGTCAGGCGACGGTGATCGGCCCCGGTGGCAACCAGGTCCTGGAACTGGCCGTGTTCAACGGCCAGGGCGGTGAGCCGCCGACGGTGCTGCGCGGTGCCAACGGTGTACCGCCTGCAGGTGCGATCGTTGTGCCGCCTTCGGCGGGTGCTCCGCCGGCGCCGTCCCCGGTCGCGGCCACCCCACCGACGCCGCCCGCCGGCAATGCCCCCACACCTGCGGCGTCAGCTGCCAAAACACCACCGGCCAACAACAACGGTCCCAGCGAAGCGCAGATGCAGGCCATCCGCGAACGCATCCAGGCCCGCCGCCGCCAGCTGCAGCAACAGCAGCAACAACCGTCGCCGCCCCCGGGCGATGGCACCAACCGATAGAGTGAATGCATGAACCTGCGTTTTCTTCCCTGGTCCTTTGCCCTCGCGCTGCTGGTCGGCTGCAGTACGGTGTCCGCGCCGCACGTGCAGCGCAACGGCAACCTGTCGCCCAGCGCCGCTGCCGGCCAAGCGGCCGACGTCGCCGCTGATGCCGCCCGCGAAAGCCAGGGCGCACCGCAGGCGGTGATCCGTCGCGGCACCGGCACCATGATCAACCGTGAGGCCGCGCGCGCACCGGCCCCGGCGCTGCATGGCGCCAGCACCGGCGAGGCCACCTTCAACTTCGAAGGCGAATCGCTGCATGCGGTGGTCAAGGCCATCCTTGGCGACATGCTTGGCCAGAACTACGTGATTGCACCGGGCGTGCAGGGCACGGTGACCCTGGCCACGCCCAAGCCGGTCTCGCCGGCGCAGGCGCTGAACCTGCTGGAGATGGTGCTGGGCTGGAACAACGCGCGCATGGTCTACAGCGGCGGCCGCTACAACATCGTCGCCGCCGACCAGGCGCTGGCCGGCACGGTCGCGCCGAGCACCGCGCCGGCGGCCAGCGCACGCGGCTTCGAGGTCCGCGTGGTCCCGCTGCAGTTCATCTCCGCCACTGAGATGAAGAAGGTGCTGGAGCCGTATGCGCGTCCCAACGCCATCGTCAATGTGGACAGCGGCCGCAACGTGATCACCCTCGGTGGTACGCGCGCAGAACTGGAAAACTACCTGCGCACCGTCGAGATCTTCGACGTCGACTGGTTGTCGGGCATGTCGGTGGGCGTGTTCCCGATCCAGTCGGGCAAGGCTGAGCAGGTCGCGGCCGACCTGGAAAAGGTATTCGGCGAAGAGAGCAAGACGCCCAGTGCTGGCATGTTCCGTTTCCTGCCGCTGGAGAACGCCAACGCCGTGCTGGTGATCACGCCGCAGGTACGTTACCTGGACCAGATCCAGCAGTGGCTGGATCGCATCGACACCGCAGGTGGCAGCGCCCGCCTGTTCTCCTACGAGCTGCGCTACATCAAGGCACGCGACCTGGCCGAGCGCCTCAGCGAGGCCTTCGCCAGCAGTGGCAACCGCGGCGCCTCCAGCCCGGCCTCGCTCGCGCCAGGCGCCATCCCGTCGCAGCTGGGCGGTGACGGCGATCGTGGCATGGACAACAACAGCAGCACCCTCGGCTCGACGCTGGGCGGGAGCAGTGGCAGTGGCAGCAGCAACGGCAGCCTGAACCTGCCGCAGCGCCAGCCCGGCAACGTCAGCGTCAGCCTGGAAGTGGAGGGCGACCGCGTCGGCGTGTCGGCGGTGGAGGAGACCAACACCCTGCTGGTGCGCTCGACCCCGCAGGCCTGGCGCTCGATCCGCGAGGTGATCGAGAAGCTGGACGTGATGCCGCTGCAGGTGCACATCGAGGCACAGGTGGCCGAAGTCGCGCTGACCGGTGACCTGAAGTACGGCGTGAACTGGTTCTTCGACAACGCTGTGGCTGGTCGCGCGCTGACCGGCGCACTGGCAGGCCTGACCCTGCCGCCGGCAGCGGGCGGTTCGTGGAATACCTTCGCCGGCGGTGTCACCGGCAACGACGGCGTGGGCTGGGCATTCACCGGCCACAACGCGGCCGCCGTGGTCAGCGCGCTGGACAAGGTCACCGACCTGCGCCTGCTGCAGACACCGTCGGTGTTCGTGCGCAACAACGCCGAGGCCACGCTCAACGTTGGCGACAAGGTGCCGATCAACACCACCACGGTGAATACCGGCGTGGGCACCAGCACCTACAGCTCGGTGCAGTACATCGACACGGGCGTGATCCTCAAGGTGCGCCCGCGCGTGACCCGCGATGGCACGGTGTTCCTGGATATCGTGCAGGAGGTCAGCAGCGCCTCCGACGTGCCGGACGCCTGCAACCCGAACGAGCGCAACTGCAATCCGCGCATCTCGACCAAGAAGCTGTCCACCGAAGCGGCGGTACAGAGCGGCGACACCATCATGCTGGCGGGCCTGATCACCGACTCGGCCACCGATGGCAGCAGCGGCATTCCGGGCCTGAGCAGGATCCCGGTGGTCGGTGCGTTGTTCGGGCAGAAGACCCGCACCAGCCGTCGTTCGGAGGTGATCGTGCTGCTGACCCCGACCATCGTCCGCAACAACCAGGAATCGCGCAACCTGACCGATGAGTACAGCAAGCGCTTCCGCGCGATGGAGCCGCTGAACCAGCCGCGCGCGAAGAAGTAGGGGGTTTACGGCCGGGCTGCGCCCGGCACCCGCCGAGGCCGGAGCAACGGCAACAGCCAAAGCCAAAGCCAAAGCCAAAGCAACAGCGGGTTTACTGAGGGGGGCGCGTCGGCGTGGGGTGGCAGGACACGCCGTAAACCCCGCTCCGCGGCCCGGCCCAGCCGCGAGAGGCCGGGCGTTCGGGCGCTTGCGAAGCAGTGCTTCGCAAGCAAAGCGCCCTCACCCTTGGGGGCTCGATGGCGCCATCCATGGCGCCAACGGTCCTGCCACCCCACGCCGACCCACCTCTGACAGATTTCCGCGGCTGTTGGTAGGTGTCGACCTTGGTCGATACGGTAGATCCACGCCATGCGTGGATGACTCTTCATCGAAATCGAATATTTCTACATCTGTGAGATCTGAGCCGAGCATGGCTCGGCTCTACAGAAAGCAAGGCCCGACAGATCGCAGAAATCTGTCGAAGGTGGGGTGGGTCCGGTTGCGGGGGCGTGAGCGCCATGGATGGCGCGACCGAGCCTACAGGGACGTATTTACGGCGTCCCCCGCAACCGGACCCACCCCACCATTCCCCAGGAACCCGCTCTGGCTCTTGCTTCGGCTCCGGTCTCTGCAGGTGCCGGGTGCAACCCGGCCGATACCCTCCCGGTGCTACGCTGTGACCACCGACAACCACGGAGGCGGGATGGGGGCGATCGTGTTGTTGCCGCTGTGCGTGGACGATGCCGCGCTGGACCGCTGCCTGGCCGCACTGGATGCCGGCACCGCGCCGGGCACCGCGGTCTGGCTGGCCGATGACGCGCAGGCAGGGCCGCGTGCGCAGGCCGTGGTCGAGCACTGGTTGGCGCATACGCCGCTGCAGGCCGAGTACACCCGGCGCGCGCGGCCACTGGGCGAGGTTGCCCATCTGGATGAGATGCTGCGCGCCTGCGATGGCCTGGACGTGGCCGTGCTGGCGCCGGACAGCGTGCCGTCGCCCGGTTGGTTGCAGCAGTTGCAGGATGCCTTCGCCCGCGATGCCGCCATCGCCACCGCGACCCCCTGGTGCAATGCCGGCGAGACCGCGGCGTGGCCACGGCTGGGCGAGATCAATCCCGAACCCCATGACCCGGCCTTGCTGGCGCATACCTGCGCTACATTGCCGACGCTGCACCCGGAGTTGCCATCGGCGGTCACCCACGCGGTGCTGGTACGTGGCAACGCGCGCCGCCGTGCCGGTGGCCTGGACGTGGACAGCTATGCCGGCTGGAATGCCGCGCTGATCGATCTCAGCCTGCGCATGGCGGGCCTGGGGTGGCGCAATGTGTTGTGCGAGACCGCGTTCGTCAGCCGGGCAGGGGAGGCGGTCAGCCGCGATGGCGACCTGGAGGCCCTGGCGGCACGCTGGCCGGCCTGGGTGCCGCGGCTGGCCGATTTCCTGATGCACGATCCACTGCACGGTCTGCGTGCCGACCTGCAGCAGCGCATGCGGCAGGCGATAATGCCGAAGGAACAGGGCGACCTGTTTGTCCCGCCCGCGCCGGAGCCTCCCGTTTGAATGCAACCATTGCCGCCATCGTCGTCACCTACCAGAGTGGCAGCACCATCGATGCCTGCCTGTCGCGCCTGCGCCAGGCGCAGGACATCGCCGAGATCCGGGTGATCGACAATGGTTCGCTGGATGGCACGCTGGACATCGTGCAGCGGCATGCCAGCCATGACCCGCGCGTGCGCTTCGTCGGCAATCCGGACAATCCCGGCTTTGCCGCCGCCAACAACCAGGGCGTGGCCGACTCGCACAGCCCGTGGCTGGCCTTCATCAACCCGGACCTGATGATTGAGCCGGACACCCTGACCGAACTGCGCAGCCGTGGCGAGGTGCTGGGCGATTGCCTGCTGGGCGTGGAGCAGGTGGACGAGCACGGCCACGCCGATGAAGCGGTGCGCCGTCGCGATCCGGATTTCCTGCTGATGCTGCGCTCGCCGGGCAAGGGCTCGAAGCTGGCGGTTCCGCGCGATCCACACCAGGCCGTGCAGCCCGTGCCGGCGTTGTCCGGTGCGCTGCTGATGATGCCGCGTGCCCTGTTCGAGCGCATCGGTGGCTGGGATGCGGGTTACCGCCTGCATGCCGAAGACCTGGATCTGTGCCGCCGCGCACGCGAGGCCGGCGCGGTGGTGGCGATCGCCAACGACCTGCAGGTTACCCATGTGCGCGGCGTCTCCAGCCGCTCGCGGCCATTCTTCGTGGAATGGCACAAGCACAGGGGGCTGTGGCGTTACTTCCAGAAGTTCGAGGCCAGGCAGCGCACGCTGCCGGTACGCGTTGCGGTGTGGGCCGCGATCTGGGCGCATGCGCTGATGCTGGTGCCGAGGCTGCTGCGCAGGTCGCTGTAGCGCCGCAGGAGCATCCACGCATGGCGTGGATCTACCAATGCTGTTCCCCGTGAGCCGAGCGTGGCCGCAGGCACCCCGGTTCACCCTGCCGGGCGCATAATCCGCTCCATGCCTATCATCCAGTCCCTGCTCGACACCGACCTGTACAAGTTCACCATGATGCAGGCGGTGCTGCACCAGCACCCCGGCGCCCAGGTGCAGTACCGGTTCAAGTGCCGTACGCCCGGCATTGACCTGGCCCGCTACATCGACCAGATCGACGAAGAAATCGACCACCTGTGCAGCCTGCGCTTCAGCGACGCGGAGCTGGACTACATGCGTGGCCTGCGCTTCGTGAAGCCGGATTTCGCCGATTTCCTCGGCCTGTTCCACCTCGACCGCAAGTACATCCAGCTGCGCGCGTCGACGGCCGTGCCCGGCGAGATCGAACTGGACATTACCGGCCCGTGGCTGCACACCATCCTGTTTGAAGTGCCGCTGCTGGCGATCATCAACGAAGTCTGGTTCCGCAACACCACCACGGCCGACTTCGCCGAAGGCGAGCGCCGCCTGCAGGCCAAGGCCGCGCTGCTGCGCGATACCCCCGGCTTCGAACAATGCCGCATCGCCGACTATGGCAGCCGTCGCCGCTACTCGCGTGACTGGCACGCGCGGCTGCTGCCGCTGCTGCGCGACGCGCTCGGCCCGCAGCTGGTCGGCACCAGCAACGTCCACTTCGCGCGCCTGTACGGCATGACCCCGCACGGCACCATGGCCCACGAGTATCTGCAGGCGTTCCAGGCGCTCGGCCCGCGCCTGCGTGATTCGCAGGTGGCGGCACTGGAATCCTGGGCGCGCGAGTACCGCGGCGACCTCGGCATCGCGTTGTCCGATGTGGTCGGCCTGGATGCGTTCCTGCGCGACTTCGACATGTATTTCTGCAAGCTGTTCGACGGTGTGCGCCATGACTCAGGCGATCCGTTCGACTGGGGTGACCGCATGCTGGCGCACTTCCAGCAGCGCCGGGTCGATCCGCGCAGCAAGGTGCTGGTGTTCAGCGATGGGCTCGACATCGCCAAGGTCATGCGCCTGTACGACTACTTCCGCGGTCGCTGCCAGGTCGCGTTCGGTGTCGGCACCCACCTGACCAATGACCTGGGCCCGACACCGCTCAACATCGTCATCAAGATGGTCCGCTGCAACGGCCAGCCGGTGGCCAAGCTCAGCGATTCGCCGGGCAAGAGCATGTGCGACGACCCGGGTTACCTGGCCTACCTGCGCCAGGTCTTCGAGCTGCCGCCGGCGTAAATACGTCGGCTTACAGGTAGTCGACCACCACCAGGTAGGCGCCCTGCAGCGGCTGCTGCTTCGAAGCCTGCACGCTGTAACGCTCGGAGAAGGCGATATCGCCGGCGCGCATCGCGCTGGCCGACACCGACAGCTTCTGGCCCTGGCGCTTGCCATCGCGCAGCGTCGCGGCCTGGCCATCGCCCAGTGCCGTCACTTCCACCGTCGAG
This sequence comes from Stenotrophomonas sp. YJH_SMC_130, assembly GCF_059369035.1. NCBI lineage: Bacteria > Pseudomonadati > Pseudomonadota > Gammaproteobacteria > Lysobacterales > Lysobacteraceae > Stenotrophomonas > Stenotrophomonas sp. YJH_SMC_130. The sequence continues at coordinate 62,520 of NZ_JCAFSH010000010.1, forward strand.
CCCTTGGCCGACGGCGGGCAGGCCGCCAGGCTCAGCTCACCCTGGGACAGGTTCGTCGTGCAGCCCGGCTCGGCGATGCGGCCGCTGAAACGGATGCTGCCGCTGCTGGCCTGGGCCAGCGCACTGACGGACATCAGGGCCACACACAGCAGAATGGAATTCCTCATGACACGTTCTCTGGTTCGGTGTGTCCTAGTTAGCGACAGGTTCTATCCGCCTTTAATAGGACAAATCCGAATCTGCTAGGGCCATCACCAAGAAAGAGTGATGCGCATCAAATAAGGTGATTTCCGCCTGAAAAATGCCTGTTTCCGCGCCTGCCGAACGCGCCTCTCGACGCGTCATCCACGGTCGGCCGCGACCTGGCGGCCCCGTCGTCAAATCTTCCACGCGTCCCAGGCGCTGATTCCGCCTATCACGTCACATTTAGGGCGTCAATGAATTGGCGTTCAGAAAAATAATGAGACTTTCATCACAGTTGTGCATATACTTGCGTCACGGATTCAGGGGAAGGTATGTCCGAGTCCGGCCACAGGTGAGACGCAAGGATGGGTCTTGTTAGCCCGGCAGTGCTCCTTGCTTCCTCCTCTACTTCTCATCTCTTCAGTAGGGTTAGGTAAAAGCGAATGCACAAGATCAACCTCATTGCCGCTCTGATGCTGGCCGCCGCTCCGCTGGCCGCCAACGCCGCCGACGGCACCATCACCTTCAATGGCAAGGTGACCGACAAGACCTGCACCATCTCGACCCCGGGCGGCAAGGACTTCGCCGTGACCCTGCCGACCGTGTCGAAGAACACCCTGGCTACCGCCGGTGCCGTTGCGGGCCGTACCCCGTTCGCCATCAACCTGACCAAGTGCAGCGCCGGCAACGTCGCCACCTACTTCGAGCCGGGTTCGACCGTCGACTTCAACAGCGGCCGCCTGGTCAACCAGGCCTCGGCCAACGCTGCCACCAACGTGCAGCTGCAGCTGCTGGGCTCGAACAACCAGTTCCTGCCGATCAAGGCTGCCGGCGCTGGCCTGGCCCAGACCAACTCGCAGTGGGTCACCGTCGGCACCGACGGCTCGGCCGACCTGAACTACTACGCTGAGTACTACGCCACTGCCGCCGCCACCCCGGGCGACGTCACCAGCAGCGTCAAGTACACGATCATCTACAACTGATCGTAGCTGTACCCGCATTGGCCGGCGTACGCGCCGGCCAGTGCTCCGCGGCCCCTGGCCACACCCCTCGAGCGTAGTACTTCCGATGAAAGCACTCTTTCCCCGGGCGCTGCTGCTGGCAGCGTTCACGCTGCCCCTCTGCCAGAACGCACTGGCCGGCGTGGTGGTCAATGGCACGCGGGTGATCTACCCGGCACAGGCGCGCGAAGTCACCGTGCAGGTCGACAACGTGGGCGACTCGCCCGCACTGGTCCAGGCCTGGATCGACAGTGGCGACGCCAACCAGACCGCCGATACCAGCGATGCTCCGTTCGTGCTGACGCCGCCGATCGCGCGCGTCGAGCCGGGCCGCAGCCAGGCGCTGCGCCTGATCTTCTCCGGCGCACAGCTGCCGACCGATCGCGAGACGGTGTTCTGGCTCAACGTGCTGGATGTACCGCCGTCGCCGGACAACGCCGACAGCGGTGACCAGAATTACCTGCAGGTGGCGTTCCGTTCGCGCCTGAAGCTTTTCTACCGGCCGCAGGGCCTGAAGGGCGTCGCCAACGACGCACCGGCAGCGCTGCGCTGGACCCGCAATGGCGACCGCCTGCGGGTGGAAAACCCGAGCCCCTTCCACGTCACTCTGGCCGAAGTGCATGCCGTGACCGGCAGCAGCGAAAAGGCCGTCGAGGACAAGGGCGCGATGGTCGCGCCGAAGCAGAGCCTGGAGTTCGCCGCGCCGGCGGGCACCAACCAGGTGCGCTTCATCACCATTAACGATTACGGCGGCCGGGTCGAGCACACCGTCCGCCTCGACAGCACCGGGAGCTGAACGCGCCGCGCCGGCCAAGGGCCTGCGCATCCCGCCACCGCCGCCGCGCGGCGAATTGAAGGAATGTCAGTGTGATCGGAAACAGATTGACATTGTCGATCCATCAGGCGCTTTGCCTGCTGGTTGTTGGCGCGGCCTGCCCAGGATGGGCGCTGGCTGCGCCGGCCAATCTCGGTGAACAGGCGCTGATGGCGCAGAGTGGTGCGGCCAATGCGCGTGCACCGGAATCGGCCCAGTTCAATTCCAGCTTCCTGTCCGGCCAGGCCAAGCAGGTCGACCTGGCGGCCTTCAGCAATGGCAACCCGATGGTTGCCGGCAACTACCGTGTCGACGTCTACGTCAACGGTGCCTGGCAGGGCCGTCGTGACCTGCAGTTCAAGGCCGATGCACAGGGCCGTGTCGACGCCTGCCTGCCGCTGCCGATGCTGGAGGAAATGGGCGTGGACAGCGAGGCCGTGCTGCTGCAGCAGGACCCGACGCTGCCGACCGACACGACCAGCTGCGTGCCGGTGCAGCAGCGCATGGCCAACGCCTACGGTGTCTACGACAGCGGCAACCTGCGCTACGACCTCAGCATCCCGCAGGTGTTCCTGCGCCGTGAGGCACGCGGCTACGTCAACCCGGCGCTGTGGGACCGCGGCATCAATGCCGGTTTCGTCGGCTACAGCTTCAATGCCATCGACAGCAACAGCCGTGTCGAAGGTGGCCAGCGCAACCGCAGTGCCTATCTCGGCCTCAATGCCGGCCTGAACCTGGGTGGCTGGCAGTTCCGCCACGACTCCAACCTGACCTGGTCCGAGGGTGACGGCCGCCATTGGCAGAGCATCGCCACCTACGCACAGCGCGGCATCCCGCAGGTGCGCGGCATGCTCACCATCGGTGAGGCCTACACCACCGGCGAGCTGTTCGACTCGATCGGCTACCGCGGTGCCAGCCTGGCCAGCGACGATCGCATGCTGCCCGATTCGCTGCGCGGTTACGCGCCGGTGGTGCGCGGCATCGCCGAGACCAACGCACGCATCGAAGTGCGCCAGAACCAGCAGCTGATCTACTCCTCCACCGTTTCGCCGGGCAACTTCGTCATCGATGACCTGTACCCGACCGGCTACGGCGGCGACCTGGAAGTGAGCGTGATCGAGGCCGATGGCCGCCGCCGCGAATTCAAGGTGCCGTTCGGCTCGGTGCCGCAGATGCTGCGCGAAGGCGTGTCGCGTTACTCGCTGACCGCCGGCCAGGTGCGCAACAAGCTGCTGGCCGACGAACCCTGGCTGGTGCAGGGCACCTACCAGCGCGGCATCGGCAACCAGCTGACCCTGTACGGCGGCAGCGCGCTGAGCGATGGCTACCTGTCGCTGCTGTACGGTGTCGGCCTGTCCACGCGGGTCGGTGCCTTCGCGGCAGACGTCACCCATGCACGCACCTCGTTCGACCACTACGGCAGCCACACTGGCGCCAGCGTGCGCTTGAGCTACAGCAACATGATCGGCGAGACCGGCACCAACCTGACCCTGGCCGCCTACCGCTACTCGACCGAAGGCTTCTACAGCCTGCAGGACGCGCTGTATGGCCGTGACTCGGACGCGCGCGGTATCGATCCGACCACCCGTGGCCGCCAGCGCAGCCAGTTCCAGGTGACCTTGAACCAGCCACTGGGCCGTCGTGGCGGTGCGCTGTACGTGACCGGTTCGGTGCGTGACTTCTATGACCGCTCCGGCACCTCCAAGCAGTACCAGGTGGGCTACAACAACGCCTGGCGTTCGATGAACTACGGATTCTCGGCGCTGCGCACCGAAGAAGGCGTGCTCGGCCGTTCCGATACCCAGTACCTGCTGTCGATGAGCGTGCCGCTGGGCCGTGGTACCCACCCGGTGTCGTTCAGTGCCGATCTCGGCGTGCGCGACCGCGGTGGCTACGACAACAGCCGCGTCGGCATCACCGGTTCGGCCGGCGTCGACAACAACTTCAGCTACGGCGTGGCCCTGTCCGATTCCCGCGAGGGTGGCACCACGGCGGTCGGCAATGCCGAATACCGCAGCCGCTACTCCGCGTTGAATGCCACCTACAGCCACTCGCGTGATTTCCGCCAGGCCTCGGTCGGTGCCAACGGCAGCGTGGTGGTGCATCCGGGCGGCTTCACGTTCACCCCGCAGCGTGGCGACACCATGGTGCTGGTCGAGGCCCCGGGCGCGCGCGATGCGATCGTCAGCAACGCCCCGGGCCTGCGCGTCGATGGCCGCGGCTACGCCGTGGTGCCGTACGTGTCGCCGTACCGCCTCAACACCGTCACCCTCGATCCGCAGGGCATGGCCCACGACGTCGAGCTGGAAAGCACCAGCCAGTCGATCGCACCGTTCGCCGGTGCCATCAGCTACCTGCGCTTCGATACCCGCAAGGGCAACGCGTTGCTGATCCAGGTACGCAACCCGGATGGCCGCAGCATGCCGTTCGGTGCGCAGGTCAAGGATGAGCAGGGCCAGCCGGTCGGCATGGTCAGCCAGGGCGGCCGCCTGTACGTGCGAAGTGAAAAGAACCAGGGTCGCCTGCTGGTGGAGTGGGGCGCCGGTGCCGACCAGCGCTGCACCATCGATTACCAGGTTCCGGCGGACGCCGATGCGTCCAAGACCGGCTTCATCCCGCTGGAGGCAGCATGCCGATGATTTCTTCCCGTGGCCGCAAGGCGCTGACGGCCCTTGTACTGCTGGGTGGCGCACTGCTGGCACAGCAGGCCAGCGCGTCGTGCCGCATCCAGTCCAGCTGGTTCACCGCGCAGGACGTGACCATGGACATGGGCCAGATCGTGATCCTGCCCAGCACGCCGGTCGGTGGCGTGATCAAGGAGATCAGCGAGCCGATCAACCAGCAGAACAGCGTGGCACGTTGCGACTGGTCCGGTGGCCGTTCCATTGGCGAGTACGTCAACGCCGCGCAGAAGCGTCCGGTGGCCGGCTTCTCGAACGTCTATGAAACCGATGTGGCGGGCGTGGGTATCCGCCTGTACCGGGACTCCGGTGCGATCCAGACCTACTATCCGCACACCATCAATTTCGGCAGCAGCAGCACCATCTCGCTGGTGGGAGGCACGTTCCGCATCCAGCTGATCAAGACCGCTGCCCAGACCGGCTCGGGCGTGATCGCGCCGAACGGCCGCTTCACCACGTACTACTTCGACGGCGATGGCCCCGGTCGCCCGGTGCTGACCTCGACCTTCAAGGGCTCCGGTACCACCGTGGTCAGCCCGACCTGCGAAGTGCAGGCCGGCAGCCGCAACATCGCCGTCGACTTCGGCAGCGTGCCCAACACCACCTTCACCGGTGTCGGTTCGCGCGCGGTCGATCGTGATTTCGAGATCCACCTGAACTGCCAGGGCAGCAATGTTGCCGCCTACCAGAGCAAGATCGGCATCCGCCTCGATGCCGACCAGGACAGCTCGAACATGCCGGGTGTGCTGAAGCTCAGCGCAGCCAGCAACAGCGCCACCCGCATCGGCATCCAGATGGTCCAGCGCGTTGGCACCACCGAGCGCGAAGTGCGCTTCGGCCAGACCATCAACGTCGGCACCACCGCGCCGGGGACCAGCGTCATGGCGCTGCCGCTGCGCGCGCGCTATGTGCAGACCCAGGCTGGCACGGTGGGTGCGGGTGTCGCGAACGGCCAGGCCACGTTCACCATCCAGTACGAGTAAGGCCGCTCGGGCGGCTGCCCCTGCTGCGTTCCGCCGCAACGTCGCCCGTCCCACGGGCGGCGTTGACTGCGTCTTGATCTTCCAACGATGAAGATCACTGCCACGACGCACGTGCCATCAATCGAATGTGATGGACGTCGCGAATTTGGAGTTTCCTCATGAGGTGACCGTCTCCTGCCTGCGGGCATTGGACGGTAACGCCGAAAGGATCCAGACGTGGCTACAGCTCCTGGCATTTTCCAGCACCGGCCTTCCGGAGCACCCCGGTGAAGGTCCTGTCGGTGTTCGGCACCCGGCCGGAAGCGATCAAGATGGGGCCGCTGGTGCGCGCCCTGGCCCAGGCTGCGGATGTCGAATCGGTGGTCTGCATCACCGGCCAGCACCGGGCGATGCTCGACCAGGTGATGTCGCTGTTTGAGATCACCGCCGACCATGACCTGGAGGTCATGGTGCCCAACCAGACCCTCAATGGCCTGTGTTCCAGGCTGTTCGAGCGGCTTGACGCGCTCTACACGCAGGTCCGCCCGGATCGCGTGCTGGTGCACGGCGATACCACCACGGCGATGACCGCTGCCCTGGCCGCGTTCCACCACCGCATTCCGATCGGCCATGTCGAGGCCGGCCTGCGCACCGGCGACATCAACCGGCCATGGCCGGAGGAGATGAACCGGCGGGTGATCGACGTGGTCGGTCATCAGCTGTATGCACCTACTCCCGGCTCGCGCGCCAATCTGGCCCGTGAGCATCTGGGCGGGCAGATCCTGGTCACCGGCAACACCGTCATCGATGCCCTGCAGCAGACCGTGCAGCGCCTGGATGCCGATCCGGCACTGCGTGCCCAGGCCGACGAACCCTTCCACATGCTCGACCCCGGGCGCCGCCTGCTGCTGGTCACCGGCCATCGCCGCGAGAGCTTCGGCCAGGGCTTCGAGGACATCTGCCGTGCGCTGGCCGAACTGGCCCAGCGGCCGGACCTGCAGGTGCTGTACCCGGTGCACCTCAATCCGAACGTGCAGGCACCGGTCAACGCACACCTGGGCAACCTCGACAACGTGCACCTGGTGCCGCCGCAGGACTACCTGCGCTTCGTGCGCCTGATGCAGCGCGCCGACGTCATCCTCACCGACTCCGGTGGCGTGCAGGAAGAAGCGCCGGCATTGGCCAAGCCGGTGCTGGTGATGCGCGACGTCACCGAGCGCCCGGAGGCGGTCGAGGCCGGTGTGGTGACGCTGGTCGGGACCACGCCCTCGCGCATCGTCGAGGGGGTCAATGCGGCCTTGGCGCAGCCACCGCGGCCGACCCGTTTCGACCCCGATGGCAGTCCCTATGGCGACGGCCGCGCCAGCGCCCGCATCGTCGCCGCCCTGCGTGGCGCTCCTCTTCCCGAGTTCTCGCCCGGTCTCCGCAGCGGCGGTGCCGCCCACCACCCTCTCCATGAAGTGACGCCATGAGCCAGACCGGCCGCTGTCCCCTGTTTGTTTCCGCCGCCGCGTTCGTCCTGTCGTGCGCGGTTGGCAGTGCCCACGCCGCCGACAGCGTCGCCGGCCAGTTCGCAGAATGGAGCGGCGACAGCACGGTGAGCCGGCAGATGACCCTGCGCGAACTCGGCTTCCGCCAGCCGCTGGTACTCAGTGGGCAGGAGAGCCAGCGCGAGGTCTACCTGCCGGTGCCGGCCGGTGTTGCCACTCGCGATGCGCAGCTGCAGCTCGATGGCCGCTATGTGCGTGGCCACGCCGGGCGAACTTCAGGCCTGTGGTCGGTGGATGGCGATCCGATCGCCGCGCGTTCGATCACCGATGCCCAGGGCGATGCCAGCCAGCTGCTGGCCATCGATGGCGAACCCCGCCAGAACGGCTTCGTGCGGGTCGGTGTCGGCTGGTGGTCGATCGTGTCCGACTACCAATGTGCCGACCAGAGCGCGCCGGCGAATGTGCTGCGGCTGTCGCCGGACTCGCGCTTCAGCTACCGCTTCGATGGGCGTGCCGTGGATACCGTGGCCAAGGCCTGGGGCGCGCTGCCACCGCGGGTGCGCCTGCTGGTGGAGGGCAAGGCGCTGCAGGCGCCCACCTATGATGCCGCCTGGCGCATTGGTACCGCGTTGCAGGCCGGAGGCAAACAGGTGCAGGTGGTGGCGCTGCCCAAGGTCGGCGACAGCGTCGACCTGGCCGGCATCAGCATCCCGGCCAGCCTGCAGGGCGTGCCGGCGTACGCCGCGCTGGCCGCGGGCGAGCGCGTGCACGCGATCAAGGACCTGGCCGAAGTGGGAGCGCTGCTGTCGTTGCGTGACAGCGGGCCGTTGGCCGCCGATGTGATGATCGGCAGCGATGCATTGCGCGCCGGCGTACGCGGGGCGCTGGATGCGCTGGCCGCACAGGTCGGCGCGGCGGGCACCGATGCGGGCGCAGCGTTTGCCACGTGGCGCGGTACTGACATGGGCGGCCTGGAGAAGCCCGCCGCCAACGCGTCGGTCAGCGTGGTGGCCGTTGCCGGCCGTCCGACGCTGGTGGTCGACCCGGCGGCAGCGGGCAAGGTGGCCGGACTGTTCGCCGAACAGTGGCGCAGCTATGCGCTGGGCCGCAGCCTGCAGGTCAGCGCAGCAGGAACGCCCAAACTGGACGGTGACCAGGTACTGCTGAGCCGGCTCGGAAACATCGCCGGAACCATGGATGTGGTGACCCGCGCCGACCGCAGCGCCAGCTTCGATCTGGGCACGCTGTCGGCCGATGGCCGCCTGCCCGAGCAAGTGGTGATCGATGTCTCGGCGGCCCCCAATGCGGCGGGTCAGGGCGCGGTGGCCACGATCTACCTCAACGACTACCTGCTGGGCGGCAAGGTGCTGTCGGCCAACGGCCAACCGCAACGGCTGGTGGCCAAGGTACCGGCCTACGCGCTGTCGGCGCGCAACGAGATCCGTGTCAGCTTCCTGCGCCAACCGGCACGCCCCTACTGCCACGATCCGGCGACCGGCTATCCAGTCTCGATCCTGCCCAGCAGCCACCTGACCCTGGCCAGGCGCTCGCTGGGCAGTGATTTCGTCGGTGCCAGCAGCCAGCTGTCACGCGGCAACCAGGTGTTCGTGCCCGGCGCCTGGCTGCAGGATGCACCGGCGTCGCTGGGCAAGGTCATCGCGGTGGCCAGTGCAGTGGGCGCTTCGCCGGAGGTGTCGGAACTGAAGGTGGTCGACGCCGGTGCCGCGGTCAGCCCGGGCGCGCCATGGCTGGCCTTCGGCGTTGCACCGGCCGGTGTCGATGTGGCCGGCCTGAAGGATGGCCACCTGCGCGTCGGTGGCACGTCGCAACCGCTGCTGGATGTCAGCGGCCTGGATCACGCCGCGGTGGTGCAGGTGGGTTCGTCCGGCGGCCAGCTGGGCGTTCTCTACAGCGACCTCGGCGCACAGGCACCGTCGTTCAGCGCACCGTTCCGGTTGCTGCGCGGCGATCTGGCCGTGCTTGACGGCACTGATGTCGTGCGCGAATTCGACCGCCAGGATCCTTATGGCACTCGCCTCGCGCACGACGGCAATCCGCAATCGAAGTGGGAACGGCACATGGTCTGGTTGCTGCTGCTGGTCGGCGTGATCGTATTCGCGCTGCTGGCCGCCCGCGTCACCCAGGTGCGCCGCCGCAAGTCCGCCAACGCAGGACATTGATCCACCGTGGACGGTCTGTTCTGGAACATCCAGCTGGCCAACTACTACGCCGCCCTGGAAACCACGGCGGCGGCGGTGGCCGTGCTGATCCTGATCTCCAGCCTCGATGACCTGTTCATCGATGTCTGGTACTGGGTGCGCGAGAGCTGGCGCGCGCTGACCGTCAAGCGCCGCGACGCGTACCGGCCGCTGACCCAGGAAGACCTGCTGCAGCGGCCGGAACAGCCGCTGGCGATCATGGTGCCGGCGTGGATGGAGTACGACGTCATCGCGCAGATGGTCGAGAACATGATCAACGTGCTCGACTACCGCGAGTACGTCGTGTTCGTCGGCACCTATCCCAACGACCAGCAGACCATCGACGAAGTCGAGCGCATGCGCCGTCGCTACAAGCGCCTGCGCCGCGTGGAGGTGCCGCATGACGGACCGACCAGCAAGGCCGACTGCCTGAACTGGCTGATCCTGGCGATCTTCGACTACGAGAAGCGCCACGACATCGAGTTCGCCGGGGTGATCCTGCACGACAGCGAAGACGTGCTGCACCCGATGGAACTGCGCTTCTACAACTACCTGCTGCCGCGCAAGGACATGATCCAGCTGCCGGTCACCTCACTGGACCGCGAATGGTACGAACTGGTGGCCGGTGTCTACATGGACGAGTTCGCCGAATGGCACGCCAAGGACCTGGTGGTGCGCGAGAGCGTGTCCGGCATGGTGCCGTCGGCCGGCGTCGGCACCTGCTTTTCGCGGCGTGCGCTGCTGGCGCTGAGCGCGCAGACCGACAACCAGCCCTTCAACACCGACAGCCTCACCGAAGATTACGACGTCGGTGCGCGGCTGGCGGCCATGGGCATGCAGTCGATCTTCGCCCGCTTCCCGGTGCAGTTCCGCGTGCGTCGGCCGTCATGGTTCGGCTGGGGGCCGGTGCGCGAGCGCACCCAGCAGATGGCGCTGTGCGTGCGTGAGTACTTCCCCGACAACTTCCGCGCCTCGTACCGGCAGAAGGCGCGCTGGGTGCTGGGCATCGGCCTGCAGAGCTGGGAGTCGCTGGGCTGGCGCGGTTCGCTGGCTACCAAGTACCTGTTGGCGCGCGATCGCAAGGGCATCATCACCTCGTTCGTCAGCATCATCGCCTACCTCATTTTCCTGCAGTTGCTGCTGTTCTGGCTGTTGAAGGCGACCGGGGTGTGGACGATGCAGTTCCCCAGCGTGTTCCAGGCCGGTACCTGGCAGATGAATGTCGCGCTGCTGACCACGGCGGCACTGGCGACCCGCGTCGTGCAGCGCTTCTACTTCGTCAACCGCCTGTACGGCTGGGAGCATGCGCTGATGTCGATCCCGCGCATGGTGGTCGGCAACATGATCAACTTCATGGCCACCGCCCGCGCATGGAAGGTGTTCCTGGCCTACCTGCTGTTCGGCAAGCGCATGGTCTGGGACAAGACCATGCACGACTTCCCCGATGCGGCACAGCTGGTGCAGACCCGCAAGCAGCTCGGTGAGCTGTTGACCACTTGGCAGGCGGTGGAACCGGAGCGGCTGCAGCAGGCGCTGGCGCAGCAGCATGCCGGCCGGCGGCAGCCGCTGGGCCGCATCCTGCTCACCCAGGGCTGGCTGGATGATGAAACCCTGGCCGAAGCCATCGCCTTCCAGGGCGACCTGCCGCGTGCGGTCATCGACATCGATTACCTGCGCGCGGGCTCATTCCCGGTCAGCGCCGATGCCTGCGTGCAGTGGCGCATGCTGCCGCTACCGCCGCGGCAGCAGCAGACACTGCGGCTGGCCGTGGCCAGCCCATTGCCCGAAGACGCGCTGGCGCTACTGAAGCAGGAAACCCGCAGCGCACACATCGAACAGAGCATCGCCCGCGAAAGCGAAATCAACGCAGGCCTGCGCCTGATCGGCGGCGACCAGCACTGGCAGCTGGACAACGTGCCCTTGCTGGGCGACCTGCTGGTGGAGATGCGCCTGATCGACCACGCGCGCTTCGAGATTGCACTGGATGCGTACAAGCCGCAGCGCGATGGCCGCATTGGCGATTACCTGGTCAAGCAGGGCATCACCACCGAGGACGCCGTCGCCCAGGCCATGCAGGAGCAGCGCCGGCGTGCGGCCGCGCTGCAGTCGCCGCCTCCCGGAGCCTTGCCGGCATGAAGACCACGCTGCTGTCCACCGTCATCGCTGTCGCCCTGGCAACGGCTACCGCGCCGGCACAGGCGCAGGCCGATGCGCCGCTGCCGTTGTCCGGTGCGGCCTACCGCGTCGCCGAGCAGGCCTTCGCCGCCTACGAGCGCGGTGATTACGCTGCGGCCTACCAGCAGTCCAGCGAAGCGATCCGGTTGCGCCCGGACGTGGTGCGGCTGCGCCTGCTGCAGATCTATGCGTTGCAGAAACTGGGCCGGCCGGCGGAGGCGCAGCAGCAGGCGCGCCGTGCACTGGATGCCGGGTTGAAGGATCCGGCCTTGCCGGCATTGGCCGCTGCCACCGCTGCGCGCAGCACGCCCCCGGATGCCCGGGGCGGGCGCGCACCCTCTCCACCGCGCGCGGCCGGCAGCGGCGCAGACCGCGCCAGGCAGCAGGCCTACACGCTGGCCACCGAGGCCTATGCTGCCTATGACGCCGGGCGCATGCGGGAAGCGGCCAGCAAGGCCGAGCAGGCCTTCCGCCAGCAGCCGAAGCAGGGTGCCTGGGCGATGCTGTGGGTGGCGGCGCTGGAAGCACAGCAACAGGCCGAACTGGCCGACGCGGCCATCGGCACGGCGCTGCAGCTGGGCGCACCGAACGTCGAGGAACTGCGCGCGCGGCGCGTGGCGCTGGCCCGCCAGCGCGCGCTGCTGCAGGCCCAGCAGGCCTACCAGTCGCTGTCCACGCAGAACGATGCGGCGGCCGTCGCGCAGGCGCGCGCCGCCGTCGAGCTTGCGCCGGATGTTGCTTCGTACCGGTTGCTGTTGATCACCGCGCAGCTGCAGCAGGGGCAGCTGGCCGACGCCGAGCGCAGCGCCGACCAGGCACTGCAGGCCGACGGCGGGGATCTCAATGCCCGGGTGATGCGCGGCTATCTGCGCCAGCGCCAGGGCAAGACCGTGCTTGCCAATGAGGACTTCGACACCGCGCTCGCCATGCCGGGGTCCACAACGCAACAGCGCAACGTGCGCCTGCTGGCCGTGGATGCGGCCCTGGCCGCTGGGGATCGCGCACGTGCGGCTGCACTGCTGGCGCCGCTGCGGTCGGTATTGCCAGCCGATGCAGGCGATGCACGCGCGCAGCAGTTGCTGCAGCAGGGCATCGAGCAGCGCGCCAGGGCGACCGCATCCAGTCGCGAGCTTCCGCGCATGAGTGCGCAGGCCTATCCAGCGCCGTTCCAGCATTGCCAATCGGATGACGCCGCCAATATCTGCGAGCTGATGCCGGCTGATCTGCAGGGCGACGGTGGCGCTGCACAGCGCGCATATGCAGCCTACGCGCGCCAGGACTTTGCCGAGGCCATAGGTGAAGCACGACAGGCCGTGCAACTCGCACCGGACGATGCAGACCTGCAAGGCCTGCTGACCACCACGCTGGCGGCAGGCAACCGCAGCCAGCAGGACGAAGCACGGCTGCGCCTGGATGCGGCACTGGCGCAACGCCCTGATGACGCCGGGCTGCTGATGCAGCGCGGCTATCTCAACCAGAAGGCCCGTGAACCGGCGCGCGCACTGGCCGACTTCCGTGCCGCCGAGGCCACCGGCAAGGCACCCAAAAGCGTGGTAATCGACCAGGCGTATGCGAGTGCGGCCAACGGCGATCATCCTCAGGCGGTGTCGCTGCTGCGTAGCGCCATTGATCGCGCCGACGCCGGTGAGCTGCCTCTGGATGCGCATCAGCGCTACAACGTGCGCAATGCCATCGCCAACTATTCGCGCGAGTGGGGCGTGATCGCCTCGGCCGGCTTCCGCGGCGCGCGCCAGGCCGCGACCAATGTCGGCGGCGCGGCGATCAGTACGCCGGGCGATTCGGTGTTCAGCACGCTGGAAGCGTTCTGGCGGCCCCCGGCGTTCAACGACCAGCATGGCACGCTGGAGCTCTACACGCGGCTGCTCAACACGCTGTACGACGAGGGCGGCACCTACGAATCGATCCGCGCAGTGGACCCGTGCACCGGCGAATCGACACCCGACGCACGTGCACGCGCCGACCGTCTCAGCCGTTCGCGTTCCACCACCGGCTGGCCGTCCACCATCGCCTCGTTCGGCATGCGCTACGCCTTCGGCCAGACCGGCCTGAGCGCCGGCATCGAGCGCCGCCAGTTTCTCGGTAGCGCCACCCGCACGGGCGATGTCTATCCCGCGTCCGCGGCCGTGCAGTGTAGCCTGCAGCTGGCCCTGAACCCGCCACTGGAAGCCAGCACGCTGGCCCGCTACCGCCTGGCCAGCGGTTCCGGTGGCTGGATGTCCTACCTGACCTACGGCTATTACCACGGTACCGACCTGCGCACCGACGTGAACCAGTGGTGGATGGTCAGCGGCTACGCGCAGGGCGGTTACACATGGGATGACAACACCGCGCATTTCACCCTGGATGCACTCGATGCCAACGGCATACCGGTGCGGCGGATCGGTGATGCCAATGGGCGCCTGCATCGCGAACAGTGGTTCGCTGCCGCTGAACTGCGCGCCGGACGCAGCTTCCGTTTCGGTGCCGGGCAGACCCACTGGGTGGTCACGCCGTATGCGGTGGTGGGGGCGGACTGGCTGGACCAGCGCTCGCGCGTGCGCGACATCCGCTACCCGCTGTTTCCGGTACAGTCGTTCGCGCTCAACGATACGCAGCGCAGCTGGTCACTGGGCGCGGGGCCGGGCCTGGGCGTGCGCTACTGGTTCCGCGAGGACCACTACAACACGCCGCGTTCCTACCTCGACCTGACCGTGCAGTACCGCTTTGCGATCGGTGGCGGTGATACGCAGCGCGCCAAGGGCCTGTTCGCCACCGCCATCCTCTATTACTGAGGCAGCCCCCACCGCCGCCGCAGCGCCGCCGCCTGCGGCGTGTCCTGGGTCAGCCACGGCTCCAGCGCATAGACCAGCACGTGCTGTGCGCCGCTGTCGCGCGCCCACGCCAGCTGCCGTTGGATCCGTGCGGCATCGGCAGTCTCGCCCTTGAACCCGCTGCCATCAGCGGCGCTGCCGGGCAGTTCGCGGAACAGCTCGACGATCACATCGAAGCCGATGTCGTGCGCGTGGAAATGATCGAGCAACGGCTGAAGCTGCTGTACGTTGCCGGCGCCGGCAACGCCCACGCCGTCCTGCACCATCGGTCGCAGCGTGGCCTGGGCCAGTACCGCCTGCCATAGCGTGACCAGGTCGCCATCGGACTGCAGGCGGCTGAAGTAGCAGGAGATCGCGCAGTCACCGCCGCGCGCGCCGGTGGCGTCTGCCAGCCCGTGCAGCCATTGCGCCAGCCATTGCTGGCGGGCCGGATCGGCCCAGTGGTACTGCTCCAGTTCGTAGGGCAGGTACCAGCCCCCGAAGGCCGGCTGCTCGGCCCACGGCGCCTGTGCCAACCAGCTGCGTGCGTGCGCCAGGCTGTCGGCCAGGAACGCCTGCAGCGCGGCGTCGTCGGCGCCGATCGCCTGCCACCAGCGCTGCTGGAAGGGTAGGCCGACACGGATGCGCAGGTTGTTCTGGCTGGCGGCGGTGAACAGCTGATGCAGGCTGCCGTCGGGCAGTGACCAGTCGCCGTCACTGCCGCCGACGATGCCGGTCCATTGCAGCACCAGCTGACGGCAGCCCAGCGTATGTGCAAGCTTCAACGAGCGCTGCCAGTCGGCCGGTCCCCACTGCAGGTGGCTGCGCCAGGGCTGCAGGAAGGTGCCGTCGACCTGCACCGGCACCGAGCAGCCGGGCAGGGTGGCGAGCGTACCGGCCAACGGCGCCAGCACGGCCGCTCGCAGCAGGCGGCGGCGCAATGGCGAAGACGGATCTGCGGGAAGGACGGGCGCAACCATGCCCGCATCATCCCAGAGCACCGTGCGCAGCAGGTGAACCCAGCAACGGGTAGTGCCGGCCGCTGGCCGGCACCACCGCGTGCTTACTCCAACGCGTAGCGCAGGGTGAACAGCACCGCCACCAGCCATACCGCCGGATGCACTTCGCGCCAGCGGCCGGTGCCGGCCTTCAGCGCCGCATACGCGATGAAGCCAAACGCCAGGCCATTCGCGATGGAGTAGGTGAACGGCATCGCCAGCGCACACAGCGCGGCCGGCACCGATTCAGTCAGGTCGCTCCAGTCCACTTCCACCAGTTCGCGCAGCATCAGGCCGGCCACGAACAGCAGCGCCGGTGCGGTGGCATAGCTGGGCACCATCGCCGCCAGCGGCGAGAACAGCAGCGCGGCCAGGAACAGCGCCGACACGACCAGCGCGGTCAGGCCGGTGCGCCCGCCCACCTGCACGCCCGAAGCACTTTCAGCGAAAGCGGTGGTGCTGCTGGTGCCGAGCACCGAACCGGCCACGATGGCGGTGCTGTCGGCCAGCAACGCGCGGCCGAAGCGCTTCTGCGCGCCCGGCAGCTTCAGCAGTCCGGCGCGACCGACCACGCCATACAGGGTGCCGGTGGCATCGAACACTTCCACCAGCACGAACACCAGCACCACCTGCAGCAGCACCGCGATCGGCGCACCGCCGTCATGGTGCAGCAGGCCCGGCAGGTCCAGCTGCAGGAAGGTGGGGGCCAGGCTCGGCGGCAGCGAGACCAGGCCCTGGTACTGCACGTCGCCCAATGCCCAGCCCGCACCGGTCACCGCCAGGATGCCGATCAGGATCGCGCCGCGGATCCGGCGTGCTTCCAGCACTGCGATCAACAGGAAACCGGCCAGCGCCAGCAGTGGCGGCGCCGTGTTCAACGGGCCCAGCGCCACCAGCGTGTCTTCGTTGCCGACGATCACACCGGATTTCTGCAGTGCGATGATCGCCAGGAACAGGCCGATGCCGGCCACGATCGCCGAGCGCAGCGACGAAGGAATGCCCGACACCAGCCATGCCCGTACACCGGTCAGCGACAACACCAGGAACACCAGTCCGGAGATGAACACCGCCCCTAGCGCCTGCTGCCACGGCAGGCCGGCAGCGCCGACCACGGTGAATGCGAAGAACGCGTTCAGGCCCATGCCCGGTGCCATGCCGACCGGGAAGTTGGCCGCCAGCGCCATTACCGCCGAACCCAGCGCGGCGGCCAGGCAGGTGGCCACGAACACCGCACCCGCATCCATGCCGGTGGTGCCGAGGATCTCCGGGTTGACGAAGACGATGTAGGACATCGTCAGGAAGGTGGTGATGCCGGCCAGCAGCTCGGTACGCACGGTGGTGCCGTGCTGCTGCAGCTGGAACATGCGCTCGAACAGGGACATGGGGATTCTCGCGACAATAAGGTGTCACGACCAACGGTCGTGACCTACCCGAATGCAGAACGTGGGTACCGACCGTTGGTGGTGGGTACCGACCGTTGGTCGGTACGCTTCAAAGCGTCACCACCAACGGTGGTGACCTACCGAAAGGAGAAAGGCCGCGCGAGCGCGGCCTTTCCGGTTGCCTTACTTCAGCGCCTTGAAGCGCAGGCGCTTGGGCGCAGCGTCATCGCCCATCCGGCGCTTCTTGTCTTCCTCGTACTCGCGGTAGTTGCCCTGGAAGAACTCCACGTGCGAGTCGCCTTCGAAAGCGATGATGTGCGTGGCGATGCGGTCCAGGAACCAGCGGTCGTGCGAGATCACGAAGGTGTTGCCCGGGAACTCCAGCAGCGCGTCTTCCAGTGCACGCAGGGTTTCGATGTCCAGGTCGTTGGACGGTTCGTCGAGCAGCAGCACGTTGCCGCCCTGCAGCAGGGTCTTGGCCATGTGCAGGCGGCCACGCTCACCACCGGACAGCGAACCGACCATCTTCTGCTGGTCCTGGCCCTTGAAGTTGAAGCGGCCGATGTAGGCGCGCGACTGGATCTCGATGCCGTTGATGTTGAGGATGTCCAGGCCGCCGGCGATTTCCTGGAAGACGTTGTGGTTGCCTTCCAGCTTGTCGCGGCTCTGGTCCACGTAGGACAGCTGCACGGTCGGGCCGATCACGATCTCGCCCGAATCCGGCTTTTCCTGGCCGGTGATCATCTTGAACAGGGTCGACTTGCCGGCGCCGTTCGGGCCGATGATGCCGACGATCGCGCCCGGCGGAATCAGCATCGACAGGTTGTCGATCAGCAGGCGGTCGCCGAACTTCTTGGAGACGTTCTTGAACTCCATCACCATGTTGCCCAGGCGCTCGCCCGGCGGGATGAAGATTTCGTTGGTCTCGTTGCGCTTCTGGTAGTCCTGCGACTGCAGTTCTTCCAGGCGGGCCAGACGGGCCTTGCCCTTGGAACGGCCGCCCTTGGCGTTCTGGCGCGACCACTCCAGTTCCTTCTGGATCGCCTTCTGGCGGGCCTTTTCCTGGTTTTCTTCCTGCTTCAGGCGTTCATCCTTCTGCACCAGCCATTCGGTGTAGTTGCCCTTCCACGGAATGCCGCGGCCGCGGTCCAGTTCCAGGATCCACTCGGCGGCGTTGTCCAGGAAGTAGCGATCGTGGGTGACGGCCACCACGGTGCCGGTGTAACGCGCCAGGAACTGCTCCAGCCATTCAACCGACTCGGCGTCGAGGTGGTTGGTCGGTTCGTCCAGCAGCAGCATGTCCGGCTTCTGCAGCAGCAGGCGGCACAGTGCCACGCGGCGCTTTTCACCGCCGGACAGGTTGGCGATCTTGGCGTCCCACGGCGGCAGGCGCAGCGCATCGGCGGCCACGTCCAGCTGGTTTTCCAGGGTGTGGGCATCACCGGCGGCCAGGATCGCCTCCAGGCGCTCCTGCTCCTTGGCCAGCGCGTCGAAGTCGGCACCTTCTTCGGCGTAGGCGGCGTACACCGCTTCCAGCGCCGCCTGGGCCTGCAGCACTTCGCCCACGCCTTCCTCGACCGACTCGCGCACGGTCTTGTTCGGGTCCAGTTCCGGTTCCTGTGCCAGGTAGCCGACCTTGATGCCCGGCTGCGGGCGGGCCTCGCCCTCGAAATCGGTGTCCACGCCGGCCATGATCTTCAGCACGGTGGACTTGCCGGCGCCGTTCAGGCCCAGCAGGCCGATCTTCGCGCCCGGGAAGAAGGACAGCGAGATGTCCTTGATGATCTGCCGCTTGGGCGGGACCACCTTGGACACGCGGTTCATGGTGTAGATGTATTGCGAGGACATGAGGTCTCCGTAGGCGCGGCCCTGCGCCCGGCCCATCACGGGAACATCCCGTTGTGGCAGCGGGCACAGACTGGAAAGGAATACCGCCAATTATAGCCGGAACCGGTTCCGGGCCGCGCCCGTGGCAGGGGCGCTGGCTGGCCGTGGCCTGAATACTCCGTCACAGTCCTGCAGCGGGAAGCGTTTCCAGCCGGAAACGGTTCAGATCGGGTGCGCAATATGGGCTCACCACCACCCAAGCAGAGGTCTGACATGCGCATCAATCGAGTAATGGCCAGCGCCGTGGCCTCTGTGCTGGCGCTCGGCGCCGTGGCCCCGGCCTTTGCCGACAACGACCACCGTCGCGGCCATGACCGCCGCGAGTGGCGCGAGGACCGCCGCGAATGGCGACAGGACCGCCGTGACTGGGAACGCGACCGCCGCGAGGCACGCCGCGACTGGGAGCGCGACCGCCGCGACTGGCACCGCGACCACGACCGCTACTACCGTCCGGCCCCGCCGCCGCCGCGCGTGGTCTACCGCCCGGCCTACGGCCCGGGCTACGGCTGGAAGGTCGGCCACCGCTACCGCGATTACTACCGCGGCCCGATCTATGTGGTGAACGACTACCCGCGCTACCACCTGCGCCGCCCGCCGTATGGGCACCACTGGATCCGCGACGACCGCGGCAACATGCTGCTGGTGGCGGTGGCGACCGGCATCATCGCCGACTACATCATCAACAGTCGCTGAGGATCGCGGCTGGGGTCGGATCCCTTTCCACGGAAAGGTCTGTGATCCCACAACGTCCCTCGAAACCATACGGGGCCGGATTCCTTCGGGAGTGCCGGCCCCGGCCTTTCCGGCCCCGGCAGGCCGGTGCGGGGCTACAATCAGGGGCTGAGCCGTACCCCTTTCCCTGCCTGCTGGAGTACCCGATGTTCCCGCGTGACGTCCGCATCGAAACCTACGATCCCGAACTGGCCAAGGCCATCGCCGCTGAGACCCAGCGCCAGGAAGACCACGTCGAGCTGATCGCCAGCGAGAACTACACCAGCCCGGCCGTAATGGAAGCCCAGGGCAGCCAGCTGACCAACAAGTACGCCGAAGGCTATCCGGGCAAGCGCTACTACGGTGGCTGCGAATACGTGGACATCGCCGAGCAGCTGGCGATCGACCGCCTCAAGCAGCTGTTCGGCGCCGACTACGCCAACGTGCAGCCGCACAGCGGCTCGCAGGCCAACCAGGCCGTGTACTTCGCCCTGCTGCAGCCGGGTGACACCATCCTCGGCATGAGCCTGGCCCACGGCGGCCACCTCACCCACGGTGCCAAGGTCAATGCCTCGGGCAAGCTGTTCAACGCCGTGCAGTACGGCGTCAACGACCAGGGCCTGATCGATTACGACGAGGTCGAGCGCCTGGCCCTGGAGCACAAGCCGAAGATGGTCGTGGCCGGCTTCTCGGCCTACTCGCAGGTGATCGACTGGGCGCGCTTCCGCGCCATCGCCGACAAGGTCGGTGCCTACCTGTTCGTGGACATGGCCCATGTCGCGGGCCTGGTCGCCGCCGGCGTCTACCCGAGCCCGCTGGACCACGCCCACGTCGTCACCTCGACCACCCACAAGACCCTGCGCGGCCCGCGTGGCGGCATCATCATCGCCAAGGGCGCCGACGAAGACCTGGTCAAGAAGCTGCAGTCGATCGTGTTCCCGGGCATCCAGGGCGGTCCGCTGATGCACGTCATCGCCGGCAAGGCTGTGGCCTTCAAGGAAGCGCTGGAACCGGGCTTCAAGGCCTACCAGCAGCAGGTGGTGAAGAACGCCCAGGCGATGGCCAACACGCTGATCGCGCGGGGCTACAAGATCGTTTCCGGCGGCACCCAGAACCACCTGATGCTGGTCGACATGATCGGCAAGGACGTGTCCGGCAAGGATGCGGAAGCTGCGCTGGGCAAGGCTCACATAACCGTCAACAAGAACTCGGTGCCGAACGACCCGCGTTCTCCGTTCGTGACCTCGGGCCTGCGCCTGGGCACCCCGGCCGTGACCACCCGTGGCTACGTCGAGCAGGACTGCGTGGACCTGGCCAACTGGATCGCCGACGTGCTGGACGCACCGAACGATGATGCCGTCATCGCCCGCGTGCGCGACGCGGTCAGCGCGCAGTGCCGCAAGTACCCGGTCTACGGCTGATCGGCGCAGGGGGTCGGATCCCTTCCCGCAGGGAAGGGCTCTGACCCCGTCACCAGGAATCCCGCGCATGGATGAGCGCCG
Source organism: Stenotrophomonas sp. YJH_SMC_130 (assembly GCF_059369035.1). Taxonomy (NCBI): domain Bacteria; kingdom Pseudomonadati; phylum Pseudomonadota; class Gammaproteobacteria; order Lysobacterales; family Lysobacteraceae; genus Stenotrophomonas; species Stenotrophomonas sp. YJH_SMC_130. The sequence goes on from NZ_JCAFSH010000010.1 coordinate 83,314, forward strand.
CCTCAAGTATCTGTACGCCACCCTGGCGGTGGCATTCGGCCTGCCCAGCCTGGTGGTGGGCGGTGCCGCGGCGACGATGCTGCTGCTGACGGGGCTGGGCCAGTTCGGCCATGGCACGCTGGCCGCGGTGACGGTGATGCCGCTGTGGGGCCTCGCCGGCATTGCCGGCTGCCTGGCCTGGTTGTGGCTCAGCGCCGGGTATCTGCTGCAGGGGCGTGCCGGGCTGCAGGTGCATCGCCTCTGGTGGTGGCTGCTGCTGGCCGGCGGTCTTGCCGCCGTACCCCCGCTGGGGCTGGCGCTGTGGTGGAGCATCACCGTCCACGCCGAAGGCATCGCCCTGTTGCTGTTGGGCCCGTCGATGCTGGTGCCGGCGGCGATGCTGGTGTGGATCAAGCGCCGCGCATGACGTGGCCCATGGAAGGACGTCGAACGCATGGATGAGCGCCTGCACAAACGCGCGATGGCGATTGCCGGCCTGCTGGTAGGCCTGCCCACCGTGGCGGCAGGCGGCACGGGTGCCGTGCTGGGGCTGATGGCCGTATGGGACGGCAAGTACCTGACGGGCGACGAGTACACGCTGTTGCTGCTGTGGTCGTCGGCCGGAGTGCTCGGCCTGCTGTCCTGGATGTGGCTGAGCGGCCTCTTCCTGTGGCGTGGTCGCGCAGGCCTGCATCAGGCGCCGGTGGTCGCATGGATTGGCCTGGTGCTGGGAATACTGGCCGCGCTGGGTGTCGTCGCCGCCACGCTGTATTTCACCTTCAAGGAAGGGGAGACCTCGACCTTGGGCTTTCTCGGGTTTGGCCCACTGCTGCTGGTGCTGGCCGCGCACCTGTTGTGGTTGCGCTGGGGCGTGACCGACGCTGTGTGACGGGTGCTTGGAAGTTTCAGAGAAATTGCATGGTGTGCTGCAGGCGTCAGGACTAGGGTCTTCCGAGCTAATGAAAGGAGCCCCCGATGCAATCCTGGCGCCGCCGACAAGGCCTCTACCTGCTTGTCCACAGCCTTCTTTTTTCCATTCCCTGCGCGTTGGCCGGCCTGTTGGGTTCGCTGCTGCTGCTGCTAGGGGTATGGGCGCAAGGCGGTGACAACAGCGCAGTTCTTGGATTGCTTGCGATGTGGGGTGTCCTGTCCGTGACGGCGATCCCACCGGTTTATCAGCTTGTAAACACGTGGCAGATGCGCGGACCGGATGGATTGAAGCCCGCCTCGCCAGTGCTGGAGACGCTGTTTCTAGTGTCAGGTGCTCAGGCTGTGTCCGCGTTGGTGATAACAGTTTCAAGTCTTGGAGTGCATCCGATACTGCTGATATTGGCAATCGGTTGGGGGGCTCCCTGGATCAGCCTTGCCTACCACTTCCGATGGCTGTCGAAGGCCTGCGGGCGCCAGTGAAGAAAAACGGAATTTGCTGCCTGGCCCCTTCTCAGGTACCTTTGCGACGCTGCCATGATGGTGGCAATTGCTCCCTGAGCCAGGCGTTCCATGCATTGCCCCTTCTGCCAACATGCCGATACCCGGGTCATCGACTCGCGCGTCTCTGAAGACGGCGCGACGATTCGCCGTCGGCGGGAATGCGAAGCCTGCGGCGAGCGCTTCAGCACCCTGGAAACGGTCGAGCTGAAGCTGCCGGCCATCGTCAAGAGCGATGGCACCCGCGAAGCGTTCGACCAGCGCAAGGTCCGCGCGGGGTTCGACCGCGCGCTGCAGAAGCGTGCGGTTCCCGAAGACAAGATCGAAGCGGCGGTACGTGCGGTGGTGCACCAGCTGCGCATCAGCGGCGAGCGCGAAGTGCCCTCGATCAAGGTCGGCGAGTTCGTCATGAACGAACTGCGCAAGCTCGACCACGTGGGCTATGTGCGCTTCGCTTCGGTCTACCGCAGCTTCGAGGACGTGGCCGATTTCCGCGAGGAGATCGAGAAGCTCGAGCGCGACCTGCCGTCCAGCACCGAACAGCTCCAGCTGCTGGGCGATGTGATCGCCCTGACCAAGAAGAAGAAGGGCTGACCGACACCGCTGTGGTGGCACGGAGGCGCCCATGATCTGGTGGGTGCCAACCTTGGTTGGCACGGAGGTGTCCATCCACGCATGGCGTGGATCTACCGATGGCGTGCATCCACACCGGCGGCGTTACCATGGCCGCATGACACCTTCGTTCTCCGTCCTCGACCACCTGCACATGGCCAACGCGCTGCGCCTGGCCGAGCGCGCTGCCTATACCACCCGGCCCAACCCGATGGTCGGCTGCGTGATCGCCCACGGCGAACGCGTAGTAGGGCAGGGCTGGCACCAGCGCGCAGGCGGCCCGCATGCCGAGGTGTTCGCGCTGCGCGAAGCCGGCAGCGAGGCCCGCGGTGCGACCGCTTACGTCACCCTGGAGCCCTGCGCCCACTACGGGCGCACGCCGCCGTGCGCACTGGCGCTGATTGAAGCGGGCGTGACGCGCGTGGTGGCCGCGATGCGCGATCCGTTCCCGAAGGTTGATGGCGGTGGCTTCGAACTGCTGCGCAATGCGGGTATCGAGGTTGCCGAAGGACTGATGGCGGCGCCGGCGCGCGAGCTCAACAAGGGCTTCCTGTCGCGCGTGGAGCGCAACCGCCCGTGGCTGCGGGTGAAGCTGGCCGCCAGCCTCGATGGCCGCACCGCGATGGCCGACGGCAGCTCCAAGTGGATCACCGGGCCGGCCGCGCGCGAGGACGTGCAGCACTGGCGCGCTCGCGCCGGTGCGATCCTGACTGGCGCCGATACCGTGCTGGCCGACGACCCGATGTTGACCGTGCGCCTGGCCGGTACCGAAGTGATGCCACCACTGCGCGTGGTGCTCGATTCGCGCCTGCGCTCGCTCGAATGCAGCCGTGTGCGCGAGGGCGGTGCGCCGACGCTGTACCTGCACGATGCAGCGGTGAGTGCACCGGATGCGGCCGACGCCGAATTTGCCAGCGTGCCCTGCGTTGAAGGGCGGCTGGACCTGGGCGCGGTGCTGGCGCTGCTGGCCGAGCGCGGCATCAACGAAGTGCATACCGAAGCCGGCGCGACGCTGGCCGGTGCGCTGCTGCGCGGTGGCTGGGTGGACGAACTGCTGCTCTACCAGGCCCCCACGTTGCTGGGCGACAACGGACGCCCGCTGCTGGCCGGCCTCGGCATCGATGCCATGGAGCAGCAGCGCCGCCTGCACGTGGTTGACCAGTGCCAGGTCGGCGAGGACATCCGGCTGCTGTTGCGCCCGTGAGGCAATGGCGGGGCACTGGCCCCGTTCCGGTGCCTCAGGTGCCCTCGTCCTCGTGGGCGGGGCACTGCTCTTTCCATTGCTGCTTCCACAGCACATGCAGGTCACGGCAGTAGGCACCGAGTGCTTCTCCCGTCAGTTGCGTTGACTTCCACCGCAGCCTGCGCCGGCTGATGCCCTGGTCGTACTCGTCCGGCAGTACCGACGGTGCGCACTGATCGTGGTACTGCAGGAACGCGCGGCAATCGTCGTTCTCGCTCAGTTGCGCGTCGATGTCGCGGTCGCGCAGCTGGGTCGACTCGAACGCAACCGAAGGTTGCACGAAGAAGGTCCTGGGTCTGGACGCTTCGGCCTGCCAGCACGCCATCAGCGCGACAAGCAGGACCGTGGTCGAGGTTATGCGGTGCTTCATGCTGTTGCCCTCGTGGAAGAGGGCAACAGCATTGATCACGCAGTGTGCGCACGGCCATGCAACGGTTCTGAAAGTGCCATTGATCCTGCTGCAGGCAACGGCGCTACATCGTGCTTATGTGCACTCGTCGGTCCACATCATCTCGGCGATCGGGCGCAGCGCCTTGCACTCCTGCGTCATCTCATCGGCTGAATTGACCTGTGCCTTGGCCTTCAGCTCCTCGGCCATCGCATCCACGCCGCTGATCTGGTCGGGTGCGACCTTCGCCACGCAGCTGCGGTGCTGCTGCAGCAGCAGGTCGCAGCCGGGTACGCCGGTCACCTTCGGTGCGCTGGCCGCCTGCACGTCCTGCATCCATTCCTCGAACGGTGCCAGCGCCCCGGTCACGGTGCCCACCAGATCATCGAAGTTGCCGCTGTACCAGTAGCCGTTGTCCTTGGCCGGGTACAGGGTGAAGGTGCCGCTGACCGGCACGCGCGCGCCGCTCTGCAGCGCCTGGGTGTAGGCGTCGGTGAACTGCTTGCGCGAGGCCGGGCTGGCGTCGGCGGCAAGGCTGGCGGCGAACAGCGGACGTACCTTGCCCAGGTCGGGCACCTGGCAGCTGAAGGTGATGCGCGCCAGCTTCTGGTCGTCCACGTACTCGTTGTCTTCAATCACGCTCTTGCTGGCGCGGCACCTCGAATCACGCAGGGCCTTGGCATACATCGCCTCGCTGGCGGCCGCGTCGGCCTTGGCGCCGGTGCTGGCAAGCACGACCTGCCACGGTTCGGCCAGCGCCTTGGCCAATGCGCCCGGGTTCGGGGTTACCGCGTCCTGGCCGTCGAAGGCGGGCTTCAGCGCATCGTTGAGGGTGCGGGTCGCGGCGGCGTCGTCTTCCAGCAGGACGCGGGCATACAGATCGAAGGCCTGTTCGGGCGTCAGTGTGGCCGGGGCGGCGCTGGCCAGCAGCGGGGCAGCCAGCAGGGCGCTGGCCAGCAGGGTACGCAAGGGGGTCTTCATGACGGTGTTTCCTGTTCCAGAGGCGCGCAAGCCTAGCGCATCTTTGCGCAGGCCCGACGGCGCCCTGTGATCACGTGCCGACGCGCGGGGCAAAAAAAACGGGCCCCTTGCGGGGCCCGTTCGATCGCACGACGAGGAGCGACCGTTGGATCAGAAGCTGGCGCGGACGCCGGCCGAGTACTGGGTGACGTCGCGGTAGCCGGAGATCTCGCCCACCAGGCCCCAGGTCTTGGTGAAGTTGATCTGGCCGCCAACAGTGCCGACCCAGGTGCCCTTGTAGTTGTTGCCGCCATCCATGTAGCCGGCCTTGGCCCAGGCTTCGGTCATGCGCGACGGCTTGCCGCGGATGCCCATGGTGACGCGGCCGAGGTTGGTGTGGTCCTTGCCGTGGTAACGCACGCCGTCATAACGCAGGGTCGATTCGGCGTTCTGGCGCACCCAGGCGGCATCGGCGGTGAAGTCCAGGCGGTCGGTCCACGGCATGTGGTAGCCGATACCCAGCTCCGGCTGGTTCAGTTCCAGCTTCAGCGAATCTTCGCCGTAGTGGCGGGTCTTGCTGGTGCGCGACCAGCCACCGAACACGTAGACCTGCTCGGCCAGCGCGACCGAACCGCGCAGGTAGCCACCGTCGACCTTCGGGTCGTCCAGCAGGTTGTCGTCAACCTGGACCTGGGTCCAGCCGCCTTCAACGTAGGTGTAGCTCAGGGCCTCGGCCGAAGCCGAGAACGGGGCGGTGGCCAGCAGCGCGGCCACGATCAGGATCTTGCGCATGGGAATTCCTGTGAGTTTCAGTCCATTGGCGGGCCTGCCCTCGCGGCTGCCCGTGGCGACCTCATGTCGTCCGCTGCGGATTTTAATGAAAGTTTTACAAAATGCGAGAGACGGCCGTCACAGGCTGGCCAGACGTGGTCGGGGTCAGAGCCCTTTCCTGCGGAAAGGGATCCGACCCCGGGAATCCCACCCGTTCAGGCCGGGCTGGTACACTGACCAGACCGGTTCGCCGGTACACAAACGTCTTCAGGGCGGGGTGCAATTCCCCACCGGCGGTAGGTGCGCAAGCACGAGCCCGCGAGCGCCCCGGCCCACGGCCGGGGGTCAGCAGATCCGGTCCAATGCCGGAGCCGACGGTCATAGTCCGGATGAAAGAAGACGGTGCCACAGGGCTCTTGCCCTGCGTGCACCTGTTTGCCTTGCGGCGTTTTTCGCTCACTTTTCGCGGAGAACGTTACTTGTTTACTGGAATCATCGAAGGCGTCGGCCGTCTGGCCGCACGTGAATCCATCGGCGGCGATGTCCGCTTCACCTTCAATGTCGGGAATCTGCCGTTCGACAACGTGCAGATGGGCGAGAGCATTGCCATCAACGGCGTCTGCCTCACCGTCATCGGATTCGACGCCCGCAGCTTCCAGGCCGACGCGTCCACCGAGACTCTGGGCCTGACCACGCTGGGCCAGCTGGGCGAGGGTGCGGTCATCAACCTGGAGCGCGCCATGCGCCCGACCGACCGCCTCGGCGGCCATCTGGTCAGCGGCCACGTCGACGGCCTCGGCCAGGTGCTGTCCATCCACGAAGATGCACGTGCCCAGCGCTGGCGCTTCGCCGCGCCGGCCTCGCTGCGCCGCTACATCGCCAGGAAGGGTTCGATCTGCGTGGACGGCGTCAGCCTCACCGTCAACGAAGTGGACGGTGAAGGCTTTGAAGTCGCCCTCATTCCGCACACCGTGGCCAACACCGCCTTCTCCGCCACCGGCGTGGGCAGTGCAGTCAATCTGGAAATCGATCTGGTCGCCCGTTATGTGGAGCGCCTGATCAGTGTGCCGACCAACGGTCAGCACCCACACGGAGATGCCGCATGAATTTCGCCCCGATTCCGGAAATCCTGGAAGACATCCGCCAGGGCCGCATGGTGGTCATCGTCGATGACGAAGACCGCGAGAACGAAGGCGACCTGGTCATGGCCGCCGAACTGGTCAAGCCGTCGGACATCAACTTCATGGTCACCCACGGCCGTGGCCTGGTGTGCCTGCCCCTGACCCGCACCCGCGCCGCCGACCTCGGCCTGGCGCCGATGGTGCAGGCCAATACCGCGCAGTTCCAGACCAACTTCACGGTCAGCATCGAGGCCGCCGAGGGCGTTACCACCGGCATCTCGGCCCACGACCGCGCACACACCATCCGCACCGCGGTGAAGCCCAATGCCAAGCCGTCGGACCTGCATCAGCCGGGCCACATCTTCCCGCTGATCGCCCAGCCGGGCGGCGTGCTGACCCGCGCCGGCCATACCGAAGCCGGCGTCGACCTGGCCATGCTGGCCGGGCTGGAACCGGCCGGCGTGCTGGTGGAAATCCTGAACCCGGATGGCAGCATGGCGCGCCGCCCGGAGCTGGAAGTGTTCGCGCGCGAGCACGGCCTGAAGATGGGCTCCATCGCCGACCTGATCGCCTACCGCCTGGCCACCGAAAAGACTGTTGAACGTGTGGACGAGCGCGACATCGACACCGAGTTCGGCCCGTTCAAGCTGGTGACCTACCGCGACCGCATCGCCCACGACCTGCATTTCGCCCTGGTGCGCGGCACGCCGGATGCGGAAACACCGACCCTGGTGCGCGTGCAGGTGGAAAACCCGCTGGCCGACCTGCTGCACTGGCGCCGTGACGACTTCGGCGTGGCGGCCACCGACGCCCTGCGTGCAATCGATGCCGAGGGCGCAGGCGTGATGGTGGTGCTGTCGGCCCCGCGCGATGGCGAAGCCCTGCTGGCCCGCCTGCGCCAGCAGCCGGCGCCGGTGGTGCCGGGCAAGGACAAGGACGTGGGCCAGTGGCGCCGCAACGGTGCCGGCGCGCAGATCCTGTCCGACCTGGGGCTGGGCAAGCTGCGCGTGCTGGGCACCCCGCGCCGCCAGATCGGCCTGGCCGGTTACGGCCTGGAAGTGGTGGAGACGGTCACCCTGTAATGAGTAGTGCCGGCCAGCGGCCGGCACTACCGGTGGGGACCGACCGTTGGTCGGCACACCCTGCAGGCCCCCGCCAGCCACGGCCGGGGCCCATCCACGCTAGAATTACCCCCTTATCGAGTCCCCCAAGCCGCATATGAGCCACTACGAAGGCGATCTTCGCACTCCCGAGTCGGCGCGCTTCGCCATCCTGGCCAGCCGCTGGAACGCCCGCATCACCGACGCGTTGGTCGCAGGCGCCCGCCTGAGCCTGGCCGGCAACGGCATCACCGAAGCCAACATCGACGTGATCCGCGTGCCGGGTGCCTGGGAACTGCCGCTGGTGGCCGCACGCCTGGCCGCCGCCCATGAACACGCCGCCATCCTCACCCTGGGCTGCGTGATCCGTGGCGACACCCGCCACTACGAACACGTGGCCGACCGCTGCGCCGAAGGCCTGATGCGTGTGCAGCTGGATTTCGGCGTGCCGGTACTGAACGGCGTGCTGGCGGTGGAACGCGTTGAAGACGCCGAGGCCCGCGCAGGCGGCAGCCACGGCAACAAGGGCGAGGAAGTCGCACTCGCCGCACTGGAAATGGTCAATCTGCTGGAGCAACTGCCATGAACAAGAACACCCAGGGCAAGCCCTCCGGTAAACCCGTCCGCCGCGATGGCGTCGACCCGGTGCTGCGCTCGCGCGCCCGCCGTCGTGCCGTGCAGGCCATCTACGCCTGGCAGATCTCCGGCGGCAACGCCCAGTCGCTGATCGCCCAGTTCGCCCACGAGCAGGCCCGCGAAATCGCCGACCTGGCGTACTTCGAGGCGCTGGTGCACGGCGTGCTCGACAACCGTCGCGACATCGACGAAGCGCTCGGCCCGTACCTGGACCGTGGCATCGAGGAAGTGGACGCGATCGAACGCGCAGTGCTGCGCCTGGCCGCCTACGAGCTGCGCTATCGCCTGGACGTGCCGTACCGCGTGGTGATCAACGAAGCGATCGAATCGGCCAAGCGTTTCGGTTCCGAACATGGCCATACCTACGTCAACGGCGTGCTGGATCGTGCGGCCGTGGAATGGCGCAAGGTCGAATCGGGTCACTGACCCACCTGTGGTAGTGCCGGCCGCTGGCCGGCAGCTGCAGGGATCCTGAGGTTGCCGGCCAGCGGCCGGCACTACCGCCCACCGCGCCCTGCGCGGCACGTACAACAGCGGGAACGCCCCATGTCCCTGGCCGAATTCGCCCTCATCGACCGCATCCGCGCCCGCACCCTCGAGCGCGACGACATCCTGCTCGGCATCGGCGATGACGCCGCGCTGCTGCAGCCGCGTGCCAATGAACAACTGGTGGTTACCGCCGACACGCTCAACAGCGGCGTGCACTTCCCGGTGGAAACCCCGGCCTTCGACATCGGCTGGAAGACCCTGGCGGTCAACCTGTCGGACCTGGCCGCGATGGGCGCGCGCCCGGCGTGGTGCACGCTGGCGTTGTCGCTGCCGCAAGCGTCGGAAGACTGGATCGAGGCTTTTGCCGATGGCTTCTTCGCTCTGGCCGACCAGCACGACATCGCGCTGATCGGTGGCGACACCACGCGCGGCCCGCTGTCGCTGTCGGTCACCGCGATGGGCCAGGTCGGCCGCGGCCAGGCGCTGCGCCGCGACCGCGCGCAGGTGGGTGATGATATCTGGGTGAGCGGCACGCTGGGCGATGCCGCCGGTGCGCTGCGGCTGTGGCAGCAGGGTGCACTGAGCGTGGCCACGGCTACCCTGCTGGCTGACTACGAATACCTGCGCCTGCGCCTGCTGCGACCGACGCCGCGCGTGACCCTGGGCCTGCGCCTGCGGGCCTTCGCGCACGCGGCGGTGGATGTGTCCGACGGCCTGCTGGCCGACCTCGGTCATATCGCCACGCGCAGCAACCTGGCCGCGCACGTGGATGCCGATTTGCTGCCGATCTCGCACGCACTGCGGGAACTGCTCGGCCGCGACGGTGCACGCGATTGCGCACTGCGCGGTGGCGACGACTACGAACTGTGCCTCACCGCCGCCGCCGACCAGCGCGACGCGCTGCACTACCTGGCCGAATCGCTGGACATGCCGCTCACCCGCATCGGCCGTATTGCCGAAGGGCAGGGCGTACACGTGGACGGCGAAGCCGCCGACGGCGGGTACCAGCACTTCGCGTAGCAGCAGCGGTACTGCCCTGCTGGGTCAACCTTCGGGGTGGGGTCAGATCCCTTTGCGCCGCAAAGGGATCTGACCCCAAGTGAAGCACATCGATGTTGCTCTGGTAGGTGCCAACCTGGGTTGGCACGGATGTGTCAGCAGCCGGTGGCAACACCGTGCCGACCAAGGTCGACACCTACCAACGCGGGCTGGTTACACGTGCGGTACCGGCGTACCGAAGCGGTTGCCACCCGGCGTGCCGGGCAGCAGCAGAAACACCAGCAGCACCAGGCTGACGAACGGCACGAACCCCAGCAACAACCACCAGCCCGAACGATCGGTATCGTGCAGGCGGCGGATGGTGGCGGCAATGCACGGCAAGGCGAACACCAGCCACATCACCACGCTCAGTCCAGTCGATACCATGGCCAGGCCCCGCGAACCGCTGTAGCCGGCATAGAAGCTCAGCAGATACAGCGGGATCGAAACGATCATGATGAACAACTGGAACCACCAGAATTCGCTGCGGCTTGCGCGGCCAGTGAACTGCGCATAGCGGGTGAGCGGAACCATCATCTTGTGCATCGAAACACTCCCTGAAAAGAAGTGCGCACTATTGGTGCTCCTGTGATGATGAGCCATCGGAATCGTTGCAATTGCGCGCAGCGTGCAACTGAACTGAGCGCTCCTCCGCAGTTCAGGACGCGAGCTGCTTACGCTGCCCGCAACTGCACATCCACATACTCGGCCAGCCCACGACACGCCAGCAGCAGGCCCTCGCGCGCGCCATCACCCATCTGCTGATCGATATCACCGTCCACGCGTACGCGTTCGGTGGCGTGCAGCAGTTCCAGCAGGAAACTCAGCCCCGCATTGGCGCGGTCGATGCGCGCCAGGGCCAGACGTTGCCCGGGCGTGCGGTTGTTGCTGGGCCATGGTTGGCCATCGGCGGCATCGCCCTGGCGGATGCGCTGCAGGCAGGCCTGCAGGGTAATGGCCCCGGCACTGTTGCCGGTCTGCAGCGCAACGAAGGTATCTTCCAGCGTGCGGGCCAGGTCATCGGGCAGGCGCGTGGCGGCCTCGCCCAGGGTGGCGAACAGGTGCGGGTAGGGGGAAGCGGTCATGGCGGCGTCCTTGTGCAAGCGGCAAGGGACCACCCTGCTTAACAGCGAGGGTGGCGGACGGTGCGTGGTTGCAATACCGGTGGCTAACGTCGTCAAACGCCGGCGGGCGCGAGGCCCCCACGCACCGCCCGCCATGTAAGCGCGGACAGAATGCCTGCCGACGCCACCCAACAAGGAAAGGGCGACGCCGGCAGGCAAGCGTAAACGACATTAACCAAACGGGATTGCAAGCCCGTGCCACCCGTTGTTGGTGGCGCTACATGATTTGCATGAAGCGCCAATGCTGCCAATGAGAATTGTTGGAAATTTCGAAAACGTTGCAATCGTGCGGCGCACGCCACAGCGTGGCAATCGCGACATTCCTGTAGAGCCGAGCCTACGCTCGGCTCACCGCGTTCTGAGCGAAGAGCAGCCGAGCATGGCTCGGCTCTACAGAGCGCAGAGCGGCGCCGGAATCATCCGGCGCCGCGCGTGTTTCTACATCACCACTTGTACGACATGCTCAGGTTGGCAGTGGCTTCGCGGTATCCGTGGTCGCCGCGCATCACGCCGAAGCCACCCCACGCACTCAGCCCGGAACGGAAGTCCACGCGCGCACCGGCATTGAGCTCATAGCGGTTGCGCGGCACGCCGGCCTTCAGCGCTTCATCGTCGAACGCCATGCCGTTGCTCGCACCATCGCGGTACCAGTTGGCCACCACATACGGGCTGACCGAGGCACCCGCTGCCGAGCGAGATTCGCCCTGCAGACGCAGGCCCACGCGGCCGGACAGGCCGCTGTCGCCCAGGCTGCGCACCACCGTGCCGTTCGCTTCCTGGTGGCGATCGGTGTTGGCATCGGTATAG
>NZ_JCAFSH010000011.1:0-84829 GCF_059369035.1 Stenotrophomonas sp. YJH_SMC_130
CGAGATGCCGTCGTTGGCATTGCGGATGGCGACGTCGGTACCGCGGATCTGCGTGCCGAAGCGCTCGGAGATCGCCAGGCCGGCGGCGTCGTCCTTGGCGCTGTTGATGCGCGAACCGGAGGACAGGCGCTGGATGGTGGTAGCCAGCGAGCTGCCGCTGGTGCTCAGGTTACGCTGAGCATTCAACGACATCGTATTGGTGTTGATGACTTGTGCCATGAGGAGAGGTCCTTGAGCGGTTGCACGTGAGTTGGGTCAGACGCCCCCGACGTGCCCCGGGGGCGGCTCATGTCAGCGCTGCAACAGGCTGAGCACGTTCTGCGGTACCTGGTTGGCCTGGGCCAGCATGGCCGTACCGGCCTGCTGCAGGATCTGGGTGCGGGTCAGTTCGGCGGTTTCCTTGGCGAAGTCGGTATCGCGGATGCGGCTGCGCGATGCGGACAGGTTCTCCGAGGAGGTCTGCAGGTTGGCGACCACCGAGGTGAAGCGGTTCTGGATCGCGCCGAGGTCGGCGCGGACGCTGTTGACCGATTCCAGGGCCTTGTCGACGATCGACATCGCCTTCTGTGCGCCTTCGGCGGTGGTGACGTTCAGGTCCTTGACGAAGCTGGCCGCTGCACCGGTCAGGGTGCCGCCGTCGGTGCTGGTCTCGGTCAGGCCCAGGCCGGCGATGGTCGCGGCGGTGACGCCGGCCGGCGGGGTTGCTGCGCTGACGCCCAAGGCGAAGGTCTGGCCATCCTTGACCGAAGCCAGACTGATGACGCCGGCATTGACCGAGGCCACCACGCCGGTTTCACCCAGCTTGTTGTTGATCGCCGCAGCGGTGGCCGAGGTGATCGACTCGCCGGCCTTCACGGTGAAGTCGCTGATGGTGACCGTGGTGGCGGTGCCGCCCGGCGGGGTGACCGAGACCTGCAGGCCGGAGTAGGTGGTGTCGGCCGTGGCCTTGTCCACCGCCAGCGCAGTGCCGGTGTAGCCGTTGGCGAAGGTGGCAGCTCCCAGCGAATCGGCCTTGGCGTTGACCACGCTGTTGATTGCGATGGCCTGGCCGGCGTTGGCGCCCACCTGGAACAGCTGGCTGGTGAAGCTGCCGTCCAGCAGCTTGGTGCCGTTGAAGTCGGCCTGCTTGGCCACACGATCAATTTCCGAGACCAGCTGGGTCACTTCAGCCTGCAGGGCCTTGCGGTCGCTGGCCGAGTTGGTGGCGTTGGAGGCCTGCACGCCCAGTTCACGGATGCGCTGCAGGTTGTTGCCGACTTCGTTCAGCGAACCTTCGGCGACCTGGGCCAGCGAGATGCCGTCGTTGGCGTTGCGGATGGCCACGTCCAGACCACGGATCTGGGTGGTGAAGCGCTCGCTGATGGCCAGGCCGGCCGCGTCGTCCTTCGCGCTGTTGATGCGCAGGCCGGACGAGAGGCGCTGGATGGTGGTGGCGAGCGAGCTGCCGCTGGTGCTCAGGTTGCGCTGAGCGTTGAGCGACATCGTATTGGTGTTGATTACCTGTGCCATGGGGTCGTCTCCTCTTATATGGAACCCGTTGGTGAATGAAACGAAGCGCCGCCTGTTTTTTTGTGTGGCTGTGTGCTTCGCCGTTGCCAAATGAATAACGGCGCTTTGTCAACAACCTTTAGCCGTGAATTCCGCTGAAGCCAGAATTCGTTGCCTGAAGCTGTTTTCCCGGGGTTTTCAGCCCTGTTGCCAGGGTGGAAGCGACCCCGGGAGGGGCGGTCGGGCAGGGCCTGACCAGCGCTGATGAAGGTATCGGCGGGGTGCGACCCGGCTTGATGGGCAATCACGGAGAATCGGCCGGAGATGGCCAGAGGGCCGCGTGGTGGCGGGCAGGCGCGCAAACGAAAAAGGCCGCGATGCAGGGCATCGCGGCCTATCAGGGGTGACGCAGGAGAGGCGTCAGCGCAGCTTGTTGAACAGCGACATCGACTGCATCTGCGAGAAGATCGTCTGCGCCGCCTGCAGTGCGGTGCTCTGCAGCTGGTACTGGCTCAGTGCATCGGCGTAATCCAGGTCGCGCATCTGCGACAGCGTGGTCTTCAGGGTCACGCCATTGGCCTCGCGCATTTCCGCCGCGTTGTCCAGCGCCTTCAACTGCGCACCACCGGCAGCGCGCGAATCGATCATCCGCTCCGAGGCGCGCGCCACGTCGCGCAGTGCGCTCTGCAGCTGATTCTGCTGCGCAGTCATCTGCGCGGTGGTACCGGTGTCGGCACCCAGCGCGGCGACCAGGTTGTCGATGGTGGCGAAGATGTCGCGGCTGCTGGCGGCCTGTACGCTGAAGCTGTCGCCCGCTGCGGGTGCGCCGGTGATGCGCAGGCGCACACCGTTCACTTCCAGGTCGTCGCCAGCCTTGTAGGCGCCGGTGCCGGTCACATTGCCCGCACCATCCACCACCTCGTACTGGGTGCCGGTGGTGAAGCGCACGCTGAAGCCCTGGCCGTTCCAGCTGTCGCTGCCGTCGCGGGTGATGTTGGTCAGCACGCCGTTGCCGGTGTTGCCGGCCGCGGCGCTGCCGTCAACGAAGCCGTCGCCGGTGGGGATGCGCATGAAGATCTCGCTGCCGGGCAGGGCGTCGCGCACATAGGTATCGGGGCCGACTTCAACCTGGCGCTGGGTCTGGTCGCCGCGATAGACGACCTTGCCGTTGATCTTGGCAAACGGCGGGTCACCGTCGTTGGTGCCACCGAACACATAGCGGCCGGTAACATCGTCGGCGTTGGCCAGCGACAGCAGGCCATCGCGGATCTGGTTGACCTCGGTGATCAGCGTCTTCTTGTCGGCCGCGCTCAGTGCCGGATTGCTGGCCTGGATGGTCAGATCGTTGACGCGCGCCATCAGGTCGTTGACCTGCGCCAGGGTGTTTTCCTGCACGCCCAGGCGGTTCTGCACATTGCCGGCGTTGAGCTTCATGCGGTCCAGTGCGGCCAGGCTGCGGTCAAGGCCGACTGCAGTGCCGGCGGCAACCGGATCGTCCTTGGCGCTGACGATCTTGCTGCCAGTAGCGATCTGCTGCTCCAGGTGGCTGAGCTTGGCCTGCTTGGCCATCATCAGCGACACCGACTGGTTGAACATCATGCTGGTGGAGATGCGGCTGCTCATCGGCGGACGGCTCCCAGGATGGTCTGGAACATGCTGTCGGCGGTGGAGATCAGCTGCGAGGCGGCCTGGTAGGCCTGCTGCAGGCGCAGCATGTCGGCGGCCTCTTCGTCCAGGTTCACGCCGGAGACCTCGTCGCGGGCTTCCTGTGCCTTGTCATTGATCACCAGCTGCGCATCGAGCGAGTACTCGGCCGAGCGGGCGGCGGCGCCGACCTGGGTGGTCAGGCCACCCAGTGCACCGTTCAGTGTCACTGTTCCGGCGTTGAAGGCCTTCGTGCTTTCCACCTTGGCCAACCTGGAGGCGTTGCTGTTGTCCGACGAACCGGCCGGGGTCGGGGTGATGTTGAAGGTATCGCCCACCTTCGGTGCACCGTCCAGTACGAAGCTCCAGCCGTTGGCACTGATGGTCTGGCCAGGCGTATAGGTCTGAGGCGGGCCACCGTCGATGGTGTAGGTGGTCGCCGAGGTGAACACGATCGCCGACGGATTGCGCAGGTTCGCGTTGGCCGAATCAGTGACGGTGACGCCGCTCAGCTTGCCGGTACCGGTGTTGGCGGTGGCGGCTGCGCCCTTGACTGCGGCGGCCGCGGCAATGCGCGACGGATCGGTGATGGCCATCTCCAGGCTGCCGGCCACGCCAGCGGTGGGCTGCAGCAGGAAGCGGTCATTGGCTGCCGGGGTGCCGCCGACGACCAGGTTCACGCCGTTGATCACCAGCGGATCGGCGGCGGTGCCGGTACCGGTCAGGGGAATGCTGGCGCCGGTGTCGGCGCGGCTGGCCTTCCAGGTGGTGCCATCGAACTGCAGCACCACGTTCTGCGCGTCCAGTTTGCCCAGGTCGCCATAGGTGGCGCTGAGGCTGGCGGTTCCGGTATTGCTGTTGTTGCCGGTCACGCGCGGGCTGCCGATGGTGAAGAAGTCCCCGCCCATCTGGCCATACAGATCCACACCCTGGTGGTGGACCTGATTGAAGCTCTCGGCCAGACCCACCGCCAGCTTGCCCAGTTCGGCCTGCGCAGGCGTCAGCACGGTGTCGCGGAATTCCAGCAGGCCCCCGATCTGGCCACCGACCGCTTTCGGGTCGAGACGGATGGTGTTGCCCTGGGTCTCCAGTGCCAACTGCAGGCGCTCGGGCTGGTA
This sequence comes from Stenotrophomonas sp. YJH_SMC_130, assembly GCF_059369035.1. Lineage (NCBI taxonomy): Bacteria > Pseudomonadati > Pseudomonadota > Gammaproteobacteria > Lysobacterales > Lysobacteraceae > Stenotrophomonas > Stenotrophomonas sp. YJH_SMC_130. The sequence continues at coordinate 4,251 of NZ_JCAFSH010000011.1, forward strand.
CGGATCGGCCACGGTGGTGACCTTGGTCGCCGTGGTGCCCACCACCAGCGCGTTGCCGCCGGCAGTGTAGACATTCATGATGCCGCCGTCCTGGATCACCGCGGTGCCACCGGTGTAGCCGATCAGCTGGGAGATCAGCTGATCGCGGCGGTCGAGCAGGTCCGGTGCAGCCGAGGCGATGTTGGTTCCGATGGCACCGTTGATCTGCGCGATCTCCTGCGCAAGGCGGTTGACCTCGGTCGCACCGGCCAGCAGACCGTTGTTGACCTCGCTGTTGAGATTGTTCAGGTGCGTGTTGAGCTGCACGAAGCGGTTGGCCAGCGCCTTGCCACCGTCGAGCATGTTCTGGCGGTCGGCGGTGCCGGCCGCGTTGGACGACAGGCCACTGACCGAGTCGAAGAAGTTCGACCAGACGCCGGCCACGTTGGTGGCAGCATCGGAGAACAGCGCGTTGACCCGGTCGGCCATGCCCGAAAGCTGCTTCAGGCGCGCCAGCTCACCGCTGCTGTCGAGCAGGCGCGAGATCGCCAGCTGGTCGGCCGTGCGACGGATGTCAGTGATGCGGGTGCCGTTGCCGACCGTGCCGTAGCCATAGTTCTGTGGATCGGCGGTGGCGAAGTTGACCTTCTGCCGGCTGTAGCCGGGTGTATTGAGGTTGGCCACGTTGTGGCTGGTGGTCGCCAACGCTCGCTGGAAGGCGAGCAGGGCACCGGTACCGGTGGAAAGTACGCTGGACATGGTGTTCCTCAACGACGAGTGATACCCAGCGCCGCGGTCGCGGTGCTGGCGAAGGTCTGGCCAAGGCGCGAGCCGGCGTCGGCCACGGCGGCTACGGCGCGCTCGATGGTCGGGCCGCCGGCGATCGCAGCGATCTTGGCGGCGTAGCGCGGATCGGTGGCGTAACCGGCGCGCTGGAGGCCACGGGCGAAGCCCTGCACGTCGGTGCCGGCCTGCAGGGCCTGCTGGTAGCGCGGGCTTGTCTTCAGCAGGCGCACGTAGTCGGCAAAGCTCTCGGCCGGTGAACTGTAGGCGCGGAAGCTGGCGGTTTCGTTGCGGCGCACGCCATCAACATATTCATGGGTGCCGGCCGTGGCGCGCTGGCCGGTCCAGCCAGTGGCCTTGATGCCGAACAGGTTGTGCGAGGTGCTGCCATCGGCATGCTTGATGTGGCGCTTGCCCCAGCCGGTCTCCAGCGCGGCCTGGGCGACCAGGGCGCGGGCATCCACGCCCAGTTCCCTGGCCGCGCTCTGTGCGTGCTGCCAGATACTGGCGACAAAGCCCTCCGGGGTATGCTCGCCGAGCTGGGCGACGGCGGTGCGCGTGGCCAGGGCATCGGCCCGGCTCACGGCCGTGCCGCGATTGCTGGCCGTCGCCGTCCACTGGTCGCTGTTGGCGGCCCAGTCCTCGCCCTGCAGGCTGCCGATGTACGGATCCTCGGTGCCCAGCGAGCGGTGCAGCCCGCTGCTCTCACGGCCGGCGATCAGGTCCAGTGCCTGCTCCATCGGTGCCAGCGCGGCCTGCGCACCGTGCTGCGCGCCTGCGGCCATCTGCTGCAGCATGCGCACGGCCTGGCTGCCATCTTCCAGGGGCAGCGACAGTGCCGGCCTGGCCGGCGCGTTGAGCTGGTAAGCGCGGCTGGCCTTGGCCGGATCCACGCGGGTATCCAGTGCCGGACCTTCGGTGGCCTGGCCGGACAGCTGGCGGGTGATCATGCCGGACAGGCCCAGGCCCTTGCCGCGGGTCATCGCCTCGGCAATCTTCTGGTCGTACATGTCGCGGAACATCTTGTTCTCGCCGGGAAACAGCGAGTCGCCGAAGCTGGCATCGCGCATGCTCTTGACCAGCATCTGTGCGAACTGGCCTTCCAGCTGGCGTGCGACCTTGTCGATCTTTGCGGGATCGTTCTGCTGCGCCGGGTGCAGGTCGAATGCGGGATTGATGCGCATGTCAGATCACCTCAAGCTCGGCACTCAGTGCGCCGGCCTGCTTCAGGGCTTCCAGGATCGCGATCAGGTCGCCCGGTGCCGCACCCACGGCGTTCACCGCATGCACGATCTCGTCCAGGGTGGTGCCGCCGCTGAACTTGAACATGCGGCTGCCGTCGTTGGTGGCAGTGATGGTGGATTGCGGGCTGGCCACGGTACGGCCGCCCGACAGCGCATTGGGCTGGCTGACGTTGGTGTTCTCCTGGATCGTCACCGTCAGCGAACCATGCGAAATCGCCGCAGGGCCGACGCGCACCTGCTGGCCGATGACCACGGTGCCGGTGCGTGAATTGACCACCACCTTGGCCGGGGCGCTGCCCGGGGTCAGTTCCAGGTTCTCGATGCGCGCCAGCAGGCCGATGCGTGCGCCCGGATCGGTCGGTGCGGTGACGGCGACGGTCACGCCATCGATCGCGCGTGCCGCACCTTCGCCGAACGCGTTGTTGAGCGCGGCGACCATGCGCGAGACCGTGGTGAAATCGTTGTTGTGCAGGTTCAGGGTGATGTCGCCGCCGTTGGCCAGCGGATCGGGCAGGGCACGCTCCACGGTGGCGCCGTTGGGAATACGGCCGACGCTGGGCACGTTCACCGATACACGGGAACCGTCCTTGCCCTGCGCGCCAAAGCCACCCACGATCAGATTGCCCTGGGCGATGGCATAGATCTGGCCATCGGCGCCGCGCAGCGGGGCCATCAGCAGCGAACCGCCGCGCAGCGACACCGCGTTGCCGATCGAAGACACCGTGATGTCGATCGGCTGGCCCGGCTTGGCGAACGGCGGCAGTTCGGCGTGGATCGCCACGGCGGCCACGTTCTTCAGCTGCGGGTTGACGTTCGGCGGCACGTTCACGCCCAGCTCGCCAAGGAGGTTTTTCAGGCTCTGCACGGTGAAGGGCGCCTGGCTGGTACGGTCGCCGCTGCCATCCAGGCCGACCACCAGGCCATAGCCCACCAGCGCATTGCCGCGCACGCCGCCGACCTGGGCGAGGTCCTTGATGCGCTCGGCGCTGGCCGGGGCGGCGACGATCAGCAGCATCAGCGACGCGATCAACGTCACGCGTTGCTGCCAGAAGGTAGAGAAGGAGAAGTTCATGGCCATACTCAGAACGGCGTCAGGCCGGAATTGAAGAAGCGGCTCAGCCAGCCCATCGCGTTGGACTGCGCGACCGGTCCGCGGCCGCCGTAGACGATGCGGGCCTCGGCCACGCGGCTGGAGGGAATGGTGTTGTCCTGGCTGATGTCGCCCGGGCGCACGATGCCCTGCACCTGCACCAGTTCATCGCCCTGGTTCAGCCGCAGGTTCTTCTGCCCCTGCACCACCAGGTTGCCGTTGGGCAGGCGCTGGATCACGGTGACCGTGACGCTGCCCTGCAGGCGGTTGCTCTGCGCGCTGTTGCCCTTGCCGGTGAAGTCACGCGCGCCCTTGGCGGTGGCACTGAGGATGTCCTTGCCGCCCAGGGTGACCGGTGCACCGAGGATGGACGGCGTGCCCAGGCTCAGGTTGGATTCCTTGTTGGTGGCCGTGTTGGCGCTGGTCTGCGCGGTGGTGTTTTCCAGCAGGGTGATCGTCAGCAGGTCGCCGACATCGCGTGCGCGGCGGTCCGAATACAACTGCAGGGTCGGGCCAGCGGCGTAGATCGCACCGGCGGTGGGCGCGGCCTGCGGCGGCATGATCGGCTGGATCGGTGCCATCGCCGGATAGGGGCGCACGTCGCCCGCGATCACGCAGCCACCGAGCAGGGCGACCACAGTGCAGGCGAGGGCAGTACGGGCGAGGTTGGAAATGGGCGACATGGCGGTTTCCCGGTTGGGCCGGTCAGATCTTGTTGTTGAGATAGCCGAGCATCGAGTCGGTGGTGGAGATCGCCTTGGCATTCATTTCGTAGGCGCGCTGGGTTTCGATCATCGACACCAGCTCTTCCACCACATTGACGTTGCTGCCTTCCAGCGCACCCTGCACCACGGTGCCGAGACCGTTCAGGCCGGGATTGCCGTTCTGGGCCGGGCCCGAGGCCGTGGTTTCCAGGAACAGGTTCTCGCCGCGCGCCTGCAGGCCGGCCGGATTGACGAAGTCGGTCAGGGTCAGCGCACCGACTTCCACCGACGCGGCGTTATCGGCCATCTTTACGCTGATGGTGCCGTCGCTGCCGATGGTGACCGACTGCGCGCCCTCGGGAATCTGGATGCCCGGCTGCACCGGGTAGCCGCTGTTGGTGACCAGCTCGCTGTCCTGGTTGATCTTGAACGAGCCATCACGGGTGTAGGCCGAGCTGCCGTCGGGCATCTGCACTTCGAAGAAGCCGCGTCCGTTGACCATCACGTCCAGTGCGCGGCCGGTCTGCTGCTGGCCACCCTGCTCGAAGTTCTTGGCGGTGGCGACCACGCGCACGCCGGTACCCAGCTGCAGGCCGGTCGGCAGCTGCGTCTGCGCCGACGAAGAGCCGCCCGGCTGGCGCACCTGCTGGTACAGCAGGTCCTCGAAGCTGGCGCGGTCCTGCTTGAAGCCGGTGGTGTTGGTGTTGGCGAGATTGTTGGAAACCACCGACATGCGCATCTGCTGCGCATCCAGTCCGGTTTTCGCGATCCACAATGCCTGGTTCATCTTCGGTGTCCTGTCTGGTGAAGCCGGCCGCGTGGTGCGGCCCTTGGTAGCGGGTGTGCAAGCGGTGTGCCAGCGCCGCGCCCGGGCGGCGCCGGAAATCCGTCAGCTGCCCAGGCGGAGCAGGCTGTTGGCGCTGCGCGCGTTGTCGTCGCCGTGCTTGATCACCTGCACCTGCATTTCGTACTGGCGCTGCAGCTGGATCATCTGCACCAGCGCACCGGCAGCATCGACGTTGCTGCCTTCCAGTTGCCCGCTGTGCACGGCGGTGCCCTGTGCCGGTGCGAACGGCTGGCGCGGGTCGGTGTTGCGGAACAGGCCATCCAGGCCACGTTCGAGGCGCTCGTCCGGCGCCTGCACCACCTTGATCCGGCCGATCTGCGCCATCGTCTGCGGGCCTTCGCCCTGCGGGATGATCGAGATCGTGCCGTCGGCGCCGATCTCCATCGCCTGGTAGGGCGGAATGGCGATCGGGTTGTTGTTGTCATCCAGCACCGTGCGCCCGCCAGAGGTCACCAGCTGGCCGTTCGGCGTCACCGACAGGGCTGCGCCACGCGTATACGCTTCGCTGCCATCGCTCGCCTGCACCGCCAGCCAGGTGCCGCTCTGCAGTGCAAGGTCCAGCGGCTTGCCGGTGATGTGCTGCGCGCCGGGCCGGCGGTTGAAGCCGGCGTCGACGTGCAGCGCATCCACCCGCGAGGCAAAGCCCTGACCCTTGATCGGGAAGGCTTCGGTGTTGGCCAGCGCTTCCTTGAAGCCAGGAGTATCCGAGTTGGCGAGGTTGTGGCTGAGCGTTCCCTGCGCCTGCAGGGAGGCGCGGGCACCGGTCATCGCCACGTAAAGGGCTTTATCCATGCGGGGAGTTCCGTGACAGGGTCAGCAGCTCATCAACGGATGTTGATGACGGTCTGGGTGATCTGGTCCTGCGTGGTGATCATCTGCGCGTTGGCCTGGAAGTTGCGCTGCGCGGTGATCATGTTGACCAGCTGCTCGGTGAGATCGACGGTGGACGCTTCCAGCGAGCCGGCCTGGATCTTGCCGAGATTGGAGGTGTCCGGCATGCCGGTGCGCGGCGTGCCCGACTCGAAGGTCTCCACCCACAGGTTGTTGCCCTTCGATTCCAGTCCCTGGGTGTTGTTGAAGGTGGTCAGTGCGACCTGGCCCAGGGGCTTGTCGTCGCCGTTGGAGTAGCGCGCATAGACCACGCCCGACTCGGACACAGTGATCTCGTTGAGCTTGCCGGCGGCATAGCCGTCCTGCTGAGTGTTGCGCAGGGCGAACTTCTCGCCGTACTGGGTCGAACCGCTGATGTCCAGCGTCATGTTCAGCTGGCCAGCGCCCGTGGTCGGGGTGAAGGTGCCGAGGCCAACCTTGCCGTTGGCCGGGGCGGTCAGCTTGCCGCTGTTGTCGAAGGCGACCGCGGTCGGGGTGCCGGCGGGCTGGCCATCGACATAGTTGTGCACGGTCCATTCGTTGGGGTTGGCGCCCTTCACGAAGTACGAGACCTGGATATGGCTCACGCCCAGCGAGTCGTACACGGTGATGCCGCCGCTGGAGTGGTTGTAGCTGTTGGAGTCGGTCGGGTCGAACGTGGCCACGGTCGGCTGCTTGGCGTTGGCCGGCAGGGTGAAGCCCACCTTCACTTCGCTGGTCTGCTTCGGCGGGCTGTCGGTGGTCAACAGCTGCAGGTCGACCAGGCGGCCGGCATCGAAGTTGGTGCCATCGGCATTCGGCGCGAACACCTGCAGGCGCGCGCCCTGCGGATTGACCACATAGCCGGCCGAATCGGTCTGGAAGTTGCCGGCACGCGAGTACACACGCGAACCGTTCATGTTCATGGTGAAGAAGCCCTCACCGGAAATGGCCATGTCCAGGCTGCGCCCGGTCTGCTCGTTGTGGCCTTGGATGAACTGCTGGGCGACGTTGGAGACGCGCACGCCCGAGCCGGTCTGGTTCTTCGACAGGCCATAGCTGGTGGAGGCGAACAGATCGGCGAACTCGGCGCGCGACTGCTTGAAGCCGGTGGTGTTGACGTTGGCGACGTTGTTGGCGGTGACGCTCAGGTCGGTGTTGGCGGCATTGATGCCGGACAGTGAGACATTGAAGCCCATGGGATGCTCCTGGTTGATGCGGGATGTGCGGCTCAGCTGACGCGGAGCACGTAGTCGATCGGGGCCGTGCCCAGGCCCTTGAGGTTCAGGTACAGGCCGTCGGACCCGACGGTCACGCTTTCCACCGGCGCCTGCACATAGGTGGACAGCTTGGTGCTCTTGCCGGCGGTATCGACATGGTTGGCAACGATGGAATACTTGCCCGGTTCCATGCGCTTGCCGTTGGCGTCCTTGCCGTCCCACTGGAAGGCGGTTTCGCCTGCTGCCTTGGCTTCCACGCTCAGCGAGGTGACCTTGGCGCCGGTGGCATCGGTGATATCCACGGTGATGATGCCGGCCGACGGCGCGGCCACCGTGCCCTCGACGCTGCCTTCCTTCTCCAGCACCAGCTTTTCCGATGGCACCAGCACCTGGTGGCCGACCAGCGCCGCGCCACGCAGCACCTGGTCGCTGGCCATCGATTCCTGGAAGCCCTTCACCGTCTTGTTCAGATCGGTGATGCCCTGCACGGTGGACATCTGCGCCATCTGCGCGACCATCTGCGTGTTGTCCATCGGCTTCAGCGGATCCTGGTGCTGCAGCTGCTCGGTCATCAGGCGCAGGAAGTCGGCCTGGTCGAGCGTGTTCTTCTTTTTCGTGGCGTTGCTGTTGGGGGCGTTCAGGCCCAGCGCGGAATAGACGTCCTGGCTGGTCTGGTTGTTGACGGCGGTGGTCATGGCGGTATCCGGTGCTGCGGGCCTCAGCGGCCCATGGTCAAGGTGGCCAGGGCCAGTTCCTTGGCGGTGGTCAACATCTCCACGCCGGCCTGGTAATTGCGCGAGGTCGAGATCAGGTTGACCATCTGCGCCACCGGATCGACGTCGGGCTGGTAGATGTAGCCATCGGCGTCTGCCAGCGGGTGGCCCGGCTCGTAGCGCTTGATCGGCGCCGCCTCGCTCTGGGTGATCTCCTTCACCTTCACCGAGGTGATGTTGGGATCGTTCTTGCTGGTGACGGCCTGGAAGATCGGCTCCAGCGGCTTGTACACGGCGTCGGCAGACCCGGCCACGGTGTCGGCGTTGGAGAGATTGGAGGCGATGGTGCTCATGCGCACCGACTGCGCCTGCAGCGCGGAGCCGGCGATATCGAAGATCGGCAGGTTGCTCATGGCTTATTGCCCCGTGATCGCGGTCAGCATGGAACGCACCTTGCTCTCGACGAAGCTGAGCGAGGCGCGGTACTCGAGCGCGGCTCGGCCATAGGCGGCACGCTCGGCATCGGGATCGACGGTGTTGCCGTCCAGGCTGGGCTGCACGCCCTCGCGCGCGATCTGGAACGGGTTCAGGCCACTACTGATTTCGTAGTGCTGCTCATGGGTGGTGGCCATCAGGCCGTTGGCATCCTGCCCCTGGGCATGGCGCAGGGCGGCATCGAAGTCCAGGTCCTGGGCCTTGTAGCCGGGGGTGTCGGCATTGCCGAGGTTGCTGGCGATCAGCTTCATCCGCTGTTCGCGCAACGGCATGGCCTGGGCGTGGACGCCCAGGTAGTCGGTAATCAGGTTGCGCACGGTGCACTCCCACGGGAACGTTGCCCGGGAAGCTGCAAGGGGTGTGCCAAAGCACGCGCGACATCGCGTCCGCCGGGCATGGCCCGGCGCTACCCCAGGGGTCGGGGAGGTTGTGGTAGCGCCGGGCCATGCCCGGCGGAGACCCGTGACGTGGCCCTACGCCGCCATCGCCACCTTGCGCAGGCGGTCCAGCACGAAGTCAGCCAGCTCGTGCGGCGAGTACTTGGCGACGAACGCGTTGGCGCCGACACGCTCGACCATGGCGTTGTTGAAGACGCCCGACAGCGAGGTGTGCAGCAGCACGTAGAGGCCGGCCAGGCCCGGATGGCGCCGGATTTCCGTCGTCAGCGTGTACCCGTCCATGGCCGGCATCTCGATGTCGGAGATGACCATGGCATAGCGTTCGGCCGGGTTTTCGCCCGAGGCGTGGATCTGCAACAGGTGGTCGAGAGCCTGCTTGCCATCGGAAAGCAGGGTGGCACCCACGCCCAGCTGATCCAGCACGCTGCGGATCTGCTGGCGGGCCACGCGCGAGTCGTCCACCACCAGCACCTGCAGCTGGGGGCCATCGGCGGGCATTGCCATCGCCGGATCGAGTACGGCGTCACCGCGGACCTGGGCGATATCGGCCAGCACGCTTTCAACGTCGATCACCTGGATCAGCTCACCCTGGAAGCGGGTTACCGCGGTCAGGTAGCTCGACTCGGCGCCAAGCTCCGGCGGCGGGTGGATGTCTTCCACCGCGATGTTGACGATGCGTTCGACGCCGCTGACCAGGAACCCCTGGATCGAGCGGTTGAATTCGGTGACGACCAGGTAACCCGGCGAGGTATCGGCATCGGGCTCACGTTCGGGGTGGCCGATCGCCAGGCCCAGGTCCAGCACCGGCACCGAGCGGCCGCGCACGTCGGCCACGCCGGCGAACTGGCTGGGCAGGCCGGGCACCTGGAACAGCTCCGGGCGGCGCAGGACTTCCTGCACCTTGAAGACATTGACGCCAAAAAGCTGACGTCCGCCGAGACGGAACAGCAGCAGCGCCAGGCGGTTGTGGCCGGCCAGGCGGGTCCGCTGGTCGATCCGGTTGAGCAGGTCATGGGACATGGCTGCTGTATCGGCGCGTTGGGCGCCAAACTTGAGGGCGCTCTGCCACTGCGCGCTGCACACCGCAATTGTGGTGTCGCGCCATGTTCGACCGAGGCAGCTCTGCCCCTCTGGCACACGCCTTGCACGCACCTGGGCCAGCTCTTGCCGATTGAAGGAGGCGCCATGCGCCGGGTCACATCTCTATTCGCCATCGCGCTGGCACTGGCCTCGCCGTGGGCGGCTGCCGCCGACTGGCAGCCGGTGGCGAGCATCCGCGCTGCGGCCTTGTCGACGCTGCCGGCGGGCAGCGAGGGCGAGGCCCAGGTGGCCGATGCGCTGCGCCTGCCGAAATGTGGCAGCGCGTTGCAGGTGCAACCCACCGCCAACACCACGGTGGAGGTCAGCTGTCCGGATGCGGGCGGCTGGCGCCTGTTCGTGCCGGTAAAGGTGCGGCGCAACCAGACCGTACTGGTGCTCAACCGCGGAATCGGCACTGGAGAAACCCTCACTGCCGCCGATATCACCACTGCCCAGCGTGACGCTGCCCGGATTGCCGGCGCGGTGCTGTCCGATCCCAATGCAGCGATCGGCCGCGTCGCCCGCCGTCCGCTGCAGGCCGGGGCCCTGCTGTCGAACAACGATCTGGTGGTGCAGCGTCTCATCAAGCGAGGAGACAATGTGGCCCTGGTGTCGCGTCGCGGTTCGGTCGAGGTCCGCATTGCCGGCCGTGCGATGGGTGATGCCGGTGAGAACGAACGGGTCTCGGTCGAGAACCTGTCCTCGCGGCGGATCGTGCAAGGCACGGTCGATGCCGCAGGTGACGTAATCGTGGCGCGTTGAATTACCGCAAAATATCCCTAAAGATCACGGCCCTGCGGCCGTTATCCCTTGTGAACGGCAACTCCAGGACACCCCATGAGCCAGAAAATCGACGGCAACCTGCAGGTCCCCCAGGCACTGCGCAGCGTGACGACCCCGGCCAACAAGCCCGGTGTCAGCACCGATGCGGCGGCGCGCCCGGTCGAGGCGGCCGACAGCCTGCGCCTGACCGGCGAGGCCACCAACCTGCAGGCCATCGAGCGCGAGCTGACCGCCGCCCCGGCGATCGACGCCCAGCGCGTGGCCGCCGTGCGCGAGTCGCTGCAGAACGGCACCTACAAGATCAATCCGGACGCGATTGCATCGCGCATGCTCGATCTGGACCAGCAGCTGCACGGATGACTGCGGCGATGAGCGAGCCGCTGCAGCGTCTCGCCCAGGCCCTGGACGTTGAACGCCAGGCCCTGGTCGAGCACGACGTGCACGCCCTGATCCGGGCTACCGGCGCCAAGCTGGAAGCGTTGCGTGCGCTGGAAGGCGCGCCGCCGGTGGGCGAGGGCGAACAGCTGCAGGAACTGGCCGAGCGCAACCGGGCCAACGGCGTACTGCTGTCGCGCCGCCGCCGCGAGGTGAACTGGGCGCTGCGCCAGCTCGGCCGCACCGAAGACGCCTCGGCCTACGATGCCAAGGGCCAGTCGCACACGGTCAGCATCGGCCGGCCCCTCGCCGTGGCCTGAGGCGACGGCGGTCGCATAACCCCTCCCGGCGGGCTGAAGCCCGCTGCATGACCGCGTATATTGGGCGCCTGTTCGAACGTCCCGAGTCGCCGTGTCCGCTGCCAACGCCCTGGTTACCGCCCCCCTTCCGCCGCAGCCGGTGCTGCAGGCCCTGCTTGAGCGCCTGCGCGAAGGCCTGCTGCTGTTCACCGATGACGGGCGGGTGGCCCTGGCCAATCCGGCCGCACAGAACCTGCTGGCCAGTGGCGAGGACGGCGGGTTGCCGCCGCCGCAGCGCCTGCGCGAACTGCTGCCGCCCGATGCGCTGGAACAGGCTCGCCAGCATGGTCACTGGAATGGCAGCCTGCCGCTGGGCGAGGGCGTGGTCATCGCCCATCTGTACCACCATGGTCCGGTCGGCCAGGGGCATTTCCTCGCCCTGTTCCGCCACATCGAAGGGCAGGAAGACTACGAACGGGAGCTGCAGCAGCGCCATGCCGAATTGCGCCAGGCCTACCTGCGCCTCAATGGCACCCAGGAAAAGCTGCTGCAGTCGGAGAAGATGGCGTCGATCGGCCAGCTGGCCGCCGGCGTCGCGCACGAGATCAACAACCCGATCGGTTACGTGCACTCCAACCTGGGCAGCCTGCAGGAATACCTGCGCAGCCTGTTCACCGTGATCGAAGCCTACGAGCGCGCCCTGCGTGCGCCGGACCCGAAAGCGCTGATCCCGGAAATCGATGATATCCGTGACCGCCTGGATATCGATTTCATCAGCCGCGACCTGCCGCAGCTGATGGCGGAATCGCGCGAAGGCATCGAGCGGGTCACCCGCATCGTGCGCGACCTGAAGGATTTCTCGTATTCCGGCCGCGACGAGTCGTGGAAGCTGGTCGACCTGCATGCGGGCCTGGAATCGACCATCAACATCATCTGGAACGAACTCAAGTACAAGGTCACCCTGGTGCGCGAGTTCGGCCAGTTGCCCCTGGTGGAGTGCCTGCCATCGGAGTTGAACCAGGTCTACATGAACCTGCTGCTCAACGCCGGCCATGCCATCGCCGAGCGCGGCACGATCACGGTGCGTACCGGCGTTGATGGCGATCACGTCTGGGTTGAGTTCGAAGATACCGGCGGTGGCATCTCGCCGGAACTGCGCCAGCGCATCTTCGATCCGTTCTTCACCACCAAGCCGGTGGGCAGTGGCACCGGCCTGGGCCTGTCGATCTCCTACAGCATCATCAACAAGCACCACGGCCGCATCGACCTGGACAGCACGCCCGGCGTGGGCTCGCGCTTCCGCGTGGTGCTGCCGGTCAAGCAGCCGCGCTGACCGCTTCTGGTAGTGCCGGCCGCTGGCCGGCAACCTCATTGAACCCGATATCCAGAGCAGCCGGCCAGCGGCCGGCTCTACCAGAGGGGATGGTTACCGTAATGGGCGATCCTCGCCGCCATCTCCGCTCTCCACCGGCGCCGGGCCGGCATTGCTGCGGCGCTGTTCCTCGTACGTGCGGAACGCCTGGTGGATGTGCTTGCGCAGTTCGTCGTCGTTCCACGGCTTGGTCAGGAAGCGATAGATCGCACCGCGGTTGATCGCATCGGTCACCGTGTTCAGATCGGTGTAGCCCGACAGCACCAGGCGGATCGTATCCGGGTACAGCATCTTCACCCGGCCCAGGAACTCGGTGCCGCTCATGTCGCTCATGCGCTGGTCGGACAGGATCACCTGCACGTCGTTGATCGCCAGCAGGTCGAACGCATCACGCACGTTGCCGGCAGCCAGGATGCGGTAGCCGTCGCGGCGGAACAGGCGCACCAGCGAGCGCAGCACGTTCTCCTCGTCATCCAGCAGCAGCAGCGTCCGGTCCGGGCGGGTCTCGGCGAAGGCTTCCGGACGCAGGTAGCGGCGGCGCAGGGTCATGCCGGCGGCATCAGCCGACATCGGTTCGCCGAACAGGTAGCCCTGGAACACGTCGCAGTCGTTGCGGCGCAGGAAGCCCAGCTGGGCCTGTGATTCCACGCCGTTGGCGATCACGGTCATGCCCAGCTGGTGGCCCATGGCGATGATCGCGCGGGCGATGGCCGCTTCACGATTGCCGGCCGGCGCGCTCTTGATGAAACTGCGGTCGATCTTCAGCTTGTCCACCGGGTAGCGCACCAGCGCGCTGAGGCTGGAGTCGCCGGTACCGAAGTTGTCCAGGCTCAGGCTGATGCCTTCGTTGCGCAGGTTGGCCAGCGTTTCGTGGACGAAATTGACGTTGTTGGTCAGCGCACTCTCGTTGATCTCCAGCGTCAGCATGTGCGCCGGTACGCCCGCCGCCTGCAGCAGTGACATCACTTCGGCGAAGAAGTTCGGCCGCAGCAGCTGCAGGGTGGACACGTTCACTGCGATGGTGAAGTCATCGAAGCCCTGGTCGCGCCACAGCCGCGCCTGCTTCAAGGCGCCTTCCAGCACCCAGGTGCCGATCTGCACGATGATGCCCAGGCGTTCGGCGGTGCGCATGAAGCGCTCCGGCACCAGCATGCCCAGGGTCGGCGACTGCCAGCGCAGCAGCGCTTCCATGCCCACCACGTGGCCGTCGCGCGCGCTTACCAGCGGCTGGTAGCGCAGCTTCAGCTCGCCATTGGGAATGGCATCGACGATCTGGCGCGCGATGATGCTCTCGCTGTGCGCACTCGGCGGGGTGTCCACCGCATGGATGCGCACGGCATTGCCGCCTTCGCGGGCGGCCTGGTACAGCGCATCCTCGGCATGGTCGAGCAGGCGCGAGGTGCTGCTGGCATGTTCCGGGCACAGGCTCACGCCCAGCTTGCCGGTCATGAACAACGTGTACGGCAGCACCGACAGCGGCAGCTCCATCTGCTGGCGGATCTCCTCGGCGAAATCCTCCGGCAACGGCAGATCGGCGGTGCGCGGCACCGCGATCAGGAACTCGTCGCTGCCATGCCGCCACAGCTTGCCGCGCCCGCGCAGGTAAGACTGCAGGCGCTGTGCCACCAGCACCAGCGCCTGGTCGCCCACTTCGGCACTCATGTTTTCGTTGACCGATGCGAAATGGTCGATGTCCACGTGCATCAGCATCAGCGCGATGCCGCCTGAGGCTGCCTCGGCAACCATTGCCTGCAGTTCGGGGTTGCCGGCGCCAAGGCGGTCGGGAGCGTCATCAATGCTGACCGGGGGCAGGTTGGGATTCCACATGGCTCAGTATTCCGGTGAATCGACGGCAGCCCTGCTGGCCGCCTGGTAGGGGAGGTGGACATCGACCAGGGTGCCTTCGCCATGCGCGGATTCAATCCGCACGTGGCCACCGACGCTCTGTGCGCGCTCGCGCATCACGATCAGGCCCAGGCCGCGCGGGCCGTCCGGATCGAAGCCCTCGCCGTCATCGCGGATCTGCAGGTGCAGGCCGCGCTGGCCGACATCGCGCAGCTGCAGCAGGACCTGGCTGGCGCGCGCATGGCGCAGCGCATTGGTCAGGCTTTCCTGTGCGATGCGGAAGCAGGCCTGTTCGATGCTGTTGTCGGGGCGATGCGGCAACGGCTCGATCTCGGCCAGCAGCTCCACCGGCGAGGAGCGGAACAGAACCCGCGCCTGCCAGCTGAGCGCTGCCTCCAGGCCCAGTGCATCCAGCTGCGGGGGGCGCAGCAGGGTGGAGATGTCGCGCAGTTTGGCCACGGTGGTGTCGGCCAGGCTGACGATCTGCGCCAGATCCTGCCCACGCCGCTGCGGATCGTCCTCTTCCAGCGCCGCGTGCGCCGACAGCTTGATCGCGGTGATGGCCTGGCCGATGTCATCGTGCAGGTCGCGCGAAATCGCACGACGCTCGTCCTCCTGCAGCGAGAACAGCCGCCCGGCCATCGCCTGCAGTTCGCGGTTGCTGGTTTCCAGCGCGCTGCGGATGCGTTCGGAATCACTGAGGTCGCGCACGATCAGCAGCTTGCAGTCGCGGCCACCGTAGCGCACGTCGCCCACCGCCAGGCCGGCATGGAAGCTGCGGCCGTCGCCGCGCTGCATGGCCACCACGCTGCTATGGCCCGGTCCCAGGTGTGGCTGGCCGGCACGCAGCTGGCTGCGCACCCGCGGCAGGTCTGCGGCAGCGACCAGCGCCGACAAGGGCTCGCCCAGCAGGGTATGGCTGCCGTAGCCGAACAGGCCGGCGGCCCAGGCGTTGGCGTACAGCACATGTTCGTCGGAGAGGATCACCACGCCGTCGGGCAGTACCCGCACCAGCTCGCGGAACTGCTCTTCGCGCTCGCGCAGCAGGCGCCGCGACTGCTCGCGTTCGGTCACGTCCTGCAGCGTGCCCAGCACGCGGTTGCGGCCAGCTTCATCAAGACCACTGGCGGCGCGCAGGTGCACCATCAGCGCGCGCCCGTCCATCGACAGCAGCGGTAGCAGCACGTCCACCTGCACCGGCTCGCCGGAGCACAGCTCGGCCAGCAGCTGCTCGGTCTGGGTAGCGGTGGCCGGGTCGGCCGGCACCAGCAGTTCGTCGAAGCGGTGCCAGCGGCGGGCTTCGGGCGGGCGGCGGCCGAGCAGGCGATAGACCTGGTTGGAATAGCGGCCCAGCCCGGTGGACGGGTCGAGCTCCCAGGCACCGATGCGGGCCAGTTCGTGGGCCTCTTCCACCCGTGCCAGCGCCTGGTCGCGACGCAGCTGGGCCAGATCCTCGGCGGTGCGGTCGATGGCGATCAGCAGGCGCGCATTGTGGCCGTCGTAACTGATCGCGTTGGAGCGCAGTTCCATGTGCCGCAGCGCGCCATCGCGCAGCTGCAGCTGCGCGCGCAGGATGCACAGCTCTTCGGGCGCCTCGCGGATCGCCTCCAGCTTGGCCTGCAGCGCCTGGCCCTGGCCGGGTGGCCACAAGGCGTCGATGGTCTGTTCCAGCAGCTCATCGCGCTCCCAGCCGAAAGCGGTGCAGGCGGCTGGGTTGGCATCGAGGATCGCCAATGTGTCCAGGTCATAGACGAGGATCGGGCCGGGGTTGCCCTCGAACATCTGCCGCAGGCGCAGCTCCGAGGCCTGCTGGCGGGCGTGGGTATGCAGCACATGCTCGGCCAGCGGGCGCAGCAGCAGGTACAGCAGGCCCGCGCTGGCCAAGGCGAAGAACGAGCCCTTCAGGCCCTGCCACAGGGCCGCCTGCTGCGGATCGGGCACCAGCGCCTGCACCACGCTGTCGGTGGAGATCATCCAGGCCAGCGCCATCACCAGGTAGCTCAACACCACCCGCCGCCGGTCACGGCTCAGCGCCTGCGCCATCCGCGGGTCGGGAACTGGGGCGTTGCCGGTCGGTTCTGCGGGCATGGACGGGGTGGGTGAAAGGGGCGCCGATCATCTTACCCCGCAGCGTGCCGTCACCACTCAATTATCCGCCGCAGGCGCCGTTAACCACTGCGTGCCCCGCTGACGGGCGAGTCATCCGGAGCAAGATCGCGTGGACCAAGGGATCATCGCCAGCCTGCTGCAGCACCCGCTTGCGTCGGCGCTGGTCATCGTCGACCGTACCGGGCGCCCGCTGGCGGCCAATCCGGCCGCGCGCGAGCATGGCCTGCCGGCCACCGTGGCGGCCTATGCGCCGATGCTGGAAGATCTGCGCCTGATGGCCGCCGATGGCGGCATCGTGCCCTGCACGCTGCCGGGCGGCCCGCGCGGCCACTACGACGGTCACCTGCGCGCCGTGCATGACGGTGCGGGCAACCTGCTGGCGTTCACCCTGAGCATTCCCGAGCCGGTGCCGGTCGACGGGGGCGGGCGCTGGGAACTGGCACTGGACAGCGCCGGCCACAGCCTGTGGGACTGGGACATCCCCAGTGACCGGGTGGCGCGCACGCCGGCGCTGGGCGACGAAACGGCCACTGAACTGCTGTCGCGCGTCCACAGCGAGGACATTGACCAGGTGCGCGCCGCGCTCGACGAGCACCTGCGCGGGCGCAGCGAGCAGTACAGTGCACAGTTCCGCTTCCGCCAGGCCGATGGCCAGTGGCGTTGGGTGCTGGATCGCGGCCGCGTGGTCGCGCGCACCGCCGATGGTCAGCCGCTGCGCATGGTCGGCACGCATACCGATATCGAACAGCAGAAGCAGCTCGAATCGCTGCTGCAGGAGCAGCAGCTGCACCTGAGCGAAGCCCAACGTATCGCCAGCATGGGCAGCTGGTCGTTCGACCCCAACAGCGGGCACTTCTGGTGGTCGCCGGAACTGCGCTCGCTGCTGGCACTGGAGCACGGCGCCGTGCCCGGCCAGCGGCGCTGGCTGAAGCAGCTGCACCCGCGCTCGCGTGGCGCGCTGCGTGCGGCATGGCGGCGGCTGTGGCGCGATGGTCGTGCCGCCAATCTCGAGCTGGAGCTGACCCGCGGCCATGAGCCATCACAGCACCTGCGGCTGTGGATGCAGCCGCTGCTGGACTTGGACGGGCAGCCCAAGCGCCTGCTCGGCCAGGTGCAGAACATCACCGAACAGCATCAGACCGACGCATTGATTCGTTGGCGCACCGAACTGCTGAACCGGGTTTCCGCGCTGGGCCGCATCGGTGGCTGCGAGATCGAGGTGCAGACACGGAGCATGCAATGGACCGAGGAGTGCTATCGCATCCACGGCCTGCGCAAGGAACCGATCACCCTCGACCAGGCGATGGCGCTGTACACCGAAGACTCGCGCGATGCGTTCGAGGCGGCGCTGGCCCGCATCGCCAACGGCGGCCTGCCCGAGCAGCTGGACCTGTGCTTCTACCGCCAGTCCGGCCTGCGTGTCTGGGTGCAGGTGCTGATCGAGCTGGATCGTCGTGACGGACTGCCGCCGCGCTTCGTCGTCCTGTTCCGTGACATCACCCGCGAGCGCGAGGCCAACGAGCGCATCGAACTGCTGGCCCACTACGATCTGCTGACCGGCCTGCCCAATCGCGTGCTGCTCGGTGAACAGACTGCCGAGGCCATCGAGGAGGCGCGTGATCGCGGCACCTCGTTGGCGATGCTGTTCATCGACCTGGACGGCTTCAAGACCATCAACGACAGCTTCGGCCACGCCACGGGTGATGCGCTGCTGAAGGCTGCCGCCACCCGCCTGCACCAGAACCTGCGCAACAACGATCTGTTTGGCCGTTTCAGCGGCGACGAGTTCATCGTCGTACTGCGCGACCTGGCTGAGCCCGAGGATGCGGGACATGTCGCCCGCAAGCTGATTGCCTCGCTGGCCGAGCCGTTGCGCCGCGGGGAAACCACGTTGAAGGTCGGTGCCAGCGTCGGCATCGCGATGCTGGGCGATGCGCAGACCGATTTCGATTCACTGCTGCGCGCCGCCGACGCCGCCATGTACGCGGCCAAGGAAGCCGGACGCAACACCTACCAGTACTACAGCCAGGATGCCCTGGCCCGCATCCAGCGCAGGCTGGAGCTTGAGCACGCGCTGCACGGTGCGATCGAGCGCGAGGAGTTCAGCCTGGCCTATCAGCCGCTGCTGCATGCCCACCAGGGCGAGCCGCCGGCAATCGAAGCACTGCTGCGCTGGCATCGCCCCGGCATCGGCTATTGCAGCCCGGCCGAGTTCATTCCCATCGCCGAGAAATGCGGCGAGATCGTGCGCATCGGCGACTGGGTACTGAACGAAGCCTGCCGTCAGGCAACCGCCTGGGACCGGGCAGGACTGCATTTCGACCGCATCGCGGTCAACGTGTCGGCGGTGCAGCTGCGTGATCGCGGCTTCGCCGAGCGCGTGATCGACATCTGCCATGCCCACGGCTGGCCGCCGCAGCGGCTGGAGCTGGAGCTGACCGAATCGGCGCTGATCCGTGACACCGACATCCTGCGCCACTGCTTCGACGTGCTCGAACGGCACGGCGTGCCGCTGGCGGTGGACGACTTCGGTACCGGCTTCTCCAACCTCAACTACCTCAACCGCTTCCCGGTGGGTCGCCTGAAGATCGACCGCAGTTTCGTGCAGGGCATGCTGCACGACTCCGGCACGGCCGAAGTGACCCAGGCCATCGTGCACCTGGGCCACGCGTTGGGCATGAAGGTGGTGGCCGAGGGCGTGGAGACGCACCAGGAAGAAGACATGCTGCGCCGCCAGGGCTGCGACGAAATCCAGGGCTACCTGTACTCGCGCCCGCTCAGTCCGCGCGACCTGGCGCAGTGGCTGCGGCAGCAGCGTCCGTTACCGATGCGCACCGACGCCAGTAACGAAGCAGTGCTGGTCCGCTGACGATCTGCGCTGGCAGATGCCGGCCCGGTGTGGCCTGACTCTGGTGCGCCCAGCTCTGGTGGGTGCCGACCGTTGGTCGGCACGGATGCCCTGGTGCTCGCGATCATCCACGCATGGCGTGGATCTACTCAAAGAGCCAGCATCTGGTAGTTGCCGACCTTGGTCGGCATGCACGCCGGTTCGCCCGCTCAAGTGTCCGCCGTCAGCGACGTTGCGCAAGCTCTCCGAGCACATCCAGCGTCTCGCGTTTCACCAAACTGCCCAGCCGCCAGCCGTGCTCTGACACCGGCTCCGTCGAGGTGTAAATCTCTCCGTCGCCCAGCGGCCCCAACATCTCACGGGCTCTCCAGAACATTGGCTCCCCGTCCTCCGCCAGAACATCCAGTTCGGGATCATCCAATGTCAGCAGGAAGTCGTGCAGGCGCTTGTTGCGATCGATGTTGCTTGCTGGAAGAGTCAGTGTTGCAGGCGCGCATAGGTAACCTTCGTGGGGTTCAAGCGTGAGTTCGACTCCGGTTCGCTCGCCACAGATCAGCATCTGGCCGAATGGCGAGATCGCATAAACATGGAAATCATCTTTGCCCCATAGAGGGCTGCCCGCCAGAAGGGCGGCGAGCACCGATTCGTACCCCGCGGGGTTGACCAAAGCCAGTCGATCATCGTGATAGCGCGCAAGACCGTCGCGCTGCCACAGTGCCAGCAATGCGTCCGGAAACCTGCCTTTCCAGAGGGCCAGCATGGTGTCAGTAACAGGCGAGCCTGGAGTACTGGCCTGCAGTTGAGACAGAAGGCTCGTCGTGAACGGGGCGGAAGCATCGGTATCCACAACTGCCGAGAGGGTCCCCGGGAGGTCGTCGCCCTCCGGACCTTCCGGCAGCAGGTTGAGAAATGTCAGCATGCTCTCGGCCCGTGCAAGCTCCAGGTTCGATTCCTCGCCAGGAATGGCGCCTGCCATGCTTCCGGAGACAAGCAACAACGCTCCCGTTGGAAGCTCATGCCACGGGGCTTCAAGGACCAGATAACGTCGCGGCGCCTGTTCGGCATCATCGTCAAGGATGATGACTGGCGGGCCGTCCTGCACGCACCCCGCGGACACTTCAACTGCTGAATCGATCACGCCCGCGTCAGGATTGTACGCATCGATCGGAGCGGAGTAGGGCTGCTGGAACGCTCCAAACGTCTTCAGCGCCTGCTGAAGCGCCCCAAGGGAATCGGGATCCACGGTCAATGGGACAGGGGTTGCCGGAAGCTGCAAGGCAACTGAGAGGCAGAGAAGGGCGCTGGTCATCGGGCTGGCTTGATCTGAACCGCAATCGGCCCCTTCACGATGAAGGGCGCATGGTTCACGGTCCATGCAAACAGTCGGAAATGCTGGCATGGCGGGGCATCATCCACGCGTGGCGTGGATCTATTTCGGAAACTCCGCCTTCAACTGCATGCGCAGCGCCTCGACAATGGCGGCATAGCGGCGCTTCTGGACCAGATAGCTGGCCAGGAACAGCGGCAGTACCAGCAGCATCGGCGCCACCATCGGGCGCATCGCCACCAGTGGCAACAGCAGCAGCGACAGCATCGCCACGAACCAGCTGCACAGGCCGATCACCCGCACCTCGTGCCGCCGTGCGTTGAGCACGATGCGTCCACGCATCACCGGGAAGTAGCGCAGGCCGAAGCTCGGTGCGAAGCTCTCGCGGAACGCCATGCTGCCATCGGGCAGCGCATGGAAGGCCAGCCGCAGCCACTTGTCCTGCGGCAGGTCACGCTCCAGGCTACCCAGCGAGAGCCGGGCCTGTATTGCCGGTGACGCCGCGATGCGTTCGTTGAACAGGGTGATGCCCCAGCTGAAATAGCCGGCCACCCAGACCATCAGAAGGACGGTCTCGATCAGGAGCACTGCGATCAGGGCGATGGCCATCGGTCTTCCATGAACGGGACCGGGTCATCATGCCATGCGGGATGCCCCACCCACGCATGGCGTGGATCTACTTCAGCGCTTCCCCATCCAACCCCAGGTCCCAGGCCAGGCCCAGCAGCGCCTCGTCCGCCGGCGATGGCGCCGGGCGCGCGTCCGCCAGCTGCTGCAGTTCGCGGATCTCTTCGCGGGCGACCTCTTCCAGCTGTTGCAGCTGCTCACGCACGCTCGCGTTGCGCGGGCGCTCGGTGTCGGTGAGGGAGGGCAGGGCGCGGATCAGGGTCATGGTGCGCTTACAGGATGCATCCAGCGGCGGGTCACAGGCAAAGGCCCCGGACGAACCGGGGCCTTGCGGGCTGCCGGCGAGGGCAGCGGACATCAGGATCAGAACAGCTCGACGGTGCCGGCGCCCATGCTCTGCTGGGCGACGGGCTTGTGCGGCGGGCGTTCCCATTCGCTGCGCAGCTCGCGCAGGCGGTTGCCGGTGCGCTGCAGAGCGCTGGCGATCTCTTCGTCGAACACGCCGCCATTGCGGTGCAGCAGCTCCTGCAGGGCCACCGCTTCACGGTTGATCGCGGTCAGGCGGTCCAGGTGGGTGTGCACGCCGCCCAGCGCCTGGGTGGCGATGTCTTCGAACTGCAGGGCGCGCACGGCTTCGGCCACGCTGCCATCGATCGCACGAGCGCACTCGGACACTTCGCGCATGCCGTCGCCGAGCGAGGCATTGATCTGCGCGACGTTGTCGAGCATTGCCGCCGCTTCCTGGCGCGCTTCGCGGGAGCGGTCCATGTCACGCGAGGCCATGTGCGAGACGGTCTCGCGCACCTTGGCGATGGCGTCCTTGGAGCTGTGCGCCAGCTTGCGGATCTGCTCGTTGAAGGTGGTCGAGCGCTCGGACAGGTTGCGTACCTCGTCGGCGACCACGGCGAAGCCACGACCGGCTTCACCGGCACGGGCCGCTTCGATGGCGGCGTTCAGCGCCAGCAGGTTGGTCTGGTCGGCGATCGACTTGACGTCTTCCAGCAGCGCGAAGATACCATCCAGGTGCTGCGCCATCTGGTCGATGTGCTGCACGGTGGTGCTGCTCTGGCCGCTCACCTGTTCCAGCGCTTCCACCAGCTGTTCCATGCGGTGGCTGGCGTGCTGGGCGAAACGGGCAACGTCGAGGCCGGCATTGCCTTCATCGCCGGCGCGG
The DNA here is from genome assembly GCF_059369035.1 of Stenotrophomonas sp. YJH_SMC_130. NCBI lineage: Bacteria > Pseudomonadati > Pseudomonadota > Gammaproteobacteria > Lysobacterales > Lysobacteraceae > Stenotrophomonas > Stenotrophomonas sp. YJH_SMC_130. The sequence continues at coordinate 26,412 of NZ_JCAFSH010000011.1, forward strand.
TCGACGATGCGCGACAGCGCCTGGCTCTGCTGGCGCGACTTGCGGTTCATCGCATCGAAGCTGCCGCCCAGGCTGGAGACCGCCTGGCGGATCAGGTCGCGGGCGCGTTCCACTTCACCACGCGAACCGTCGATTTCGTTGCCGACGAAGTTGCGCAGTTCGGTCAGCAGCTGGTCCTGCTCACGCAGGACACGGGCATGTTCCGGGGAACGATGCGCCTGGGCGCGGGTGGTCCACCACGCGAAGCCGAGCCAACTCAGCGTCATCGTGGTCAGGATCGCCCAGCGCAGGGCGGCCGGCCATTCGAATCCGATGGCGAAAGGGAGCAGCAGGGTCAGAGCCAGGGGGGCGGCCAGACGGATGAAAATGCGTGAGTACATGGACGTTCTCGGGAGGTGCACGGAGGATGTATCGGCCGTCCCCCCTTTCTCTTTAACGTCGATGTGCCTGGAAGTGCATTCTGAATGCGCCAGTTTTCCGGCGCCTGTGCGGTCTCGGGGTCGGATCCCTTTTCCATGGAAAAGGGCTCTGACCCCACACCCTCAGGCCAGCTGCCGGTCCACGGCCTCGATCATCGCCTTTCGCCCGAACAGGAAGTCCCAGTAGCTGCCGCCCAGCTGGCGCCACAGCACTGCCGAGCGCACCGCCGCCAACAGCAGGGCACGGATCTCGGCCACCACGCCGGCCTGGCCCAGGTAGTGCGGGTTGCCCTGCACCATCACACGCGGCTTGAGGTGGCTGATGGTGTCCGCGTACAGGCTTCCCAGGCTGGCCAGCACATCCGGGTGGCCGCTGTCGCCCAGTTCGGTGGCCTGGCGCTGGGCACGCTCGATGCCCGAAGCAACCTTGTTCACGGTGGCGCCATCCTGAACAAAGCGGCGCTCCAGCTGCAGCACCGACAGCGCCAGTTTCGGCAGGATCGGATCCTGGCCCTGGTTGCGGAAATAGTTGTGCAGCAGGCGCAGCCCGGCCTTCAGTGCATGGCGGTCACCGAACACCGCCTGCGGCGAGGACGCATCGACACGGAACACGCTGTCCACGGCGGTGCGCACGGCGGCGGCGTCGGAATGGCCAGTATCGGCGATGCGGCGTACCTGCTGCAGGGCCTGGGCAATGCCGGCCAAGGCCAGGACGCGGTCGTCGACAGTGAAACTCATGCAGCGATTACCTCAAAAGGGGAGGGGGTGGTGCGCAGGCGCTGTTCCAGCGGCGCATCGGTGGCGGCGATCACCGCGCCACCCAGGCACACATCACCGTCATACAGCACCAGCGATTGACCGGGGGTAACGGCACGCTGCGGGCGCGCGAAGGTGACCAGCACGCTGCCATCGTCCAGCACGTCGACCGTACACGGCTCATCGGGCTGTCGGTAGCGGGTCTGGGCGGTGCATTCGAATCGCCGCGCGGGTGGCGAGCCCGAGATCCAATGCGCCGCCTCCGATCGCAGGCGCTCGGACAGCATCCATGGGCTGTCGCGGTCCTGGTCGACGTACAGCACGTTGCTGGCCACATCCTTGCCGACCACGTACCACGGGGCGGCCGGGCGGCCGCGCACGCCGCCGATGTTCAGGCCCTCGCGCTGGCCCAGGGTGAAATAGAACACGCCCGGATGTTCGGCGATCACGCTGCCGTCGGCCGGGTCGAGGATCTGGCCGGGCCTGGCCGGCAGGTAGCGGCCGAGGAACTCGCGGAAATCCCGCTCGCCGATGAAGCAGATGCCGGTGGAGTCCTTCTTGGCATGGGTCGGCAGGCCGACGTCGCGCGCAATCCGGCGCAGGTCGGTCTTCTCCAGGTCGCCGATCGGGAACAGGGTGGCCGCCAGCTGCTCCTGGCCCAGCTGGTGCAGGAAGTAGCTCTGGTCCTTGGAACGGTCGGCGCCGCGCAGCAGCAGCCACTGGTGGCCGCGCTGGGTCACCCGCGCGTAGTGGCCGGTGGCGATGCGCTCGGCGCCCAGCTCGCGGGCGGCATCCAGGAAATGCTTGAACTTCACCTCGCGGTTGCACAGCACGTCCGGGTTCGGCGTGCGGCCAGCGGCGTATTCGGCCAGGAAGTGCTCGAACACGCCCTGCCAGTACTCGCTGGAAAAGTCCCGGAAGTGGAACGGGATACCGAGCAGGCCGCATACGGCGACCGCATCGCGGCGGTCATCCTCGGCGCGGCAGTCACCGCTGCCGTCGTCGGCCCAGTTCTGCATGAACAGGCCGGCCACGGCCTCGCCCTGCTGGACCAGGCGCCAGGCGGCGACCGAAGAGTCGACACCACCCGAGACGCCCACCATCACGCGCGGTGTACTCATGCGACCTCCCGGACCAGCGAAAGCGGATGGCGCTGGCCACCCAGGTAATCCGCCACCACCTCCCAGACCAGCGGGCTGCGCTGGCGCTCACCGGCGGCCTGCAGCTCGGCCGGGGTCAGCCACAGCGCGCGGTCGATGCCGGTATCCAGCGGTTGGGCCGGGTCGTGCGAGACCGGGCGCGCTGCGTAGCAGAAGCGCAGGAAGGCGGTGCCGTCGCCGGCAGTCCACTGGTAGCAGCCGATGAAATGGGTCAGCTGCACGGTCCAGCCGGTTTCCTCCCGGGTCTCGCGCAGGGCTGCCTCGGCCAGGCTTTCGCCTGGCTCGAGGTGGCCGGCCGGCTGGTTCAGCACCTGGCGGCCTTCAATGGTCTCTTCGACCAGCAGCACGCGGCCGCCGTCAACCACTACCGTGGCGACGGTGGCGTGCGGTGCCCAGCGCGGGTCCGGCGTGGCGTTCAACTCAGAACTCGTCCTTCTTGGTCAGCTCCAGCTCCATCGCGTCGGCGGTGCGGATGGCCGCATCGATGGCGTCGCTGAGCTGGTCCGGGGTGGCATCGGCGTCGATCTTGACCACGAACATGGCGGTGGTGTCCTGCTTCACCCAGCCGCCCATCTTGGCGTCCTGCGAATCTTCCAGCAGGCGGTTGGCCACGGCCACCGGGAACTGCTTGGTCTTGGCGTTGTAGGCCGGCGACCAGATCTCACGGATGTTGTGGCTGCCGAAATCCTCCACCGCCGAGCGCACGTAGACCATCTGGGTGCGGTCACCCTCGACGTCGAAGACCATGCGGTAGTCGCCATCCTCGTCGACTTCGTAGGTATAGCCCAGCTTGTCCAGGTGGCGGGCCACGGACTTGTCGGCGCTGGTTGCGGCAGTGGCAGAGCCGGCAGCGGCCAGCGCGATCAGCAGGGCGGGAAGAAGGGTCCTTTTCATGAAGATCCTGTGAAACAGTGTTGGGAGAGGATGCAATTGTGACGGTGGGCGTGCGTGCCGTCCAATCTGCGGCGGGCCGACGCAGGCCTGCCCGAGCCCCTATAATGGTCGGATGCCCCATGAGTCCTCCCCCGATTCCCAGCACGAGCACGGCGTTGCCGTAGAGCCCGCGCGCCCGGAAGTGGCGCCGCCGCCGTTCTACCAGGTGATGCTGCTCAACGACGACTACACCCCGATGGATTTCGTGGTGGATGTGCTGCAGCAGTTCTTCAGCATGGACCTGGACAAGGCCACCCAGGTGATGCTGCACGTCCACACCCGCGGCCGCGGCGTCTGCGGTGTCTTCACCCGTGAAGTGGCGGAGACCAAGGTTGCCCAGGTCAACGAGTACTCGCGGATGAACCAGCATCCGCTGCTGTGCACGATGGAAAAGGCCTGACCGGCTGGCGATTCTCGTCCGGGCACAACGATCCCGGACCCAGTGTGCCCACCAAGGCGGGCACCTACCGAAGCAGAGGCCTGTAGAGCCGAGCCTGCGCTCGGCTGCTTTTCGTTCAGATGTTCCGCATTCCCGGAAGCACAGCCGAGCATGGGCTCGGCTCTACAGGTCGAGATCACCCCGCCGCCAGCGCCTCCAGCGCCATCCGTGCCACCGCCTCGTCCACGTCGGCCGGGTCGCCGTCATCGCGGAACCACACCGCCGACAGCCCTGCGCTGGCAGCGACCCAACGCAGCAGGCGGGTACGGTCGAGGCCGGCCAGCGCGGTCACCTGTTCTACGCGCGCGGCAAACCGCTCGGGCCGCGTCGCAACGTGGATGCCCGGGCCACAGAGATCCGGATTGCTGAACATCGTCGTGTAGTCGAACGCACGGTCGCCCAGCAGCCGCTTCGGATCGATCGCCAGCCAGCCGCGCCTGCCGAAATCCAGCACGTTGTCGTGGTGCAGGTCACCGTGCAGGGGCCGGATCTCCTGTTCGTCACGCAGCAGCCCCTCCGCCAGTGATCTGCACTGTTCCAGCAGTGGCGGCAGCGCGGCCCTTGGCTGCAGCAGATCGGCGAACCATGTACGCAGGCAGACCAGTTCCGCTGGCGGCGCGCTCCGTGGCCGGTGCAGCCGTTGCAGGACCTGGCACAGGATCGTGGTGCAGGCCTCATCATCGCCCTCGATCGAGCGTTGCCGCAGCGAGTCGCCGCCGGCACGCTCGATCAGGATCGCCGGCCCGGCGTGGGCCAGCAGGCGGGCAGCGCCATCGCCGTCCCACCAGCGCAGCAGGCGATGGCTGTTCTGCTCCTCCGCTTCGCTGCTGATCTTCAGCATCGCCGGCTCGCCGACAGCGGTCAGCACCGGCCAGAGCCGGGCGTGAGGTGTTTCGATGGCCGGGCCATCACGCCGCAATCGCCAGCGGCTCAGGTAGGGTTCGCTCATGCCGGTTGAGGTCTTCTGGAGTGAACGAAGATCAAGCGTTCTGCAGTGCTAACGCCATCTGAACGCAGCAATCCGCTAGGGTGATGGAAATCGCGTAGTCAGGCCGCATATTGTTCCCATCTGCCGCCGGAGTAATCCATGTTCAGCAAAGACCTCGAACACACCATCGGCCAGTGCTACAAGCGCGCCCGTGAGGCCCGGCATGAGTTCATGACGGTCGAACACCTGCTGTTGGCACTGCTCGACAACCCGTCCGCCCAGGCCGTCCTGAAAGCCTGTGGTGCCGACGCCGAACGCCTGCGCCAGGAGCTGGAGCAGGCCATCGAGGCCTCGGTGTCCCGCCTGGCCGAGGATGACGGCCGTGACACCCAGCCGACCCTGGGCTTCCAGCGGGTGCTGCAGCGGGCCGTGTACCACGTGCAGTCCTCGGGCAAGAAGGAGGTCACCGGCGCCAACGTGCTGGTCGCCATCTTCGGCGAAAAGGACTCCCACGCCGTCTACTACCTCAACCAGCAGGACGTGACCCGGCTGGATGTGGTCAATTACCTGTCCCACGGCATCGCCAAGCTGGGCGAGGAAGGCGAGCAGCCGTCCTCCTCCTCCGACGGCGAGGGCCGCATGGAAGGCGGGGAGGGCGAGCCGAAGGGCGATGCCCTGACCGAATTCGCCAGCAACCTCAACGAACAGGCCCGGTCCGGCCGCATCGATCCCCTGGTCGGCCGTGGCGACGAGATCGAGCGCACCATCCAGGTCCTGTGCCGACGCCGCAAGAACAACCCGCTGTACGTGGGCGAGGCCGGCGTGGGCAAGACCGCTATCGCCGAGGGCCTGGCCCGCCGCATCGTCGAGGGCTCGGTACCCGACGTGCTGGCCGACGCGGTGATCTACTCGCTCGACCTGGGCGCGCTGGTGGCCGGCACCAAGTACCGCGGCGACTTCGAGAAGCGGCTGAAGGGTGTGCTGACCGCGCTGAAGAAGGTGCCCAACGCAGTGCTGTTCATCGACGAGATCCACACCATCATCGGCGCCGGCTCGGCGTCGGGCGGCACCATGGATGCGTCCAACCTGATCAAGCCGGCCCTGGCCTCCGGGGAGCTGCGCTGCATCGGTTCGACCACTTTCCAGGAATACCGCGGCATCTTCGAGAAGGACCGGGCACTGGCCCGCCGCTTCCAGAAGATCGATATCGTCGAGCCTACCGTGGGCGAGACCTACGAGATCCTGCAGGGCCTGAAGTCCAAGTACGAGCTGCACCACAGCGTGACCTATTCGGATGAAGCGCTGCAGGCGGCGGTGGACCTGTCGGTGAAGCACATCGGCGACCGCCTGCTGCCGGACAAGGCCATCGACGTGATCGACGAGGCCGGTGCCCGCCAGCGCCTGCTGCCGGAAGGGCAGCGCAAGGAGCTGATCGACGTCGAGGAAGTGGAGGCGATCGTGGCCAAGATGGCGCGCATCCCGACCAAGCAGGTCAGTGCCACCGACAAGGACGTGCTGCAGCATCTGGAGCGCAACCTGAAGATGGTGATCTTCGGCCAGGACCCGGCCATCGAGACGCTGTCCTCGGCGATCAAGCTGGCCCGTTCGGGCCTGGGCAATCCGGAAAAGCCGATCGGCAACTTCCTGTTCGCCGGCCCGACCGGTGTCGGCAAGACCGAGGTGACCAAGCAGCTGGCGCTGCAGCTGGGCATCGAGCTGGTCCGCTTCGACATGTCCGAGTACATGGAGCCGCATTCGATCAGCCGCCTGATCGGTGCCCCTCCGGGCTACGTCGGCTTCGACCAGGGTGGCCTGCTGACCGAGAAGATCGTCAAGACGCCGCACTGCGTGCTGCTGCTGGATGAGATCGAGAAGGCGCACCCGGACATCTTCAACATCCTGTTGCAGGTGATGGATCGCGGCGTGCTGACTGATACCAACGGTCGCGAGGCCAACTTCAAGAACGTGGTGCTGGTAATGACCACCAATGCAGGTGCGGCGCAGGCCTCGCGGCGCTCGATCGGCTTCACCAAGCAGGACCACGCCACCGACGCGATGGAGACCATCCGCCGCAGCTTCACCCCGGAATTCCGCAACCGCCTCGACGCGGTGGTGCAGTTCCAGGCGCTGGGCTTCGAGCACATCCTGCGCGTGGTCGACAAGTTCCTGATCGAGCTGGAGATGCTGCTGCAGGACAAGCACGTCAGCCTGTCGGCCACGCCAACTGCACGCGACTGGCTGGCCCACCACGGCTTCGACCCGCTGATGGGTGCGCGTCCGATGGCCCGCGTGATCCAGGACAGGATCAAGCGTCCGCTGGCCGACGAGCTGCTGTTCGGCAAGCTGGTCAATGGCGGCAAGGTGAGCATCGATGTGCGCGACGACGAGCTGGTGGTCGAAACCCAGGCCGAACCGGAGCGCCTGCTGCCGGTCACGGTGGAATGAACTGACCCCCGGCCGGTTTCGGCGGACCTGAAATGACAAGGGCGGCTTCGGCCGCCCTTGTTGTTTTGGGCCTGTCGCCTGTCGCCCGCGGCCTTGCGGGCAGGGCATGGGGGCATCGATGCTGTTCCGTAAGCGCGATCGGGCATTACTACATTTGTATCGCGAAACGATACGGGATACAGTGATGATCATCAGCTTTCGCCACAAGGGTCTCGAGCGGTTCTACCGTTCCGGTAGCAGCAGCGGGATCCGGCATAGTCACACCAGCAGGGTGCTGATGATCTTGTCCATCCTGGATGTAGCGTCGGGTCCCGAGGATCTCGCCATGCCTGGATTGCGCCTGCACAAGCTGCGGGGCGACCTGAAGGGGCATTGGTCTGTGTGGGTCAATGGGAACTGGCGGATCACCTTCCGTTTTACCGGTGGCGACGTGGAACTGCTGGACTACCTGGACTATCACTGAGGCCGCGCATGATTCATCACCATCCACATCCGGGGCAGACGATCAAGGCAATGGTCTTCGATCCGATGGGTCTCTCGGTGACCGAAGCGGCCGAGCGCTTGGCAATGTCGCGGGTGGCATTGTCGCGGGTATTGAACGGCAAGGCAGGCATCAGTCCTGATCTGGCCATTCGTTTGGAAATGGCTGGGGTCAGTACGGCGGCTTTCTGGATGGGGCTGCAATCCAGCTACGAGCTCTGGCTGGCGCGGCAGCACGAGCAGCCGCGGGTGCTTCCACTGGTTGCGCCCGTGCGGTGATACCCCTCCTGACAAGGGCGGCTTCGGCCGCCCTTGTCATGTGCGCCGTCAGCGGCTGCGCTGGCGGGCTTTCTTCTTGAAGGTTGCCTCGTCGACTGGCTCGATCTGCGACACGATGCAGCGGCTGGAATCGGTGTTCAGCTGGCTGCGGCCGGCAGCGCACAGCAGGCCCTGCTGGCCGTCCGTAGCGAAGCTCAGTTTCCGCGAGTAGCCTGCCGCCGAGCAGTCGTCCTGGAAATGCACGACGTAGTGGTCCTGGCCATTGCGCAGCAGGACGTTGCGCGAGGCGCCGGCGCGCACCAGTTGCTGGTCGCTGCCCAGCTGGACGCAGTCACTGGGGGTGGAAAGGGTGTCGGCGGCGTGCACGGGCGCTGCGCTGGCGGACACGGTAAGGGCGACGAGCAGAGCGGTCAGCGGGAGCATGTTCATGGCAGGGCAGGGGGATGGCGATCCGGACTGGACCGGGTCCCACGATGCCGCTACGGATGCAGATGCGAATCTGCCGCAAGCAGGGCTGACCGACGTCACGGTGAGTTCGGTCACGATGACCTCCGGCAGGGCCGGATTGCAGGCATGACAAAAGGCCAGCAACCAGGGCTGGCCTTGTCGAAGTGGCGCAGCGCGCCGACCGCTTACTTCATGCGGTAAGTGATACGACCCTTGGTCAGGTCGTACGGGGTCATTTCAACCTTGACCCGGTCACCGGTGAGGATGCGGATGTAGTTCTTGCGCATGCGGCCGGAGATGTGGGCGATGATTTCGTGCCCATTTTCCAGACGAACGCGGAAAGTGGTGTTCGGCAGCGTCTCGCTGACGGTGCCCTCGAACTCGATGGAATCGTCTTTCGACATGTAGTCCTGTGCGGTTCAGAAAACGGCCACGCTGGGCCTAAGGCGCGGTATTTTACGCGTGACCGGCCCAGCTTGCAAAGTTTGTGTTAACCGCCGACCAAATGCCGGGCTGGCAAGCGTCCGACGGCCTGTGTCCACGAGCCTTCACGGCCGTCATGGCGCACGGCCTGGCGCACGTGCTGCAGGAATTCCGCGCGCGGCAGGTGTTCGGCGCCCATCCGCAGCAGGTGCGGATTTTGCACCTGGGCGTCGATCAGCTCCCAGCCCCAGCCGTGAAGCGTGGACGCCAGTGCCGCCAGCGCGATCTTGGAACCACCGCTGGCGCCACTGAACATGCTCTCGCCGAAGAACATCGACCCGATGGCCACCCCGTAGATGCCGCCGACCAGCGACTGACGGTCCCAGACTTCGAACGAATGGGCGAAGCCGAGGTCGTGCAACTGGCTGTAGGCCTCGACCATCGCCGGGCTGATCCAGGTGCCGTCCTGGCCGGGCCGAGGTGCCGCCGCACAGGCGCGCATCACCTGGCTGAAGGCGGTGTCGGCGGTGACCTCCCACGTGCTGCCGCGCAGCTGGCGGCGGAAGCGGCTGGACAGGTGCACGCCATCGGTGCGGAACACCATGCGCGGGTCGGGCGACCACCACAGGATCGGCTCGCCCTCGCTGAACCACGGAAAGATGCCGCCGGCGTAGGCGTTGAGCAGGCGCGCTGGATGCAGGTCGCCGCCCACGGCGAGCAGGCCGTCGGGCTGGCGCAGGGCGGTCTCGGCCGGAGGGAAGGCAGCGTCCGGCGCATCGGCCAGGCGCCAGGGCAGCTGGCGGGTCATGCCGGCATTGTAGTCGTCGCGGCCCCGCGCGAATGCCGCGGTAGCTGCCAACCTTGGTTGGCTGGTCACCCGTCCGCGCGAAATGGGCTGTGCCCCAGCAGCTCCTGCCGGTACCGACGCACATCACGCCGTTCCTGCCGGCACCACTCCTGCAACGCCTCGGAGAAATCCGCGTCGGCCACCCAGTGCCGGCTGCGTACCAGCGTCGGCAGGAAGCCTCGCGCCAGCTTGTGCTCGCCCTGTGCGCCCGGCTCGAAACGGCTCAGCCCTTCGCGCAGGCAGTATTCGATGCCCTGGTAGTAGCAGGCTTCGAAATGCAGGCCGGGCAATGTGGCGCCGCCCCAGTAGCGACCGTACAGCGTGTCACCACCGCGCAGGCAAAGTGCGCCGGCGATTGGCTGGCCTTCCTGCTCGGCCAGGAACAGCACCAGCCCACGCCCCAATGAAATGGCCAGATGGCGCAGGAAAGCCTCGGTCAGCGCCGGGGCATTGCCGTATTCCAGGAAGGTCTGCAGGTAGAAGCGGTACATCGCCTGCAGGTCGGCGCGGCTGGCGTCGTCGCCATGCACCACGCGGAAGGTGATGCCCTGGCGGGCGACCTTGGCCCGTTCCTGGCGGATGTTCTTGCGGTGCTTGTGGTTCATCGCGCCAAGGAACTGGTCGAATGTCGCCCAGTCACCCGGGTTCTGCCACTGGAACTGCACGTCCTCGCGCAGCAGCCAGTCATCGCCGAACAGCGCCTCGTCCGCTGCGGTGTGGAAATTGATATGGGCCGATGACACGGCCAGTGCCGGCAGTGCATCGCGCAACGCCGACAGCAGCGTGGTGCGCTCTGAATCGTGACGGGCCAGCAGGCGCGGCCCGGTGACCGGCGAGTACGGCACCGCGCCCAGCCACTTCGGGTAGTAGTCGCGGCCATGGCGGGCATAGGCGTTCGCCCAGGCATGGTCAAACACGAATTCGCCGTGGGAGTTGGTCTTCAGGTAGCCCGGAATTGCGCCGATCAGGCGCTCGCCCTCCCACAGAGTGAAGTGCCGGGGCTGCCAGCCCCAGTCCTCGCGCAGGCAGCCGTGTTGTTCCAGGCCTGAGAGGAAAGCGTGGCTGACGAAGGGGTTGCGGCCGTCGTGCAGGGCATCCCAGTCGGTGGCGGGAATGGACTGCAGGGAGTCGAGGAAGCGGGGGGAGGGCATGGGGGAAGGATAGGGCAGGTGGAGTGCGAAAAGTATTGCCGCACTCGACTTGAGGATCATCCGAATTGGTCGAAATCGCGAGTCGGTTCAACGATGTAGCTGGGAGTTGGATGGGACATTCGATCTTCGCGCCCATCTGGCGCATACCCACATCGAAGGATTCGACACATGGAATGCATGCATGCTCTCCGTTGTTCTGCGTTTGCGCTGATCATTGCTGGCCTGGGCGCTGGGTCGGCAGCGATTGCCCGGCCCGTACAGGCGATCGAGAGTGATCCGGGGCTGGATCTGCTGCTGACACGAGAGGCGCAGCGGATACTTGACGCACACCAGGTCCGAACGTCGCGGTCAACTCATGTGGTCGTGAGTGCTTCGGTCGATCTGGAGCGCCAGCGACTGATCATTCGCTTCGGCCCCGGCATGTTGCCTGCAGAGGATGATCACTCGCTTGAGGATATCGAGCAGTACATCCGGAGCTCGCTTGAGACTTATGCAATGAAGTCCGGTGCGGGCGAGGTCCAGTCGGAGGTCCTGTACGAAGGAAGGCCCTACTGGGAGCACTTTCCAATCATGACTTCGGCACGATCTCAGTCATCGGATGCTTCGATGGTGAACTCGGTACTGGTCTCTGCAAGTCACGGTCTGGTTCGTGTACATCCTGGGTTGGAATGGGAGTTCCAGCGCCCCGCCATGAATGGCGTCCAGGAGGATCTGATCACCCCTGGTTATGCCGAAGAGCTGCAGCAGTTGATGGAAGAGCGCGGAGGACGGTTGGTGCACCGGGCGCGTCGCAATCAGGGCGACCTGCATCCAGAGTCCGGGCGGGCCTGGAGCGAAATGTCATCCAGATACCATCTCCGCGATCTGCTGCCGGATCGGCCGGATATCTGGAATCACTTTGCCAACAGCACGGCGACAGACAGGGAGGTTTCCGATGATATTCGTGCTCGGCCCTACTATGCGAACCATCTTGGTGCAGCGGGGTTGCTCAGCATTCACACGAATGCGGATGCCTCGGGTGCGGCCCGGGGAACGCGCGTCTATTATCATCCACGCAAGCCGGGTGATCGAAGGCTTGCCGACATGGTGCTCTGCTACATGCGCGAGCTCATTACGGCACAGGAGGGATATGCAGACTTTCCTGTGGCTGCGGCTGGTGCAGCTGCCGGCCACGGTGAGAACGGTTTCGCGCAGATGCCATCCGTGGTTGTCGAAGTTGCCTTCCACACAAACCCAACCGATGCCGCAGCTTTGCAGGACCCGGCTTTTCGCACTGCCTCAATGAAGGGTGTCGAGAAAGGCTATCGGCTGTTCCGTGAAGGGGAGGGTTGCGTGCCGTTGAAGGTGGAGCCCATCCAGTCCATCGAGCTGTCCGCGGGCAGTTCGCGGCGCGTCGATGTGGTGTTTGAGGGCCACCCCCGATATCCGATTGATCTGGTCACCACCAATGTGGGCTGTCCGCCCGGATGGACCTGTACCGACGGCAAGGTCCACATCGCTGCACCGGACGAGAAGCCCAGTCAGATCATCATGAGGTGCGAGAATGCTGGCAGTGCCCCCTTGTTCTGGAACACGCAGGTGGTCGATGCCGATGGGGTGAAATCTCCGCCGGTCAGGCACAGGGTGCAGTGCATACGGCGACCGGGCGGGGTGAGCGTTGCGGCGGCAGGGTTGGTTGGCCACTGAAAGCGAAAAGGCCGGCGCTTTCGCGTCGGCCTTTTGCCTGAGTCGAGCATGGCTCGACTCTACTGAGCAGGATCAGCGCTTCAGCTGGCCTTGCCTTGTGCGTCCAGGTAGCGCTCGGCGTCCAGCGCGGCCATGCAGCCGAAGCCGGCCGAAGTGATCGCCTGGCGGTAGTGCTGGTCGGCCACATCGCCGGCGGCGAACACGCCTTCCACCGAGGTCTGGGTGGCGTTGCCGCCCAGGCCCGAGCGGATTTCCAGGTAGCCGTTGTTCATCGCCAGCTGGCCGTCGAACAGGGTCGTGTTCGGGTGGTGGCCGATGGCCACGAAGAAACCGTGGGCGTCGATGTCGCGGGTGCTGCCGTCCAGGGTGGACTTCACGCGCACGCCGGTCACGCCGGCGTCGTTGCCCAGCACTTCCTCCACCTGGTGGTGCCAGACGGTCTCGATCTTGCCCTCGGCCACCTTCCTGAACAGCTTGTCCTGCATGATCTTTTCCGCCTTCAGGGTGTCGCGGCGGTGGACCAGGTAGACCTTGCGGGCGATGTTGGACAGGTACAGCGCCTCTTCCACGGCGGTGTTGCCGCCGCCGACCACGACCACGTCCTGGTCGCGGTAGAAGAAGCCGTCACAGGTGGCGCAGGCGGAGACGCCGCGGCCCTTGAAGGTCTCTTCAGTCGGGATGCCCAGGTACTTGGCGGTGGCGCCAGTGGCGATGATCAGCGCGTCGCAGGTGTACTCGTGGCTGTCGCCGATCAGCTTGAACGGGCGCTGCGACAGGTCGGCGGTGTGGATATGGTCGAAGATGACCTCGGTTTCGAAGCGCTCGGCGTGCGCCTGCATGCGCGCCATCAGGTCCGGGCCCATCAAGCCGTGGGCGTCACCCGGCCAGTTGTCCACCTCGGTGGTGGTCATCAGCTGGCCACCCTGCTGCAGGCCGGTGATGACGACCGGCTTCAGGTTGGCACGGGCGGCGTAGACGGCGGCGGTCCAGCCGGCCGGTCCGGAACCGAGGATGACGAGGCGCTGGTGGCGGGAGGGCAGGCTGGTGCTCATGTAAACTCGCGAAAAGGTAGATGGGGCAAGGCGCTGGCGACGTTTGCGCAGCATCCTCGGCAGGTCATAGAGTGGCGGCTGGGGCAGGGCGATTCAAGCCGATGAACAGAACGCCGTCATCCAGCGGTGGTTCCGGGCCCCGGATTGCCCTGTCGGGCGTCGCATAACTGAAAACTGACGCCGTCTCATTTATTATCAATCACTAACAGCGCATTCCAAAGGTATGGTCTAAGGTGGCGAAGCAGGTCCCCGAACGCTCCAAGTCCGACGACAGCAAGGCGTCACGTCGCACGGCCGCGGCGGCGACGACCGACAATCCACGCCGCCAGCGCCTCTGGCGCGACCTGGGCCTGATCGCCATCGCGCCGGCCCTGCTGTATCTGGCGGCCAGTCTTTTCACCTATTCAGCGACTGATCCGGGCTGGTCGCATACCGGCAGCGTGGTCGTGCCAGTGCACAACCTGGGTGGCCGCGCCGGGGCCTGGATCGCCGACGTGCTGCTGCAGCTGTTCGGCTACATCGCCTTCCTGTTGCCGGTGGTGCTCGGCGCGTTGGCGTGGATCGCCATGTTCGGCCTCAAGCGCGAGAGCAAGGGTGAGAACGATCTGGACCCGGCGCTGCGCCTGGTCGGCCTGGTCGGCTTCCTGATTGCCGGCACCGGCTTCCTGCACGTGCGCCTGTTCAGTGGCGACGTCTCCAGCGCTGGCGGCATCCTCGGCAAGCTGGTCGGCAATTCGCTCACGGTGGGCTTCGGCGCGCTGGGCGCGAACCTGTTTGTGCTGGTATTGCTGCTGGCCTCGATCACCCTGGCCACCGGGCTGTCCTGGTTTACGGTGATGGAGAAGATCGGCCGTGGCGTGATGTCGCTGGCGCCGTTGCTGGAACGCAAGAAGGAAGAAGTCACCGAGTGGAAGCAGACCCGGGTGATGCGCGAGGAGCGCCAGGAAGTGCGCAAGGCCGACGCCGAGGTGCGCGCCAAGCGCGAGCCGGTGAAGATCGAGCCGCGTCCGGAGCCGGTGATCGAGAAGAGTGATCGGGCCAAGCGCGATACCCAGATTCCGATGTTCCGTGGCGTCAACGGCGATGGTTCCGACCTGCCGCCGCTGGCGCTACTGGATGATCCCAAGCCGCAGCCGAAGGGCTACGACGAAGAAACGCTGGAAACGCTGTCGCGGCAGATCGAGTTCAAGCTGAAGGACTTCCGCATCGATGCGCAGGTGGTCGGCGCCAACCCTGGCCCGGTCATCACCCGCTTCGAGATCGAGCCGGCACCGGGCATCAAGGTCAGCCAGATCAGTTCGCTGGACAAGGACATCGCGCGCGGCCTGTCGGTGAAGTCGGTGCGCGTGGTCGACGTCATCCCGGGCAAGTCGGTGATCGGCCTGGAAATTCCCAACGTCACCCGCGAGATGATCTTCCTGTCCGAGCTGCTGCGCTCGAAGGAATATGACAAGTCGGCCAGCGTGCTGACCCTGGCGCTGGGCAAGGACATCGCCGGCCGCCCGACCGTGGCCGATCTGGCGCGCATGCCGCACTTGCTGGTGGCCGGTACCACCGGTTCGGGCAAGTCGGTGGCGGTCAACGCGATGGTGCTGAGCCTGCTGTTCAAGGCCTCGCCGAAAGACCTGCGGATGCTGATGATCGACCCGAAGATGCTCGAGCTGAGCGTCTACCAGGGCATTCCGCACCTGCTGGCGCCGGTGGTCACCGACATGAAGGAGGCCGCCAACGGCCTGCGCTGGTGCGTGGCCGAGATGGAGCGCCGCTACAAGCTGATGAGCGCGGTGGGCGTGCGCAACCTGGCCGGCTTCAACAAGAAGGTGAAGGAAGCCCAGGACGCCGGCCAGCCGCTGATGGACCCGCTGTTCAAGCCGAACCCGGAGCTGGGCGAGGCACCGCGTCCGCTCGAAACGCTGCCGTTCATCGTCATCTTCATCGACGAATTCGCCGACATGATGATGATCGTCGGCAAGAAGGTGGAAGAGCTGATCGCGCGCCTGGCACAGAAGGCGCGTGCGGCCGGCATCCACCTGATCCTGGCCACGCAGCGCCCGTCGGTGGATGTGATCACCGGCCTGATCAAGGCCAACATTCCGACCCGTATCGCCTTCCAGGTCAGCTCCAAGATCGACTCGCGCACCATTCTCGACCAGTCCGGCGCGGAGACCCTGCTCGGCCACGGCGACATGCTGTACCTGCCGCCGGGTACTGCGCTGCCCGAGCGCGTGCATGGTGCGTTCGTGTCCGACGACGAAGTGCATCGCGTGGTCGAGCACCTCAAGGCGATGGGCCCGGCCGACTATGTCGACGGCGTGCTGGACGAAGTGCAGACGATGGGCGACGGCGTGGTCGTCGGCGCCACTGGCCTGCCCGAGACCAGTGCGGCCGGCGACGAGTCCGACCCGTTGTATGACGAAGCGCTGCGGGTGGTCACCGAGACCCGTCGTGCATCGATTTCCGGCGTGCAGCGCCGGCTGAAGATCGGCTACAACCGTGCAGCGCGACTGATCGAGGCCATGGAAGCGGCCGGCGTGGTCAGCCCGCCCGAGCACAACGGCGACCGCACGGTGCTGGCACCGCCGCCGCCGAAGTAAGACCCGACGTATCCCCCACGACGTCCAAGGAACCGACGCATGCTTCACCCCGTACCAAGCGCGCTGGCGCTGGCAGCCCTGATGGCTGCCGGCCCGGCACTGGCAGAAACCGCCACCTCCGCGCCCGCCACGGCGCCGCCATCCACCAGCGGCGATACCGAAGCCAGCAATAATTTCAGCATTGTCCGTTACCGCGCCGACTACCAGGTGCGGCCCGATGCGGGCAATGTGCAGACCGAAACCTACGAAGTCCTGCTCAAGACCAAGGCCTCCGTCGAGCAGTTCAGCCAGGTGCGGCTGAGCTACAGCGAGAAGATGGAAACGCTGGAAGTGCTCGGCGCCTACACCATCACTGCCGACGGCCAGCGCCGCGACGTTCCGGCCGACCGTATCTACACGCAGGAGAGCTACTCCAGCGCTTCGGCGGCGATGTATGCCGACCGCAAGGTGCGGGTGATCGTGTTCCCGAACCTGGCCCCGGGCACGCGCCTGTACTACCAGGTGCGCCGCACCCAGGCTACGCCGTACTTCCCGGGCTATTTCGGCCTGTGGGAGACCTTCAACGTCTTCACCGAGTACGAGGACGCCGAGGTCACCCTGAGTGCGCCGGCCAACCTGCCGATGTTCGTCGACAGCCGCGGCGTGCAGGGCAGTGACCGGCCGACGGTGAAGAACGGCCAGGCGCAATGGCGCTGGCGCTACCAGCGTCGTGAGGCGATGCCGGCGCAGAACTGGTCGGCGGCGGGCTGGGAGTTCGGCCCGAACATCATGGCCAGCACGTATCGTGACTGGTCGCAGATGGGGCGCGCCTACCAGCTCAAGGCGGGCCCGGCGGCCGAGGTGACCCCGGCGCTGCAGGAGCTCGCTGATGAGATCACCGCCGGCATCAGCGACCGCCGCGAGCAGGCTGATGCGCTGTATCGCTGGGTCGCGCAGAACATCCGCTATGTGGCGGTGTACCTGGGCAACGGCGGCCTGGAGCCGAACAGCGCGCAGAGCATCCTCGACAACCACTACGGCGACTGCAAGGACCATGTGACGATCCTGGAGGCGCTGCTGGCGGCCAAGGGCATCGCCAGCTCGCCGGTGCTGATCGGTGCGGGGGGCGGCCCGACGCTGCCGAAGATTCCGGTGCTGGGCCGCTTCAACCACGCCATCACCTACATCCCCGAGTTTGATCTTTACCTGGATTCGACTACCGCGTGGGCGCGCTTCGGGCAGTTGCCGGAAGGTGACCTGGGTGCGCCGGTGATGCGTACCCGTGATGCCACGCTGGCGCGTACCCCGGCCAACACGCCGGAGCGCAATGCCACCTCGATGGAAGTGCGATTCACCTTCGACGCCGACGGCAACCTGCGCGGCGAGACGATTCCGAAACTTGGCGAGAACGCCGAGATCAGCATGCGTGCGCAGTTCTCCCAGCTCAACGCGCAGAACCGTGCGCGCGCTGAAGAGCAGATCATGGCCGCGTCCGGTTTCGATGGGCGAGGGCAGCTGCAGATCCAGGGCGTGCCGGTCGACCTGACCCGGCCGTTCGGCTACCGCATGGCGTTCCAGGCCGAGGACTACGCTGATTTCAGCGTGGCCGGCGGCATGGCCGTGCCGGACCCGCCGGGTGGCGAGTCGGTGCGGGGGTTGTATGCCACCGCCTCGGCGCCGGCCAACGAAACGCCGTTCTACTGCAATGCCAGCCTGCGCGAGGAAACCTATCGCCTGCAGTTCCCGGCCAATGCGCCGATCATCGCCATTCCGGCCAGCCAGCGCTTTACCAATGCCGCTGGCGAATACCGGGTGGACTGGAGCCGCGAGGGCCAGGACGTGATCGTGCACCACCGCTTGCGGCAGAACGCGGTGCGTGGGCCGGAGGCGCTGTGCCAGCCGCAGGACTACCCCGCGTTCCGCGCGCTGTACCGCGAAGTGCGTCGCGGCTTCCGCGGCCAGGTGCTGTACGGCAAGCTGCCGACATCTGGCGGCTGAATCGCCGATGGACGTTCAGGGCGGCATAATGTCGCCCTGATCGCCCATTCATCTTTCTCCGGGCACACTGGCAACCACCTTTCCTGGCGCCCGCGCCCACAGGATTTCCGCATGAACTTCCGCTTCCGCCGTTTCCTTGCCACCACCACGCTGGCCGTGGCCTGCGCCGCCGCCGGCAGTGCCTGGGCTGGCGCTCGCGATGACCTGAAGACCTTCACCAGTGGCCTGAAGGGCCTGGACGGACAGTTCAGCCAGCAGGTGTTCGACAGCCGCGGCAAGGTGAAGGAATCGACCAGTGGCCGCGTGGCCCTGTCGGCGCCGCGCCTGTTCCGCTGGGAATACGTGCGCCCGCACGAACAGCTGATCGTGGCCGACGGCAAGAAGGTCTGGATGTACGAGCCGGACCTGGAGCAGGCCACCGTGCGCGAGCAGGGCAAGGAAGAGCAGAACAGCCCGCTGACCGCGCTGATCAACCCGGCGCTGCTGGAACAGCAGTACGACGTCAGCGAAGAGGCCGCGCAGCGCGACGGCCTGCAGTGGCTGTCGCTGTCGCCGAAGCGCGAGACCGAAGCCAGCTTCCAGTACGCCGCGCTGGGCTTCAATGCGCAGGGCCTGGCCAAGATGGAAATCACCGATGCGGTTGGCCAGCGCACCGTGATCAGCTTCAGTGGCTGGAAGCGCAATCCAGGCTTTGCTGCCGGCACCTTCAGCTTCACCCCGCCGAAGGGCACCGACGTCATCGGTAATTGATCGGGGATGCCGGGCATGGCCCGGCGCTGCCTGCTCCGGTGGGTGTCAACCGGCACCGCCTTGGTGGGTGTCAACCTTGGTTGACGCAATTTTGATCTGCCGGCCAGCGGCCGGCACTACCGGAATCGTCGTCACCCTGTCGCGGTACAATGTGCGGGTGGCAAGACATCGTTCAACTTCCTTCCCCGGCCCCGATCTGCTGAGTGTTGATCGGGAACATCTGCGCCCGCTGGCCGAGCGCATGCGCCCGCGCACCCTCGACGAAATGGTCGGGCAGAAGCGCCTGCTGGCGCCGGACAGCGCATTGCGCCGTGCAGTCGAATCCGGGCGTGTGCACTCGATGATCCTGTGGGGGCCGCCGGGCTGCGGCAAGACCACGCTGTCGCTGCTGCTGGCCGAGTACTCCGATGCCGAGTTCCGTGCCATCTCCGCCGTGCTGTCCGGGCTGCCGGAAGTGCGTCAGGTGCTGGCCGAAGCCGCGCAACGCTTCGCCGAGGGCCGGCGCACCGTGCTGTTCGTGGACGAGGTGCACCGCTTCAACAAGGCGCAGCAGGATGCGTTCCTGCCGCACATCGAGCGCGGCACGATCCTGTTCGTCGGTGCCACCACCGAGAATCCGTCGTTCGAGCTGAACTCGGCGCTGCTGTCGCGTTGCCGCGTGCACGTGCTGGAAGCGGTATCGCCAACCGATATCGTCGAAGCGCTGGAACGCGCGCTGGGTGACCGCGAACGCGGCCTGGGCGAGGAAGGTATCGAGGTTGCGCCCGAGCTGCTGCTGGAAATCGCCACTGCCGCTGATGGTGACGTACGCCGCGCACTGACGCTTCTTGAAATCGCCGCCGAGCTGGCGGGCGGGGAGGGCGGTCGCATCACGCCGCAGACCCTGACCCAGGTGCTGGCCGATCGTACCCGCCGCTTCGATAAGGGCGGCGAGCAGTTCTACGACCAGATCTCAGCACTGCACAAGTCCGTGCGCAGCTCCAACCCCGATGCTGCGCTGTACTGGCTGACCCGCATGCTGGACGGCGGTTGCGATCCGTCCTATCTCGCGCGCCGGCTGACCCGCATGGCCATCGAGGACATCGGCCTGGCCGATCCGCGCGCGCAGAGCATGGCGCTGGAAGCCTGGGACATCTACGAGCGGCTCGGTAGCCCGGAAGGCGAGCTCGCGTTCGCCCAGCTGGTGCTTTACCTGGCCAGCACCGCCAAGTCGAACGCGGGCTACGCCGCGTTCAACCAGGCCAAGGCCGACGTGCGCCAGAGCGGTACCGAAGAGGTGCCGCTGCACCTGCGCAATGCGCCAACCAAGCTGATGAAGGAGCTGGGCTATGGCGCCGAATACCAGTACGACCATGATGCTGAAGGTGGCATCGCGCTGGACCAGACCGGTTTCCCGGATGCGATGGGCGAACGGGTGTACTACAACCCGGTGCCGCGGGGCCTGGAGATCAAGCTGAAGGAAAAGCTGGATCGGCTGCGCGCCGAGCGTGAGGCGGCAAGGGCCGCTAAGGGTCGCTGAGCCCGTGCCTGTGGCGGATACGTCAATCTGCGCCGATTAGGATCAGGTTGGTGTCTGTTGGATGAAGCCAGAGAAAGACTTCCTGCTTGCCTTTGTGAAAGCCGGACGAGCAGACCGCCTGCCAACCTTGGCCACAATTGACCTCGGGAAATCCGTAGACGGTAGGGTGAGAATACTCGCGTGGCGTCGCGACCCATCCAGCCTTTAACAGGAAACGGCGCAGCGTTTTGTAGTCCATTTCCCATTTCGCATCCATTGCTTTGAGCGCGGCAGGCATCGGAGACGGATTTGCCTTGAGGCTGCCCATTATGTAGCCGGGCTCTATGTGTCCGGGTCCTGCTGAGGGCGGTGTGGACGTCAGGAGTAACGCGATAAAGATGCTCTTCATTTGCCTAGCGTAGTGATGTTGCTGAGCTGGTCAAATGGCGTTGACGCAAATGCCCCGTGAGGAACAAATGGGTCGCTTGAAGAGGCCCCCGGTAAGGCATTCGAGCATGGTTCGTCGCCACATTGTCCTGCGCGCCTTCATTTGGCACACTGCGCGGCTACCTTTTCAAGGATTGATGCCGTGCAGGAAATGATTCTGCCGTTGAGGCGCTATGCCCAGTTCGAGGGTCGCGCCAACCGCCGCGAGTACTGGATGTACCAGCTGTTCCTGTTCCTGGTCGCAACGGCAGTGATGCTGCTGGCCGGCGTGCTGGCGATCCTGCTGCGCAACAGTGCCGATGCGCTGGCCGGCATCCTGATCGGCATGGTGGTACTGCTATGTGTGATGTGGCTGGTCACGATCGTGCCGCTGATCGCGGTGACCGTACGCCGCCTGCATGACTGCAACCAGTCGGGCTGGCTGTTCCTGTTGGCGTTGGTGCCAGGCGGCGGGATCGTGATCATGATCTTCTCGCTGCTGCCGGGCACGCCGCAGGAGAACGTTTATGGTCCGGTGCCTTCGGGGCCGTGACGTTGCGTGAGTCGAGCATGGCTCGACGCTACAGAGGCAAAGAAAAGAAGCCGGCATCTTGCCGGCTTCATCTTTACTTGATGGTGCAATCGCCGAAGGACAGGTAATCGGTGCCCGAGCTGAACTGCAGCGTGCAGCTGGCGGTGAAGGTTGCGCCTTCTTCCAGTGCGCCCAGCTTGGTGGCCTGCTGTTCATCGTCCGTGGTCAGTCGGGCCAGGACATTGCCCTGGTCGTCGCCGGCCTCGATCAGCGGCTCGCCCGCCAGGTTGCTGGAAACGCCCAGTGCTACGGCAGTGAATGTCACCGTCTGGTTGAGTTGGTCCATACCCAGTGACGAATTGCCGGCTTCTTCAAAGGCCTGGTAGAGCGTTGGCAGGTCCTGTGCGGCGTGGGCGGCGAGCGGGGCGAGCAGGCCGAGGGTAAGGGCGATCAGTGCGTTGTGCTTCAAGGGTTCTCACAATCATGGGATCCAATCCCATGGTGTTTGTGTGCAGATGAACGCGACCCGGATGGCGGCAAGTACCCGCCATCCATGGCTGCGCTGGAAGCGGGGCGATCCAATGCCCCGATGGGCCGCAAAATAGGGGAAGTGCTGCCCCTTGCGCAAGCCGGGCATGCGCGCGCGTGATACACAGTGTGACGTTTGATCGATGTGATAATCATTCGCGTTTAAGGTAGACTGCGGTCCCCTGTGAACCGGCGGCCATCGGCCGCTTCTGCCGCCGCTGATGAAGCATTTCGTCCCGCCTTTGCGCCGTGGTCCACTGGCCCGCGGCATGGCCGCCCTGTTGATGGGGGTCCTGATGGCCACGCCCTACGCCCATGCGCAGCAACGCAATCCGCTGCAGAAGATCGGCCACACCGTGCTGGACGAGCCGGCGGCCAGCTATCGCTTTGAACGTTTCGTGGTGGACAGCCCGGACCAGCAGCGCCGTTGGCGGGTGAACCTGGCGATTCCGGCCAGGGCCGGCAAGACCCCGTCCCCGGTGCTGTACGCGCTGGATGGCAATGCCGTGGCCATGGTGCTGGACCAGCCGCTGCTGGCCGAGCTGGCCGCGCGCAAGGCGCCGCCGGTACTGGTGCTGATCGGCTACGACAACGAGCTGCGCATCGATTCCAAGGCGCGTACCTTCGACTACACCGCGTGGATCGACCGTGCCGACGACGAGAGCGGCACGACCCAGGCCGTCGGCGGC
Source organism: Stenotrophomonas sp. YJH_SMC_130 (assembly GCF_059369035.1). Taxonomy (NCBI): domain Bacteria; kingdom Pseudomonadati; phylum Pseudomonadota; class Gammaproteobacteria; order Lysobacterales; family Lysobacteraceae; genus Stenotrophomonas; species Stenotrophomonas sp. YJH_SMC_130. Next base: position 48,851 of record NZ_JCAFSH010000011.1, read on the forward strand.
GGCGCTGCGGCTTTCCTGGATGTGATCGAGCGCCGCATCAAGCCGGAAGTCGAGCGACGCGCACGCATCGATACGCAGCAGCAGGCGCTGTGGGGCCATTCGCTGGGCGGGCTATTCGTGCTCAATGCGCTGTACACGCGACCTGCCGCGTTCCAGTCCTATCTGGCAGCCAGTCCGTCGCTGTGGTGGAGCCAGGGCGCGGCGCTGGGTGATCCGGAGCAGCAGTTCGTGCAGAACGTGCACGGCCAGCCGGCAAAGCTCTGGTTGATGCTGGGCGGTGCCGAGCGTGTTGGTGATCGTGGCAAGCGTGACATGAGCAACCCACGGGTGGTCGCGCATCTGCGCCGCATCGGTGGCGCCACGCCGGATGCGGCGATGCAGTTGTCAGAACGGTTGGCCAAGGTGCCGGGCATGAGCGTGCAGTACCGCGAGTTCCCGGGGCTGGGACACGGCCCGATGCTGCCGGCCTCGTTCCATGCCGCGCTGCATGAACTGTACGGCGTGACCGACCGCAGCGCCGGTGACGGTGCCCCCACGGATGGTGACAACGCCGCCGAGTGAATCCCTTCGCACGCGATGCCGTGCGACCCCACTACCCAGGCGAGGCTGCCGGCGTGCAGCGGCCCAGGCAACCGATGAATCCCGCGTCACGTGGCGCGGCCTACGTGTGCAAGGAGCCTTCCATGTCGTTCCGTCCGTCTTTCCGTCTCACCTCTCTCGCCGCCGGCCTGTTGCTGGCGGTGACCGCCACCGCGCAGCCGGTGTTCGACCAGCCGGCCAACGCCACCTTCAAGGGTGAGGTTGTCTCGCGCGGTGAGAACGTGGTGCCCGGCAGCACTGCCGACGTAGTTGGTCGTGGCTTCGTGCCGGGCCAGAAGGTCAGCCTGCTGCGTGGCGACAGCGTGCTCAACACGCAGCCGCTGGAGGTCGATGCCGATGGCAACTTCAAGACCCAGCTGAGCATTCCGGCCGATGCGGTGCCGGGCACCCACCCGGTGGTGGTGCGCGCCAGCCAGCCGGCTGCGGCCACGGTGCTGAAGCTGCGCGTGTCGCCGCAGCTGCCGCTGTCCGGCCAGGCGCAGTTCGCCACCCAGTCCAACAAGCTGGTGCCGGGCCTGTACCAGTCCGTTTACAGCGCCGCCAGCAATGCGGTGTTCGTGACCTCGGCGGTGGGCCGTCCGCCGGTGACCCAGTCGCAGTTGCTGAAGCTGGACCCGAAGTCGCTGAAGGTGACCAGGGCGATCACCCCGGCGCAGGTGCCGGGCAGCACCAACGGCGCGGTCTATGCGGTCTACGGTGTGGGCGTGGATGACATCAATGGCAATGTCTGGGTGACCAATACCCGCCAGAATTCGATTGCGGTCTATCGCCAGAAGGACCTCTCGCTGGTCCACCAGTTCCCTGTCGACACCGTGCCGCATGCGCGCGACGTGGTGGTCGATGGCACCCACGGCAAGGTGTTCGCTTCGGCCACGGGTGAGGACCACCTGTCGGTGTTCGATGCGAAGACGTTCAAGGAGCTGCCGCCGGTGACGCTGGAGTCCGGCGTGGATGATGGCAAGTTCACGCCGATGAGCCTGGTGCTGGACGAGAAGGGTGGCAAGCTGTTCACCGTCAGCATCGGCACGCCGGAGGCGGCGGTGATCGATGTGGCCAGCGGCAAGGTCGACAAGGTCATCGACCTGGGCAATTCGATCAGCGCCTCGGGCGTGGCCTTCGACGCAGCACGCAACCGCCTGTACGTGGCCTCGCAGGGCACCGACAACCTGCTGATCGTCGATGTGGCTTCCGGCAAGGTGCTGCATGACGTGCCGGTCGGTGCCGGCGCGCTGAATGTCGCCTTCGATGATGCCTCCGGCCTGGCCTATGTCAGCAATCGCGGCGCCGGTACGGTCACCGTGGTGAACGGCGACGGCAAGGTGGTGGCCAACCTCGATGGCGGCACCCTTCCCAACCATGTGCGTGCCGACGGCAAGGGCAACGTGTTTGCGGTGAACAAGTCACGTGGCGCCGAAGATCCGAAGGGTGACCGCATCACCCGCATCACCCCGAAGCAGTAAGTCACAGGGCAGGGCGGCCTGCACGTCGCCCTGCCAGCAAGGAGAACGAGCATGAACATCGCGTCCCGTCTGCGCCTGTGTGCGCTTCCGTTGGCTGTTTCGCTGGCGCTGTCTGCCTGCAGTGGCTCGTCAACGCCGTCGGATGGCCACAAGGCCGCCGAGCCGCCCGCCGCAACCGCCGCTGCGGACACCGCGTTGCCGGCAGGCTGGCAGCGCGTGGCCGGTGCCGAACTGCCCTCCGTGCACGGCCAGAAGGCCGTGCTGCCGGCCCAGGTGCATTCCGACGATGGTGCAGACGTCGAGGTTGCCGACACCAGCCGCATCATCGCCGGGGGCGACGACGTCATCGCAGTGATCGAGGCACTGGGCCTGGGCCAGCAGGTGTACGCGGCACCGACCAACACCACCACGCAGGCCGGCCTGGCCGCGCCGCACCAGTTCCTGTTCAACCGCACCACCGGCGTGGAGGGCGTGCTGAGCCTGCAGGGCTCGCTGTTCCTCGGCAACAGCCTGCGCCGCCACACCGAGCTGGCGAAAAAGCTGCGCGAGGTGGGCGAGCCGGCGGTGGTCATCGATGACCTGCAGCCTGCGCCGGACAAGGTGCGCAAGGTCGCCGCCGCACTAGGGCTGGCCGAAGCAGGGCAAACACTGGCCACGCAGGTGCAGCGTCAGCTCGACGAGGCTGCAGCGATTGGCAAGGGCCTGGGCCATGCACCACGAGTGATCCACGTCTCGGCCACCGGCGCCGGTGGCTCCCCGACCGTTGCCGGTGCCGACAGCGCCTCGGCGCAGCTGATCGCCCTGGCGGGCGGCATCAACATCGGTACCGAGGCCGGGGTGAAGAACTACTCGCAGCTGAGCAATGAGGGCGTGGTCGCGGCGGCACCGGAAGTGATCCTGGTGACCGAGCATGACCTGCAGCTGTTCGGCGGTGCCGAAGGCCTGTGGAAGGCGTACCCGACGCTGAAGCAGACCCCGGCTGGGCAGGCCAATCGGGTCTGGGTGATGCCGGATGTGCAGCTGAAGTACACCAGTGTCGGTTCCGGTGCTGGCGCACTGGCGCTGGCCAAGGCCCTGGCGGCGTTGCCCAAGGCATGAGTCCGGCGGATCGGCGCCGCCGTCGCGGGCGGACAATGTTGCTGGTGGCGTTGCTGGCACTGCTGGGTGCGGTGCTGGCCTCGTTCGCTGTGGGCCCGCTGCGGCTGCCGCCGCTGGAGGTGATGCAGGCATTGGCGGTGAAGCTGGGCCTGCTCGATCCGCAGACGGTCAGCAGCCGTGATCTGGCGGTGGTCTGGCAGCTGCGCATACCGCGTGCCCTGTTGGGCGCGATGGTCGGTGCGTCGTTGGCGATGGCCGGTGCCAGCCTGCAGGGCCTGTTCGGCAATCCGTTGGCCGACCCCGGCATCGTCGGTGTCAGCCAGGGTGCTGCGCTGGGTGCAGTGGCTGCCATTGTTCTCGGCGCTGCGGGTGCCGCCGGTTGGCTGGTGCCGGTTGCCGCCTTCGTCGGTGGCGCCCTGGCCATCGGTCTGACCTATGCGCTGGCGCGGCCGGGCAAGGGCAGTGGCAATGCGACGCTGCTGCTGGTCGGTATCGCGATGGCGGCCTTCTGTTCGGCGCTGATCGGTTTTCTCACCTATATCGCAAGCGAAAGTGAGCTGCAGTCGCTGGTGTTCTGGCAGATGGGCTCGCTGGCACGTGCCAACTGGGCCGACGTGGCCGCCGTGGTACCGCTGTTTGCCATCGGTGTGCTGGCGCTGCAACGATTGGCAACGCCGCTGGATATGCTGGCGCTGGGCGAGCGCCAGGCCCAGCATCTGGGGCTGGATGTGACCCGCACGCGGCGTCGACTGGTGGCGTTCAGCGCGCTGCTGGTCGGGGCGGCGGTGGCGTTTGCGGGCTCGATCAGCTTCGTCGGCCTGGTGGTGCCGCACGTGGCGCGCCTGCTGGTGGGTCCCGGCCATCGCTGGTTGCTGCCGTTGTCCGGCCTGCTGGGTGCACTGCTGATCGTGGTGGCGGATACGGCCGCGCGCACGCTGGATCCGCCCGCGGAGATTCCGCTGGGCCTGTTCTCGGCCGCGCTGGGTGCGCCGTTCTTCCTCTGGCTGGTGCTGCAGCAGCGCCGCAAGGCGGTGCCATGAGTGTGCTGCTGAAGCTGCACGATGTGGTGGTGCGCCGCCAGCAACGCGAGATCCTGCACGGCATTTCGCTGGCGTTCGAACCAGGTACGGTGACCGCACTGGTGGGCCCGAACGGTGCGGGCAAGTCCACGCTGTTGGCGGTCGCGGCCGGCGACCTGCGCGCCGATGCGGGCGAGGTGAGCCTGCTGGGCAGGCCGCTGGCCAGCTACAAGGCGGGGCCGCTGGCGCGCGAGCGCGCGGTAATGCCGCAGGAGCACGGCGTGCGTTTCGCCTTCAGCGTGGAGGAGGTGGTGGCGATGGGCCGGTTGCCACACCCGCCGGACCCGATCACGGACGATGCCCGGGTGGAAGCGGCCATCGATGCCGCCGAACTGCAGGCGCTGCGCCTGCGCGAGGTGCAGCAGCTCTCCGGTGGCGAGTCCGCCCGGACCACGTTCGCGCGCGTGCTGGCACAGGACACCCCATTGCTGCTGCTGGATGAGCCCACTGCTGCGCTGGACCTGCGCCATCAGGAGCGCACGCTGCGCAGCGTGCGTGCCTGTGCCGAGGCCGGTGCGTGCGTGATCGTGGTGCTGCACGACCTCAATCTGGCCGCGGGCTATGCTGACCGCATCGTGTTGCTGGAACAGGGTAGGGTCGCGGCCGATGGCACGCCGTTGCAGGTGTTGACCGAAGACAACCTGCGGCGCGTCTACCAGCAGGACGTGGTGATGCTGGAGCATCCGCGGCGCAGGGTTCCGCTGGTGGTGGTGGCCTGAGCGAAAGTCCGGCCGATTGCTCCGGGTATCATGGCGGCTTCGTTTTCTTCAATGGACTGATCCCATGTTCCGCACCGTTACCCGCAGCGTGCTGCTTGCCGCGATGATTGCTTCCGTTTACGCAGCCCATGCAGCGTCGACCTCCCAGGTTTCGCTGACCAACGCGGCCGAGAATGCCTCGCTGATCGAAACCCGGCATTCCAGTGGCGACGGTGCCGCAGTGACGTCGATGAAGACGCAGTACTTTGCCAACGAGGAAATGTCGGTGAGCTGGGACGACCAGCAGGTGCTGGTGCTGTGCAGTGAAGCGGCGTACCTGCAGATTCCTGCCGCCAAGCTCAGGGCCGGAGCGCTGACTACCGAGCAGCGGCAGATGATCGTCTATCAGGCACTGATGTCCGGCTTGGGGGCTGTCGCGGGCGTTGTTGGGCCGGCAGGCGAGGTGGTGACCGTGGCGGATGACGGTAGCGAGACCCGCAGTGTTGGCGAGAACAGCTGGGCATACGGTATCGAGCGCTACGACGTGATCAGTCAGCGGCTGCCGGATGGTGCTCTTCGGGTCCGAACCCGTAAGACGGAAACCGTGAATACCACGCCGCCGGCGGGCCCGGACGACACATTCAGCACCGAGGATGATCAGGCGGCACGCCTGTCCGAGCTGGCGCCGGAGGGGAGCTGGATCGAGGTCGTGATTCATGGTGGCCCACGGCTGCCGCACGTGGACCCGGCGATTTCGTTGAAGGGCTGGATGTCGATGGGGGATGACCAGCCTGCAACAGTGGCCGAGGCGCGCAAGCTGCACGGCTGCAAGTGAGGGCTGCCAGGGGTCAGATCCCTTTGCCAGGGGCAAAGGGATCTGACCCCGATCGTTGTCGGCCTCATCGTTCCATTTATGTGCGCAATATTCACTTGCGCGCCAGATTGGCAGGTCTAGAATGCGCCCCATGAACCGGATGCCGCTCCTGAAGTTTTTCACCCTGACCCGCGCAAGTGCGGAACGGGCGTGTCTGCCTGGAGCTCCACAGGGCCGCTGAAGCGGCTATCGCTGGATCATCCACAGAGCGCCCTTCGGGGCGCTCTTTTCGTTTCTGCAGTTTCATTTCCCTAACCCGACGTACCGCAAGGAGAACGTGCCATGCACCAGATCGCCGAGACCGAACGCTAGCCGCGCACCCTGTCGCCAACCGGGGTGCGCGGCCCCCGTAGTTGGCTTTGCAGGAACCTATCTCATGAACACCCAAGTCCTTTCCCGCCGTCGCAACCTTGGCATCATTGCCCACATCGACGCCGGCAAGACCACGCTGACCGAACGCCTGCTGTGGAAAAGCGGCGAGATCCATCGCGTCGGCGAAGTGCACGACGGCAATGCGACCACCGACTTCTCGGCGATCGAGCGCGAACGTGGCATCACCATTGGCGCGGCCGCCGTGCAGGCGCAGTGGGCACCGCGTGATCTGCCGCCGCATCGGCTGACCCTGATCGACACCCCCGGCCACATCGACTTCGCCATCGAAGTCGAGCGATCCCTGCGGGTACTCGACGGCGCCGTGGCGGTGTTCTCGGCCGTGGATGGCGTGCAGCCGCAGTCCGAGACGGTGTGGCGCCAGGCGCGTCGCCATCACGTGCCGCTGATCGCTTTCGTCAACAAGATGGACCGCGTAGGCGCTTCGTTTGAACGCGTGCTGGAGCAGCTGCAGGACAAGCTTCGCGCGCGGCCGTGGGCGCTGGGCGTGCCGTTGGGCAGCGAAAGCGGCTTCAATGGCTGGGTCGATCTGGTCGATGAGCGCGTGCTGCAGTGGCAGGAGGACGGCGCAACCACGGTGACCCCGTGGGACGAAGTGGCGCGGGCCCAATGGCAGGCCCAGCGCGATGCGCTGGTCGAAGCTGTGGCCGATCATGACGAAGAACTGGCCGATGCCTGGCTGGAAGGTCGCGTGATCGATGCCGGGGCGCTGCGCGCGGCAATCCGCCGGGCGACGCTGGCAGGTGCAGGCGTGCCTGTGCTGGCCGGTGCTGCGTTCAAGGACAAGGGCATCGAGACGCTGCTGGATGCCGTGGTCGATTACCTGCCGTCGCCGCTGGATCGCCCTGCTGTCAGCGCCGAAAGCGATGAGGGCGAGGTGATGCTGCCGCCGGATCCGGACGGTCCACTGGCAGGCCTGCTGTTCAAGATCACCCACCAGCAGCACGGCGCGTTGAGCTTCGTGCGGCTGTACTCGGGCGCCTTGAAGGTGGGTGACGCGGTGGCCAGTTCGCAGCATCCGCAAGGGCGGCGTGTCAGTCGCCTGGTGCGGGTGCAGGCCGACCAGACCCATGACATCGAGCAGGCCGTGGCCGGTGACATCGTCGCGGTACTGGGCTGGAAGGATGCGGTCAGTGGCGAGACGCTGAGCAGCCGTGCGCAGCCGCTGCGCCTGGAGAACATCCAGGCTCAGGCGCCGGTGCTGGCCTGGCGGTTGGAGCCGGCGCGTGCGCCGGACCTGATCCGGATGGCGCAGGGGCTGGCCAGCCTGGCCCAGGAAGACCCCTCGTTCCGTGTGGAAACGGACCGGGAAACGGGTGAAACCCTGGTCTGGGGCATGGGCGAGCTGCACTTGGAAGTGATGGTCGAGCGCCTGCGCAGCGAATGGAAGGTCGAGGTGGCCGTAGGTGCGCCACGCGTGGCCTACCAGGAGACGCCGATGCGCCCGATGACCGGTGTCGTCGGGCGGCTGGTCAAGCAGACCGGTGGCCAGGGCCAGTTTGCGCACGTGGTGCTGGATGTGGCGCCGCGCGACGACGACCTTGTCGTGTTCAACGACTGCATCGTCGGTGGCGTGGTGCCGCGCAGCTTCATCGCAGCGGTGGAAAAGGGCGTGCGTGCCGCGCTGTCGGAAGGTCCGCAGGGTCATCCGGTGGTCGGCATCGAGGTCAGTCTTGTCGATGGCCAGACCCATGCCAAGGACTCTTCGGAGATGGCGTTCCATCGCGCAGGCGCCGAGGCGATCAAGGCGGCGCTGGCCGAGGGTGGAACGCAGCTGCTGGAGCCGGTGATGGCGGTGACGGTGCATTCGCCGTCGGCGTCGGTGGGTGATGTGGTCGGCGACCTCAACCGGCGCCATGGCCGCATCGCCCGCATCGAGGACCAGGACGGTCGTGCCGAGGTCAGTGGTTTCGCGCCACTGGCGCAGCTGGTGGGGTACACCACCTCGCTGCGTTCGCTCAGCCAGGGGCGGGCCAGCAGTGAGGCGCACCTGCACGGCTATGAGCCAGTACGCGCGGCATGAAGAAGGCAAGGGAGCCCGTTCGCGGGCTCCCCTTTTTTTGTCCGGGTTTCCGTATCCACGCATGGCGTGGATCTACCGGGTGACCGGGTCGCGAGCTCTGCAGTAGATCCACGCCATGCGTGGATGGATCCGCACCGACACGGCAACATTGGCGCTGCATCGCACCAAATCTGTAGAAAAAGCTGGATTAAAGTGATGCCTCACGATAAATTGCGCACCCCCCGTTGCTCGCCGCCGCCCGCACCCCTCTCATGCGTGATGACAAAGACCCCGGAACCCTGGAGCTGACCCTGCCGCGCAAGCGCGGCCGTCCGCCCAAGTTCGGGTACGCGATGAGCGATGCGCAGCGGGCGGCGCGCTATCGTGCGCGCAGGGCGGGGCAGGCCAACCATGCCGACGTGCGTTCCTGCAGTGACATGGTGCTGCTGGACAAGATCCGTGCGGCGGTCAGTGCCCGCGACACCGAGCTGGCCGGTTTCCTGGTCCACGTACTCTGGCAGCGCTACCCCCTGCAGCTGAAATAGTTCGCCGGTGGGGTGGCCGTTGTCATCGAGCTTGATGATAATGCGGGATTCAGGTTGTTCCCGCTGGCGTGCCCGGGATGGCAGGCGCGCATGATCGAACGGTTCCCAACATGACCACCACCAGCGACACCACCACCGAAGCGGCGCCGAGCGGCGCCCCCCTGTTCTATACCCGCCCGGTGCCGCTGCAGGCCGATGTGCATGCCGATCTGCGCATCCTGCCGGGCAAGCTCGAGTTCGCCGCCGGCAACAATGCCATTCCGCTGGTGCTGGGCGAGTTCTCGCTGGCCCTGCACCACTTCCCGATCCTGTTTGCCGGCCCGAGCGCGGTTCCGATGGCTGCCGTGGGCGTGTCCGACCAGAACCTGTTCATCAAGGATGGCCTGTGGGAAGACGAGGCCTATATTCCCGCCTACCTGCGCCGCCACCCCTTCATCTTCATCGACACCGGTGCGGACAACGACTTCCTGCTGGGCATCGACGAAGAGAGCTCGCGCGTGGTCAAGGGCGGTGACGAAGGCCAGCCGCTGTTCGTGGACGGCAAGGCCACCGAGATGGTGCAGCAGGCGCTGGAGTTCTGCGGCCAGTACACCCGCGAGCATGAACAGACCCAGGCCTTCTCCAAGGCCCTGATCGACAACGGCCTGCTGGTCGAGCGCAACGCCACCGTGCGCACTCCGGATGGCCGCGAGTTCAACCTCAATGGCTTCCTGGTGGTGGACGTTGAGAAGTTCGTGGCGTTGCCGGAAGCGACCGTGGTCGAGTGGCACCGCAGCGGCTGGTTGGCGCTGATCCATCAGCACCTGATGTCGCTGGGTCGCTTCAATGACCTGACCCGTCGCCAGGTCGAGCGCCTGGCCGCGTGATCAAGGGGGTGGGCAGGGTTCCCGCGACGCGGGTGCCCTGTCCGGCCTGCAGTACGCCCAGCAGGCGACGTGCGTCGGTCCAGTCTGGCGTGGCGTCCTGCGCCAGATCGACCAGCTCGGCCGCGATGGCGGCGTGCTCGCATTGACCAAGCATCTGTAGCGCGCCCTGCAATCGGTGCGCGTGATGACCGAGCGCCGATGCGTCTGCATGATCGACAATCCGCTCGATCCTGCCGAGTTCATCGCAGATGTCGGCGCTGTAGGCCGCGTCCATTTCAGTCGCCTGCTCAAGCGCGTCCAGGCTCTGCGGCTCCGGAATGCCCAGCGCAGCGAGCAGCTCGGCGGCGCGCAGCGGCTTGGCCAGCACCGCGTCGAAACCCGAGCGGCGGCTACGTGCGTGGTGACGTCGCCCGCTGCGGGCAGACAAGGCGATCAGGCGGACCGGATGCCCGCTACGGGCGCGCAGTTCGCGTGCCAATGCGTAGCCATCGATGCCACGCAGCCCAATGTCGATCAGTGCGGCTGGGCGGGGGTGGCGTATCTGTTCGGCCAGCGCGCTGGCCGCGTCTTCCTGGGCACATACCTCGGCGCCCCAGCGCCGCAACTGTTCGGCAATGACGTGGCGATTGAGTGCGTGGTCCTCCACCAGCAGCAGTTGCAGCCCGGCCAGTGGCGTGCCCTCCACGGGCATGTCCCGGACACTCTCGGCAGAGTCAGCAGCGCATACCGGCAGGCGCAGGATGAAGCGGCTGCCGCGACCGAGGACGCTGTGCACGGTCAGATCGCCCCCCATCGCACGTGCCAGCTCGCGCGCAATGGAAAGCCCGAGGCCACTACCGCCACGCTGATGCCCGCCGCTGCCTTGACGGAAAGGCTGGAACAGTTCGGCTACCTGTGCTGGCGCGATCCCGATCCCGCTGTCGATCACCTCCAGCAGCAGCTCTTGCGGCCGCGCTGCTGGAAGCAGCCGCAGGCGCAGTTCGATGCCGCCGATATCACTGAACTTCACCGCATTGGCCAGCAGATTGCTGGCAATCTGGCGTAGCGCATCAATGTCCACCCGAATGATCGGCGAAGGTTCGGTCGGGGCATCAAGATGCAGTTGCAGGCCTTTCTGTTGCGCCTGTGGCCGAATGGCCTCCAGTGCCTGCCGGCAAAGCTGGGTCGCATCACAGGCTTGTGCATGCGGCCTGAAAGCGCCGCTGGCGAGGCGCGAAAAGTCCAGTGCGCGATTCAACAGGCCGCGCAGGGATTGGCCGGCGCTGCTGGCAGCGGCGAGCAGATCGCGCTCGCCTTTCGGCAGTGTCGATTGTCCAAGCAGCTCGATCGAGGCCAGTACGGCCTGTGCCGAATTGCGCATCTCGTGACTGATCATCCCGATGGCCTGCGCGCTGCGGCGATCGCCGCGTACCCGCAGGTGACGGGTCATGGGCCACAGCAACAGGGCGACCAGCAGAGGGGGCAGCAGCAGCCAGCCGCGCGGGGGCGAGGCCTGCATCCAGTCCAGTGCGTTTCCCGCCGCCGCTGGCAGGGTCTGGCCTGCCCACAGGTGGAGCAGACTAGCATGCTCCTCCAGCGTGATCTCCCGCAACGCCTGTCCGATGCGTTCAAGCAGCTGCTGGTCTTCCTGGCGGACGAGCAGGTAGAGGTCGGTGGAGAAGTCGCTGTCGAATGGCTGCAGGCGCAGGCTGCCGTTGAAATGACGTCGAACCAGCGGGCGCAGCGTGGATTCCAGGCCAATCGCCACGTCGGCCAGGCCGGATTGAACTGCCGTCAATGCTGCGTACCGATCAGGCAGGTGCTGCAGCCGGATCTGAGGATGATGCGCGCGCAGCCAGCCGGCGTAGGGCCCGCCTTCAACGACGGCCACCACCCGGCCGTCGAGCTCGCGTATCTCCCGTGGCAGCCATTCGCCGGCGCGCCCTGCCAGCAGGGTGGCGCCACCCCGGAAGCGGCTGGACGCGGCGAGGTCGGGGCAGGGCAGCTTCTGGTGTCTCGCGCCGCCAAACACCATGACCAGGTCGGCCTCGTGATGACATACAGCGAGGATTGATGCGGCGGTCGTCGGATAGGGGTGTTCCAGGAAGCTGAGTTGGGCGTGACGCGCCACCAGGTTGGCGTAGCCATGGGCGAGCGTCGGCGGTGATGACGGATCGGCCATCGCCGCGGGCACGGGGCGTAGGGACGGGGCGGTGGAGACCCGCACGCTGCTGCCCGGCGGCCAGCGTGGTGACCGGATATCTTCCGCCGACGCGGCGGGAAGGAGAAGCAGTACCAGCAACCCCAGGAGCAGCAAGCACGGGCGCAATGGCGCGTGGCGCCTCACGGCGACTCCAGCCGTTCACGCAGCGCATAGATCTCCACATCGCTGCGCAATCCCAGCTTGCGCAGCACCGCGCCCTTCTGTGTGCTGACGGTCTTGATGCTGCGGTGCCGGCGCAGCGCGATCTCCGATACGGTCAGGCCTTCCAGCAGCAGCTCCAGTACCTCCCGCTCGTTGCGGCTGAGCTCGCCACGATCGCCGGCCAGCCTGACGTCCGGCGGAATCCGGATCAGGCCCTGGAAGACGCGCACGATGGCGTCGGACAATGCCGCAAGGGGTTCGGCCTTGCTGACGAACCCACTGAGTCCGGCATCGATCAGGCTGTTGAGATTCGTGGTGGGGCAGAGCGTGGCGAAGGCCAGCATTGACGTGCGCGGGAATTCGCGGCACAGCGACGTAACCAGCTCGATGCCGCCCAGGTCGCCACGGGCGAGCGTGAGATCGATGATGGCCACATCCACGGGCATGCGGTGCAGACTGTTGATCAGCGCGTCGCTGCAACCATGGCTGGCGACGATGTCGAACCGGAGATCGCCTGACAGGTGCAGGGCGGTGCCGCGACGGACGACTTCATGGTCGTCCAGGAGCGCCAGGCGAAGCCGGCGCGGTGCAGGAAATCCATTCATGCGCGGGAGGTGATCAGCGCCCATGGGCGTGGCCACCATTCTGGCGCCGCTGTCGCGTCGAACATCGAATTTGTTGCGTTTTTACGACTATTCCTAAAGATCGATGGATGAACTCAATCGATAAGTGCTGATCCATGGGCGGGACATATCGTCGGGTTGAACGCCGCGGGGACCCAGTGCCCTGGCGCGCTCTCGCTGGGTACAGCTGGCCTGGGTTGCAGGGCTGCCGGCACCCTTTGGCAGGACATCAATGTGACGCGTCACGCCGGCGTGCCCGGTCACCCGCGAGCCGAGTAGTGGGCGGTAGCGCAATCTATCGCACCGACTGCGGCACGCGCCTGAGCCTGCCGGTGTCGTAGCCCATGGCCGCGATGCGCTGCACGGCGTGCTGGTAGTCGCTGTCCGATACGTGCGGGGTACGTGCCATGTACCAGACATAGTCGCGCTTGCTGCGTGCGACGATGGTCTGGCCATAGTCGTCGTCCAGCCAGGCAATCACATACTCGGCCTGGATCGGCCAGATGAACTGCATGCCCCAGATCGCGCCATTGCCGTTCTTCTCGACCCGTCCAACCGGGTGCATGGACTTCTGCGGGGCGTCGAAACTGCCCTTGCGATAGGTGAAGGTCGTCTGGATGCGCCCGTCCGGCTGCAGCGCATAGCTCTCCACCGCGTCGAAGGCCTCGCGCTCCGGCCATGAGGGTATGTGGGCGATCACATACCAGTCGCCCATGAAGCGCGGCACGTCCACCGAGGGCGGGCGGGGCAGGGGACGGGTATCGCTGGAGCTGCAGCCGGAACCGAACAGGCTCAAGGCCAGCAGGGGAAGCAGGGAGCGCATGCGCATGTCACACCTCAACGGGGACGGAACAGATAGTGGGCAACCAGCCACTGCTGGCCATCGTCGTAGCCGAACAGCTCGGCGCAGGCCATCCAGAACATGCGCCAGCGCTGCCACCATATCTTCGCCGCCGCCTGGCCGTAGGTTGCGACCAGTACCGGCATCACCGCCTCGCGGGCCGCATCCTGGTTGGCCAGCCAATGGTCGGCGGTGCGCTGGTAGTGGGTGCCGTCCAGCAGCCAGCGCTGATCGAGTCGCAGGTCGCGCTGGAAATGCAGCAGCGTGTCGGCGGCCGGCATCAGTCCACCGGTGAAGAAATGACGGCCCATCCAGTTGTCGCCGCCCTCGGTCTCGAACGGGTACATCAGTGTGCGATGGGCGAAGATGTGCACGAACAGCGCGCCGTCGGGCTTCAGCCACTGCGCGATGTGCGCCAGCAGTCGCTGGTAATTGCGCACATGTTCGAACATTTCCACCGAGACACAGCGATCGAAGCGTGCCGTGGGCAGCTCAAGCTGGTTGACGTCGCAGGTCAGTACCTCGACGTTGTGCAGGCCCCTGGCCTGGCACTGCGCCATGATGTGCTGGCGTTGGCTGTGCGAGTTGGACACCGCAGTGATGTTGGCCTGCCGATAGCGTTCGGCCATCCACAGGGTCAGCGAACCCCAGCCACAGCCCAGTTCGAGAATCTGCTGGCCGTCGGCAAGTCCGGCGCGCTGGCCATACAGTTCCAGCATCGCTTCCTCAGCCTGGTCCAGCGTTTCGCGCCCGGTAGGGTAGTAGCAGCTGCTGTACTTCAGCCGCTTGCCCAGGCAGGCCTGGAAGAACGCCGCGGGAACTTCGTAGTGCTGGCGGTTGGCCGCGTCGGTATGCAATGCGAGCGGACTGTCGGTCAGTTCTGCGATGCGACGGCTGAAGCGTGCGGACTGTGCCTCGATACCTCCCGCCGATTCCTCGTGCAGGCGTTGCGCGCACAGGCGCCGGATGCCGGCACGCAGCGCCGCATCGGGAACCAGCCCGCGTTCGGCCCAGGCGATCAGCCCGGTTTCCGCATCTTCAGCCGGATTCAGTGACGGGATCGCGCTCATGCGGAATGCTCCTTGGAAGAACGGGGGAACCAGGGAAAGAACATCGGCGTGCTGCGCTGGTAGGCACGGTAGTCGTCGCCGCGGCTGCGCAACGCCTGCTTCTCGGTGAAGGGGATGCCGCTGAGATAGCGCAGGAACAGATACATCAGCAGCGGCCCAGCCCACGCCAGCCACCACAGGGGGGAACCGACGGCAAGCAGCACATAGGTGAACCAGTGCAGCCACTCGAAGAAGTAGTTGGGGTGGCGTGAATAACGCCAGAGCCCCTCGCGGCAAGTGCGGCCCTTGTTCGCCGGGTCGGCGCGGAAACGCGCGAGCTGGCGATCGGCCAGGCTCTCGCCGCCGACGCTCAACAGCCAGGCCAGTGCTGCGGCGACTGTCCACGGTGTCAGGCCGGCATGGGAATTGGCTGCCACCGCAACGAAGGGCAGGGCGAACAGCACGACCAGCAGCGCCTGCGCCATGAAGAAGCCAAAGATCTTGCCCTGGTGGCTCTGCCAGTGTTCGCGCAGATAACGGTAGCGCCGGTCTTCGGGTTCACTACGGACCCGGCGCCACAGGTGCAGCGCCAACCGGCTGCCCCACAGGCCGCCGAGCAGGCCCAACGCAACCCGAGGCAACATCGCGCCATCGCCGAGCAGCGCCAGCAGCAGGGCCGAGGCACCCACGCACTTGGCCCAGAGCACGTCGACAACGCCGATGTTCTGGTGGCGGCGCTGCCAGGCCCAGCCCCAGCTCATCACCAGCACGGCATACAGCAGTACCCACAGCAGATTGATCATGACGATGCTCCGGCCAGGGAGGGCGGGGTGGTGCGAGAGCCGCGACGAGCGGTGACGCACAGCAGCGAAAGCGCGATGCTCCAGCCCGCACCCAACACCAGCAGGCCCTGCCACGTGGGTGTGGCGAAACGGACCGCATCGAAACCGCGCGCTGCGGAGAGATAGGCCAGCGGTGCCAACAGCAGGCCGAACAGAGCCGGCAAGGCCGGGTGGCGCAGCAGGAAGCGCATCGAGGTGGTCAGCGTCATCGCGAACGCGGCCCACAGCGCCATGATCCAGGGGGGCGGCACCCAGCCCAGCGGGGCGGCGGCGTAGCGCACGGTGCCGCTGGCGGAGGCGCTGGCATCGACCAGCCATGCGCAGGCCAGTGCCAACACCATCAACCGAAGGTCCAGCCGTGGTTGCGGCGACGTCAGCAGCTGGCTGCCGATGTAGAGAGAGGCTGCCAGCAACGCCGGCCACTGCCAGCCGCGCCCGGCGCCGGCTACGGCGCACAGCCAGACCAGCTGGTTGCCAAGCAGATTGGGCCAGAACCTGCGCATCTCAGCTGCCTTGGCCCGATGAGGCGCCCGGGCGATGCGCCGGGCGCGCCATCAGCAGATGGGAGACCCCGATCGAGCGCTCCAGGAAGCCGCCCTCGCAGTAGGCCAGGTAGAACTCCCACAGGCGGCAGAAGCGCGTATCGAAGCCCTGCGCCTGCACGTCGGGCAACCGGGCGAGGAAGCGCTGGCGCCAGGCGCGCAGGGTCAGCGCGTAGGAGTGACCGAAGTCCTGCTGGGCGATCAGCTGCAGGTCGCTGGAGCGCGTTTTGGCGGCCATGATCGCGTTGATCGACGGAATGAAGCTGCCGGGGAACACATAGCGCTTGATGTAGTCGACGCTGCGCCGGGCCTGCTCGTAGCGATGGTCCTCGATGGTGATGGCCTGCAGCAGGGCAACGCCATCAGGCTTGAGCAGGCGCTGCAGCGTGGCCATGTAGGTATCCAGGTATTCCGCGCCGATGGCTTCGATCATCTCGATCGACACCAGCTTGTCGAACTGGCCCTGCAGGTCGCGGTAGTCCTGCATCAGCAGCGTGACCTGGTCCTGCAGGCCAGCTGCCTGCACGCGCTGGGCAGCCAGCGCGTGCTGCTCGGCGGAGATGGTGGTGGTGGTGACGTGGCAGCCGTAGTGCTGCGCGGCGTGCAGCGCAAAACCACCCCAGCCGGTGCCGATCTCCACCACGCGATCGCCCGGCTTGAGCTGGAGCTGCTGGCAGATGCGGTCCAGCTTGCGCCGGGAGGCGGATTCCAGCGACTCGTCTTCTGTGTCGAACAGGGCTGAGGAATACATCAGGTCCGGCGACAGGAACAGGGCAAAGAAGTCGTTGCCAAGGTCGTAGTGCGCGGCAATGTTGCGGCGGCTGCCTTCACGGCTGTTGCGGCGCAGGCGGTTCCAGCCGCGCAGCAGCCAGCCACCCACGCGGGCCGGGCCGCGCTCCATGCCGTCGAGCAGGTCGCGATTGCGTACCAGCAGCCGGATCAGCGCCACCAGGTCATCGCAGTGCCATTCCCCCTGTATGTAGCTTTCACCTGCGCCCACGCTGCCTTGCGCTGCAACCTTGCGGTAGAACGCCGGGTCATCGATGGTGACGGTCACATGCAGCTCGCCATGGGCATCGCCCAGCCAGACTTCGCCGAGTGCATCACGCACGCACAGGCGGCCGTCGCGCATGGGGGCAAGCTGTTGCAGCAGGCGGCGGCGCAGGAAGGCATCCAAGGCGCCGGGACGTGGCAGGGCGACCAGGGGAGTCATCGAGTTCATCGCGGTTTCTCGGCAAGGGCAGGGTGGTCATGCACGGGGTTGCGTTTCAGCCACAGCCGCAGCGCGTGCCAGTGGATGGCGGCCATCACCTGCAGGGTCATCAAGGGATAGCAGGCCAGGACCCGGGCCAGCCCGCGGCCGTCCAGGGCGTGTCGCTGCATGGCCTGGGTGGCATCAAACTGGCGAACGCCTTGGCGCCAGACCTGCATGTGCACGCGCAGATCATCATCCGGGCGGTTGAACCGCCAGTCGTAGTGGCAATCCATCGGCATGAACGGCGAGACATGGAAGCGCTTGTCGAACCGCCAGCGCAGCGAGGCGCCTTCGTGGGTGGCCGTGGCGGCTGGCAGCACATAGGCGTGCCGTTCCTTCCAGGGCGTATTGGTGATCTCGGCGACGATGCAGTCCAGGGTTCTGCCATCGGACTGGTAGCAGTAGTAGAAGCTGACCGGGTTGAATACGTGCCCGCCGAAGCGAAGATGGGTGAGCAGGCGTACCGGGCCGGCAGGCCGATAGCCCAGGGTAGCCGCAGCATGATCGCGCACCGCATCGGCCAGCGGTTGTGCGGGATTGCCGAAGTAATCGCTGCGGCGGAACTCGGCCAGGTTGCGGCGATTGACCGACCACAGCCAGCGCCCGGCGAACACGGTCTCCAGCTCGTCCAGATCGAGCAGCAGCTGCGCGATCGGATAGCGGAACGCGTGGGGCTGCGGATGATGCCGTCGGTGCATCACCTGCCCAAAGTAGAGTGCGCTGGCACTCACGCTGCCACCTCGCCGGGCGCAACGCTGTCAAGGTGCGCGGTGCACTCGCGCATCGCGTCCACCACGCGGCGGGCGCTGCGGATGCCGTCTTCGTGGAAGCCCCAGCCCCAGTATGCGCCGGCGAACCAGGTGTGGCGGCGGCCCTGCAGCTCTGCCCAGCGCTGCTGGGCGCGGATAGCGGCATGATCGTGCACCGGGTGGGCATAGTGCAGCCTGCGCAGCACCTTGGCCGGATCGATCGCCTCGCTGCGGTTGAGGGTCACGACCAGCGGGGTGTCACCGGGCAGGCCCTGCAGGAGGTTCATGCAATAGCTGACCGTACAGGGCGCGCCTGGATCCCTGGGAACGTGTGCATTCCATGCAGCCCATGCTTTGCGGTTGCGCGGCAGCAACGATGCATCGGTATGCAGTACTGCTTCGTTGGGCTGGTAGCGGATGGCGCCGAGTACTTCGCGTTCGACCTGATCGGCGTCACGCAGCAGGGCAAGCGCCTGGTCGCTGTGGCACGCCAGGATGACCTCGTCGAACCCCTCCACGCCGGCCGCGCTGTGCACGCGCGCGCCCCACGGCATGCGTTCGACCGAGTGAACCGGGCATTCCAGCCGCTCACGCACCCGCCAGCGGGCGCGAAGGGCATCGATATAGCGTGCCGAGCCACCGCTGACCACCCGCCAGGGTGCGCGCCCGGTCATCTGCAGCATCTGGTGGTTGGCCATGAACTGGGCCAGGTAGCGGGCCGGGAACTGCATGACCGTGGCGGTCGGTGACGACCACAGTGCCGAAGCCATCGGCAGCAGGTGCTCGTCGATGAAAGCGGTGCCGTAGCGCTGGCCGCGCAGGTACTGGCCCAGTGTCGGGCCTTCGTCTTCCGCCAGCAGCAGCGGCGCATCCCGGTAGAACCGGCGCAGGTCGGCCAGCATTCCCCAGAAACGTGGCGAAACCAGATTGCGACGTTGGCAGAACAGGCCATCCAGCGAAGTGGCGTTGTACTCGACGCCACTTCGCTCGCTGTGCATGGAGAAGCTCATGGTGGTCGGCTGCGAGGCCACACCCAGTTCTTCGAACAGTGCCGTCAGCAGTGGGTAGTGCAGGGGATTGAAGACGATGAAACCGGTATCCACCGCCATGCGCGTGCCGTCCACCTGCACGTCATGGGTGTGGGTATGTCCGCCCAGGTAATCGTTGGCCTCGAACACCGTCACTTCGTGTTCGCCGTCCAGCCACCAGGCACTGGCCAGGCCGGCAATGCCGGAGCCGATGATCGCGATGCGCATGTCAGTACCTCGCCTTGGCCAGTACCCACTCGGGGATGGGCTTGAGCCCCCTCACCAGGCCCATGGCCGCCATTGCGCGCAGCCCGTACCAGGTCAGGTCGATCTCCCACCAGCGGAACCCTTGGCGGACGGTCCCAGGGAAGAAATGGTGGTTGTTGTGCCAGCCTTCACCGAAGGTAAGCAGCGCCAGCCAGAGGTTGTTGCGGCTGTCGTCACGGGTCTCGAAGCGCCGCCGGCCAAAACGATGGGCCAGCGAGTTGATGGTGACGGTGGCGTGGAACAGCACCACGGTGGAAATGAAGAAGCCCCACACCAGCAACTGCGGGCCAGAGGTGTGCAGTCCGGGCGCCCAGCGCTCCAGGCCGGCGCCGAGTGCGTACAGCGCGGCAGCCAGCAGTACCGGCACCGCCGTATCAAAGCGGTCCAGCCAGCGCAGCTCGGGGAAGCGCGCCAGGTCAGGCACGCGCGATAGATCCGTGGCGAATGCCTCGCGGGTGAGGAACCAGCCCATGTGGCTGCGCCAGAAGCCGCCTTCGCGCGGCGAGTGCGGGTCCAGCGGTTGGTCGGCATGCCGATGGTGATGGCGATGGTGGGCCGCCCACCACAGCGGCCCACGTTGCACGCTGGACGCGCCGATCACCGCGAACACGAATTGCACCGTTCGCGATGCCTGGAACGTCCGGTGCGAGAAGTAGCGGTGGTAAAAAGCGGTGATCGCAAACATGCGCACTGCGTAGAGGGCTGCGGCGACGATCACTGCCGTCCACGAGATGCCTACCCAGATCACCGCGATGCAGGCCAGGTGCATCAACGCGAACGGTACGGCGCGCAGCCAGTCGATGCGTCCGGGCTCGCCAGCGGCGTGGTCTGCAGCGCTGCCGGTGTCGACCCAGCGCTTCAGGGTGCGCAGCAGGCGCCAGCGTCGGCGGGGGAGGGGCGCTACAGAGGCCATGGCGGATCTCGGCGGGTGTCGTGTCTTCCTCTACGCAGCAGTGCGCGCAATGGATGCGGCCGACTGTGGAAAATTCCGGCTTCACTTGGGCATCACGCTGCAGCGTTCGACCAGCGGTTGCGCCCAGGCCTGTTGCCATTCGCTGGCGGGCCGCTCGGCCACCGGCGAACTGAAGCGCACCGTGACCTGTGGGTAGGTGCCGCGGGTATCGCGCAGGTTGCTGGTTCCGCGGAATTCCAGCAGGCGGCGGTCGGCGCTGGCATAGACCAGCGACAGGCGCGGCGCGATGCCGCCGTACCACGTGTCCAGACTGACCTCGATGGCCTGGGCGTCGATGCCCTGCCAGCGAACAGGGCCGGTACGCCGCACCTGCACCGGGAAGAAGCGCTGCCGCCCCGGCACCAGGAAGGACAGGCTGATGCGTTCACCTCGCAGCAGCGCTGGCCAATGCTGGCGCACCGCGGCGTCGAAGCCCGTGTCGATCACCGCATCCGGTGCCAGCTCAAGCCGACGCTGACGCAGCTCGCTGGCGGCATCTTCTTTCCAGGCGATCGACACCGACTCGCCACTCGCGTCGACTTCAGCGGTTTGCCCGCTACGGCTGTCCTGCAGCGAATAACCCCGGGCCTGCGGGCGGGTGCTGGCCGGTAGATGCTTGCGGGCGAAGGGGCGGCCATCCGGGCACTGATAGAGCACCCAGCGCTCGGCACCCTCCGATGGGCCGCGCCGCCAGTGCACTTCACGATAGAGAAGGTCGCCCTGCGCCGATGTGGCCACGCCCTCGTTGCGCAGCCAGGGCGCCGCCAGCGCGGCATGGGGCAGGCACAGCAGCAGCCAGGCAGTGCGCATGGTGTTCATCCGGTAGGGAGGCTCAGGTCATACGGCGGGCGCGGCTGCTTGGATGCACAGTGCCTGCTGCATCCAATGGCCGCCCCTGCGCGTAGAGGGGACAGACCTTCACCTGCCCGCCGCTCACGCAGATGTACCCTGACGCTGCCAGCACCCTCCTCAACTTCGATACCGCACGCACCGTGTCCAGTTCCCAGCAGCCCAGCAGCGAGCCGACGAACTGGGCCGATGACATGGACAGTGTGGCGCGGCTGCGCGACCGCGACTGTTTCATGCGGATCTATGACTACTTCATGCCGCGGCTGTGCGTGTATCTGCGTGGCCTGGGGGCACCCGACGCCGTGGCCGAGGAAATGGCGCAGGAGTGCCTGCTGCGCCTGTGGTTGCGGGCGGCCGAGTATGATGCGGCCCAAGGCGCGCTGAGTACCTGGCTGTACCGGATCGCGCGCAACCTGCATATCGACCGCATCCGTCGAGAGCGCAGCTGGATGCAGGTGCAGGCAGCGGTGGAAGACGCCGCGGCCGTGGACATGATCGAGCGCAGCAGCGCCGAGCAGTTCGCCGACCAGGCGCGCCTTCGCCAGCGCATCAACGAGCTGCCCGCCGTGCAGGCGAGGCTGGTGCGGATGTCCTATTTCGAGGCGAAGAGCCACAGCGAGATTGCCCAGGCGCTGGGCATGCCGCTGGGAACGGTAAAGTCACACCTGCGACGTGCGTTCCTGCAACTGCAGGCCAAAGTGGGAGGTGCGCTGTGAATCCGCATCACCACCTGCACGAATCCACGCTGATGAGCTATGCCGCCGGCGCGCTGCCGGCGCCGTTGAGCATCGTGGCCGGTGCCCACCTTGAGCAGTGCCCCCACTGCCGCCAGCGCCTGCGCGATGCCGAGGCGATCGGCTCGGTGCTGCTGGAGCAGACCCAACCGCCCGCGGCCGACGCGCGTCGCGAGCAGTTGCGCGAGGCCATGCTGATGCAGCTGGCCTCGGACGCGCCGAGCGCCATCACCGGAACCAGGCGCCCGGTGCCGAGGGAGCGGCCCGAGGCCGATCCGGACCATCTGCCCGCCTCGTTGCATCCTTACTTCGGCGCCTCGCTCAGTGCCCTGCGCTGGCGCTGGATGGCGCCAGGCGTGCACTGCATCAGGGCTGAGCAGATGCCCTCGCTGATCATGCTGAAGATTGCCCCGGGCAAGTGCCTGCCGATGCACAGCCATGGCCGCAGCGAACTGACCCAGATCCTTCGAGGCTCGTACAACGACGCGCTGGGGCTGTTCGCGCCGGGCGACGTGGCGGACCTGGACGAGGAGGTGGAGCATCAACCGGTAACTGCACCCGGTGTTCCCTGCATCTGCGTGTCAGCGCTGGACGCGCCGTTGGTGTTCAGTGGCTGGTTGGCGCGGAAGATCCAGCGTTTCGTGAAACTCTAGCGTGGTGCGACCATGACCGGGAAAGGTGCGTTGAGGATTCTGTTGACCGGTGCTGCGGGCCTGGTGGGGCAGGGTGTTGCGCTGGCCTGCCAGCGCTCGCCGCAGGTGGCCCACCTGACTGCCCTGGTGCGCAGGCCGGGCAGCCTGAACGGGCCTGGCAGCGAACTGATCGTCCCCGATTTTCTGCATATGCAAGGCCGGCATGAGCAACTGGCAGGCTTCGACGCATGCTTCTACTGTGCCGGTGCGCCACCGGTCGGCACAGCAGAGGCCGAGTATCGACGCGTCACCCTGGACATCACGCTGGCGGTTGCACGCGCCTGGGCGGCGGCGAATCCAGAGGGGCGCTTTCTATATGTATCCGGTGCGGGTGCGGATCCGCAGAGCCGGGTAATGCCGCTGAGGGTCAAGGGCGAGACCGAAGTGGCATTGCAGGCCCTGCCGGTGCGCACGGTGATGCTGCGCCCCGGAGGCGTTCGCCCGGTCCCGGGTACCGGCACCCGTCATGCACTGCTGAAGCCGCTGTACTGGGGCGGTGCGCCATTGATGAAACTGGCCGGCGCGGTTGCGCCTTCGCTGGTGACGAGCAATCTGGCGCTGGGCCAGGCGATGGTTGCCTTGGCCGCCAGGGAGCATCCGCCGGGCACGGTGGAATGCGCGGACATCAATCGGATCGCCGCTGGCGCGCGCGATCCGGCGTCCTGATCTCAGTGTGGCATCGCCTCCAGCGCGGTGCGCACCGCAGTCGCCAGGTCACTGCGGGTAAACGGCTTCGGCAGCAGCGCAACGGCCCGGCCCTGGCTGCCCACCTGGTCGTGGTCGCGCGGATAGCCCGACGTGAACAGGACGGCGACTTCCGGCCAGCGCTCACGGACTTCACGCACCAGCTCCCAGCCCGACATGCCGGGCATCACCACGTCAGAGAACAGCAGGTCCACCTTGGTATCAGGGCGTTCCAGCAGCCGCAGCGCGGAGGGGCCGTCGTGGGCTTCCAATACCCGGTAGCCCAGCAGCCGCAGTGCATCCACCGTGTAGGCGCGGACATCGTCGTTGTCCTCGGTCACCAGGATGGTTTCCTCGCGCGGCGAGTAGCCCGCCAGGCCGGTCTGCGGGGTGCGCGCTTCGGAGGGCAGGGCCAGCGGTGAGCGCGGGAACATCATGGTGATGCTGGTGCCGCCGCCTTCCACCGAATCGATCAGCACGTGGCCCCCGGACTGCTTGACGAAGCCATGCACCATCGACAGGCCCAGGCCGGTGCCACGGCCAACCTGCTTGGTAGTGAAGAAGGGTTCGAAGACCCGGGCAAGCGTCGCCGCGTCCATGCCGTGGCCGTTGTCACGCACCCGCAGCATCACGTACTCGCCCGGCGTTGCGTCCGGGAACAGTGCGGCGTAGTCGTGGTCGAGGTGGCTGTTGTCGACCTCGATCACCAGCCTGCCGCCGTGCGGCATCGCATCGCGGGCATTCACCGCCAGGTTCAGTACAGAGGCCTCCAGCTGGCTGACGTCGATCTCGACGCACCAGATGTCCTCGGCGCTGCGGATCTCCAACTGCACCAGCTCACCCAGCGCACGCTGCAGCATGTCGTGCATGTCCAGCAAGCGCTCGTTGAGGTTGGCGGCCTGGCTGCGCAGCGGCTGGCGGCGGGCAAACGCCAGCAGGCGCTGGGTCAGGCTGGCGGCACGGCCGACACCCTTCAGTGCATTGTCCAGCGCACGGCTCACCATCGCTCCGGGTTCGCCCGCGCGCTCGCTGAGCAGCATGGCGTGCTCGACGTTGCCTGAGATGACCGTCAGGATGTTGTTGAAATCATGTGCGATGCCGCCGGTGAGCTGGCCGACCGCCTCGATTTTCTGCGACTGGCGCAGGGCATGCTCAGCGTGCACGCGCGCGGTGGTTTCCACGGCCTCGGAGACCACAGCGGTGACCACGCCCTCCGTATCGAGTAGTGGACGGAACGAGAAATCAAAGCTGCGCCGCCCGGTCGGGAGTTCCAGTTCCAGCGCATGCAGTGAACTGCGGCCCTGTACCGCTGCGGCCACGGCCCGATCGATCAGCGCTGCCATGCCCTCGGTGGTGCCGAACCAGACCGATTCGGCGAAGCGTTGGCCAACGACGTCCTTCTTGTCTGCCAGTACCGCGGCCAGTGACGCGTCATTGGCATCGACCACGCGTCCGGACAGATCCAGCAGCACCTGGTGCTGGAAACTGGATTCGAAGATCGCCTGCAGGCGCCGCTTGCTGGCGCGCAACTCGGCCGTGCGTGCCTGTACCTGCTGCTCGAGCAGCTGGTTGTCTTCGCGCAGGGCCAGCTCGGCCTGTTTCAGCAGCGAGACGTCGCTTCCCAGGCAGATATACCCGGCCACACTGCCATCGGCGGCATGCTCAGGCACGCAGTCCATCTGCACGAATCGTGATTCGCCGCTGCGATGGATCAGTTCGACCTGGAAGCGGGTGCGCTCGCCCTGCAGTACCCGTTCCAGGCTGGGCAGGGCGTGCTCGAAGGCGGAAATGCCGCTGACATCCCGAGCCGGCCGACCCAGCAGTTCTGCAAGGCTGAATCCATGCCAGTCCAGGAACGCCTTGTTGGCAAACCGGTAGCGATGGTCCTTGTCCAACTGGGCGATCAGCGCCGGGACGGCATCGGTCACCATCTGCAGCTGGGCCTGGCTTTCGTTCAGCGCGGCCTGCGCATTGGCCAGCTGGGTACGCTCGTGCGCCTCCTGGCGGGCGCGTCGGATCGCATCGGGCAAGCGTTGCAGGCGTTGCTTCACCACGTAGTCGCGGGCACCGCGCGTGAGTGCCTGTACCGCCAGTTCCTCGGTCAGGGTGCCGGAAACAAAGATGAAAGGCGTCTGCGGCACGCGCTCGCGCGCCAGGGCAAGTGCTGCGTCACCATCGAAGCCTGGCAGGACATGATCGGCGAGGATCACGTCGAACGGGCGGTTTTCGATGGCCTCGGTGAACGCGTTGCGGGTCCACAGGCGCTCGGCCTCGAAATCGAGGCCGGCACGCTGCAGCTGGGCGCTGATCAGCTCCGCATCAAGCGCGCTGTCCTCCAGCATGAGGATGCGCAGGCGCTCGCTGCGGCGCGATCCATCACGCATTGCGCTGCCCCGAACCGTTGGGCCGATGCGGTGGCGGCTGGTTGGTGATGCCCCAGAACATGCCCAGGCCCTGGATGGCGTCAAAGAATTCCTTGAAGTCGACCGGCTTGACCACGAACGCGTTGACGCCCAGTTCGTAACTGCGTACCAGGTCCTGCTCTTCGCGCGAGGAGGTCAGCATCACCACCGGCGTGCTGCTCAGATTCGCATCGCCGCGTACCTGTTCCAGTACTTCAAGGCCATTGACCTTGGGCAGCTTGAGGTCCAGCAGCACCACCACCGGACCGCCGTGCATGGCGCCGGCAAACTTGCCTTCGCAGCGCAGGTAGTCCAGCGCTTCGGCGCCGTCGCGTACATGGATGACATCGTTGAGCAGCTGGCAGCGCGCAAGCGCGGCCATCGTCAGCTCTGCATCCTTGGGGCTGTCCTCCACCAGGAGGATCGGCCGCAGGTCCCTCATGGGTGTTCTCCTGTGGAGCGGGGTAGGGTGAAGTGAATGGTGGCGCCCTTGCCGGGCTCGCCCTCGGCCCAGGTACGGCCGCCATGGCGGCCGATGATGCGGCGTACGTTGGCCAGACCGATGCCGGTGCCTTCGAATTCTTCCACGTGATGCAGGCGCTGGAACACACCGAACAGCTTGTCGACGTAACGCATGTCGAAGCCGCAGCCGTTGTCGCGCACGAAGAAGTGATCTTCGTCGTCGCTGCGGTCGTGCCCAATCTCGATCATCGCGTGCTCGCGCTCGCGGGTGAACTTGATCGCGTTGGCCAGCAGGTTCTGCCAGACCAGACGAAGCATCGTCGGGTCGGCTTCCACCTCCGGCAGCGGCGCGAGCGTCCACTGCACGTCGCGGCCGTCGTAATCCAGCGCCAGGCTCCGGCGCACGTCCTCGGCCAGCGCAGCCATGTCCAGACGCACCCGCCCCAGCGTGGAGCGTCCCATCTGCGAGAAGCTGAGCAGGTCGTCCACCAGTGTGCCGGCGGACTTTGCCGAATCGACGATCGTATCCAGGAAGCGGCGCTCGGTCTCGTTGAGGCGTTCGCCCGCCGAGCTGCCAAGCAGCTCCGAATAGCCCACGATGTGGCGGAAGGGGGCGCGCAGGTCGTGGCTGACCGAATAGGAAAAGGCCTCCAGTTCCTTGTTGCTGCGCAGGAGCTGCTCGTTCAGCTCCGCCATCTCCTCGGCCTTGCGCAGCACGATATCGACGATGGCCGTGCGCATCTCGTGCGCCGCATCGCAATCAGCATCATTCCACGGCAGGCTGCGCTGCCGCACGGTCTCTTTCCAGGCATCGAAGGAGCTCCGCGGGGACAGTGCCACGCCGGGCGCTGCGGTCTTGCGGGGGTCTCCCCCCCCAGCGCACGGTTCGCACCACCTCCGGCCGGAACCACATCAGGTAGCTGTCATGCAGCTGCGAAATGGACACTGCCAGCAGGCCGCTGGCTACATCGGCCAGGTGTGCGGCAGGCGACCAGTGGGCGGCAAGGTGGTCGGTGCAGTAGGTTTCCTGCCCGGCCTGCCGGGTAGCCAGCCAATCGGCCAGGGCCAGCACGTCGCTGGCCGGTGGGCACTCACCCACGCGCATGCAGTCGCCCTTGTGTACGATGGCCGCACCGGCCGCGCCGGTCAGCGACAGCAGGCTGGCCTCGTCGTGGCGCAGTGCAGCCATGAAGTCCTCATCACCGGCCATGCGTGCCAAGAGCTTGACCAGCACCGAACGCCGGGCCACGCGCTCTTCGATTGCACGGGCGCGCTCCTTCAGCGCGATCTGCAGCGACAGGATCTGGCCCATGAACTCGCAGGCGGTACGCACGTGGTAGGGCAGGCGGCGTGGCTGCACGGTATGGCAGGACATCAGGCCCCACAATCGCCCCTCATGTACAAGTGACACCGACATCGACGCCCCGGTCCCCATGTTGCGCATGTACTGAAGATGCACGGGGGACACGCTGCGCAGCACAGCCAGGCTCAGGTCGGTCGGTGGCGCCTCGCGGTGGTCTTCGGCCCGCATCAGCGGGGCAGGGGTGTAGTTGTTGTCCGCGATCAGGCGCACCCGGTTCCGGCGGTAGAGTTCGCGGGCCTGTGCGGGAATGTCCGACTCCGGGAAGCGCAGGTCGAGGTAGGATGGCAACAGGCCATTGCCATCTTCGGCCACCACGATGCCATTCCAGCCGGCATCGAATTGATAGACCAGGGTGCGGTCAAAGCCGGTGAGCCGCCGCATGTGCGCGGCCGCAAGCCTGCACAGGTCTTCCACCGTCGCTGCCGATTCAATGCCGGTCATCAGCTCGCGGATGGCTGGATACAGTTCTTCCAGCGAGCCGGGCTGGCCGGGAACCGGTGCTTCCAGCTCAACCAGAAGGTCCGTGGCGGAGCGGTGCACCAGCAGCTGATGGCGGCCGTGCCCATCCAGGTGCACGGCACCGACATGCGCGCTGCTGCCCACCGTCGCCTGTTGCAACGCGCCCTGGAACGGTGCGAGCACGCCGCCCAGCACCTCACTGACGTGCTTCATCAACGGTTCGCCGAACTGTTTCAGCAGCCCGGGGTGGCTGATGGCGCGCTCGCGTACCTGCAGGGACTGCGGTTCAACGACCAGAAGCACACCGTAGGGCTGGATCGCGCCGGGGGTGTGGATCGGTTCGCGCGCGCAGCGGGACAAGGCAGTGTCGTGCACGGATTCGGCAGGAGGCGTCAAGGGCGGGACTCATGATTCGTGGATGGCTGGAACAGCCCAGCACTGCATCCGGTGTGCATGGATGGTGAAGCAAAAGCGTGCCGCCGCATACCACCACGTGAATGTGAAGGGGCTTTCATTCAAACCTGAATTCTTCATCTACGCAGCGACGGATGAACTGGAAGGCGTCTGTCGCGCCCCTGCATGCCTGTGCGCGCTCCTGGCCACTTAAAGCGAGCGCATCCAGCTCCTCCCGCTCGCGTCTCCAGTACTCGGCCACACCGAGGTTGGAAGGGCGCAGGTGGCGCGCCCCGTACCCGGCATGAAGCTGCAACGCAGCGGCCATCTTCAACAGCACGGACGCTCCCAGCGTCGAGCCCTCCGCCACGTAGCGCCAGCCCAGAACGGTCGCTTTCGAGAATGCTTGAGGCTGCGGTTGCCAGGCATGGGGTACCGGGATGGAAGCGCCGAGGTCGCGAAGATCCTCCTCGATCAGCGGCAAGCGGGTCGCGCCCGGATCCTGCATCCGGTACAGCGGCGCAACGGCGCTATGGAAGTGCCATTGCACGCGCAGGAAGCAGAGGTAACGCTGGCGCGACGCGAAGATGTGTTGCTGCAACAGGTGCTGGTCGAGGCGATCGTGGGCCGTTCGGGTGTGCGCTTTCAGGGCGGCGCTGAGGGCAATGGGGTGATCGGGCTGTGCTGGCAATATGGATGTAGGCATCGGCGCGCACCCTAGCAGATTTCGATGCGGAGGCCGGTGCAGGTTTCGCGGCCAGCACATCTGCGCTGCACGCCGGCTAGACAGGGACTGCCCTACGGTGACTGCACTTCCAACAGATGCCACGCCCGTGAACCTGCAGACCGCATCCGCGCCCGAGTACCGCATGCTCCCTGACAGCTGCCAATTTGAACTGCTGGATGTGGATGCACTACAGGATCCCGCCAGCGGCCGGCTGCTGCACCTGTACTCGCTGGTAGCGCGTTGCCTTTCCTGCGAGACGATCTTCAAGGCAGAAGAAGGGCAGGGCCTGGTCAGCCATACCGCGGCGCGGGTAGTGCGGTGCCCCACCGGTTGCGGGCAGCAGGCGTTCAAGCCGGCCCTGCTGCGAACCTGGCGCCCGCAGGCCGTGGCCCAGGCGTGAGCAGCAGAGATCACAGCAGCCCGGGATTGGCCCGCCAGACGGCGAAGTTGAGCGCCGAGGCGAACGAAATCCAGGCAAGGTAAGGAAGCAGCAGCACCGCCGCAAGCCGGCGGATGCGCGCGAACATGACGATCGTTGCGCACACCAACACGATCAATACAAGAATGTCGGCGAAGGCAAGCGCGCCCAGCTTCCAGCCGAAGAACAGCCAGCTCCATAGCGCGTTGACGGCCAGCTGCACCAGATAGAGCAGCACCGCGGGCCGTGCGCCGCGCCAACCGCGTTCGCGCCAGACCAGCCACGCGGCAACCGCCATCATGGCGTAGAGCAGTGTCCACACCGGGCCAAAGACGCTGGCCGGTGGTGCCCATGCGGGGAGGGCAAGGCTGGCGTAGAAGCTTGCCGCGGACGTGGACGCCCACGCCCCCAGGGTTGCCGCAACGAAGGTGATCGCCACCCATCCCAGAAGTCCGGAAACCTGTGAACTCCGCTTCATACCGTGCAGCTCCTTGATACGTATGCGGCCTGTCTACGCACAGGGGCAGCGAATGGATGCAGGCTGTCGGCCTTCAATCTGAAGAGCCGACGGCACCGGCTCCCTGGCTCGCTGGCAACAGGGAAGGTCGCTGGTCAAACCACTCGCGTGCCCTGGCCAGGTGCCATTGGCGCTGGTCACCGTCCAGCTCGATGCCCGCACCCAGCAGCCCCCAGCGCAGGTAGAGATCACCGCGCTTGCGCTGGTCGAGCAGATCCAGCCGCGCGCGTACCGAAAGCCGATCGTTCTCGGCCTGCAATCCATCGATGATCAGATGGCCCGGGCGCCAGCGCAGCGTCGCCCGGGCCTGCACCTGGCCGGAA
The DNA here is from genome assembly GCF_059369035.1 of Stenotrophomonas sp. YJH_SMC_130. Classification (NCBI taxonomy): domain Bacteria; kingdom Pseudomonadati; phylum Pseudomonadota; class Gammaproteobacteria; order Lysobacterales; family Lysobacteraceae; genus Stenotrophomonas; species Stenotrophomonas sp. YJH_SMC_130. The sequence continues at coordinate 78,978 of NZ_JCAFSH010000011.1, forward strand.
TCCAACAGCGACAGGGTCCAGCGCGGGTAGTCGGTACGCTCTGCGAACAGTGCAAGCAACGGGCGGGCATCGCTGAGATCCAGATCCGTGGTGGCATCGACCTGGAAGGGCGACTGCGCGTCGATGCGGCCACGCTTGAAGGCCACGCGGCCTTTCCATGCGCTTGTTTGCTCTGTATCCGCCACCTGCACATTGCGCAGCTCGACGGTGGTGCCGGACAGATCGAAATGACGCTGATTGAAGTCACCGCGGCGCAGCGTTGCCTTCACGTCGACGTCGCCGCCCATGTCCAGCCCTGCCACCTTGGCGCTGGCATTGCGCCCCAGCAGCCGGGCAGTGCCGTGGCCGACGCGTCCATCGGTGTCGAGCGTGGCATCGCCGCTCAGGCTGCCGGTGCCACGGAGCAGCCGCACCTGCGGCGAGTCCAGGTAGCGGTTGTAGGCGGCCAGGTCGGGAATCGTTGCTTGGCTGAAGCGCAGGTGCGCGCGGACACCCTTGCGCAGCTCCTGCAGGCGACCATCACCGGTCAGGTCCAGGGCCAGATCACGGCCGTCGAACAGGCGCACGTCCTTGGCATCGGTTGGCCGAGCAGTGAATCGTGGCAGCCGGACAGCCAGCTGTGCCTGGCTGGGGCTGCCGGCCTTCAGTTCGCCATGGGCGCTGGCCGTGCCCGCCAGTCGTACGCCCGCGACTTCGGCCACGGCTTCGGCGGCCGGAATGTCCACGGTGCTGCCTTCGATCAGTTCGCCGTTGCGCACGCGCAGGTCCGCCTTCAGCGTGCCGCCGCCGTCCAGCTGCAGCCACGGCTTGCGAACGAACAGGGCAGGGATCCAGTTGAGCGAAGTGAACGTCCATTCGCCGCGCACTGTGCCGGAGCTGCGTTCCAGCAGCTGGGCGGGCTGCTGGAAGGGAATGTTCCGCCCACTCATGTGCAGATCGGCATCCACTTCGCTGCCTGAGCCGGGCTTTGGCGGCAGGCGGGCCTGCAGGCGCAGGTCGTTGGACACATTGAGCTGCAGGGCCAGCACGCCGCGATCGGGGGCACCGTCACCCAGGTAGAGTGGCACCTGCCAGATTGCGCGGTCCCCGGGCTGCAGCTGGCCGTCAATCAGGTGCAGCGCCAGCTGCAGGCGTCCGGGCACGGGCGCGCTGGAGATCTTCGGCGTTGTGGCATCCGTGTCCATGCGCAGGCCCTGGCTGCGGGCGTCGACCTCGAGCTGGGCATGCAGCAACTTCAACTTGGCCAGACCGGGCGCCTGGTCCCGATAGTGGCGCGGATAGCTGAAGCGCGCGGTGAGATCCATGTCGCCCAACAGCTGCACGCCGTCAAAACTGGTGTCCGCATCGCTGAACGCCACCTCGGATTCGAAGAGCTCCGACGGCCCGCCGCGCAGCTGCTTGAGGAAGCCCACCGTACCCCGGCCCTTGCCAATGATCAGCAACTTGCCAAAGCGTGCGCTGCGGATGCTGTCGCTGTGGATGGCATCGAAACGGAGCGTCCAGCCGCGGTCGCTGCGCGGCGGTGGCGGGATGGCTTCTTCGACGCGGCTGATTTCGGCGGAAACCCCCGTCGCCTGCAAGCGCGGAACCCGTACCTCGCGCTGGAACAGGGGCAGCACCGCCAACCGGGCGCTGGCGCGCTCGGCATGCAGCACGTAGACCGTGTGGTTCACGTGGCCGCGCATGTGCACGTTCCAGGCGATGACATGGCCGGGCAGCAGCGTGATGGCCGGGCCGGTGGTCATCACGAACTTGTGCGGCTTGCGGTTGGTGACCTGGTCGAACAGCGGGGTATTGAGGAAGATGTTGCCGGCCAGCAGGTACAGCAGGTAGCTGCCCAGCAGGACGTAGGCGGGAACGCGCCACCGTCGAAGCCGGTGCGGGATGTGCACGGAAACAGGAGACATCTACTGCTCTGAGGGCCGGAATTTCCACAACTATTGCGGAGCCGATGGCGGTGGCGCGTGAAGCAGCCATGGGGCAGGGGCTGGATTCTGGTAGTGTCCGGCCTGGTCATCACCACAGATCTGCAGGAGACGCATGGAGATCCGGCCCGCCCGTGCAGGCGATTTCGACGCGATGTGGGGCATGTTCAAGGCGGCCATTGCGGCGCAGGATGCGCTGCCCTTTGCCGGCTCTTTTGGAGTCGAAACGTTTCGCGCGCACTGGTTCCAGGCCCAGGCACCTCATGTAGCTATGCTGGAGGGCCGGGTTGTGGGCATGTACAAGATGGGCCCGAACTTCCCTGATCTGGGGGCGCATGTGGCCAGCGCCACGTATGTGGTGGATGCACCGGCACAAGGGCAAGGTGTGGGCCGGGCCCTGGTGGAACACAGCCTGGAGCGGGCGAGGGCGGAAGGGTTCCTGGCCATGCAGTTCAATTACGTGGTCAGCACCAATGGGCCGGCGGTGGCGCTGTACCGGAAGCTGGGGTTCGAGGTGGTGGGAACGCTACCGAAGGCGTTCCGGCATGGGACGCTGGGCCTGGTGGATGTCTACGTGATGCACCGGTTTCTGTAGAGGGCTTCAGGGACGGGCTGGCGAGCTGCTGTCCTTTCCTTGCTTGTCCGGGTCTTGGCGGCCTGCGCGACGCAGCCGAGTGGCGCGCCGCGCCAAGTGGCGCCCTCCGCGCACACTGCACTCAGCTCCATGGCTATCGGAGGATGGATCTACCTGCGCGCCGATCTCTTCCTTCCGGGCGCTCGATCAACGACGGGCAAGCGGGGATTCAACCGTTGCGGCGCCGTATAGCACATGCTAGCGATCGAACACTATGTGCTCCCACTCAGACGGATATCGTCTTCAGAGCACGGCGAGGAGGGCGATCGGCGTGCTGCAGCTGAAGCGAGCCGTCGTGCGTGCAGTAATCCTAGCGGCACCCTGTTACAGGGGGGAGGCAAGACTCGCTGCTGTCGACCCTGGGTAGGCGTCATCCCAGGCCGGGAACTACGCAGCTGAGGCGTGCAACGGAGACGGCCCATACTTCTACTCTTGGCCGAATCCGGAGCACACCATCGGATGCCTGGGTGAGGGGTAGCTCCCTCTACGCCAAAGTGATATGAACCGGTACAGACTTGTAAGAGGGGGTGCCGCTTACCGGATCAATGTAGTTCAAAGGAATGAGGCAATTTCCCTCGGGATAGTACGTTGCCACGGAGCCGCGGGAGATCTTGTAACCAATGGCAATGACGTTCTCCAGGACCCGGCTTTGCTCATTGTCGAGCGCAGTGGTTATGCGAATCTGATCGCCTTGCTGGATGCCGCGCTCGCTCATGTCTTCTTCATTCATAAAAACAACGTCGCGCCTGCCAAACACGCCACGGTAGCGGTCATCGAGGCTGTAGATCGTGGTGTTGTATTGGTCATGGCTCCGCAGGGTGGCGAGCTTTAGAACTGCAGAGTCGATTGGTGTCGGATCTTCGGCCAACCCTTGGAACCGGATGAACTCTGCCTTTCCCGAGGCGGTTGGCCACACCCGCTCAGTGGGAGGGAGAGGAAGGCGGAATCCACCAGGGATGCGAATTCTGGCGTTGTAATCCGAGAATTCGGGGAAGACGGCTTCAATTGCGTCGCGTATCACGTCGTAGTCTGCGACCATGTCCGACCACCGCACCGTGCTGGACGGCAGGGTCGCGCTGGCAATCCCTGCAACGATTGCGGGTTCCGATCGCAATAGATCGGAGGCGGGTTTCAGCTTTCCGCGCGATGCGTGCACCATGGACATGGAGTCTTCGACCGTCACGGCTTGGGGGCCCGTCGCCTGCAGATCCTGCTCGGTTCTGCCCAGGCACGGCAGGATGAATGTGTTCTTTCCGACCAGCAAATGGCTTCGATTCAATTTGGTCGCAATATGCACGGACAGCTCCAACCCTCGCATGCCTGCAAAGCAAGCGTCTGAGTCCGGCAGGGCAACCGCGAGGTTGCCACCGAGGCATATGAGCGCCCGTGAGCGGCCGTCAATGATGGCCTGCATGGCAGCAACTGCGTCGTGACCGTGGTGGCTTGGGGCACGGAAACCGAATCGCTTCTCGATCCTGTCGATCATGTCTGCGCTGGGCTTTTCGGTGATCCCGACGCAGCGATCCCCTTGGACGTTTGAATGCCCCCGCAATGGGCATATGCCCGCGCCAGGCTTCCCAAAATTCCCCCTCAACAGAAGGAGATTCGCAATCTGCTGGACGTTCTCGGTTCCCGTGCTGTGCTGGGTCACACCCATCCCATAGGTAACGATGGTTGCGTTGGATTTGGCGTAGGCTGCCGCGACCTTGCGCAAGTCGTCTTCGGATAGGCCGGACTGGGTCACGATATCGCCCCACACAGTAGAGCGCAGATCGTCAGCAAAGGCTTCAAAGCCGTGCGTATGCCCACGTATGAACTCGCGATCGAGGATGTTGGCGGCCTCCCCGTGGATGGCATCCATCTCAAGGAGGGCCTTCATGATGCCCTTCAGCGCCGCGGCATCACCTCCGACACGTGGCTGCAAATAGGTTGAAGCGATCTCGGTTGCACCGAAGGTCGCCATCTCCAATGCGTCCTGCGGATCGGCAAAGCGCTCAAGTGCTCGCTCGCGCAATGGATTGAATACGATGATGGGTGCGCCACGCCTGGATACTTCGTGCAGGGTACCCATCATGCGGGGATGGTTCGTGCCGGGATTGTGTCCCATGGCGATGATCAGTTCGCAGGAATCAAAATCGTCCAACGAAACGGTTCCTTTCCCGATCCCGATCGACTGAGGGAGCCCGACGCTGGTCGCCTCATGGCACATGTTGGAGCAGTCCGGAAAATTGTTGGTCCCGTACTCACGGGCAAAGATCTGGTACAGGAAGGCCGCTTCATTGGAAGCGCGGCCAGATGTGTAGAACTCAACCATGTTCGGATCTGCCTGCGACCGCAGTATCTCGCCGATTCGACTGAGTGCCTGGTCCCAATCAACTGCCTCAAAGATGTCCTTTTCCGGGTTGTAGGCCATGGGATTGGTTAGGCGGCCCTGATCTTCCAGTTGATAGTCCGTCCATTCCAACAGTGATGTAACAGTGTTGGCGGCGAAGAATTCCGGGGTCACCCGCTTCTTCGTGGCCTCCCAGGTCACGGCCTTTGCACCGTTCTCGCAGAACTGGAAGGTCGATGTGTGCTTACGATCTGGCCATGCACACCCTGGGCAATCAAAGCCTTCTGGCTTGTTTGTCCGGAACAGCGTGATGGCTGCCTCAGGTGCCACCATCTGTTCACTGATTGCCTTTGCAGTTGCACGCAGTGCCCCCCAACCACCAGCCGGCGCGTCGTACTTACGGATGCCGGGAATGTCCTTCTCTGCCATAGCACCACCTCATGTGTCAGTACATCGATAGATGGGATATCGATAGATGGGATAACGAGCGAGAACAAGAGCGGGAGGGTCCCGGAACGCTTGGCGCGGGGTACTTCAGGAGCCATCTGGCCCCTCCGTAGCAGGAGACTGGGCGCCCCAATGTTGTTTCCATGTGATGATCCTGGATTGGACAGATTGTCCGTACGCACAGACATTTTGGCCGTTGTTTGAGCATCGGTCGTCGGGCTACGCTGTTCACGAATTCGATGCGGTTCTGGCTGGGCAGCCACCATTGGGAAGCCTTGATTAGCCCTTGAAGTTCCCTGATGGGCTGTCGCATATCCCGTAGGCGCTACCCTCCTTGCACCTTCATTTATCAACGATCGGGGTCGTCGAATGAGGATGGACAAGCTCACCTCGCGTTTCCAGCAGGCGCTGGCAGACGCACAGTCGCTGGCCGTGGGCCGCGACAACAGCATCATCGAACCGGTCCACCTGTTCAGCGCGCTGCTGGACCAGCAGGGTGGCAGCACGCGCCCGC
>NZ_JCAFSH010000012.1:0-76191 GCF_059369035.1 Stenotrophomonas sp. YJH_SMC_130
CGATAGGTCGCCACCCAGCGCCTGACCGTGGAGAACTCCAGGCCGTAGCGACGAGCAACGGCTTTGACCGATGTGGAGGTCTTGCAGGCCTCTTTGGCGACCTGCAGTTTGAAACGCGCGTCGTATCTGTTCATGTATCCCACGGGGTTGGATCTGATGTCCAACTCCCGGGGATCACTTCATGGACGGGTTTACGGCGTGTCCCGCGAACCCACCCCGACCGACCCGATCACATGAAGCGCATTTCGCGACCAAGCCACGAGGGGCTGCGCCGTTGGGGAAATCCCCCGCCGATTCGTTAGCCGGAAGTTAAAGATCCGTAAGCATTCTGCTGCGATCCCGCAGTCATCTGCATGCAACCGATCGTCATTAGTCTTCGTGACGTTCCAGTCAGGTTCGACGCGGTAAGCTCTCCCTCGATGAGCTCGCAGCATCGCTCATCGAACGCAGTACGCAGTAGCAATTTGGAGGAAGACATCACATGGCAATCGTTCTTTATGTCGGTGGTAGCAAGGATGGCGAGAAGGGCGTGGTGCCCTACGGCTTCAGCAAATCCCGCGCCGACACCGCGCTGGGGCCGGAGTTCTACACGGAGCGGTTCATGGAACTGCAGGGTGTCGGCAAGGTCCGCCTGATGGCCCTGGAAGGCATGCGTGACGACATCGTCATGCAGCGCGCCGCCCGCCACTACCGCTGACCGTCGCAACACGCGGCAGGGCGCGCCCACCATCGCGCGCCCGCGCCGGCATCCCAGCCCCGGGCCAGTCCGAGCCCGCTCTTTGCCAGGATGCCGGCGTCCAATCCGGCTTCGCCGCTGAACCTCGCCCCCTGTCAATGCCTTGTCCGGCTCCGTCGCGGATTGCCAGAATGGGGGCTTCCCGAAACGCGGCACAGACCTGAAGCAATGCACGACGCCAAGAACGCCCAGAGCGCGCTCGCCCAGCAGATCGCCCAGACCATCGCCGACGAAATCGGTGCCCAGTCCGCCCAGGTACGCGCCGCCGTCGGCCTGCTCGACGAAGGCGCCAGCGTTCCGTTCATCGCGCGCTACCGCAAGGAAGTGACCGGTGGCCTGGACGACACCCAGCTGCGCAACCTGGAAACCCGGCTGACCTACCTGCGCGAGCTGGAGGACCGTCGCGCGGCGGTGCTGGCCAGCATCGGCGAGCAGGGCAAGCTCAGTGACGAGCTGCGCAATGACATCCTGGCCGCCGATACCAAGAGCCGGCTGGAAGACCTGTACCTGCCGTACAAGCCCAAGCGCCGCACCCGTGCGCAGATCGCCCGCGAGGCCGGCCTGGAGCCGTTGGCCGATGGCCTGCTGGCCGACCCGACGCAGGACCCGCAGACGTTCGCGGCTGTCTTCGTCGACGCCGACAAGGGCGTAGCCGACACCAAGTCCGCGTTGGAAGGCGCGCGCGCGATCCTGATGGAGCGCTGGGGCGAAGACGCCGCGCTGGTCGGCGAACTGCGCACCTGGCTGGGCGAAACCGGGGTGATCCGCGCGCGCGTGGCCGAGGGCAAGGAAACCGAAGGCGCCAAGTACCGCGATTACTTCGATCACGCCGAGTCGTTGGCGAAGATTCCCTCGCACCGATTGCTGGCGCTGTTCCGTGCGCGCCGCGAGGAGATCCTGTTCCTGGAGCTGGACCCCGGCAGTGATGCCGAGGCCGGCCACCAGTACGCCGAAGGGCGCGTGGCGCGCAGGGCCGGCATCGCCGACCAGGGCCGCGCCGCCGACCGCTGGCTGCTGGACGCCTGCCGGCTCACCTGGCGCGCCAAGCTGCACACGCACCTGCTGCTGGACCTGTTCAACCAGGCCCGCGAGAAGGCCGAAGCCGAGGCCATCGCGGTGTTCGGCGACAACCTGAAGGACCTGTTGCTGGCGGCACCCGCCGGCCCGAAGACCGTGCTCGGACTGGACCCGGGCATCCGCACCGGCTGCAAGATCGCCGTGGTCGATGCCACCGGCAAGCTGGTGGCCACCGACACCATCTACCCGCACGAGCCGCGCCGCCAGTGGGAGCAGTCGCTGCAGACGATCAAGCAGCTGTGCGCCAAGCACAACGTGGAACTGATCGCGATCGGCAACGGCACCGCCAGCCGTGAAACCGACAAGCTGGCCGGCGAAGCGATCAAGGCCGCTGGCAACCCGAAGCTGCAGAAGGTGGTGGTCAGCGAGGCCGGCGCGTCGGTGTACTCGGCGTCCGAGTTCGCGGCCAGGGAATTCCCGGAGCTGGACGTGTCGCTACGTGGGGCGGTGTCGATCGCCCGCCGCCTGCAGGACCCGCTGGCCGAACTGGTGAAGATCGAACCCAAGGCGATCGGTGTCGGCCAGTACCAGCACGATGTGGACCAGTACCGCCTGGCGCGCGCGCTGGATGCCCGCGTGGAGGACTGCGTGAACGCGGTGGGCGTGTACGTGAACACCGCTTCGGCTGCACTGTTGTCGCGGGTGTCCGGCCTGTCGGCCACGGTGGCCGAGAACATCGTGCGCCACCGTGATGCGAACGGCCCGTTCAAGCGCCGCAAGGACCTGCTGAAGGTCGCGCGCCTGGGCGAGAAGACCTTTGAACAGTGCGCGGGCTTCCTGCGCATTGCCGACGGTGATGAACCGCTGGATGCTTCGGCGGTACACCCGGAAGCCTACCCGGTGGTCGAGCGCATTGTGGCCAGCACCGCGCGCCCGATCAAGGCGCTGATCGGTGATGGCAGCTTCCTGCGCGGCCTGAAGGCCGAGCAGTTCACCGATGCCACCTTCGGCGTGCCGACCGTGCGTGACATCCTCAAGGAACTGGAGAAGCCGGGCCGAGACCCACGCCCCGAGTTCAAGGCGGCACGCTTCGCCGAGGGCGTCGAGGACATCAAGGACCTGCGCGAGGGCATGGTGCTCGAGGGTGTGGTCAGCAACGTGGCGGCCTTCGGTGCCTTCGTCGATATCGGTGTGCACCAGGATGGCCTGATCCACATCTCGGCGCTTTCCGATACGTTCGTGAAGGACCCGCGCGACGTGGTCAAGGCCGGCGATATCGTCAAGGTGAAGGTGCTGGAGGTGGACGTGGCGCGCAAGCGCATCGCCCTGACCCGGCGCCTGGACGATACCCCCGGGCAAGCCACCAGCCGCCCGGGCCAGCGTGATGAGCGCGGCCATGGGCAGGGTCCGCGCCGCGATGCAGGCGGCCAGAACCGCGGGCCGAACCGGGGCCAAGGCAATGGCGGCCGTCCCGCCGCGTCCGCGCCCCCGGCCAACAACGCCCTGGCCGAGGCCTTCGCCCGCGCCAAGCGCAGTTGAGGACCGTGTTCCCCGTCACGCTTGATTCGTGGCGGGGGACTTGTCGATTTTCCCCGTGATTGCGCACACTTGCGCTTGAGGGGAGGCGTCCGGCCACCCCGCTGTTGCTGGGGAGGGCCATGACGCCAGCACCACCCGTTGCTCGTACCGGCGGTCGCAGCGCTGCGCTGCGGTCGGCGCCTGCCCGTGCCGGCAGGAGACCGGATTGATGCCGGGCCAGGGCACCCACGGCAATGGACTGCTGGAGCGCCGCCTGCAGGAGCTGGCGGAAGAGCGTCGCCGCCTGGCGATGATCATCGACGGTACCGCCGCGGGAACCTGGGAATGGAACGTGCAGACCGGCGAGATGCGGGTCAACGCGCGCTGGGCCGAGATCGTCGGTTACCGCCTGGAAGAGCTGGAACCCATCTGCCAGAAGACGTTCCTGAGGCTGGTCCATCCCGATGACGTTGCGTTGTCCGATGCTGCGCTGGACGACCATTTCCAAGGGCGCAGCGACAACTACGCCTGCCTGCTGCGCATGCGCCACAGGAACGGCCAGTGGATCTGGATCCAGGACCGTGGGCGCGTCTTTGAATGGGACGGGCAGGGCAAGCCGCTGTGGATGGCCGGTGCCCATGCCGACGTCACCGAGCTGCAGCAGGCGAGGCAGGATGCGGCCGAAACCCGCCAACGCCTGCAGGCCGTGGTCGATGCGTCCGATGAGGTAGCGGTGATCGCCACCGATACCGATGGCACCATCACCCTGTTCAACACGGGTGCGGAGCGCCTGCTGGGCTACAGCGCAGCGGAGGTGGTCGGCCAGCGCCGGCTCGATGCCTTCCACGATCCAGAGGAACTGAAAGCCTGGCTGGAGCCGCTGGCCGATGCCGAGGGCAACCTTCCCGACGTGTTCGAAGCGCTCAGTGCTCGCGCTGACGGGCAGACCTACTCGCGGCAGTGGACGTTGCTGCGCAAGGAGGGCCTGCCACGCCAGGTGCGCCTGTCGATCAGCCGCATGGAAGGTGCCGATGGCGCACGCATCGGCTACGTCGGCATGGCCATCGACATCACCGAAATCCTGCAGGCACGGGCCGAGGCGCGGCTGTCGGCGGAGAAGTTCGCCGGTGCATTCACATCGGCGGCGCTGGGCATGGCGCTGGTGTCGCTGGAGGGGCGTTGGCTGGACGTCAATGATGCGCTGTGCCGGATCCTGGGTTACCCGCGCGAAGAGTTGCTGCAGGTCGACTTCCAGCGCCTGACCCATCCCGATGACCTGCAGACCGACCTGGCCCTGGTGCAGGATCTTCTGGCCGGACGGCGCAGCCATTACCACCTTGAAAAGCGCTATCTCGACCGCGACGGTCGCATCATCTGGGCGCGGCTGTCGGTGTCGCTGGTGCGCAGCGAGCATGGCCAGCCGCTGCATTTCGTGTCGCAGATCCAGGACATCACCGCCCAGCGCAGCAGTGAGCAACGCCTGTTCGAGAGCGAACAGCGCAGCCGCATCACCCTGGATGCGGTGGCCGACCTGGTGCTCAGCGTCAACCTTGACGGCCGCATCGACTATGCCAACGCGGCCGCGGTACGCACCCTGGCCGGTGATGGCGCGCTGTCGCTGGCCGGGCACAGGGTGCAGGACGTGCTGGCGCTGACCACCGAGTACGCGCCCGGCTCGGTACTGGATGTGTCGGTACTGCTGGACCCGGAGAGCAACGCGGTGGACCTGCACGCCGACCTGCTGCTGCGCCTGGGCACGGCAACGGTGCCGGTGGACCTGACGCGGGCCTGGCTGCGCGATGACGAGGGCCATGTGCGCGGCGCGGTGTGGGTGTTGCGCGACGACACCCAGCAGCGGGCGCGGCAGCGCGAAGCCCGCCACCTGGCCGAGATCGATCCACTCACCGAACTGAGCAACCGCCGCGGTTTCGAGGTGCACCTGCAGCAGGCGATCACCCGCGTCGAGCGCACCGGGCAGGCCGCCTCGCTGATGTACATCGATCTGGACCGCTTCAAGCCGGTCAACGACACCTGGGGCCACCTGGCCGGCGATGCCGTGCTGTGGGCGGTGGCCAGTGTGCTGCGACATGGTGTGCGTGATTCGGACGTGGTGGCGCGGCTGGGCGGCGACGAGTTCGCGGTGATCCTGTCCGGGTGTACGCCGCGTCGTGCGGCACGGATCGGCGGTGAACTCCTGCAGACCCTGTCAGCGCTGTCCATTCCGTGGGATCAGCATCGGCTGCGGGTCGGTGCCAGTATCGGCATCGCGCCCCTGGCGGGGGGCATGAGCGTGGACCAGGCAGTGGCCGCTGCCGATGCACAGTGCTACCGGGCCAAGGCGCTGGGGCGCAACAACGTGCAGGTGCAGGGCGAGCTGTCGGAGCTTCCAGGCGACGATGCCGATGCCGCCCAGGACTGATCTCAGCCTGTGAGAGGACGCGCGCGAATACTGCGCGCATCTCCACTCAAGCAGGTGAACCCATGAATGCCTGGAACCCGGTTGCGGTACGCATGTTCATCCCGGCGCTGGTCGGCTGGTGCCTGGCGCTGGCCACCTGCCTGCGCGCCGAACAGCTGCGCGGCGACCCGCACGCGCAGGCGTTGTTGCCCGTGCTGCAGCAAGGCGCGGTCGCGCTGCTGGTCCTGAGCCTCGCCTGCACGGTTGCGGCCTGCGTGTTGCTGTGGCGGCATGGCCGCGGCGACGGCGGGCGTCTCGCTTCCGGCACTACACCCGTGCCGCGTCCATCAGCAGGACCCGGCACGGTGCGCGCTGGAACGCGTTGATCTGAGGCACCAGACGCTGGAAGTGCTCGCTGGCGCAATGGATATCCAGAGCGTCGCGGTCCGGCCATTGCTCGATGAAGACGAAATGCCCGGGATCCTTCTGGTCGACGAACAGTTCATAGCCGAGGCAGAGCGGCTCTCGCCGCGTGCATGCGACAAGCTCGCGGTACAGGGGAAGCACGGTGTCCACCGCATCGGGATGGATGAAATCCTCGGCGATCACTTTCAGCATGTCGGCACCTGCAGACGGGCCTTGCAGGATAGTTCCAGCGCATGGCCGGCACCTATCCTAGTCAACGCAATACTGCGTCCGTACTGACCAGCTGCACGTCGTGCATCTGATTGAGGTAGGCCTCGTAGTAGCCCTTGTGCGAGGCACCGACGATGGCCAGCATTCGGCTGCCAGGGTGCAGGCCCAGCACGTCGCGGACGTTGGCGACCATGCGCAGGTTGCGGGTTTCCCAGTAACCGACATACATCCGGCCGAACGCCTTGGAGGACGGCTCGACGAGCGTCGCGCCGAAGTCGCTCTGGTACGCTGCCAACGCTGCTGCCGGGCTGTTGTAATCGCGATACAGCGCCATGACGCCACCGGGCTTGTCCAGATTGGCCACGAGGCGTTCATCGGCCTCCCGTCGTGCCCGCGAATGCGTATTGTTCCAGGCACCGGTGATGGCTGCACTGGCCGCCGCCTCATCCTCGGCCGGTGTGGGAGAATCGGCCGTGTGGTCGTCCACGGCCCACAGCCGTTCATGCCCGAGGCGGGCGGCAACTACGGCGGCGATCAGGCTGGTTTCATTGCGGCGGACCAGGCCTTTGCCGAGGATCTCGACCAGGGCCGGCGTCAGCCCATCGCCGGCTTTGCGCTCGGACGCAGGCAGGCGTAGCCATTGCACCTGCGCCGATCCGCGTTCGCCCGCTGCCAGGAACAATGCTGCGAGCCGACGACGCTGGGTGGGCGTCGGCTCGTCCGGCCAGGTCGCAAGCAGGCGCTCGGCCTGGGCGTTCGCTGCGGGCACGTCCAGGCCGGTGGCAGCCTGCGCAGCGGTGGTGTCGAAGCAGTAGGTGGCCACGCTCTCCGCATAGCGTTCCGGGTAGCGACGCATGGAATCGCACTGGAGGCCTGACAGGTCTTCGGTGGCGATCAGTTCGGGCTTCCAGGCGACCAGTCGCTGCAGCAAGGGTTCAAGCAAGGCGGGCTGGAACGACTTGGGCAGGCCGGACAGGTGGGCGGTGCCCAGTACCAGCACCTCGTTCGGTCGCCCGACAGGCGGCCCCTTCAGCTGGTCCGGATGGAAGGCGGGCCGATAGGTGGCATCTGCAGCGAGGGCGCCGGTACTGCACAGGCCCAGGATCAGGAGGCTGGCCAAGCGTGGGAACATGCGATCTCCGTGTCAGTGCGCGTCCTGCGGTTCGCTGCATGCTGGCCGTTTTCACCTGCCACGGAATCGCCCGTTGGTCATGCAAACCTTTTGGGCCTGAACTGCATCGTGCCCGGCAAGGCTATGCCCAATGACGGCGACAACGCGCGACATGTTCCGTGACGACACCCGGTGTCCCCACCGAGCGTGAGCAGAATGTGAAGTACATCGCGATTGTCTACCGCGTCCCTGCAGCCGCATCTGAAGTTGCGACGGACGTCGCGTAATCCGGCTAAAGCCACTGATCGCCTCGCCGATACTCCCTCTGGATCCCGCTCCAGTCACCCGCCGCAGGACCCCAGGCCGTCCCCGATGGGCGGCCCGCGCTGTGTGTTCCGCCGCTCCCAGATGCCGATCGCACCCGCAGCAGACGTTCGTGGCAGTCGCTCGAGAGGTGCCGGTTGGCACCTCTAGTCCCTGGCACCTGAAGTTGCCGCCGGGCATCCCGCCCGTCGGGTCGCAACCGCTTACCGGACACCGAGGATCAGACAATGCTCATTCCAGGCTTCACGGCGGGCGCGCAGGCGCCGGCCGAGCTGTATACCCGTTGGTCGCCGTGGCGTGCCCTACTGGGCGCGCTGGCTCCCCAGCACCGCACCGGCGCCGAGGCCGTGTCCGACGGCCGTGCCGAGCTGGAAGCCCAGGTTGCGGCGCTGCACCGGGTCCAGGCGGTCATCGAGTTCGCCCTCGATGGCACCATCCTGCAGGCCAATGACAACTTCCTGCAGGCGATGGGCTACCGGCTGGAGGAGATCCAGGGAAAGCATCATTCCCTGTTCGTCGATCCCGAGCAGGCGCGCAGCGCCGAGTACCGCGACTTCTGGGCGCGGCTGGGGCGTGGCGAATATGACGCTGGCCAGTACCGGCGCTTCGGTAAGGGCCAGCGCGAGATCTGGATCCAGGCCTCGTACAACCCGGTGCTGGACCGGCAGGGGCGGCCTTACAAGGTGGTCAAGTTCGCCACCGACATCACCGCGCAGAAGCTGCAGGCGGCCGACTCGGCCGGGCAGCTGGCGGCGATCGACAAGTCGCAGGCAGTGATCGAGTTCGGCATGGACGGCCGCATCCTTTCGGCCAACGACAACTTCCTGGCCGCCACCGGCTACAGCCTGGACGACGTGCGTGGCCAGCACCACTCGCTGTTCGTCGAGCCCGAGTATCGTGGCAGTGCCGAGTATCGGCAGTTCTGGGAGAAGCTGGGCCGTGGCGAATACGATGCCGGCCAGTACCGGCGCCTCGGCAAGGGCGGGCGCGAGGTCTGGATCCAGGCGTCCTACAACCCGATCCTGGATCTCAATGGAAAGCCGTTCAAGGTCGTCAAGTACGCCACCGACATCACCGCGCAGGTGCATGAGAACCAGGCCATGCAGCGCGCCGTGGCGCAGACCCGTGAAGTGGTGGCGACCGCCAAGGAGGGCGACCTGACCCGGCGCGTGGCCACCGCCGACAAGCACGGGCCGATCGCCGAGCTGTGCGAAGGCGTGAATTCGCTGGTCGAGGCGATGGCCGCGATCATTGGCCAGATCAAGTTCGCCGCCGACACCATCGCCGTCGGTGCCACCGAGATCGCGCAGGGCAACAGCGATCTGTCGCAGCGCACCGAGCAGCAGGCAGCGTCGCTGGAGGAGACCGCCGTGTCGATGAAGGGCCTGGCCGAGACCGTGCAGCGCACCGCGAGCAACGCACGGCAGGCCAGTCAGCTGGCCGGTGGCGCCGCCGATGTCGCTGCGCGCGGCGGCAACGTGGTGCACGAAGTGGTCGAGACCATGGCGGTGATCAACGCATCCTCGCGGCGCATCGTCGACATCATCGGCGTGATCGACGGTATCGCTTTCCAGACCAACATCCTTGCCTTGAACGCCGCGGTGGAAGCCGCGCGTGCGGGCGAACACGGGCGTGGCTTCGCCGTGGTCGCCACCGAGATCCGCGAACTGTCGCAGCGCTCGGCCAGTGCCGCCAAGGAGATCAAGCAGCTGATCGATGCGTCGGTGGCCAATGTCGGCGCCGGCACCGCGCAGGTTGAGAGCGCCGGCCGCACCATGGACGAGATCGTGCTCAACGTGCGCCGGGTCAGTGACCTGATGTCCGAGATCAGCACGGCCGCACAGCAGCAGAGCGACGACATCCAGCAGATGAACCACGCTGTCGATCTGATCGACCAGGGCACCCAGCAGAACGCTGCGCTGGTCGAGGAAGCCTCGGCCGCGGCGCGCAGCATGGAGGAGCAGTCGGCGCAGCTTCTGCAGACCGTGGCCAGCTTCCGCGTGCAGGGTGGGGCGGGGCACCTGCATGGCGCGGCGGTGCTGCGCGCGGTCTAGGCCCGGCGGTCGGAGTGTTGTTCCCCGGCATCGTGGGTCGGCCTGCTCATGCGCAGCCTGCCAGGCTACGCCGATGCTGATGGTCACATGGGGCTCAGCGGCGGGCAGGGCGGCGATGAATTCCTCGCCGCCGTCGCGGGCCAGCAGGTCATGACCGCGTTGCGGGCAGCCGTCGAGGATCGCGGCGACCGCCTGCAGGTTGTTGGCGTCCCAGCGCCCGGCGCTGATCGGATGCGTCAGGCAGATGGCGGGCGATCTGCAGCGCCAGCGCCCGTTCGGAAACGTCGCCTCAGCTGGTGTGCTCGATCACGCCCGGCAGCGAGAGGTAGTGGGACCAGGCGACGGCGTCGGACGCCCGCAGGAGGGGCAATCGCGCGGGCGGGGCATGCTGGGGCATCTTCGCCAGTGTCGGCGCTCTGGCCCGGGAAAAGCAAAAGGCCAGATCATGGACCTGGCCTTTGATGCTGTGGTGCCGGTGAAAGGACTCGAACCTTCATGGGGTCACCCCCGGCTGATTTTGAGTCAGCTGCGTATACCATTCCGCCACACCGGCAGGCAGCGTACGAGTGTAACCGAGGTCGGCAGGCGATGCATAGTAGGAGGGCCTATGAGGGCGGTTCCTGTCGGCATTGGCCCCTTGATAGCTATACTCCCAGCGTGCAATTGCCTCCAGGAGCGGTAGCCGATGACAGTGTTGCAGGACCTGAGGGTGCTGGTGGTCGAGAACGACGAAATGAGCGCGGCCCTGCTGCAGATGCAGCTGGTGCATGCCGGTGCGGTCGTGGTTGGCCTCGCAGCGAGTGTGTCCGAGGCCCTGCGGCTGCTGGAGCAGAGCACTCCTGACGTGGCCCTGCTGGATTACCGCCTGGCCCGCAACGAGACCAGTGAGCCGGTGGCTGCAGCGCTTTCGGCGCGTGGCATTCCGTTCGTGCTGGCCACCGGGATGCTGGCCGAGCAGCTGCCGGCGCCGATGTTGGCCGGCCTGCTGCTGGTCAAGCCGTACCTGTCGGCTGATCTGTCACGCGCGCTGGCGCGAGCGGTGGGGCGCTCCAGCGTCAAGGCCTGAGCCGTCCGCCACGGACCGGCGGGGGATACTGCCGACGGCTGAATGCTCGCGTCTGCGGAGTTCGGCGGCAACCCCTGATCCAGGAACCCCGCCCAGGCGGGGTTCTTCAATTGCGTCCGGCGCTCAGCCCGCTTCCTCGTACACGTAACGGATCTCCTCGCGGTCATCGAGGATGCGGTACTGGCGCGCCAGGTCATCCGGTTCGGGGTTGAGCCAGGCGTCGAGGTGTTCCTTGCGGATCGGCACTACCCCGCGGTCATGCCCGGCAGCGGCGACGTCGCTGGGAGGTGCGTCGGTGATCGTGGCAAACGACAGCAGGCGGCCTTCCGGTCCTTCCCATTCCGCCCAGAGGCAGGCCAGCAACAGGTCGCGGGGCGGGTCGGGACGGAATTCGAGTACCACGTCCTGTTCCTTTTCGTTGGCACCGAGGGTGCGGCCGGCGATGGCGTGGCGGGGCACGTGCTCGTAGAACGCCTGCACCACCACTACGCCGTGGCGCACTCCGAACGCACCCCGCCAGTAACCTTCCAGGCTGTCGCGCCGCGCATTGTAGGTGCCGGGGTAAAGCACGTCGTTGCGCGCTGGCTTGTCCGGCAGCCGGCACTGGTAGCGCATCGGCTTGATCACGCGCTGGCCGTTCTCGCTGACCATCACCGGTGCGTAGGTGCCGGGGAAAATGCGGTTGTCGCGCGGCAGCAGCTGCACCCGATGCAGGTCTTCCAGTCGGGCCTGTGCGCGCTCGATGCGGTTGCCGGCCACGCGCAGGTCGTTGCGCGCTTTCTGCGTGGGCCGGGTGGCCAGCGTGGCATGGGCAATATCGCGTCGTTCGCGTTGCCGGGCCAGTTCGGCCTCCAGGGCCTGTTGCTCCTGCGCATGCCATTGCTGGATCTTCGCCACGATGTCCCGCCCCTGTTCGGTACGCGCACCGGCGAATCCGTCATCCATCGCCTTCGGGGTCTTCGGCCGTTCTTTGCCCGGATCGTGTGCGTACAGTTCGGCGAAGTCCTCCAGCGACAGGATGGCGCCGAATTCGCGTACCAGTTTGGCGTAGTCAGCGCGGATCAGGGCGGAATAGCACATGGGACTCTGTGGGCCTGGGTCGCAGCGGCTGCGACGTGGATGCGGCAGGATAGCCCGACCCATCCGGAGATGCCGCATGAATGATCCCATCACCTGCCAGTTCCGCGAAGCCGTACCCACGGTCGAGGACTACTGCCAGTTGCGCGTGCTCGCAGGCCTCAGCGCCAAGTCCCGCGAAGCAGCCGCCCGCGCGCTGCCCAATACGCTGTTCGGCGTATGTGCCTACCAGGGCGCTGAGCTGGTGGCGATGGGCCGTATCGTCGGCGATGGCGGCTGCCACCTGCAGGTCTGTGATATCGCGGTGCTGCCGCGATTGCAGGGGCAGGGCCTGGGCAAGGAGGTGATGCGGCGGCTGGACGGCTGGATGCAGGCCAACCTGCCGCCGTCGGCGTACGTCAGCCTGCTGGCCGATGGCGAGGCGCATCGGTTGTATGCACAGTTTGGTTTCGCACCGACTGCACCGGCATCGATCGGGATGTATCGGCGGTTCTGAGCCGTGGGCGGGGTGAAGCCCTCCACGGGCAGGGCGGTTTGATCGCAGATCGCGGGCAAAGAAAAACCCCGGCCGAAGCCGGGGTTTTCAAGAATTGGCGTCCCCACGGGGATTCGAACCCCGGTCGCCACCGTGAAAGGGTGATGTCCTAGGCCTCTAGACGATGGGGACGCACGAAAACTTCAAGTTGTAGATCCTTCGACGGCCTAATGTCGAAGTGGTGGAGCCAAGCGGGATCGAACCGCTGACCTCCTGCATGCCATGCAGGCGCTCTCCCAGCTGAGCTATGGCCCCATGAAACTCCGGATATCTGCCGGGAGCAGAGTCCGTTTTGAAACTGGCGTCCCCACGGGGATTCGAACCCCGGTCGCCACCGTGAAAGGGTGATGTCCTAGGCCTCTAGACGATGGGGACGCACGAAAAACTTCAAGTTGTAGAACTTTCGACGGCCTAATGTCGAAAGTGGTGGAGCCAAGCGGGATCGAACCGCTGACCTCCTGCATGCCATGCAGGCGCTCTCCCAGCTGAGCTATGGCCCCGTGTTACCGAGCCGCCTATCATACCTGCGTGTTCACGTTTGTGGAAGTTTTTTTTGAACTTTTTCGTCCCGGTTCAACCGTTGCCACCAAGGGCAGGGGAACCGCAACGCCACAACCTGAATGCCGGTAGGCGGTGAACAAAAAAGACCCGGTTATCGGCCGGGTCCTCGTTGTTCGTGATGAGTGGCGTCCCCACGGGGATTCGAACCCCGGTCGCCACCGTGAAAGGGTGATGTCCTAGGCCTCTAGACGATGGGGACGCAATTCTCATCAATGTTCTTTAGCGACCTTTCGGCGGCCTAATGCCGAAAGATTGGTGGAGCCAAGCGGGATCGAACCGCTGACCTCCTGCATGCCATGCAGGCGCTCTCCCAGCTGAGCTATGGCCCCACGTCGCTGAGGAGCGAAATAATAGCCTTGCCCCAGAGGGTTGGCAAGCATTTGTTGCACTTTTCTTCACGCGCGTTGCGAAGGGAACGACGATCGCACGTACTCAGTCGGCGCCGTCGGTCAGCGCCGCCAGGATTGGGCACTGATCCAGGGTGCCGTGGCCGGGGCAGGCGTCGACCAGCTGCGAGAGCGCGCTGTGCATGCGTTGCAGTTCAGCCATGCGCTGCGCGATGTCCTGCAGTCGGGCTTGCGCCGCGTCGCGCACGCTGCCCATGTCCTGCGGATGGCGATCACTGAGTGCCAGCAGTTCGGCGATTTGTTCCAGGCTGAAGCCCAGCGTCTTGGCGCGGCGGATGAAGCGCAGCCGGCGCAGGTCCTGCTCACCGAAGATGCGATAGCCCCCGGCCGAGCGTGCCGCGGTGGGCAGCAACTGCTGGCGCTCGTAGTAGCGCACGGTATCGATCGGTACGCCGGCCTGGCGCGCCAGTTGACCAATGTTCATGGCGGATTCCTGCGGATGCTGCCGGTCATTCTGAAGCCTGGAGTCAGGTCCAGGGTCAAGCTCCGGTCGCGGACGGCGCATTCAGCGCACTTTGCAACTTTCTTCATAGCCCCGCCGTCGTGGCAGTTCCTACCCTGCGCCTGAACCGGCCGCTGGATGGCCTGCAACGAACCGAGGAGATGCTCTGTGGAAGGATTCAGGAACGAGGGATTCGTAGAGGTCGCGGTGGTCGAGTACCCCGGAGGGGACCCGTCGGCGGCCTCGGTGCTGACCGAAATGGCACACGTCGCCAACCGGCTTGCCCAGCAGCAGCGTCGCCCGTTCAAGCGTGTCCTGGTGACCCGCTGGGTCGTGCCAGCCAGCCAGACCGGCGTGCATCGCATTGCCGGCGCGGAGATGCTCGAGGCGGACATTCCCGCCGTGATCGCCGTGCCTGGCCAGATCAGTCAAGGCGTCTGCCTGCGCGCCGATGAGGTTCTGCTGGATTGGCTGCGCGCGCATTACGATGGCGGCAGTCTGCTGGCAGCTGCCAGCGATGGTGTCAGCATGCTGGCACGCGCGGGTCTGCTTGCCGGCCGCACCGTCAGTGGGCCGGACCTCGGGCGTCATCCGGGCCTGCAGGGACCGTCGGCCAGCTGGGTGCCCAGTGAGCGTGCGCTGGTCGACGACGGTGACCTGCTGACGGTGGCCGGTTCCCAGGCCTGGCGCTTCCTCGCCCTGCGCCTGCTGTACCGGCTGCACGGTCAGGGCGTGGCGAGCTCCGTGGCGCAGCAGCTGGGGATCACGGTGCCAGCGGCGATCCAGCAGGATCTGGAGCGTTTCAGTGCCAACTTCGCCCACGGCGATCGCGACGTACTGAAGGCGCAACGTTGGCTGCATACCACCGCTGCGCGTGGGGCCACGCTCGGAGCGATCTGCGAGGTTTCCGGACTGGAACCGCGGACTCTGCAGCGGCGCTTCCTGAAGGCCACCGGCCTGCGTCCGATCGAGTATTGCCAGCGGTTGCGTATCGCCAAGGCGCAGACATTGCTGCAGCAGGGGGCGGGTATCGATGAAGTGGCCTGGGGCGTGGGCTATGCAGACCAGAGCGCATTCCGCCGCCTGTTCCTGCGCATTGTCGGAATGACGCCGGCCAACTATCGCCGGCAGGTCAACAACAATCGGCGCGAACGACCGCTGTTGTCGTCGGTGGCGGGCAGCCTGCGCGGGCTGCAACCGGCGCCTGGCATGCAGATGCCGCGCAGCGCGGCCTAAGCCTGCGGTGGGCGTCGCACTTGCAACCTGGGCGCGACGCTTTGACCATGCAGGCAACGAGATGATGTGACAGGTGGGTTGATGTCGAGTGTTGGACCGGTGCCGATGCCGGTGGTGCTGATCCTGATGTGCGTGCTTATGGCCATGGCGGTGGCCCACCTGTGGCCGCGGTCGAAGGACGGGATGGCAGTGCCTTCCGCGGCCAGCCTGGTCCTGGACATGTTGCTGATCGGCCTGCTGTGTGGACGCATCAGCTTCGCGGCCTTGAACTTCGCGCTCTACCGTGAGGCCCCCTGCAGCATCCTGCAGATCGCCGACGGTGGGTATCACCTTGCCGTCGTGCTGGTTGCGGGCCTGGCGTGGGGCACCTGGCGGCTGCGGCTGTGGCGCGCGTTGCGTGCGCCGGTGCTGGCGGGGGCGCTGGTGGGTGTGGTGCTGTGGGCGGCGGGCAGCCACCTGCTCGCAGCATGGCAGGAGCGGCGGATGCCGCTGCCGGCGGTCCAGGTGGCCGATCTGCAGGGGCGCAGGATCGACCTGCAGCAGTTCCGTGGCAAACCGGTGGTGCTGAATCTCTGGGCCAGCTGGTGTGGTCCCTGCCGTCGCGAGATGCCGGTACTGGCATCCGCACAGCAGATTCACACTGACGTGCAGTTCGTGTTCCTCAACCAGGGAGAAACCCTGGACGAAGTGAAGGGTTTCATCGCATCCGAACAGCTCCGGCTGGGCAATGTATTGCTGGACGATACCGCCTCGGCGTCAACCGTGCTGGGTGTACAGGCCTATCCGTCGACGCTGTTCTTCGACGCCGAAGGCCGCCTGCGTGAACTGCACCTTGGCGAACTGACGGCGGCGGGTCTTGAACACAAACTGCGCCGGCTGCGGTAGCCTGCGCGGGCATCTCACTACGGAGTTCCCATGTTGTCGACTTCCCTGCGCATCGCTCCGGCGGTGCTGTTGCTGCCGGTCATGCTGGCATTGGCCGCCTGCAGCCAGGCCCAGACCCCGCCAGGCAAGGCAACGGCAGCGCCGGCAGCGAGCGCTCAGGCCCCAGCGGCAAAGGGCGAGCGCCCCGCAGTGCTGAAAGGCATCGAGAAGCACGGTTTTGAAGTCGTTGCCGAGTTCGATGCACCGGGTGGCCTGCGTGGATTCGCTGGCGTGGTGGGTGGGCAGCAACCGGCCGCAGCCTATGTCACCGCCGACGGCAAGCATGTGCTGGTAGGCAGCCTGTTCGATGCCGAGGGCAACGACGTGGCCGCCGAGGCGGTGGAGAAGCTGGTTTCAGCACCGATGTCGGCCAGGATGTGGACCAAGCTGGAGGCCAGTGCCTGGGTGCGTGACGGCAAGGCCGATGCGCCGCGCGTGGTCTATACCTTCAGTGATGCCAACTGCCCGTACTGCCACAAGTTCTGGGAAGCAGCGCGTCCGTGGGTCGACGCCGGCAAGGTGCAGTTGCGCCACATCATGGTCGGCGTGATTCGCGAGGACAGCCCGGCCAAGGCTGCGGCCATCCTGTCTGCGCGTGACCCGAGTGCGGCCTTGCTGGAAAACGAACACCAGTTCGACCGTGGTGGCATCAAGGCCCTGCCGAGCATCAGCCGCGAGATCGCCGGCAAGCTCGACGCCAACCAGGTGCTGATGATTGAAATGGGCTTCCAGGGCACGCCGGGCATCCTGTTCCAGGATGCACAGGGCCAGGTGCAGCGTCGCGCCGGCCTGCCACAGGGCGCTGACCTGCAGACGGTGCTGGGCCCGCGCTGACCGGCACCCACGCCGTGATGCGACACCACAGGCCCGCATGGCAGCATGCGGGCCTGTTGCTTTTCGTCACCTGTGCGGGTGATGCAGGCTGCGCACCTCCTGTTCGTCGTCACGTCTGAATCGTGACTGACATCAAGCATCGCGCCTTGATTCCAATCAAGGCCAAAAACGACATGCGGATTAGCCTGTGACGCATGGAATACAGCGTCAACGCGCCAGGGATGCCGCGCCTGACACGCCCTGAACCGGGGCAGTCGGCACAGCCATTCACGACGTTCTCACTCCCTGGTTGTTACCCAGACCGCTGCGGTCGCCACCTCTCCGGCAGTGCGGCCCTGATGGCGTCGATATCGGTACGGGCGGGGCAGTGTCATCGTCCTGTTGCCTGCCATGCGCAGGCTGGCCGGTGTCGTCGACGCAGTACCCGCATTTCCAGCAACGGCAACGCAATGTCGGAGCTGCGCCTGCGCGCGCGCCGTCAGTGCGCTGCGAATGTTCGTCCAGGGAGGATGCAATGCGCTTTGCGGTACTGAGTCTGGCCTGCCTGACCGCGCTGGCGGTCACGCCAGCCTATGCGCAGCAGAATGGCCAGGAGGATGCGCACGCATTGCGCCAGGAAATCGCTGCCATGCGACAGGCACTGGAGGGCATGCAGAAGCGCCTGGATCGGCTCGAACAACGCGAGGGCGCTGTCGTGGCCGCTGCGCAGGTAACGGCGCCGGTGACACCACCTGGCAGCAGTGCCAACCTGCTGCATCCCACGCAGGTGCCGGGTGTGGCGCAACCGGTGCTGCCGCAGCGCGAATCGGTGGCCGATCCCTCAACAGCGGCCTCGCGTCCCGACAGCGCTGCTGGGCCGACCGACCCGGATCTGAAGGGCTTCTTTGCCATTCCAGGTACTGACACGGTGATCCGCATTGGCGGCTATGCCAAGCTCGATGCGATTGCCGATTCGCGTGCGGCCGGTGACGAGGATCAGTTCATCCCCTCATCGATGCCGGTGGGCGGCAGCCATCGCGATGTTTCCAATTTCAACATCCACGCCAAGCAGACCCGCTTCAGCTTCGAGGCACGGCGCCCGACCACGCACGGCAACCTGCGCTTCTACCTGGAGAATGATTTCTTCGGCAGCAGTGAAGGCTACGCGTTCCGTCTGCGCCACGCGTATGGCCAGCTTGGCAATACCTATGCCGGCTACGGTTACTCCAGTTTCATGGACCCGGACAGCCTGCCCGACACGCTCGACTTCGCCGGTCCCGGCGGCGCCGGCTATCTGCTGGTGGCCGGCATCCACCACAGCTTCGCGATGGGCAAGGGCAACACCCTGACGCTGGCCGCCGAAGACCCCAGGACCGAACTGGCCGGTGCCAGTGATGAACGGGCCGCAGTGAACCGGCTGCCGGATGTGACCGTGACCGCACGCATGGAGCGCGACTGGGGCCATCTCCAGCTGGGCGCGGTGGCGCGCAGCCTGGCCTATGACGGTGACGGCGAGCGTGACCGGCGCATGGCCGGCGGCCTGCAATTCAGTGGCTCGGCATCGGTAGGCGAGCGCGATCTGTTGCTGTTCGGCGCGCTCGGCGGGCGCGGCCTCAGCCGCTACACCGCGGACCTGACCGGCTCCGGGCTGGACGCGGTGGTCGGTGCCGATGGCCGTCTCGACGCGCTGGACCTGCACGGCGGCTTCGTCGGCTACACCCATTACTGGTCCGGGTTTTGGCGTTCGAACCTGATCTTCGGCCAGTTGACCCTGGAGCGGAATGCCGCACTCGCCGCCGATGCCTTCCGGCAGAGCCGATACGGCGTGTTCAACCTGATCTGGAGCCCGGCGCCGTCGTGGACGATGGGCATGGAGCTGCTGTACGGCCGCCTGGAACAGCAGGGCGGCGCGCGCGGCGACACCGTCCGGGTGCAGGGCAGCCTGCAATACAACTTCATCAAGTAAGCGCCAGCGGCGTTACGCCAGCGCAACCGTCCCCACGCCCGGCCGCACCGGGCTCATGCCAGTACAGGAGATTGTCATGGCAGAAGCAAAGAAAATCGGGGTGGTCGGAGCCACCTTCCTCGTCGCCGGCAACATGATGGGCTCAGGCGTGTTCCTGTTGCCGTCCAGCCTGGCCAAGATCGGTACCGCATCGATCTGGGGCTGGCTGATCACCACGGCCGGTGCGCTGTTGCTGGCCTTCGTATTCGCCAAGCTGGGCAAGCTGGCGCCGAAGGCGGGCGGTCCGTATGCCTATGCGCGTGACTGGTTCGGGCCCTACATGGGCTTCCAGACCAATACAATCTACTGGTTCGCCAACTGGATCGGCAACGTTGCCATCCCGATCGCCGCGGTGGGCTATTTCAGCTACTTCTTCCCGATCCTGTCCGAGCCGCTGGTGCGCTGCATCGCGGTGCTGATCCTGGTGTGGGCGCTGAGCTTTGCCAACGTGATCGGCCCGGCCTTCGTCAGCCGTGTGCAGACGGTCACCACCAGTTTCGCGCTGGTGCCGATCCTGGGCATCGCCATCTTCGGCTGGTTCTTCTTCGATGCCGATATCTTCAAGGGCGCCTACAACGTGTCCGGTGAGTCCAACTTCGGCGCGATCTCCAGTGCCGCGGCACTGACCCTGTGGGCCTTCATCGGTGTCGAATCGGCTTCGGTCACGGCTGGCGTGGTCGAGAACCCGGAGAAGAACGTGGCCCGCGCCACCCTGGCCGGCGTGTTCCTGGCGGCCATCGCCTACATCGCCAGCTCCTCTGTGATCATGGGCATGGTGCCGAACTCGGAACTACAGGTGTCCGACGCACCGTTCGCGCTGGCGGCGGCCAAGGCGGTCGGCGGCTGGGGCGGCGCGCTGGTCAGCCTGTGCGCCTTCATCGGCGCCGCCGGCTCGCTGGGTGGCTGGATCCTGCTGACCGCGCAGAGTGCCAAGGCGGCCTCGGATGATGGCCTGTTCCCAAGCATCTTCAGCAAGACCAACAAGGACGACGTGCCGGTCAAGGGCGTGCTGATCGTGGCGGTGCTGATGACCCTGGCAGTGCTGGTGACCTCTACCTCGGAAACCGCGTCGGCCCAGTTCGACGTGATCACGTCGGCGGCCGTGGTGCTGACCCTGCTGCCCTACATCTACTCGTGCGTGGCCTGCTACTTCGTGGTCGAGCGTTCGCACACCCTGGTCCATACCGGTGCGTTCTGGACCCTCACCAGCCTGACCGTCGTGTACTGCCTGTGGGCAATCTACGGCTCGTCGGGAACCATCGTGCAGTACGCCTTCCTGTTCGTGCTGTTCATCACCGTGTTCTATCCCTTCTTCAGCGAGGAGCGCCGCCAGCAGCGGCAGCGCGCCCGCGAGGCATCGGCCATCAGCGCCCGCGCCCAGCGTTCCTGAGTTCGACAAGGAGAATCAACGTGTACTTCAAGTCCCTGGACTACCCGGTCATTGTCATCGACAACGACTACGAGTCGCCGCGCATCGGCGGCATCCTGATCCGCGCCCTGGTGGAAGAGCTGCGCAGCAACGACCAGCGGGTGCTGTGCGGGCTCAACCTGGATGATGCGCGCGCCGGCGCCCGTACCTACGTGGCGGCCTCGGCGGTGCTGATCTCGATCGATGGCAGCGAAGAGGTGGATGGCGAGTTCCAGCGCCTCACCGCCTTCCTGCGCGAGCAGAGTGCGCGCCGCGCCAACCTGCCGGTGTTCCTGTACGGCGAGCGCCGCACCATCGAAAAGGTGCCGAGCAAGCTGCTCAAGTACATCCACGGCTTCATCTTCCTGTTTGAAGACACCAAGAGCTTCATCTCGCGGCAGGTGATGCGCGCGGCCGAAGACTACATGAAGAATCTCTTGCCGCCGTTCTTCAAGGCGCTGATCCATCATGCGGCAGAGTCGAACTACTCCTGGCATACGCCGGGCCATGCAGGCGGCGTGGCATTCACCAAGTCGCCGGTCGGCCGTGCGTTCCACCAGTTCTACGGTGAGAACACCCTGCGCAGCGATCTGTCGATCTCGGTGCCGGAACTGGGCTCACTGCTGGATCACACCGGCCCGATCAAGGATGCCGAGGAGGAGGCGGCGCGCAACTTCGGTGCCGACCATACCTTCTTCGTCACCAACGGCACCTCCACCGCCAACAAGATCGTCTGGCATGGCACGGTGGCCCGCGGCGACGTGGTGTTCGTCGACCGCAACTGCCACAAGTCGCTGCTGCACGCGCTGATCATGACCGGCGCGGTGCCGGTGTACTTCACCCCAAGCCGCAACGCACACGGCATCATCGGCCCGATCAGCCTGGATCAGTTCACGCCGGAGTCGCTGCAGCAGCGCATCGCCGCCAACCCGCTGGCCAGCCAGGCCTACAAGGCCGGTTCCAAGCCGCGCATTGCGGTGGTCACCAACTCGACCTACGACGGCCTGTGCTACAACGCCGAGAAGATCGCCGACGAAATCGGCAGCGCGGTCGACTTCCTGCACTTCGACGAAGCCTGGTACGCCTACGCCGCGTTCCATCCGTTCTATGAGAACCACTACGGCATGGCCAAGGGCAAGCCGCGCGAGCAGGATGCGATCATCTTCACCACGCATTCCACCCACAAGCTGCTGGCCGCGTTCTCGCAGGCGTCGATGATCCACGTACGCAACTCGGCGCAGCGCGACCTGGATGCCGAGCGCTTCAACGAGTCGTTCATGATGCACACCTCGACCAGCCCGCATTATGGGGTGATCGCGGCCTGTGACGTGGCCTCGAAGATGATGGAGGGCGAGGCCGGCCGTTCGCTGGTGCAGGAAATGCATGACGAGGCGATCGCCTTCCGCCGCGCGATGCTGCACGTGCGTGACGACCTCGGGCGCGACGACTGGTGGTTCAGTGTGTGGCAGCCGACCAAGGTCGAGCGCAGCCTGGACAAGGGCGATACGCCGGCGCCGCTGGTGGCCAAGCGCGAGGAGTGGTACCTGCAGCCGGACGCGCACTGGCACGGCTTCGAGAATCTGGTCGATGACTACGTGCTGATCGACCCGATCAAAGTGACCCTGCTGACCCCGGGCCTGGCGATGGACGGCAGCATGGGCACGCTGGGCATTCCGGCGGCGGTGCTGAGCAAGTTCCTGTGGGGCCGCGGCATCACTGTGGAGAAGACCAACCTGTATTCGGTACTGTTCCTGTTCTCGATGGGCATTACCAAGGGCAAGTGGAGCACGCTGGTCACCGAGCTGATGGCCTTCAAGGAGCTGTACGACTGCAACGCGCCGCTGAGCCAGGCATTGCCGACGCTGGCGGCGGACTATCCGATTGCCTACGCCGGCTGGGGACTGCGTGACCTGTGCGATGCATTGCACGCGTTCAACCAGGAATTCGAGGTCGCCAAGGTGATGCGCGAGATGTACGTGGATCTGCCGACGCCGGTGATGACCCCGGCCGATGCCTACAACCACCTGGTGAAGGGCGAGATCGAGCGGGTCGACATCGAGCAGCTCAGTGGTCGCGTCGCGGCGACCATGCTGGTGCCGTATCCGCCGGGCATTCCGACCATCATGCCGGGCGAGCGATTCGGCGACAGCGACGAACCGATCATCCAGTCTCTGCGTATTGCCCGTGAACAGAATGCGCGCTTCCCGGGCTTCGAGTCGGATGTGCACGGGCTCATCATCGAGCACGATGGCGATGCGACCTCGTACAAGGTGGAGGTGCTGAAGGCCTGACCGGCGACGGTCGGCCCTTCGGCGAGCGATGGATACCGCGCGCGAGCAACGCATCCTGAAGTTCTCCATCGGGGTGACCATCGCGGTGAGCGCGGTCGGCTTCATCGGTGGCCTGCTGGTGGGATCGCAGGCGATCCTGTTCGACGGCGTGTACAGCCTGGTCGACGTTGCCTTGACCCTGGTGTCGTTGTCGGTACTGCGGCTGGTGGCGCGGGAGCAGAGCCCGCGCTTCCAGTACGGCTATTGGCACCTGGAGCCGATGGTCGAGGCACTCGGCGGCGTGATCCTGTCGCTGGCCTGCGTGTATGCGCTGGCCAACGCGGTCATTGGCTTGACCACGGGCGGGCACGAGGTGAAATTCGGGCCCGCGCTGTGGTGGGCGGCGCTGCTGAGTGCCAGCAACCTGGCAATGGCGACGTTCGTCGCGCAGCGTGCGCGGCGCCTGCGCTCGGCGCTGTTGTGGCTGGATGTAAGAGGCTGGTTGCTGGGTGGGTTGATGAGCCTGGCGGTGGTGCTGGCCTTCGTGCTGGCCCTGGTCCTGCATGGCGGCAAGTGGCACCACTGGGTCCCGTACCTGGATTCGATCGTGCTGGCGTTGATCAGCCTGGCGGTACTGCCAGTGCCGGCGCGCAGTGCATGGAAGGCCATGCGCGAAGTGCTGCAGGTGGCGCCGGATGACCTGGACCGGCGCGTGCAGCAGGTGATGCAGGCGTTCGTGTCCGAGCGTGGCTATGCCGGTTTCACCAGCCACGTGGCGAAGATGGGGCGGATGCGCTTCATCGAGATCCATGTGCTGGCAGACCCCGGTACGCCATTGGGCTCGGTGGGCGAGGTCGATGCGATGCGCGATGAGATCGCCGTGCGGCTGGATGCGCGGGGCAGCACGTTCTGGTTGACCATCGATTTCACTGCGGATCCGGCGTGGACGTAGCCCTGCCTCCTTCGCGCCGGGGCCTCGCCCGGCCAGGTTCTGTTCCCCTGTAGGGCCGAGCCCATGCTCGGCTGCCGTTCGCATGGAGCAGCCGGGCATGGGCCCGGCGATACAGCACGCCGCGATCGTTGCACACGGCGGACTGCTCTGTTGCGCCGGATGTGTTTGACCTGAACCTGGGTTGAGGTTGCAGACTGCAGCACAGTTCCACAACGCCTAGCGCAGGTAGTACTCCACCGGCACCACCAGTTCCTGTGGTGCCTTCAGTTCATCGGGAATGGGCGGTAGTGGCTGCGCGCGGCGGAAGGTCTGCAGTGCGGCGCCGTCAAGCATCGGTTGGCCGCTGGACTGCTCCAACCGCAGGGCCAGCAGGCGTCCCTCGCGATTGATGCTGGCCCTGACCCAGGCAGTGCCCTGCTGGCGCCGTGCGCGGGCCGCAGCAGGGTAGTAGCGATAGCGCTCCAGCCGCGCCATCAGGCGGGCTTCCCACTGGTCGCTGGCGGCGCCGGCCTGGAAGTCCGCCGGTGGGGCGTCGGGAGCGGGCGGCGCGGCCGTGACCGATGCCGGTGCGGGACTTGCATCGGTCGCGGCCGCAGGCGGGGCGACCGGCAGGGCTTGCCGGCCAGCGCCACCGCGTTCGCTGGCGGCTACCTCGCCCTCGCGTGCGGCGGTGGGTTTCGGTGGAGGGGGCGACTTCGTGGGTTGGGATGCGCGGGCCTGCTGCGCCTGGCTGGGGGTGTCGGCCTGGCGTTCTTCCAGTGGCTGCGGCGGCGTTGCCGGTGCCAGCAGGCGCAGGCTGATACGCACGTCCTTCTCCGGCGGCGGCGGCAATGGCGGCGCGGCCACCCAGTGCACCAACAGCAGCAGGGGCAACAGGTGAAGCCCGATGCTGATGGCGATCGCCTGCCAGTGTTGGCCGCGCTCACTCATCGTCCAGCACCCATAGCAGGTCGGCGTCGGCCGCCTCGACGGATTCACCGGGCGAGGCCAGTGCGATCACCAGCGCCGGTGTGTCCGCTGGCAGGTAGCCCGGCACGCCGGTACCGCGCAGTACATGCCAGCGACCGGCCAACAGCAGCGTGGGTGCCGGTGCCTCGGTCATTACCTGTGCCATGCGCGTGTCGCGGGCCTGTTGCACGGCCAGCATCCCTTCCAGCATCGGTGCTGCGTCCGCATGCTGGGCCAGCACCACGGCCGACAGGCGGTGCCGTGCGGTGGGCATCGGGAACCGTACCGACCTGTCGGAAGCGAGCAACGCATTGACCTCGGCACGCGCCAGGTTGCCGCCGAGCAGGGGAATGCCGGTAGCGGTGGCGTCCTGTACCAGCCCGCCATAGGCCACCCACGGCCAGCGTGTATCCCAGCCCAGCAGCTCCTGCAGGCGCGCACCGTCGGCATGGTTGCCGTTGGCCAGCCAGCGCTGCACCCGCTGCAGGCGCGGCTGGCGTTCGCTGGCAATCATCTCCAGTACCAGCGCGCCTTGTGGACGCTGCTGCTGCAGCGCGTGCAGCAGCCAGCGCTGGGCGGTGTGGTCACCGGCCAGATCGTGGCGTTCGCCCAGCAGCACTCGCGGGGCATTCGCTGCGCGCTTCACGAATGCGGCTTCGTCCAGGGGCTGGCCACTGGCCAGGTCGATCACCGTGCCGGGCATCGGCTGCGCGCTGACCATTGCGGCCAGCGCAAGCAGGCAGAGCGGCAGCCAGCGACGGCTAGAACGCCACATTGACGCCCATCGAGACGGTGCGGCCACGGCCGTTGCCGCGGTCCAGGATCGGGCTGAAGATGCTGTCGATCGAGGCATTGTTGTCATAGGCTTTGTTCTGCAGGTTTTCGATGTTCAGCCACAGGGTGGTGTTGGGCTGGGGCTTGAAGCTGGCGTAGAAGTCGAGGAGTACACCGGTGCCACCGGTCTTGCGGGTCTGGAAGAAGTCGTAGCCTTCCTCGGTGGGCCCGGAGTACTCGGCACGCAGTCCGGCCTGCACGCGCTGCTGCCACCAGCGGCCGCCCACGTCCAGCGTCCAGTAGCGGTCGGGCAGGGCGGTGATGTCTTCCAGGTTGACGAATTCGATGGCGGGCGCGCTGGTGTGCGAGCGGGTCCAGCTCAGCGTCGCGTGGTAGTGCGCGCTGGCGTAGTGCGCTTCCAGCTCGATACCGCGCATGCGCACCACGCCCGGGTGGTTCATCCAGCGCGTGGTGGTGCTGAAGTCGTCCACGTCCAGTGCGTCGGTCCAGGCAGTGAGCTGCGGATCGCTGTCGATCGGTACCACGACTGGCTCCACTTCCGGTGGATGCACGATCAGCAGGTATTGCGGCTTGATGTAGTCGCGGATGCGGTTGTCGAAGCGGGTGACCCGCAGCTGGGCCAGGTCACCGTCGACCAGCAGCGAGTCGGTGCTGAGGTTGGCGCCGAACTGCAGGTTGCGCGAGCGCTCGCGGCGCAGGAATGGGTTGGCGCCGACGCCATCGGCATCGCTGATGCCTTCCAGTGGGATCTTCTCGAAGAACATCTCCTGGACGCGTGGCGGCCGCGAGGTGCGCGAGACTTCAGCGAACAGTTGCAGCCAGTCGGTGGCCTGCCATGAATCCGCCAGGCTGGGGCTGAGCGCGTGCTGGGTGCGGCGCACGTCGATGCCGCCGCCATTGATCTCCGCGCACTGGCCGGGGACATCCGAGCACACCGGGATGTGGCCACGGATGCCGAAGCGGTCCTGGCGCAGGCCTGCGGTCAGCGCGTAGACGTCGTACTGCAGTTCCAGCGTGCTGAACACGCTGTCCAGCTGGCTGCGGCCCTGCGGGTTGGCGCCGCGCAGGGTGGGGGTGTCGGCCACATGGATATCCGACTGGTGCTTGATGCCGGTGTTCCAGCGGGCCTGCAGCGCGCCGATATCGAAGCGGCTGGTGTTGTCGAGGGTCCAGCTGCTCAGGCTGCTGTGGGTGCGGCGACCGATGTAGCTGGAATCCTCCACGGGCGGATAGAACAGCCGGGTCTTGTTGCTGGCAAAGGTCGCGCG
This sequence comes from Stenotrophomonas sp. YJH_SMC_130, assembly GCF_059369035.1. NCBI lineage: Bacteria > Pseudomonadati > Pseudomonadota > Gammaproteobacteria > Lysobacterales > Lysobacteraceae > Stenotrophomonas > Stenotrophomonas sp. YJH_SMC_130. Next base: position 26,502 of record NZ_JCAFSH010000012.1, read on the forward strand.
CAGGTCGATCCACGGCGAATAGGGCGTGTAGTGGTAGCTGGCGCGCTGGTTGCGTGCGGAAATCTGCCACGGGTAGTTGTGGTAGAAGTCGTTTTCGTAATGCATGTGGCTCAGGTCCAGCCGATGCTGGTCGCTCGGCTGCAGGCGTGCTTTCAGCAGCCAGCTGCTGGGCTGCTGGCTGCCCGGGTCGGCGTCGTTCTTCTGCCCCCGCGCGGTGGCGTATTCGCTGCTGCGGCTGCTGCTGGCAGCGGCCAGCAGGCCGAACTGGCGATCACCGCCGTCCTCGCTGTGGCGCCAGGCGCCGGCGAAGGTGCGTCCATTGCCGTAGCCGTTGTTGCCGTGGCGGTAGCCTGCACGCAGGCCCCAGTCACGGTCTTCACCGAGCAGGTCATCGATATCCAGTGTGCGGAAATTGGCACTGCCGGCCAGCGTGCCTGCGCCATCACCACCGGCGACCGCACCGCGTTGCACGTCCACGCCGGCCAGCAGGAACGGGTCGACGTAGGCGAACGGACCACCGGAGCCATGGCCCGCGTTGTTGCGGAAGGTCTGGGTGACACCATCGATCATGGTGTTGACCCGCCCGGCGCCAGTCATGCCGCGGATGTTGACCTGCAGGCCGGGCTGGCTGCGCGAATGGAAGCTGTGGGTGCCGGGCATCGAGCGCAGCAGGCTGTTGCCGTCCTGGCGCTCGGCCATGGCTACGCGTTCGCTGCCGACGGAGGGCGCGAAGCCATCTCGGATGGCCGGCACGTACTGGCTGGCACCGGCGCTGGGGGCGTGGCGGCGCGCGGTATCGCCCTGTACGCGCAGCGGGCCGGTTCGACGGCTGCCGTCGGTGGGTTCGGCCGGCGCCGGTTCCAGCGTTGCACGGCGTGTGTCGATGAAGCGGGGGCGCAGGCCGCTGCCGACCAGCAGGCGCGACAGCGCCTGCGCATCATCGAACTGTCCGCGCAGCGCCGGTGCCGTCTGGCCACTCGGCAATGCCGCCCCGATCACCAGATCGACACCGGTCAGCCGGCTGTACGCATCCAGCGCGCTGGCCAGCGGTTGTGCAGGAAGATCGAAGTGGCGCGTGACGGTCTGCGCGTGCGCGCTGGCCGACAACAGTGGAAGCGGAATGGCGCAGGCCAGTGACAGGGCGAGGACAAGGGGGCGGTGAAACGGCATCGGGAGCTCCAGGGGCTGACGCAGCGCGTCGTCATCCTGGGTAGACGCAGCGGCAGGGCCGATGTCAGGGTGCATCGCGATGTCCCCTGCGTGGCGGCAGCCACACCTGCACGCCCGCGCCCAGGCGGAGCACGCGCACACGCAGCTGTGTGGCCAGCTGGTCGCGGCTGCGCGCCGCGCCGTCGGCGCTGCCGAGCAGGGTGACCGGCTGCTGGCGCAGCTGTGCGCCGATGATCCAGGTGTGGCCGCCATGCCAGCGATCCAGGCCCTGGGTGACCTCGGTCAAGGGTGCGGAGACCCAGTGCAGGCGCCGCTCGCGCCAGGCCAGGGCAGCCCCCTCCGCTGGAAGCAGCGTGGCGGATGCCTTCGCGTCGAATCGCATCTGCTGCCCTTCGGATGCTTGGCGGGTGCTGCTGCCGGACACCACGTTGACGCGGTGCTCGGTGACCGTGACCACGCTGTCGCCGCGCAGTACCGCCAGATCGAACGCGGTGCCCAACGCGGTGACGGTACCGTGCGGGGTATGCACCTGGAACGGTCGCGCAGCGTCGGCGCTGACCTGGAACCAGGCCTGGCCGCGCTCCAGCTGCAGCTGTCGGCGCTGTGCATCGATGCGGACATGGACTTCGCTGCCGGGCGAGAGCAGTACGCGCGAGCCATCCGGCAGTACTTCTTCGCGGATCTCGCCTGCCGCCGTCCGCATCGTCTGCGCGGCCGGTGGCGCGGCTTGGTGGGTATACAGGCCGAACGCACAGAGCAGCAGCACGGCCGTACCGGCGTCGCGCAGGCGCCGGCGCTGCCGCCGGAGCTGGTGCCGCTGCAGGCTGGGTGTTGCATCACCGGCCAGCCAGAGCGCCTGCAGGTGCTGGTACTGCGCGGCGTGGCGCGCATCGGCGTGGTACCACTGGCTGAACGCACGCTCGTCACGGCCGCCGTCGCGGCCGTCCAGCCACCAGCGTGCGGCCTCGCGCGCGATCGCCTCCTGGCTCATGCGCCGGGTACCTGCTGCAGCGCGACCAGCGCACGCAGCAGATGGCCGTGCGCGGTCTGCCGGCTGATCCCCAGCTGTCGGCCGATCTCTACCAGTGCCATCTGCTCCACCCGTGCCAGCAGGAACACCTGGCGCGACCGGGGCGGCAAGGCGGCAATGACCGCGTCGAGGTGGCGCAGCTGTTCGGCATCGAGCAGGCGCTGCTCCGGAAGGGGCGAAGGATCAGCGATGGCGAGCAGCTGCGCGTCATCCAGAGCGTCTTCGCGCCGGCGTTGGCGTTGCCGGTAATGATCGGCGATCAGGTTGTGGGCGACGCGGTACAGGTAGGCGCGGCCATTGCTCAGCAGGCCACTGGCGGCGATTCTGACGACGCGCAGCCAGGTTTCCTGGACGACGTCATCGGCGTCGCTGCGTTGCGGGAGTTTACGGCGGACATGGGCGTGCAGCGGCCGGTAGTGGGCCGCGCACAGCTGCGCGACATCCGTCGGTTCGACAGGCGTGGACACGGGGCGGGCGACAACTGGGAAAGGGAAAACAGCCCGCGGCGGCAAGGGCAGCGGCTGCACCTTACAGCAAAAGAGAATCATTTGCATCCATGAGCGCAAGGCGCGGCATGCATGGCCGACTGCGAGGTCAGCGCGGACGATAATCGCAGTGGATCTGCAGGGCTTCGGTGGGGTTGCGATGCAGCTCGAAACCGCAGTGCTGGAGGCTGCGCTTCACCCGGGCGATCGCTTCGGCATGGCGGGCGGTGCGACGATGCTGCCAGCGCGGCGGGGTGAACACGCCCAGTGGCAGCAGCCGTAGCCGCTTGCCGTGCAGTACCACTGAGACATCGATATGACGGCCATCGATGTCGTGGCCGTTGGCGCCGAAGATGGCATCGACTTCATCATGGCGCTGCGGATAGCAGGCGCGGAACACTGCGATGCCGAGCCAACGCACGCCACGACGGAAGCTGCCGAGCCGGCTGTGGCTGGGTTCGAAGCCGCGCGTGACGAGCAGGCGCAGCCCGGCAGGCAGCAATGCCTGCGCGTCGAGCAGGCGTTGCAGTACCTCTTCTTCCAGCTGGATGCGGGTGGAGGGCCAGCGCGGTGCGATGAGCAGTCCGTGGTGGCGGCCGCGTTGCAGGGTCAGCATGGGTCAAGCCTCGCATGCGGGCGAACAGCCGGGGGTAGTGCCGGCAAATCTGTTCCCCGTCGGGTGCCGGCCAGCGGCCGGCACTACCGTGATGATCGTCAGAGGTCGCGGTACAGGATCTGCGAAGCCAGTACGCGCAGGCCATCGGCATTGCTGGACAGGATGCGCTCTTCGCTGATGCCTTTCTGCCGTTTCAGCTGGAAGCCCTGGGCTGCAGGCAGCTGCGCGGCGATGCTGTCCATGCGCTGCAGGGCATCAGGCCCGCTGCAGTCGAAGTGGCCCCAGTAGGCGCCATCGCGGTGAATCTGCAATCGGTAGTTCATCGCGGTAGCTCCGGCAGGTCCTGCAGCCAATGGTCGAACATCGCGGTGGCGGCCGCGGCCAGTGGCGCGCCATAGCGACGCGCCTGCGTGCGCAGGTCGTTCGGATCGATGCCGGCCTGGGCCAGTTCCAGGGTGTGACCGATCAGCCAGCGCTCGAACTGGCGCGCGTCCAGCTCCGGATGGCATTGCAGTGCCAACGCATGGTTACCGATGGCAAAGGCCTGGTGGCGGCAGGCCGGCGTGCTGGCCAGGCGGCGTGCACCCGCCGGGAGTTCGAACGCCTCGCCATGCCAATGCAGTACCGGAATGCCCTGCAGGGCCTGCAGTGGCGAGCGCTGGCCGTCATCGGTGAGCAGCAGTGGCGCAAAGCCGATCTCCTTGCCACCACTGGCGGCGACGTCGGCACCGAGTGCACGCGCCATCAGCTGCGCGCCCAGGCAGATGCCCAGCGTGGGCCGCTGCTGCTGCAGCCGACATTGCAGCAGCGCGATGCTGTCATTGAGGAAGGGATAGAGATCAACGTCGTTGACGCTGACCGGACCGCCCAGCACCACCAGCAGATCGGCGGCTTCGGCCGGAACGAGGGCGTCGACACCGGCTTGCAGCACCTGCAGCTGCCAGCCCTGTGCCATCAGCAGAGGCTGCAGGGTGCCGAGGTCTTCAAAGGCGACGTGTTGCAGGACGACCGCGTGCTTCATGCCAGGGCTCCATTGCTGGGCCAGTAGAAACTGTCCGGGGTGGCGCGTGCGCCGAAGATGGCCTGCCCGACGCGGACCACGGTGGCACCTTCCTCGATGGCCACTTCGAAGTCACCGGACATGCCCATCGACAGCTGCGACAGGTCGATGCCGGGAGGTGCAGTGCGCTGCAGCTGGTCGCGCAGTTCGCGCAGGCGCACGAAGCAGGCACGCACGCGCTCGACCTCGGGGGTGAAGATGGCCAGCGTCATCAGGCCGCGTACGTGCAGGCGGTCGAACGCTGGAAGATGCTGCACAAAGGCCTCGACGGCAGCGGGTTCCAGACCGTACTTGCTGGGTTCGGCGGAGGTGTTGACCTGTACGAACACATCGAGCGTGCGGTCTTCCAGCTGCAGGCGCTGCTGCAGCGCTTCGGCCACGCGCAGGCTGTCAAGCGCCTGGAACTCGCTGGCGAAGCGCGCCACGTAGCGCGCCTTGTTGGTCTGCAGATGCCCGATCACCGACCAGTGCACGCCCAGATCGGCCATCGTCTCGGCCTTGCGCTGCGCCTCCTGCACCTTGTTCTCGCCCAGCTCGCGGCAACCGGCGGCCACCGCCATGCGGATGCGGGCGTCATCGACGGTCTTGCTGACCGGCAGCAGGCGCACGCTGGCCGGGTCCCGGCCGACGCGGGCGCAGGCAGCGGCGATGCGTTGGCGCACCGTGACCAGGTTGGCGGCGATCTGTTCAACGGACTGGGCGATGGGCCAGTCGGCGGCGGCAAGGGGCATGCGGGCACCTCCAATGCAGGATGGCCAGGGTGGGATACACTGGCACAGGACAAGAATTATTTTGGCATAGGACAAAATGAAAATCACCGGGCATAGCGCCGAGTCGATCTTCGACAGCATCCGTGATGGCATCGGCAAGGGCCGCCTGCCGGCGGGCAGCGTGCTGCCGCCGGTGCGCGAACTGGCCGATCAGCTGGGGGTCAATCGCAACACCGTGGCTGCTGCCTACAAGCGACTGGATGCGGCCGGCCTGGCCAGTACCGCGGGCCGACGCGGCACGGTGGTGCGTGGCCTGCCGCCGACGCTGGCGCGCGAGGGCAGTACGCCGGGGTTGGCGCTGCAGGACCTGGCCGGTGGCAACCCGGATCCTCGCCTGCTGCCCAGCCTGCGCCTGGCCCCGGCGGCGCCACGGCTGTATGGCGTGGGCACGGTCGACCCGAGGTTGCAGGCGTTGGCACGCGCCTCGCTGGATGCGGATTGCCCCGAGGGGTACGCGCTGGAGCTGACCCATGGCGCGGTCGATGGCATCGAGCGCCTGTTGGCGGCATGGCTGCTGCCGGGGGATCGCATCGCGGTGGAGGATCCATGCTTCCTCGGCAGCCTCAATGTGCTCAATGCCGTGGGCCATGCGCCGTTGCCGGTGACGGTGGATGCGCATGGCATGCAGGTTGAATCGCTGCGACAGGCGCTGGAGGCCGGGGCACGCGCGGTGCTGCTGACCCCGCGTGCGCACAACCCGACCGGGGCCAGCCTGGATGCGAAGCGGGCACGGGCGTTGCGCCAGCTGCTGACGGCCTACCCGCAGGTGGCGGTGCTGATCGATGACCACTACGCACTGCTCTCGCAGCAGGCCTACCACTCGGTACTGCCGCTGGATGGCCGGCGCTGGGCGCTGCTGCGTTCGCTGTCCAAGCCGCTCGGCCCCGACCTGCGCCTTGCCTGGCTGGCCTGTGATGACGAGACCGCGATGCGGTTGCGGTTGCGGTTGGCGTCCGGCATCGGCTGGGTCAGTCATCTGTTGCAGGATGCCGCCACTTCGGTGCTGGCCTCGGCGCCGCAGCGGGCGAAGATCGCCTCGGCAGGCGAGCGGTACCAGCAGCGCCTGCAGTCGCTACAGGAACTGCTGCGCGCGCGTGGCGTGCCGACGCCGTTGCCGATGGAGGGATTGAACCTGTGGCTGCCGTTGCCGGCCGACAGCCATCCACAGGTACTGGCGCTGGCTGCGCGCGGATGGCATGTGCGTGCTGGCGAAGTGTTTGCGGTGGCTGCACCAGGGCATGGCCTGCGCATCACCTGCGCGGCGCTGGGGGCGGCGCAGCTGCGGCAGCTGGCCGATGACCTGGCGGCGGTGTGTGGGGTATAGCGCCCAGCCATGCTAGACGCTGCTTCGCCTTGTAGAGCCGAGCCATGCTCGGCTGCTGTTGGTAGAAGCAGCAGAGCATGGCTCGACGCTACAGGGGCGAAACAAAGTCGAGCATGGCTCGACGCTACAGAAGCAGATCAGGGCGCGGCGTTGGCGCCGGGGCGCACGTAGTAGGACTGGCCACTGTCATCGACGAACATCAGCTCCGGCTTGCCCTGCCAGGAGGTGAGCATGGCGCCGGTATTGTTCTGGTGCTTGACCATCAGGCTGGCGCCACGGTCCGGGTTGGCGACGACCTTGAAGACTTCGGTGGTGCCGGTGGCATCGTCCAGAGTGAGCAGGGCTTCGCCGCCGCGGTCGCTGGTGCCATAACCGCCGCGCTCGGAACCGTCGGGGCCAAGCAGGATCAGGCCGGACAGCGCGGTTGCACGCGGTCCTTGGGGGCGGCCCCTGCTGAGGGGGTCCGGCACCGGCGCGCCGAGGATCAGCCGTGGTTGCCCAGTGCCATCGTGGATGACCAGGCCGCGCGCTTCGATGATCCGCTCAGGCGATTGGCTGCGATGCAGGCTCCAGGCGGTCCAGCCGGAAACGAGCAGGGCAAGGGTCGAGACCACCAGGGTGGTCAGCAGCAGCACACGGGGCATCGGGTCGTCCTTCCTTGGATAGGCCGACGATAGCGGATGCCGGCGGGCAAAGGCCAGTTCGTTGTGTGACGATCTGTATCGTCAGTGGAAATCGCGGCTGTGGCTGCGCAGTCCCTGCAGCAGCTCATCCAGGCAGTGCATGCGCTGCACGATGACATGCTGCACGCCATCAACGCGCTCCAGGCGGCCATCGATCTGCATCAGCTGGGTGTCGACCAGCACCCGGTGCTGGCGGTCGGCCAGGTGGCGCCAGACCACGGCGTTGACCATGCCGGTCTCGTCTTCAAGGGTGAGGAAGGTAACGCCACTGGCGGTCTGCGGGCGCTGGCGCATGCGCACCAGTCCGGCGATGCGCACACGGCGGCCGTGGCCGTGCCCGGCCAGCTGTGCGGCATCCAGGCAGCCACGACTGCGCAGCTGCGCGCGCAGGAACGAGATCGGGTGGCGGCCGAGGGTGGTGCCCGTGCTGCGGTAGTCGGCCTGCATGTCCTCCCAGGCGCTGGGCAGTGGCAGAGGCACGCGGGCTTCGGCAGTGGCACGGGCCTGGTCGAACAGCGGCAGCCGGTTCTCTACGCCCGAGATATCCCAGCGTGCACGATGGCGATGGCCGCTGAGCCCGCGCAGTGCCCCGGCATCGGCCAGCAGGCCTTGCTGGCGGCGGTCCAGCGCGGTGCGCTGGCACAGGTCGCCGACGTCGTCGAACGGGCGCCGCGCGCGCTCGCGCATGATGGCCTGCACGGCATCTTCGTTGCAGCCGTCGATCAGGCGCAGGCCCAGACGGATCGCCGCCGGCCCCCTGCTGAAGTCCAGCGTGCAGTCCCAGTCGCTGTGGCGTACGTCCACGGGAAGAACGGTTATGCCATGCCGCCGCGCGTCCTGCAGCAGCTGGTCGGGGCTGTAGAAGCCCAGCGGCTGGCTGTTGATCAGGCTGGCGGTGAACGCGGCCGGGTGATGGCACTTCAGCCAGCAGCTGGCATAGGTCAGCAGGGCGAAACTGGCGGCGTGGCTTTCCGGGAAACCGTAATCGCCGAACCCCTTGATCTGCTCGAACAGGTGCTCGCCGTATTCGCGGCTGAAGCCGTTCTTCAGCATGCCGGACAGCAGCTTCTCGCGATGCGGCTCCAGGCCGCCACGGCGTTTCCATGCGGCCATCGAGCGGCGCAGGGCATCGGCCTGGCCCGGCGTGTAGCCGGCCGCTTCCACCGCCAGCTGCATGACCTGTTCCTGGAACAGTGGCACGCCCAGCGTACGCGCGAACACGCGTTCCAGCCGCGCTGGATAGAGTGGATTGTCTGGAACGTTCAACGCGTCAGGACCCTGCTCGCGCAGGATCCTTCGCCGTTCCAGGTAGGGGTGCACCATGTCACCCTGGATCGGGCCAGGGCGCACGATCGCCACCTCGATCACCAGGTCATAGAATTCGCGTGGCTGCAGGCGCGGCAGCATCGCCATCTGCGCGCGCGACTCGATCTGGAATACGCCGATGGTGTCGGCGGCGCAGATCATGTCGTAGGTGGGCTTGTCGTCATCCTCGATCGCATCCATGCGTCCACTGTGCAGGCCATGCTGCTTCAGCATCGCCAGACATTTGCGGATGGCGGTGAGCATGCCCAACGCCAGGCAGTCGACCTTCATCAGGCCGGTGGCATCGAGGTCGTCCTTGTCCCACTGGATGACGGTGCGGTCGGCCATCGCTGCGTTCTCCACCGGTACCAGCGTCGACAGCGGGTGCTCGGAGATCACGAAACCGCCCGGGTGCTGCGACAGGTGGCGCGGGAAATCGATCAGCTCTGCGGTGAGTGCCAGCAGCCGCCGCATCAACGGCGTGTCCGGATCGAAGCCACGCTCGCGCAGGGTTTCCGGCAGCGGGATGTTGCCGCCCCAGTGGTCCATCGCCGCGCCCAGTTCGTTGACCTGGTCCATCGGCAGGCCCAGTGCGCGGGCCACGTCGCGGATCGCGCTGCGACCACGGTAGCTGATCGCCACCGCGGTCAGTGCGGCGCGCTCGCGGCCGTAGCGCTTGAACACGTACTGCAGCACCTCCTCGCGACGCTCGTGCTCGAAGTCGATGTCGATATCCGGTGGTTCGTCGCGCTCGGCGGAGATGAAGCGCTCGAACAGCAGGTTGCTGCGTGCCGGGTCGATCTCGGTCACGCCCAGCACGAAGCACACCGCCGAGTTGGCCGCTGAGCCACGGCCCTGGCAGAGGATGTCCTGGCTGCGCGCAAAGCGCACGATGTCCTGCACGGTGAGGAAATACGAGGCGTAGTTCTTCTGCTTGATCAGCGCCAGTTCGTGCTCGATCTGCGTGCGTTGCTTCGCTTCGATGCCGCCTTTCCAGCGCCACCGGATGCCGCGCTCGACCAGCACGCGCAGCCAGCTGTCCGGATCGTGTCCTTCGGGCACCAGCTCGCGCGGATAGGTGTACTGCAGCTGTTCCAGGGTGAAGTGGCAGCGCTCGGCGATGCGCAGGGTTTCAGCCAGCAGTTCGGGCGGATACAGCTGGGCCAGCGCGGTACGCGGGCGCAGGTGGCGCTCGCCATTGGGAAACAGGCGCCAGCCGGCCTCGGCCACGCTGCAGCGGTGGCGGATCGCGGTCAGTGTGTCCTGCAGGGCACGGCGGCGGCGCACGTGCATGTGCACATCGCCACTGGCGACCAGGGGCAGGCGGTGGCGTTCGCCGAAGGCCTGCAGCTGCTGCAGGCGGCGTGCGTCATCGTGTTCGCGGTGCAGTTCCACCGCCAGCCACAGCCGATCATCGAAGCCGGTGCGCAGCAACTCGAGATCGGTGGCGGATGGCTGCCGGTCCAGCCACAGGCACAACAAACCGTCGGGCAGGCCGAGCAGATCGTCGCGCAGGCAGCGGTATTCGCCCTTGGCAGCCCGCCGCCGACAGGTCGTGATCAACTGGCACAGCCCGGCATAGGCGGCCTGGTCGGTGCACAGCAGGGCCAGCTTCGGCCCGTCCTCGACCTGGAATTCGGCGCCGACGATCAGCGCCACGCCATGGGTCTTGGCTGCCTGCCAGGCGCGCACGATGCCGGCCAGCGAGCATTCGTCGGTGATCGCCAACGCGCGGTAGCCCTGGCCAGCGGCGCGCGCGAACAACTCTTCGGCGATCGAAGCACCGCGCTGGAAACTGAAGGCCGACAGGCAGTGCAGTTCGGCGTAGCCGGGCAGTTCGCTGTGCATGGCGGCTCAGCCGAACCAGCCGTGCAGCATCCACGGCGCATGCGGATCGTTGCGCACGCGGAAGGCCCAGCCGCGCTGGCCATGCGCGGTTTCCACCACGTAGTAGTCGCGGCGCGCGTCAGCCTGGTCCCACCAGCCCGATTCGATCCGCTCCGGCCCGGCGATGATGCGCAGGCGCGGGTCACGCAGCGGCTGTGGAGCGTCCAGCAGCCAACCGGGGCGCAGTGGCCAGTATGCCGGTGGCCTGGCCGCTGGCTGGCTGCCGCTGGCGCGTTCGGGGCGATGGTCGGCCTGCACTGCCAGCGGCTGCACGGCGTCATCGCCGAGCCGCGCGCGCAGGCGCTCACGCAGCTGGTTCCACGGCATCGCCTGCGCCGGACGGGTATCGAACAGGTCACGCGCGGCGGGTACGAACGGCGGCAGCTGTTCGGCCTGCAGGCGCAGTGCGCGGCTGCCGGCCGGCAGGGCGAACGCTTCCATGCGGTTGCGCGCGATCTCGAACAGCAACGCGGGATCGCGTTCGGGCGCCAACAGGCCGATGGTCAGCACGCTGGCCGGCAACAGGTCATGCTCGAAATGCAGGTCGAAGCGCTGCACGCCGCCATCGCGCGAGCACAGGAAGGCGGCCAGGTCGAGCAGCAGGCGGCGCAGCGGGAACAGCAGGGCCTGGCTGGATTCGATCTCGTACTCGAATTCGATGCGCGCATCGAAACGGTCGGGTGGCTGGTAGTAGCGCAATGGCGCGGTGGGCAGCCCGCGCAATGCATCCAGCTGCTGCAGGACCTCGGGGGCGAAGCGCCGGGCCAGGCTGTCGCGCGGCAGCTTGAGCACCGCGCCCAACGTGCGCAGGCCGGAGCGGCCGAGCACCGTCACCGCCTCGCTGGGCAGGCCGCAGCGCGCCAGGGGCAGCTGCGCCAGCACCGCCGGCAGTTGCTGCGCATCGATGCCGAGGCCATCGTGGACGTTGGCCAGCACGCGCGCGGCATGTGGGGTAGGCGCGGCCACCAGGCGGTGGCGGAAACCGAGTTCGTGCAGTTCATTGCGCAGGCGCTGCTGGATCGTCAGCCAGTCACCGAACAGGGCGCGGCTGGCACCGATTTCCAGCACCAGTGCATGCGGAAAATCGAGGCTGACCTGCGAGCTGTAGGCATAGGCCCAGCTGGCCAGCAGCTGCCGGGTGTGCTGTTCGGCATTGGGGTCGTAGTCGTGCAGGTGCATGTCCTGCACCAGTACCTGTGCAGCCGACAGCAGCATGCCCGGGCGCAACCCCGCGGCGCGTGCCGACGGGCTGACTGCACGCACTACGCGTCGCTGTGCCGGCCCCTGCAGCAGCACCAAGGGCCGCTGTTGGTCGGGCTGCAGGCGCAGCACGCTGTCCAGCGCCAACTGCGGCAACAACAGGCAGGCCCAGTGCATGGCGCGGCCTCAGTGGGCGATGGCCAGCGGCAACGGTTGTGCCGGCGGCAGGCCGCCACGGCACTTCAGCACCCGCACCTGGCCGTGGTCGAGCTGCAGGCGCAGGCTGGCCGGGGAGGGATTGCGCGCGGCCTGCGCCTCGCGGAACACGAAGCCCAGGCACTGGCCGCTGTCGGCGGCCACCTGCAGGCGGCGCAGGGCGCGGTCGTCGGCTTGATGCGGCCAGCACAGTACCGCCGCGCAGGCCGCAGAGCGCAGGCACTGTTCGGCGGCCCACAGTGCCTGCTTCGGCGCGGCGTGGATGATCTGCAACTGGCCCAGGTCCAGCCCGGCGGCGGCCCAGGCCGGGGCGTGCGGGCGATAGGGCGGGGCGACCAGGACGATCGGGCGGTCGCGCTGGCTCAGCCTGGCCAGTGCCGGCCATACCAGCGCCAGTTCGCCAACGCCTGGCACCGCCTGCAGTACCTCGCACAGTCCGCTGGCCGGCCAGCCACCGCCGGGCAGGCGTGCATCCAGTGCCGGATGGCCGCTGGCCAGATGGTCGCTGGCGGGGCCCTGGCGGGCCGGGCCACGCCACAGCTGGCGCCCGTCCAGCAGCCGGTCGAGGGCGACGACGGCACCCATCAGTCAGCCCTCCAGGGGAGGCGCCGGGCGGGCTGGAAACGGCAGGAACGGACGGAAACGGCGGGCATGGCGCGAGTATCGACGGACCGGTATCAGGGGCTGAGACCAGACATGCTACTCGCGTTGTAAGTAGAATTACTAATGAAATTGGAGGGTCCGGTTTCAGGTTGCTGAAGGGGGAAAGCATCCACGCATGGCGTGGATCTACTGGAGAGAGCCCCGGCAAATCCATGCCGCAGCCTGGTAGATCCACGCCATGCGTGGATAGCGGTAAAGCGCGGTGCCGACCAAGGTCGGCACCCACCCGGCATGGCCCGTTGCTACCCGGGGATGCCCCTGGTTACGGGCGCACCGGCAGCGCCACCGGGCGCAGCGGTGCGGCATCGCCACCGCGGATCTTCAGCGGGCCGCCGATGAAGGCGAATTCGTAGACCTTGTCGCGGGCCAGTTCGTCCAGCGCCACCAGCTCGATGATCGGCGCACCCTGCTGTGCCAGCAGGTAGGTGTGCAGCGGCACGTAGTCGTCGGACACCTCCGAAGGGAAGGTCTCGAAGCTGAGGTTGTCGGCACCGACGATCATCGCGCCGCCGTCCTCGACCAGGAAGCGTGCCGCGTCCAGGCCCATGCCCGGCGGGTTGGCCATGTAGGCCCTGGGCTGCTCGAACAGGCGCATGCGGCCGGTGCGGATCAGCACCACGTCGCCCTGCTGCAGTTTCACCTTCTGGCGTGCCAGCGCATCCTTCAGGTCCTGGCGGGTGACGCGGTAGCTGTCCGGCAGCATGTCCACGCCCTTGGCGCCGGCCACGTCGATCAGCACGCCACGCGCGATCAGCGGCGGGAACTTCTCGATGCCGGTGACATTCCAGCCACGGTCGCCGAGGTGCTTGTCGGCCTCGAAGCCGTTCCAGATCTTCCCGTGGATGCCGAAGTGGTTCAGCGCATCGATGTGGGTGCCGGTGTGGCTGTACATCGAGAACGCGGTGCCGGTGTAGCTGCGGGTGAGGTTCATGGCCTCGCCCACGCCCATCGGATCGTCCATCACTGTGCCGCGCGGGGTGTGGGTCATCCAGAACTGGTAGTGCGGGTCGCCGGCATCCTGCCAGCTGGGCATGCCGACGTAGTATTCGGTGGCCAGGTCATAGGCCTTGCCGCCGCTGACCCGCGACAGGATCGCGGCGCGCGAGGCTTCGGTGATCAGGTTGAGGCGGCCGATCTCGTCCTCCGGCCCCCAGGGGCTGGTGCCGACCTGCTGGCCGGAGGGAACGCGTTCGTGCGCGGATACGGTGGTGGAAGCGGCGGTGGCGGCCAGCAGCAGGGCCAGCGCGGTGGACAGGGTACGTGGGGTCATGGGGAAATCTCCTTGCAGGGTGGGGGAGGGTGCGGCTCAGGCCGCGACCAGGGGCGCCAGGGCCTGGCGCAATTGCGGCAGCGGCAGGGTCTGCAGGCGCAAGCCGTTGCCGCCGATCACGGTGGGGATGGACCGGATGCCGAGCGCGGCAGCGTCGGCGCGATCGGCCTGCACGCGCTGGCGCACCGCGTCGCTGCGCATGTGGTCAGCGAAGGCGCCACGTGGATGGCCCAGCGATTCGGCAATATCCAGCAGTACTTCCGCGTCGCCGATGTTGCGGTGCTGGTGCAGGTGCGCCCATTGCACCGCGTCGAACATCGCGCCATGGGCATCATTGCCACCGATCAGCCCTGCGGCCTGGCAGGCCAGTGCGCCGAGCCAGCCGGAGGGATACTCGAAGTCCTGTGCGCGCATGCCTTCGATATCGATGCGCGCGGTGTCCTCATGCGCGGCGCAGTCGGTCCAGTGGCGCAGGATGATCGCCTTGGCGCGCGCCATCGAGCCGAACACCTCGACCATCTGCGCGCGCGAGTCCTGCAGCACGAAGCTGCGGTGGCGCACCTGGATGCCGAGTTCGGCCGAGACCTGCTGCAGGCGCGGGGCCAGCACGAAGCACCAGCCGCAGACCACGTCGTGGAAGAAATCGACCACCGGCGCTGCGGTGGCGGGGGAAGGAACGGAAGACATCTGCCTGCCATCGGTGATAGGGGAGGCGGCAGAGTAGGCAGCGCGGCTTGGCCGAAACAGCACGCCGCGGGCAGCTCAGTTTTCGCTGGCGGTTACGAATCCAGGCCGGCGCAGCCGGGCAGCTCGGCGTGCAGGAAGTCGATGAAGGCACGCACCTTGGGCTGCAGGTGGCGCGAGGTGGGGTAGACCGCATGCACGAAGCGCGGCGGATAGCGGTGGTCGGGCAGCACCTGCTGCAGTTCGCCACGGGCCAGCGCTGGTGCCGCCAGGAACGAGGGCAGGGCGCCGATGCCCATGCCGGCCACCAGCAGGTCACGCAGCAGCAGGCTGTTGTTGACGGTCACGCGCGCCGGCAGGGTGATCGTCACCTGGCCATCCGGGCCGAGCAGCGGCCAACTGCCCGGTGAGTCGGACAGGCTGTAGGCCAGCACGCTATGGGCCTGCAGATCGCCTACTGCCTGGGGCGCCGGATGCTGCTGCAGGTAGGACGGCGCCGCGCACAGCACCTGCTGCAGCGAGGCCAGCCGGCGTGCCACCAGGCGTGAATCATCCAGCTCGGCACGCAGCCGCAGCGACACATCGAAACCCTCGCCGACTGCATCGAGCAGGCGGTCTTCCATCACCAGGTCCAGCGACAGCTGCGGATGCTGCTGCAGGAAGCGGGGCAGCAGCGGCGACAGCGTGCTCAGCGCGAACGACTGCGGCACATTGACGCGCAGGCGCCCGGTCACCTCGCCACGCTGCTCGGCGATGCCACGTTCCAATGCGTCCAGCTCGTCGAGCAGGCGGCAGCATTCACGGTAATAGGCGTGGCCGGTTTCGGTCAGGCTCATGCGCCGCGTGGTCCGCTGCAGCAGTACCACGCCCAGATGCGCTTCCAGCGTGCGCAGCTGTTTGCTGAGCCCGGCGGGCGACATGCCCAGGTCTTCGGCGGCGCGGGCCAGCCCGCCGCGTTCGACGATGCGGCGGAAGGCACGCATCAGGTTGAAGGAATCCATGCCGGTCCCGGGCGCGATGAGGGCGCCATTGTAGATCCACGCCATGCGTGGATGTGGGAAACGCGGTGCGGCAGGGTTGCGCCGTTTGTTCAAGCCAGCAACCCGCACGCCACGCCAGCATGCAGGCCCTCATTTCCCGGGTTGCCCATGAAACACTGGATCCTCCGCCTGTATGCCCCGTTGTTCCTGCTGGGGTTCGTTGCCACTGCCGTCGTCTGGGTCGGCCACTGCCACGGTGACCCGCTGTGGTTGCTGGCCCTGCTGGCGGCCGCCATTGCGCTCTCGTTCGCCGCCGAGCGCGCGTGGCCGTACGATCCCGCGTTCAACCACGATCATGGCGACCGCCTGCGTGACACCCTGCATGCGCTGGTCAACGAAGGCCTGAACCTGTTGTCGATCGCGGCGGTGCCGCTGCTGGCGGCGATCATTCCGTGGCAGGTCTGGCCGCTGCAGTGGCCGTTCGCACTGCAGGTACTGGTGGCGATCATCGCTGCCGATCTCGGCATCACCCTGGTGCACTACGCAAGCCATCGCATCGGCTGGTTGTGGCGCCTGCATGCGGTGCATCACAGCGTGACCCGCATGTATGGCTTCAACGGCCTGATGAAACACCCGCTGCACCAGGCGGCCGAAGCGGTGGGCGGTGTGCTGCCGTTGCTGCTGTTGGGCCTGCCGATGCCGGTGGCGGCGGTGCTGGCGTTTGCCATCGCCATCCAGCTGCTGCTGCAGCACTCCAACGTGGATATGCGCCCTGGTGTGCTGGGCCGGGTGATGGCGTGGGCGCCGCTGCATCGCTTCCATCACATGCGTTACGGTACCGCCGGTGACGTCAACTTCGGCCTGTTCCTGACCGCATGGGATCATCTGCTGGGGACCGCCTTCGATGCGCCCGGTTATCGGCTGCAGCAATGCGATCTCGGTATCGGCAGCCAACCGGACTATCCACGCGATTACGCGGGGCAGCTGCTGGCGCCGTTTCGTGAACTGCCGCATGGCGAGGTGCCGGAGCTGCCCGAAGGCCTGCGCAGGCGTGGGTGATCGGCCGTGTCAGGTCGCGTGCAACTGCAGGCCCTGCAGCTGTGCGGCACCGATGCCGAACATGCGGCGCAGGCTGCGCGAGAGATGGGCCAGGTCGGCGAAGCCGGCGGCATGCGCACTGTCGGTCAGGTTGTGCCCGCGCAGATGATGCGTGAGCGCAGTGCGTAGCCGTTGCCACAGCACCCAGCCGCGCAGGGTCACCGCCAGGTCGGACTGGAAACGCCGGTGCAGCTGGCTGGTCGACAGGTGTGCGGCTTCGGCGATGTCGGCAGCTGGCACCGGGCCGGGCAGGTACTGGGCGATACGGGCCAACGCCGCCTGCACGCGGCGGTCCAGCGGTTGCGGGCGGCTCAGCCGTGGCAGCCAATCGCGCAGCTCCAGCGCGTTGCCCGGCAGGGCGTGCAGATGCTGCTGGATCTGGGTGGGATCGGCGTGGGCCGGCTCAAGGAACACCGTGCAGCCTGCTTCCGGTGCCGACAGGATCGCGTGCGGCTGGAACGAAGGCAGCCATAGCCGCTGGCCCTGCTGCTGTACGCCATCGATCTCGACGTGCCAGGGCGTACCGTCGCTCAGCAGCAATTGATGGGCGTAGTGCGCATGCAAAGCGCTGTCACCAGCATGGCCGTGCAGCACGGCGGCGTGCGCATCCAGCAGCAACGTGCCGTTCCAGGGCAGGGCGGGGGAAGACATGACGGGATTGTAGATCCACGCCATGCGTGGATGAATCTCCATCGAAATCGAATATTCCGACAGTTGAACGAAGAGCAGCCGAGCATGGGCTCGGCTCTACAGCAGGCCGTGCAGGGAATTGTCGAATCTGCGGGTACCGGCGCCGCCCGGCCGCGCCCTCACCGCCCCTGCGGATCCGGCCGGTGATGCACGTACTCGACCACCGTGCCATCGGGATGCACCGCATTGAACGCCGCCCCGGTCGGGACCACCTGCAACGGGAAGATGATCTCGGCGCCGGCGGCGACCAGTTTGTCGTGATAAGGCCGAACGTCATCGACCAGCAGTGTCCCCGTGGTCGAAGTGAATGGCGCCAGCGCCTCATCGCAACCTTCGATCAGCAGGAATGCACCGACCATCGCCAGGCGTAGGCCGGCATCGGGAAACGGGAAGCCCGCATCGGCCACCACACCCTGCAACTGCTCGTAGAACGCCACGCTGCGCTCCAGTTCGCCAGGGGCAACGAATACCCGGATCAGCACGCGTGGGCTGCGCTGGGTGGAGGTATCACAGCGGTCACGCCAGAGATGATCGAAGTCGCGGTGTATGTTCATGGGCGGGGTCCAGGGCCGGTGACACCTCATTATCGGCAGCCCCACGCAGCCTGCTGATGACCGCCGGTGATGGCCTGATAACCGCTGGCCGGGTTGCCTCTGTGACTTAGGTCCTGTTGACAGGTGTGAACGCCCTCGCACAATCTTCACAGGATTGGGTCGCTCTGCGCGGCCCGGGCAGGCAGGTTGTCACGCCGGGAGGAGGGTCCCGCGCGCAGACCGGTCTGTCCTTTGGCCTGCGGGAGGTTGCCTGGCAATCCCTGCGCGGCATGAACGCTGCACCCTTCGGCGGCACTTTCCCTGGACCGATTGCCTTGGCAACGGAATTACGCCCGTCGATGAAAACGTTTACAAAGCCGCTTGTACTGTCCCTGGCCCTGTCCGCTGCACTGGCCGCTCCGGCGTGGGCCGACCCTGCCGCGTTCACCGTGCTGACCCTGGAACAGGCCCCGACCGCCGAGGCGATGCCGGCCTTGGCCGCCCAGCTGAAGACCCTGCAGGTGGACGCGGTGAGCGTGCGCCAGGTGCAGCGCGGTATTGGCCAGGTCGATCCGCTGCAGGTGCTGGCCGACGGACTGGGTTACGAATACCGCTTCATTGCTGCGGGCAAGGACGATGGCCAGACCCAACGCGGCCAGGCCGTGCTGACCCGGCTGCCGATCGCCGCTGAATCCGGCCCGGACCAGCCGGGTCTGAACTACCTGCGCCTGGACGATGGCCGCCACACGGTGGCGGTCTATACCGATGCCGGTGCAGGTGCCGCGCAGCTGCCAGCGCTGGTCACCCGTTCGCGGCTGGGTGCACCGGCGGTGCTGCTCGGCGCAGTGGCCGGTGAATCGGCCAAGGCCGCCGGCTTCGATCCGGCGCGTGTGGCGCTGGAAGCGGATGCCAGCTATTTCAGCGACGGTTTCCAGGCCGCCAGCAGCGCACCGTTCAAGGTGGAGGGCAGCACCCTGCGCGCCACCCTGCTGACACTGGCCTATGCCGCCGACAAGCACGGCGAAAAGCCATGGATGGACACCGCCCTCAACGCCGATGCGCGCGCTGCGCTGCTGCTGAAGGCGATGACCGAGGATGAGAAGTTCCAGATGCTGCACAGCTACTTCGGGCTGGGCAAGGACGGTGGCCCACTGCCGGAAGGTGCGGTCGGTTCGGCCGGTTTCGTGCCGGGCGTGGCGCGGCTGGGCATTCCGTCGCAGCAGTCGGCCGATGCCGGCGTCGGCGTGACCAATCCGGGCGGCATCCGTCCGGGCGATTTCGCCACGGCAATGCCCTCAGGCCCATCCACCGCGTCCAGCTGGAACCGCGAAGTGGCCTTCGCCGGTGGCGCGACCATGGGCCGCGAGGCATGGCAGCAGCGCTTCAACATCCTGCTGTCGGGCAGCGTCAACCTGCAGCGCGATCCACGCAACGGCCGCAACTTCGAATATGCCGGTGAGGACCCGCTGCTGGCCGGTTCGATGGTCGGCGCGCTGATCCAGGGCGTGCAGAGCCAGCACGTGATCTCCTCGATGAAGCACTTCGCGCTGAACGACATGGAGACCCGGCGCAACTTCCATGACGTGCGCATCGGCGAACAGGCCATGCACGAGTCGGACCTGCTGGCCTTCGAGATCGCGCTGGAGGCTGGCCGCCCGGGCGTGGCGATGTGCTCGTACAACAAGATCAACGGCACCTACGGCTGCGAGAACGGCTACCTGATGAACCAGGTGCTGAAGCAGGAATGGAAGTTCCCCGGTTTCGTGATGTCCGACTGGGGCGGCGTGCACAGCGGTTCGAAGGCGGCGCTGGCCGGCCTGGACCAGCAGTCGGCCGGTGAAGTGTTCGACGCGGCGGTGTTCTTCGACGAACCGCTGCGTCTGGCCGTGCATGGCGGCGTGGTGCCGCAGGCGCGCCTGAATGACATGGTCGCGCGCATCCTGCGCACGATGTTCCTGCACGGCAACTTCGACAACCCGCCGCAGCACCAGAAGGTGGATGCCGAGGCCGGCTTCGCCGTGGCCCAGCGCACGGTGGAAGAGGGCAGCGTGCTGCTGCGCAATGAGGGCAACCTGCTGCCGCTGGCCGACAGCGTGAAGCGCATCGTCATCATCGGCGGCCACGCCGACAAGGGCGTGATCGGCGGCGGTGGTTCGTCGATGGTGGGCGTCACCGCCAAGGGCACCAATGCGGTGCCGGGCGTGATGCCGACCACCTGGCCGGGCCCGGTGATCTTCCACCCGTCCTCGCCGCTGGAATCGCTGCGTGCGGCGCGTCCGGACGCAACCATCGAGTATGTGGACGGCACCAATGCCGCCGCTGCGGCCAGGGCCGCCGCGCAGGCCGATGTGGCCATTGTGTTTGCCACGCAGTGGGCCGCCGAATCGGTGGACCTGCCGGACATGCAGCTGCCGGACAACCAGGACGCACTGATCTCGGCGGTGGCCGCGGCAAACCCGAAGACCGTGCTGGTGCTGGAAACCAACGGCCCGGTGCGCACCCCTTGGCTGGCGCAGGTGCCGGCGATGCTGCAGGCCTGGTACCCGGGCATCCGCGGTGGCGAAGGCATTGCCGCGCTGTTGACCGGCCAGGTCAATCCGTCCGGCCGCCTGCCGGTGACCTGGGTGGTGGACGAATCGCAGCTGCCGCGCCCGCACATCGACGGCCTCGGCTTCAAGCCGGCCAAGCCGTTCGGTGATGTGTTCGATTTCGATATCGAAGGTGCCAACGTCGGCTACAAGTGGATGGCGGTCAAGGGCCTGAAGCCCACCTTCGCGTTCGGTCATGGCCTGTCCTACACCTCGTTCGCCTATGAAAACCTCAAGGTGAGCGTGGAAGGTTCGCGCCTGGTCGCCAGCGTGGACATTCGCAACACCGGCAAGCGCGCCGGTGCCGACGTGGCCCAGCTGTACCTGAAGCTGCCGGCCGGCAGCACCACGCCGATCCGTCTGATCGGCTACGACAAGGTGAGCCTGCAGCCGGGCGAACAGCGCCGCATCCGCATCGAAGCCGAGCCGAAGACCCTGGCCCACTACGATGCACAGGCGCGCCGGTGGAAGATCGACGGCGGCACCTACCAGGTGCAGCTGTCGCGCAATGCTGCCGAACCGCTGCAGAGCGTGGACGTGCAGCTGGTGGAGCAGGTGCTGCGCTGATGCTTGAAGACACGGCCCCGTAAGGGGCCGTGTCCGTTTGTAGATTGCCGCTGCGCTCGCCGGGCACGGCCCGGCGCTACCGGATATCTACTGTAGCGCCGAGCCCATGCTCGGCTGTTGTAGAACGGAGCCGAGCGTGGGCTCGGCTCTACAGAACGCCGCGCCTGGCGGACGCCGTCATCACCCGGGCGCGCTGCCAAACCACCTGCGCAGGAAATCGATCAGCTGCCGCACCTTCGGTGAAGGCTGCGAACTGTGCGGATAGACCGCGTACACGCTCTGCTGCGGGAAACGGTGCTGGCGCAGCACCGGGCGCAGCCGGTCCTGGGCCAGGTCGTCCTCGATCAGCCAGCGTGGCAGCACGGTGACCCCGGCGCCGGCCACGGCGAAGGCACGCAGGCTGCTGGCACCATCTACGCGCACCACGGCATTGCCCGGGTTGGTGGCGAACAATGCGTCGCTGCCATCCGGCGCCACCACCGGTACATCGGCCAGGCGCGGGTAGCCGAGGCGGGGAAGGGCGCCCAGCTGCACCGGGTCATCGGCTGCATCCGCGGAGGGCAGCCGGGCCAGCAACGAGGGCGCGGCCACCGCGCACAGCGGATGCCGTTCCAGTTCGCTGGCATGCAGGCCTGAATCCGGCAGGCGGCCCAGGCGGATGGCCAGGTCGAAACGTTCGGGAATCAGGTCGGCCGGTGCCGGTGAGGTCGACAGGTGCAGCTGCAGCGCCGGGTGCCGCGCACGGAAGGCCTCCAGCGCTGCGATCAGGCGCAGCTGCGCGTATTCCGGAGTAGTGGTCAGGCGCAGCACGCCCTGCAGCTGGTGCTGGTCGCGGCGCGCGGCATCGATCGCTGCCTGTGCGGCATCCAGTGCCTGCACGCAGTGCTGCAGGAACTGTTCACCGGCCTCGGTCAGCGCCAGGTGGCGGGTACTGCGCAGCAGCAGGGTCACGCCCAGCTCCTGTTCCAGCCGCTTCAGGTTGAAGCTGACCACCGCGCGGCTGAGGCCGAGGCGATCGGCGGCGGCGGTCAGGCTGCCGGCCTCGACCACGGCGCGGAAGATATCGAAGCGGTCGAGGCTGACCATGGCGATCCATTGTCAAAATAGATTTGACAGTGTTGCAGCTGTCGTCGTGTTTTTCCAACAAGGCCCGCACGGCATGCTGGCGACTTCTCCGCTGGAGCGCCGCCGATGCCGTCCCCCCGCCTGCGCCATGAGGCGATTTTCCTGCTGGTATTTGCCCTGGATCTGGTCAACATGTTCATCGCCACGGTGGCCTATCCGGCATTGGCAGCGGAGCTGCACGCCGACGTCAGCACCCTGGCCTGGGTCGGCACGGCCTACATGCTGGGGCTGAGCGTTGTGATTCCGCTGGCGCCCTGGCTGGCCGCGCGCTGTGGCGAGCGTCGCTTGCTGCTGGTGGCGTTGCTCTTGTTCGCGGTCGCCGCTGTGCTGGCTGGCGCAGCGCCAGGAATCGGCTGGCTGCTCGGCTGGCGCCTGCTGCAGGGCCTGGCCGGTGGCCTGCTGATTCCCGTGGCGCAAGCCGCGGCGTACCGCCAGTGCACGCCCGAGCAGCGTGGCGCGTTGACCCGGCGCATCCTGCTGGTGGCGCTGCTGGTGCCGGCACTGGCGCCCGCGTTGGGCGGGCTGCTGGTGCAGTGGTTGTCCTGGCGCGGTGTGCTCTGGGCCAGCCTGCCCTTGGCGGTGGTGGCGATCGGGCTGGTGCTGGCCTGGATGCCGGCCGATGGCGCGCGCAGTGCGCCGCGCCTGCAGGCCTATGCGCTCTCCACGGCGATGATGGCGCTGGGCGCGCTGCTGCTGGCGTTGACCTGGCTGGGTGAACCCGGCCATCGGGCCGCCGGTGCCGTACTGCTGTTGATCGCAATGCTGTTGGCGGCGGCCCACCTGCGACATGCACGGCAGCAGGCGCAGCCACTGCTGCGCTGGTCGCTGTTGTCCCATCGCGGGCTGCGGCTGGCGATGCTGATCTATCTGGCCGTACCCGGTGTATTCATCGGCAGCCAGCTGGTCAGTACCCTGCAGCTGCACCAGGCCGGCTACAGCGCGGCACGCATCGGCGCGTTGATGCTGCCCTGGGCGCTGGCCTCGGCCATTGCGATCACCGCCAGCAAGCGCCTGCTGGCTCGCTTCGGCCCGGCCACGGTACTGCGTGCCGGCATGCTGTTGCAGGCCAGCGGCCTGCTGTTGATGGCGCTGTTGCCGCAGCCGGCCTTCGCCTTGGCCGCGCTGTTGTTCGCACTGATGGGGGCGGGCGGCAGCCTGTGCAGCAGCACGGCGCAGACGCTGGCCTTCCACGGCGTGGAGGGTGAGGCACTGGGCGATGCCAGTGCCCTCTGGAACCTCAACCGTCAGCTCAGCTTCTGCCTCGGTACCGCCGCCATTGCGCTGCTGCTGGCGCTGGCCCTGCAGTGGCTGCCAGCACGCGCCACCAGCGTGGCGCTGGGTCTTGCCGCCGCAATCACGCTGTTGCCGATGGCGCTGTTGCGCCACTCGCACTCTGTTTCCCTTTCGCAACCCGAGAATGCCTGATGGATATCACCGCAGAACATGAAATCCACCTCCTGCACGACAAGCTGCAGGCTTGGCTCCGTGCCGACGTCGGCACCGATGCGCTGGAGGATCTGATGGCGCACTTCAGTGCGGACTTCAGCATGGTCGGTATCGCAGGACGCCGAATGGACCGGAAGGCCGTGCAGGCACTGTTCGCGGGCGGTCATGGCGCGCGTCCAGGACTGCAGATTTCCATCGACGCCGTGCAGGCGGTGGAGGCGCCATCACCGCTGGCGGTGCTGCGCTATCGCGAAGGGCATTCGGTCGACGGCGGCGCACCCGCATGGCGGGAGTCGCTGGCGGTACTGAGGCACGAGCAGGGGCGCTGGTGCTGGCTGGCGCTGCATGAGGTGACGGCAGCCTGATGCTGTAGAGCCGAGCCCACGCTCGGCTGCTCTTCGGAGGTTGCGGTGGCCACAGCCGAGCGTGGGCTCGGCTCTACAACGGCCAGATCGATGCGTGCCCGTCGAGCCGCACATGTGCCATCAGTCCTGCCTGCATCCACCGAAGAATGCAAAGCCTGCACACACTTCACGGCGCCAGGCAGGAGTAGGCTTGGGGCTTTCCTGCCGGGAGGGGTTGTCCATGCGTGTGCGTGCCGTCGCTGTAGCCATTGCCCTTTGCCTGTCCAGCACCGTGCTGGCCGCCGATACCCCGCCGATGACCCCGGACATCAGCGGCAAGCCCTTCGTTGCCCCCGATGTCGGTCGTGACTACGACAAGCGCGTGGTGATGGTGCCGATGCGTGATGGCACCAAGCTGTATACCGTGATCGTGGTGCCCAAGGGTGCCCGCAACGCGCCGATCCTGCTGACCCGCACACCTTACGATGCCGCTGGCCGCGCCAGCCGCAGTGATTCGCCACGCATGCGCGACCTGCTGCCGCAGGGCGACGAGGTGTTTGTCGACGGCGGTTACATCCGCGTGTTCCAGGACATCCGCGGCAAGTACGGCTCCGAAGGCGATTACGTGATGACCCGGCCGCTGCGCGGGCCATTGAACAACACCCAGGTCGACCATTCCACCGACGCCTGGGACACCATCGACTGGTTGGTGAAGAACGTGCCGGAGAGCAATGGCAAGGTCGGCATGCTCGGCTCGTCGTACGAGGGCTTCACCGTGGTGATGGCGCTGACCGACCCGCACCCGGCACTGAAAGTGGCCGCACCACAGAGCCCGATGGTCGATGGCTGGATGGGTGACGACTGGCTCAACTACGGTGCGTTCCGCCAGGTCAACTTCAACTACTTCGCCATGCAGACCGAGAAGCGCGGCAAGGGTACGCCGCTGCCCAGCCTCGGCTACGACGACTACAGCACCTTCCTGCGCATCGGCTCGGCAGGCGACTACGCGCGTTTCACCGGCGTGGACCAGTTGACCTGGTGGAAGAAGCTGGTCGAGCATCCGGCCTATGACGGCTTCTGGCAGGGCCAGGCGCTGGACGCGGTGATGGCAAAGACACCGCTGAAGGTGCCGACCATGTGGCTGCAGGGCCTGTGGGACCAGGAGGACATGTGGGGTGCCAACCACGCCTATCAGGCGATGGAAGGACGCGATAGCGGCAACAACCGCAATTACCTGGTGATGGGGCCGTGGCGACACAGCCAGGTGAACTACAGCGGCAGCGAACTGGGTGCGCTGAAGTTCGACGGCGATACCGCGCTGCAGTTCCGCCGCGACGTGCTCAAGCCCTTCTTTGACCAGTACCTGGTGGATGGCGCGCCGAAGGCCGATACGCCACCGGTGCTGATCTACAACACCGGCGAAAACCACTGGGACCGCTTGAAGGGCTGGCCGCGCAGCTGCGACAAGGGCTGTGCTGCCAGCAGCAAGCCGCTGTACCTGCGCGCCGGGGGCAAGCTGGCGTTCCAGGCACCGGCGGCGGGCGAGGGCGACTTCGAGGAGTATGTGTCCGATCCGGCCAAGCCGGTGCCGTTCGTGCCGCGCCCGGTACGTTTCGGTGACCGCGACATGTGGACCACCTGGCTGGTCAAGGACCAGCGCTTCGTCGATGGTCGCCCGGACGTGCTGACCTTCATCACCGAACCGCTGGCCGCGCCGCTGCGCATCGGCGGCACGCCGGTGGTTCACCTGCAGGCCTCGACCAGTGGCACCGACAGCGACTGGGTGGTGAAGCTGATCGACGTGTATCCGGACCAGGAAGCGTCCACGCCGGAGATGGGTGGCTACGAGCTGCCGGTGTCGCTGGCGATCTTCCGTGGCCGCTACCGCGAGAGCTTCAGCGATCCGAAGCCGCTGGCCGCCAACCAGGTGCTGCCGTATCGCTTCGATCTGCCCAACGCCAACCATACGTTCCAGAAGGGCCACCGGGTGATGGTGCAGGTGCAGTCCAGCCTGTTCCCGCTGTACGACCGCAATCCGCAGACCTACGTGCCGAACATCTACCTGGCCAAGCCAGGCGATTACCAGAAGGCCACGCAGCGCGTGTGGCACAGCGCTGCGCAGGCCAGCTACATCGATCTGCCGGTGTATTGAGGCCCGCAGGGTGGCGCCGGGCCGTGCCTGGTAGCACGTGGTAGTGCCGGCCGCTGGCCGGCATCCGCAATGGCGCAGGAGCGTGTCGACCAAGGTCGACACCTGCCAGGGCCCGGGCCTTCAGCCCACCTTCGACGGGCCCGTGCGCCAGCGGCTGGGGACCAGGCCGAAGCGCTTGCGGAACGCGGCGGCGAAGTTGCTGGGGTGGCGGTAGCCGCTGGCGGCGGCAGCCTGCTCGACGGTCCATCCGTTCTCGCGCAGGCCCTGTTCGGCATGGCGCATGCGCTGCTCATGCAGGTAGTCGAACACCGAGCTTCCATATTGCTGGGCAAAATGGCGGCGCAAGGAACTCGGACTCATACAGGCCAGCTGGGCCAGTTCGATCAGGCTGTGGGCATGGCTGGGGTCGTCATGCAGGTAGCTGCGCACGCGCTCTAGCCGCTCGCGCTGGCCGGCGCGCAGCGTGCGTACATGCTCGGTCTGCATATCCTGGGCCTGCAGGCCGACGGCCAACACCTGCAGGGCCACGCCTTCGCGCCACAGCGCATCGATGTCGTCTTGCCAGGGGCTGTCGAACAGTTGGGCGAGCGTCGGCAGCATCGCGTGCGGAATGGCCCAGTGGCGGCACTGCAGAGGGGACTGAAGGATCCGTTGCAGTGCCGGCAGGCGCAGCATGTCCACGTCCAGATCGGCCGGTACGCTCAAGCTGACCCCGCGCAGGTGGCTGCCACCAGGATGCAGACCGGCCATGGAAACAGGTTCATGGTGACTGGTGGTCATGCCTGTGCCGGCGCGCAGGGTGAAGCCCTTGCGACGAGGAAACTGGACATCCACTTCGCCCTGCAGCATCAGGCGGATGGTCAGGCCGGCATCGTGCACAGCGGTGGCCGTATAGGTAAAGCGGTTGTGCACGTCCGAGGCGATCAGGCCCAGGCCACCGCGCAGTGACTGTTCGTGGACGTCGCCACGCCCTGCCCATTGGTCGTCGCGCAGTTCACTCCCTTCGATCCGGTAGTCGTAGCCATGGCGTTCGCCGAACTGGCGGTAATCAGCAAAAGTGAAATATCGGGACATCGCTCTGCGCAAACACAGGTTGAATTGAATGTGTCGAAGAATCTGGAAGCGTTTCCCATTGTCGCCGCGATTCGCGCGCTTTTGACTTCGATAAGGTCAAAACGATTTGCGATTACGGCCAAAGTGAAAAAGCAGAAGAACATACGCCGGCGTTTTGCACGCATATCCGTACGCAATTCCATACATAAACTGCAGTTGAGGTTTCATGGCTGGAACGATCTGGAGATGCGATGTCAGCCCGGCCATCACGGGCGCGCGCGTAAGGTAGGTAGGTTGGCTATTGCAGGCCACTTCGATACCCCCGCATTTGGAGAACGCAGATGATTGACTACCAGCTCACCGGCAAGACCGCGATCGTGACCGGCGGCGTGTCGGGCATCGGCCTGGCCGTGGCCCAGACGCTGGCCGCATCCGGTGCCCGTATTTCGGTCTGGGACCTCAAGCAGGATGCAGTGGATGCCACCGTGGCGCAGTTGCGCAGCACCGGCACACAGGCCATCGGCATCGCGTTGGACGTCACCGACGACGCGGCGGTGGAGGCAGCGGTGCAGCGCACGATCAAGGAACTCGACGGCCTGCACGTGGCGGTCAACAACGCCGGCATCAGCGGGCCGGCCGCCGCCAGCGGTGACTATCCTATCGATGGCTGGCAGCGCGTGATCGATGTCAACCTCACCAGCGTGTTCCTGTGCCAGCGTGCGCAGATCCAGGCCATGCGCGCGGCCGGCACGGGCGGCAGCATCATCAACATGGCCTCGATCCTGGGCCAGGTGGGCTATGCCGGTTCCACTGCGTACGTGGCGGCCAAGCACGGCGTGGTCGGGCTGACCCAGACCGCCGCCTGGGAGCATGCGGCCGACGGCATTCGTGTCAACGCGGTCGGCCCGGGCTTCATCAGCACACCGCTGCTGGAGAAGATGGACCCGAAGGTGCGCGCCACGCTGGAAGGGCGGCACGCGTTGAAGCGGCTGGGTACGCCGGAGGAAGTGGCCGCATTGGTAGCCTGGCTGGCCAGCGACGATGCCTCGTTCGCGACCGGCACGTACTACGCCATCGATGGTGGCTACCTCGCGCAGTGAGCGAATGCGGCCCGCAGATCCACGCCATGCGTGGATGAAAGCGGGCGGTGAAGAAGGCGTGCCATGGCCTTCACCGCCGTCCCACAATCGCCGCGCGACGCTGCGGGAAAATTCCGGAGCTTGCCCATGGAACTCACCCAGGATGTCTCCATCCTGCTGCGCGTAGCCGCAGCGATGCTGTTCGGCGGTGTGCTCGGTGTCGAGCGGGAAATGGGCAAGCACGCCGCCGGCCTGCGTACGCACATGCTGATCGCAGGGGCCGCCGCGTTGATCGTCGGCCTTGGCGACTCGGTGGCCGAGCATTTCCAGCAGGAGCGTTACCGCGACCTGCTGCAGGTTGATCCGGTGCGCCTGATCGAAGCGGTGGTGGCCTGCGTCGGCTTCGTGGCCGCTGGCACCATTCTGCGCGGCTCACGCGAGGACCAGGTCAGCGGCTTGACCACCGCCAGTTCGCTGATCATGGCGGCGGCGATCGGGATTGCGGTGGGGATCAGCAAGTACGTGATCGCCATCGGCGTGAGCGTGCTGTGCGTGCTGGTGCTGGCGGTGATGCGGCGGTTGGAGAAGAAGATCTAAGGGGTTGAGGGAGTGGGATCAGAATCCCTTCGGGGGATCTGATCGTGATTCCAAGGCGGAGTTGAAGCAGTCAGGTCTGCTGCGAAGTGTTGCGCTGCAGGATGGCCAGTGCTCTGGCCAGCATCTGGTCAGGAACATCCGTCGTAGCGCCGTACAGATCTGCGATTCCCACTTCAACGCAGGAACAGATCAGGTCATTCAACTCCTCGTGCTTGTCTGTGGCGATCTGCCCCAACAGAGATGGCGGCAATGGATCGCCTCGACCCGCGATCTGAAGCTCTGAGCCTGCCTGATCCCAGTCTGGCAGGGCCATGGGTTCGCCCGAATCCGGATATGCGCGCAGGTGGGCGATGAGCGCATCCAAGCCTGCATGATTGAGAAGGTTCGCTTCAGCGTAACCGGCCAGGCAGTCAGCTGCCTGTTGCTGCATGGACTGCAGGTCGCGGGTGGGGGCGAGTGTCATTCGTGTACCAGAGATGGGGCAGGATCCAGTGTGGTGGATGCGCGCCACTGTCTCAACCGTCTTAATGGTCGTACCAATAATTGATTCTAGCCCTATGGTCTAATAGGCTCTTCGCGCAATCAGCGGTTCAATCTGCGTCCAGTGGCTCCATAAATCCATTATTGGTACGACCAATAATGCTGTAGCCCATGACCGCCCACCCCTGCGGTGTTGAACCCGTCCCCCAGTCGAGAGTCTTCATGCAGCCCTGGCAACACCTGTACGACCCCGCCGGCAACCTGTGGTTGTCGAGCCTGATCGCGCTGCTGCCGATCGCGTTCTTCTTCGTTGCCCTGGCCGTGCTGCGCATGAAGGGCTGGCTGGCCGGCACGATCACCGTGGCCATCGCACTCGGCGTGGCCCTGTTGTTCTACCGCATGCCGTTGCCCCAGGCGCTGGGCGCGGCTGGCTTCGGCTTCGTCTACGGCCTGTGGCCCATCGCGTGGATCATCATCGGTGCGGTGTTCCTCTACAAAGTTTCGGTCAAGACCGGGCAGTTCGACATCATCCGCGCTTCGATCCTGTCGGTGACCGAAGACCAGCGCCTGCAGATGCTGATGGTCGGTTTCGCCTTTGGCGCCTTCCTGGAAGGCGCGGCCGGTTTCGGTGCGCCAGTGGCGATCACCGCGGCGCTGCTGGTCGGGCTGGGCTTCAAGCCGCTGTATGCCGCCGGCCTGTGCCTGATCGTCAACACTGCGCCGGTAGCGTTCGGCGCGATGGGCATTCCGATCATCGTGGCCGGGCAGGTCACCGGCCTGGATGCATTCGAGATCGGCCAGATGGCCGGCCGCCAGCTGCCGTTCCTGACCATCATCGTGCTGTTCTGGATCATGGCGATCATGGATGGTTGGCGGGGTATCAAGGAGACCTGGCCGGCGGTGCTCGTTGCGGGTGGTTCGTTCGCCATCGCGCAGTACCTGACCTCCAACTTCATCGGCCCGGAGCTGCCGGACATCACCGCCTCGCTGGCGTCGCTGGTGTGCCTTACCCTGTTCCTGCGCCGCTGGAAGCCGGTACGGATCTTCCGTTTCGACACCGAAACCAGCGCCGAGGCGGCCGCACAGACGCTGGAGGCACCGCGCCACAGCGTCGGCCAGATCGCCAGGGCATGGTCGCCGTTCCTGATCCTCACCGCGATGGTCACGCTGTGGAGCATCAAGCCGTTCAAATCGCTGTTCGCGGCGGATGGCCCGCTGGAAGGCTGGGTGCAGAAGATCCCGGTGCCGGGCCTGGATCAGCTGGTGCAGAAGATGCCACCGATCGTGGATGCGCCGCTGAGCTATGAGGCGGTCTATAAATTCGACTGGTTCTCGGCCACCGGTACCTCGATCATCCTGGCTGCGTTGATCGCCATCATCGCGCTGCGCATGCCGGCCCGTTCGGCGCTGCAGACCTTCGGCGAGACCGTGCGTGAGCTGCGCATGCCGATCTACTCGATTGGCATGGTGCTGGCGTTCGCCTTCATCGCCAACTACTCGGGACTGTCTGCCACGTTGGCCCTGGCGCTGGCGCATACCGGCGACGCGTTCCCGTTCTTCTCACCGTTCCTGGGCTGGCTCGGCGTGTTCCTGACCGGTTCGGACACCTCGTCCAATGCCTTGTTCTCGGCACTGCAGGCCACCACCGCACAGCAGATCGGCGTGTCCGACGTGCTGCTGGTAGCGGCCAACACCACCGGCGGTGTCACCGGCAAGATGATCTCGCCGCAGTCGATCGCCATTGCCTGCGCGGCGGTCGGCCTGGCCGGCAAGGAGTCGGATCTGTTCCGCTTCACGGTCAAGCACAGCCTGATCTTCACCACGATGGTCGGCCTGATCACCCTGGCCCAGGCTTACTGGCTGACCTGGATGATTCCCTGAGCCATGCGCGGCTGGCCGACCACCCGCTGCGCGCTTCGGGCCACAATGGCGCCATGAGCACGCAACGTATTTCGGACAAGGTGGCCGCGCAGCTGCGCGGCCTGGTGCAGGAACAACGGCTGCAGCCGGGTGACCGGCTGCCCGCAGAGCGCACCCTGGCGGTGCAGCTGGGGGTCTCGCGCACGGCCTTGCGCGAGGCCATCGCGCAGCTGGCCAGCCAGGGCCTGCTGACCGCACGCGTCGGTGGCGGCACCTACGTGGCCGAGCCTGCGGCACGCGCGCGGCAGGCGCTGGATGAACCGCTGGCGCCGTACCTGCCGCTGTTCCAGGGCGACCCGGAATACCGCTTCGACGTGCTGGAGATCCGCCACGCGCTGGAAGGTGCCACCGCCTGGCATGCGGCGCTGCGTGCCACTGACGAGGACCGCACGCGCATCGCGCAGGCCTTCCAGACCATGATGGACGCGCACGGCAAGGACGACCCCACCGGCGAGGCGGAGGCCGACGCGGCCTTCCACCTGTCCATCGCCGAGGCCTCGCACAACCTGGTCCTTCTGCAGGTGATGCGCGGCCTGTTCGAACTGCTGCAGACCAACATCTCGCAGAGCCGCGAAAAGCTCTACACCTCGGCGAGGACCTTCTCGCCGCTGTCCGACCAGCACCGCGAGATGATGGATGCGGTGCTGGCCGGCGACCCCGAACGCGCGCGCGTCGCCGCGCATGCCCACCTCGAGTTCGTGCACACCACGCTGCGCACCCTCGATGACAACGAAGCCCGGCGTGCGCGGGCCTCGCGCCTGCCTTCCCCCCACGGTTGACCCCATGATCATCTCCGCCTCCACCGATTACCGTGCTGCTGCCGAACGCCGGCTGCCGCCGTTCCTGTTCCACTACATCGATGGCGGCGCGTATGCCGAGCACACGCTGAAGCGCAACGTTTCCGACCTGTCCGACATCGCGCTGCGCCAGCGCATCCTGCGCAACATGTCCGACCTGAGCCTGGAAACCGAGCTGTTCGGCGAGAAACTGGCGATGCCGGTGGCGCTGGCGCCGGTCGGGCTGACCGGCATGTATGCGCGGCGCGGCGAGGTACAGGCGGCGCGCGCGGCCGACGGCCGTGGCATTCCATTCACCCTGTCCACGGTGTCGGTGTGCCCGATCGAGGAAGTGGCACCGGCCATCCAGCGGCCGATGTGGTTCCAGCTGTACGTGCTGCGCGACCGCGGCTTCATGCGCAACGCGCTGGAGCGGGCGCAGGCCGCAGGCGTGACCACGCTGGTATTCACCGTGGACATGCCGGTGCCGGGCGCGCGCTACCGCGATGCACACTCGGGCATGAGCGGCCCGAATGCCTCGCTGCGCCGTATCGGCCAGGCCATCACCCATCCGCACTGGGCGTGGGACGTGGGCCTGTTCGGCCGCCCGCATGACCTGGGCAACATCTCCACCTACCGCGGCAACCCGACCGGGCTGGAGGACTACATCGGCTGGCTGGGCAGCAACTTCGATCCGTCCATTTCATGGAAGGACCTGGAATGGATCCGCGAGTTCTGGAAGGGGCCGATGGTGATCAAGGGCATCCTCGACCCGGATGACGCGCGTGATGCGGTGAAGTTCGGTGCCGATGGCATCGTGGTCTCCAATCACGGTGGCCGCCAGCTGGACGGTGTGCTGTCCACCGCACGCGCACTGCCGGCGATTGCCGACGCGGTACAGGGCGATCTGAAGATTCTCGCCGATTCGGGCATCCGTACCGGCCTGGACGTGGTGCGCATGCTGGCGCTGGGGGCCGATACCGTGCTGCTGGGGCGTGCCTTCATCTATGCGCTGGCCGCGCAGGGCGAGGCCGGCGTGGCCAACCTGCTGGACCTGATCGCCAAGGAAATGCGCGTGGCGATGACCCTGACCGGTGCGCGCCGCATCGCCGACATCGGCCGCGATTCGCTGGTCAGCCTGCCATGAGCGGCCACGACGCCGTGCTGGCACAGTTGCGCGATGCGGTCGGCAATCGCCATGTACTGACCGGCGACAAGGCCACGCGGCGCTTCCGTCGCGGCTACCGCTTCGGCGATGGCCCAGTGCTGGCGGTGGTGCGACCGGGGACGCTGCTGGAACTGTGGCGCGTGCTGCAGGCAGCGGTGCAGGGCGGCGCCGCGATCATCCTGCAGGCGGCCAACACCGGGCTGACCGGTGGCTCGACCCCGGACGGCGATGACTACGGCCGGCCCATCGTGCTGGTCAGCACGCTGCGCCTGACCGGCATCCAGCTGTTGAACGAAGGCCGCCAGGTGCTGTGCCTGCCCGGTGCGACGCTGGACCGGCTGGAGCAGACGCTGGCGCCACTGGGCCGCGAACCGCATTCGGTGATCGGCTCGTCCTGCATCGGCGCCTCGGTGCTGGGCGGCATCTGCAACAACTCCGGTGGCGCGCTGGTGCGTCGCGGCCCGGCCTACACCGAGCTGGCGCTGTATGCGCAGGTCGATGCGCAGGGCCAGTTGCAGCTGGTCAACCATCTCGGCATCGCGCTGGGTGATACGCCCGAGCAGATCCTGCAGCGCCTGCAGGCCGGTGACTACACGGCCGCCGACGTGGGCGATGGCGACGGCCGTGCGGCTTCCGATCCACGCTATGCCGAGGAAGTACGCAAGGTCGATGCCGATACCCCCGCACGTTTCAACGCCGATCCCAGCCGCCACTTCGAGGCGGCCGGGTCCGCGGGCAAGCTGGCGGTGTTCGCGGTGCGCCTGGACACCTTCGAAAAGGAGGCCGCCGAAGTCTTCTACATCGGCAGCAACCGCACCGACAGCCTCACCGCGATCCGTCGCCAGCTGCTGACCGGCTTCGAGCGCCTGCCGATCGCGGGCGAGTACATTCACCGCGATGCCTATGACATCGGCGAGCGCTACGGCAAGGACAGCTTCCTGCTGATTGATCGCCTCGGTACCTCCCGTGTGCCCGCGGCGTTTGCATTGAAGAGCCGCGTCGATGGCTGGTTCGAACGGCTGGGCCTGCGCGGGGTGACCGACCGGGTGATGCAGGTGCTGACCGGCCTGCTGCCCTCGCACCTGCCAAAGCGCATGGGCGAGTTCCGGCAACGCTATGAGCATCACCTGTTGCTGAAGGTCTCTGCCCAGGACGCTGCGGAAACCGAGGCCTGGTTGCGCGGGTTCTTCGCCGGGCACGAAGGCGGCTATTTCCACTGCACGGCCGAGGAGGGACGCAAGGCGTTCCTGCATCGCTTTGCCGTGGCCGGTGCCGCAGTGCGCTACCGTGAAGTGCATCGTGACCAGGTGCAGGACATCGTCGCGCTGGACATCGCGCTGCGCCGCGACGATACGGATTGGTTCGAGCAGTTGCCGGCCGATATCGACGGCCGCCTGCTGCACAAGCTGTATTACGGGCACTTCCTCTGCCACGTGTTCCACCAGGACTACATCGCCCGCAAAGGTGAAGACCCGATGGCGATCGAGCATGCGATGTGGGCATTGCTGGACCAGCGGGGCGCCGAGTATCCGGCCGAGCACAATGTCGGCCACCTGTATCCGGCCAAGCCGGCGCTGGCGGGCTTCTACAGGCAGCTGGACCCGAGCAATACGTTCAATCCCGGTATCGGCCAGACCTCGAAGGCCAAGGGGTGGGGTGGCTGCGACTGCGGATGATGTAGAGCCGAGCCTATGCTCGGCTGCTCTTCCTGATAAACAGCAGTCGAGCATGGCTCGACTCTACAAAAATGATGGCGGGCAACGGTTACCATCGGAAGCCCAACCGCAGGAGCCGTCCATGCCCACCGCTGCCGCCCGCGCCACCCTGTGCACTGCATTGCTGGCGATCCCGCTGCTGGCGCTGGCCCAGAGCGCGATCCTGCCGCAGCAGCGCGATGTCGCCGGCAACGTGATGGAGCCGCTGGGACAGGTACTGATCGCGAATGAGACCGGGCCTTCGGGGCTTTATGACTGCACGCGGGACGGCAACTGGTGCGTACGCGTGCAGCCGGTTGCCGAGGAGGGTGACCGGCCGAGCGTGCTGGAAGTGCTTGAGAAGGGGCCGGGCCAGGGCAAGCCACACACCTACCACGTCAGCATCGACGTGCCGCAGGAAGCCGACCTGTCACTGTGGCCGTGGATCGTGCGCCTGGCGCCGGGCGTGGGCAGCGACGAAACAGTGACCGACCCGCAGCAGCGCGCCCGCCAGAATGTGCTGGTGGGCGGCATCGTCAAGTTCAGCACCATGTACTCCGGTGGAGGGGCCGACGCGTCCACGCTGCAGTTGGCACGCGTGCGCCACCTGCAGGACGACATCCAGGTGGACGACGACGTGCTGACCGTGCCATGGCTGGGCAATGCGATGATCCGCGCCTGTTTCAGCGAGCAGGACATGAAGCAGCGCGCAGGCGCCTGCCACGACGAATACGGGTTCTCGGCCAAGCTCGGGCTGGATCCGGTGGCCGAGGGCATGCCGGTGCTGCGCTACCAGACCGTGGCGACCCGGTTCCCGGCCGGTGTTTCGCGCTTCGAGGATTCGCTGGCCAAGGGCCCGCTGAAGAAGAAGGACCTGCGCACCGAACAGGACCCGGCGTGCAGCTACACGCGGCTGTTCCGCTTCAGTGATGGGGTGTTCCACCCCGACCAGGCGCTGCCGGACTGCGCGGGGTATACCGAACCCTGACATGTAGCGTCGAGCCATGCTCGACTGGGGTTTTCTGTAGAGCCGAGCCTGCGCTCGGCTGTCACGGAAGCGCAGCCGAGCGTGGGCTCGGCTCTACAGCGCCTACTCGCAGCGGGTGGCGGTGATGATGTTGTCCTTGTCCACGTACACGCGCAGGCGATCCTGGCGGATGTCCTTGGTGGTGATGGTGCTGGGGCCGATCGGGTTGACCAGCCCGGCGCCGCTCTCGCTGGACAGGCGGCGGATGTTGGGCTCATTGGCCGGCTGGCCGATTGCCCAGCCCAGCTGGCTGGCATCGCAGTGGCCGGTACCCTTGACCTGCGGGCCAGGGGTGCTGACGCAGGCCGACAGCAGCAGGGCCGACGCAGGCAGTAGCAGGGACAGACGGAAGGCGGACATGCGAGCGCTCCTGCGCAGGGAAGATGGGCGGAACGATAGCACCCGTCGCGCGAAAGGCGTCAGCACTCCGGTCATTGCCGGCACAGCGTGGTCATTGCATAGTGGCAGGGATGGCTGGCAGCACGCCAGCGGGCAGGCCGGGCCTTTCCGGTGCAGGTGTTGGATACGCTATGACGGCAGGCAGTTTGCGCGACAAGCGCAGGGCAAGAAGGGTACTGGCAGTGTCGGTGCTGGGCGTGGCGTTTGCCGCCTCTGCCATCGAGCCGGCGCCGGACGCCGTTGCGGAAGCGCCGGTGTTCGGTGCCTGGCGCAACCTGCAGACCGAGGCAGGCTACGCACCCGCTCAGCGCAACCTGGCGTTCGCGATGCTGCCGCAGGCCGCCACCCGCGGCGATCGATTCGCCATTGTCGATCGTGAGGGCAAGCGCGCGGTGTGCTGCCTGCAGGTGGCCAGCCCGTCGCTGGGCGTGGCCGCACTGCGCGAGCAATACCACCTGCCACAGGCCTGGGTGACCGACCTCAGCAATG
The DNA here is from genome assembly GCF_059369035.1 of Stenotrophomonas sp. YJH_SMC_130. NCBI lineage: Bacteria > Pseudomonadati > Pseudomonadota > Gammaproteobacteria > Lysobacterales > Lysobacteraceae > Stenotrophomonas > Stenotrophomonas sp. YJH_SMC_130. The sequence continues at coordinate 63,070 of NZ_JCAFSH010000012.1, forward strand.
GCCGCAGCCCGGCACGCCCCTACCTGCCGCATGTCTATGCGATGCAGCGCGTGGATGAACTGGCCGACTATGGTTTCACCGATGTGCCGGGGGCCTACAGCGACCTGGGTGGGCTGCTGATTCCCGAAGGTGCCGCGCTGGAGGCCGATGGCAGTGCCGTGCGCCTGGGGGATGACCGCTATTCCCTGCATTTCCAGCGCCAGCCGCACGCCGAAGATGATGGCGCGCTGGACCGCTACACCTTGCAGGCGGGCGAGGGCGTGGCCCCGATCGTGGTTGAAGTGCCGTTCGGCACCTACTGATTGCAGCACCGCGCTGGCTAGAATGCAGCGCGGCGCCGCCTGCCGTGCCTGTTCCGTGAGTCGCCGCCGTGTCCCTGCGCCCGTTGCTGCTGTCGCCCCTGCTGCTGTTGTCCGCCTGTGCGAGCGCGCCTCCGCCGCCCGCCCATTCCGATGCGCTGTGGCGCCTGATCGAGCGTGACTGCCAGGCAGCTGACGGCCCGCGCGGCAGCTGCCTGCGGGTTGAGACGGCAGCCGGCCGCCGTGACGTGCTGGTCAAGGATGCACACGGTGACTACCAGTTCCTGCTGATGCCGCTGGACAAGGTAAGTGGCATCGAGAGCCGCGGTCTTTACCAGCGTGGGGCGCCCAACTATTTCGCGGCCGCCTGGCAGGCGCGCGCGCACACCGAACAGGCCCTGGGCCAGCCATTGCCGCGCAACGTGGCCAGCCTGGCGCTGAACTCACCGCACGGACGGTCGCAGCAGCAGTTGCATATCCATGTCGATTGCCTGCGCACGGACGTGCTGCAGGCCCTGGATGCACACGCCGGCAGCCTGGGGCCAGGCTGGTCACCGTTGCCGGTGCTTCTGCGCGGGCATCAGTACCAGGCCTATCTGTTGCCCGGTGCAGAAATGACCGCCAATCCGCTCAACCTGCTGGCCTATGGCCTGAGCGGCGTGGGCGATGTGGGCCAGTGGAGCCTGGTGGTGGCCGGACGCGATGACGTGCAGGGCGGCCCCGGCTTCATCCTGCTGGCCACCCGCGTGGATGCCGCCAGCGGCAACGATGCCAGCGGCGAAGAACTGCAGGACCACGCCTGCACGGTGCTGACCGGCGCGGGTGCGGCACTGGAGCGGGTGCGCTAGCCGATCCGCTGCAGATTGCTGCGCCACGCCGGCGCGGTAAGCGCCAGCAGCTGGCGGTCATGCCATCCCTCGGCGTCCAGGTGGTAGTCGCGCAGGATGCCTTCGCGCATGAAGCCGTGGGCCTGCAGTGCCTGGGCGAAAGGGGTGGTGCAACCCGGTGGCAGTAGGACGAAGATGCGATGCAGGCCGACATTGTCGAACAGGAACGGGCACAGCGCGCGCAGTGTGGCCTGTGGATGCGCGTTGCGGTGCTGCAGCGACTACAGTTCTGCGCAGCGCGAATGCAGCGACTGCAGGCGGACATGCAGCTGGTCGTGCAGGATGCCCTGCGCGTCGTCGAACACGCCCAGTACCAGCAGATCGTTGTCTTCCTGTAGGCGTGAACGATGGACGCTGGCGAGGAAGCGGGCCTCTTCATCAATGCCGTAGGACGGCCGTTGGCCGCGCTGGCGACGGTCGTCGAAGGTGCGCCAGCGCGGCAGATCGGTGCGCTGGAACGAACGCAGGGTGATGGGTGTTGCTTGTAGGTGCAGCAGGTGGCGGCGAAGGACGGGGCGCAGCGGGGCGAGGTGGGTGTAGGTGGCGCGGTTGGTCATCCATGCACGATGCGTATCGGAAAAGCGCCAGACCATGCAATTCATTGCAAAAGTGTGGCGGTGCCGTGGGTCCGTCTGATTCGGTTCAGGCATAAGCCCATCAGGGCTGGTCATTTCCGTTGAAACCACCCATTCAGGACACTTTCGTTACGGGATCGTTATGTGCCGCACAGGCCACGGCTCCCCCGTACCACCCGCCCACTCCCCCAGGAAGCCCATGTCCGCCTCCCACAAGGCGTTGCGCCCGCGTCCGCTGGTGCTCGCGCTGTCGTCCCTGATGCTGGTCTCGCTGCCGGCCTTCGCGCAGGAAAGCGCACCCACCACATTGCAGGAAGTGAAGGTCACCGGCTCGCGCATTCCCCGTGCCAGTGTCGAGGGGCCCTCGCCGGTGACGGTGATCAGCCGCGAGCAGATCGATGCGCAGGGCTACCGCAACGCCTTCGACGCGCTGAGCGCGCTGACCGAGAACACCGGCAACGTGCAGGGCGAGGACTTCGGCAATACGTTCACGCCGGCCGCCAACACCATCAACCTGCGCGGACTGGGTCCGAACCGCACGCTGGTGCTGGTCAACGGCCGCCGCCAGGCCGACTACCCGCTGGCCTACGAGGGCTCGGTGAATGTGGTCAACCTGGCCAACATTCCCAGCGCCCTGATCGAGCGCATCGAGGTGCTCGCTGCGGGTGCGTCGGCGGTGTATGGCTCCGATGCCATCGCCGGCGTGGTCAACATCATCCTCAAGGACCGTTTTGAAGGCGTGGACGTGAACGTGCGCGCCGGCGGCACCCAGCAGGGCGGGGGTGACAACCAGCGCGCGCAGGTGGTCGGTGGCAGTTCCGGCGAGCGTTGGGATGCGCTGTTCGGCTTCGAGTTCGACGTGCGCAAGGCGATCCACGCGCGCCAACGCGACTTCATGGATTCACTGGACGATGATCCGGCCGGCTAGGCGCCGCAGGCAACGGCGATCGCCTATCGCCGCAACGCCGCCACCGGCCGCAACATCGATCCGGGCGTGAGCGGCTGCGACGCAGCGTCGGACATTTATGGCGGCAGCGTGTTCCGTGCCAGCAACCCGCGCCTGGGCTGGTACTGCGGCAGCAACGAGGCCGCGGCCAGCTACTGGACGGTGCAGACCGAGAAGCGCAACCTCAATGGCTATGGCCTGGCGACCTTCCACCTCAACGAGACCACCGACCTGTTCGCCGATGTCGCCGTGGGCAGCGCGCGCATTTACAACAACACGCGCGCGCCGACCTGGACCTCGGCGCGCAACTACTTCTACAACCAGAACAGCGGGAACCTGGAGAGCTGGTACCGCCGCTTCGCGCCGGAAGAAATCGGTGGCCTGCCGCGCAATGCCAACCGGTTCCTGGAAAACTCGTGGTCGTTCAACGTGGGCGCACGCGGCCAGATCGGCGACAGCGGCTGGGACTACGAGGCGGTCTACAGCCGTTCGCGCTACGAGAACCGCACCCGTCGCCCGGTGCTGCTGGCCGGCATCAACGAGTACCTGCTGGGCCCGAAGCTGGGCGTGCGCAATGGCGTGGAGGTCTATGCGCCGGACCCGGTGCGCCTGTTCAAGCCTTTGACTCCGAACGAGTACGAGGGCCTGTCCGACTATCAGGAAAGCCGCAACGCGGCGTGGCTGCAGACCTTCAGCGCCAGCATCAATGGCCGCCTGTTCGCACTGCCGGGCGGCGATGCTGCGCTGGCGGCGGTGGTCGAGGCCGGCAGCCAGGGCTACCGCAACCGCCCGGACCCGCGCCTGGGCACCGGCGAGTTCTGGAACACCAGCGCCGGTATCGGTGCCGGCGGTGATCGTGATCGCTATGCGGCCGGCGTTGAACTGCAGTTGCCGCTGCTGCAATCGCTGACCACCACGCTGGCCGGCCGCTACGACCAGTACCGCGCAGGCGGCGAGCACATCGGCAAGGCGACCTGGAGCTTCGGCGTCGAGTTCCGCCCGATCGAGAGCCTGTTGATCCGCGGCTCTGCCGCGACCAGCTTCCGTGCGCCGGACATGAACTACGTGTTCGCCACCGAGACCCGCGGCTACAACCCGGGCATGACCGATTACTGGCGCTGCCGTACTGCGGGCCAGTCGTACGACAACTGCGACTACAACGGCCTGTCGATCGACTATAGCAACCGTGCCAACGCACAGCTGCAGCCGGAAACCGCCAAATCCTATGGGTTCGGCGTGGTCTGGTCGCCGCTGTCCGGGCTGGATTTCAGTGCTGACTACTACGACATCCGCATCGACAATGAGGTCACCAGCCTCGACACCAGCCGTATTCTTCGTGATGAAGCCGATTGCCGCCTGGGACGCACGTTGGGTGGCGAAGCGCGCGATATCGGTTCACCGCTGTGCCAGGACGCGCTGTCGCGGGTGATCCGCAACCCGTCCAATGCCACGGTGCAGCCGGACCAGGTAACCCGCGTGCTGATCAATCCGATCAACGCGGCCTCCGAGTCGGTGCGCGGCCTGGACCTGAAGGGCAACTGGCGCTTCGACGCCGGCCGCTATGGCCGCTTCACCACGCGCCTGGCCTATACCGTGGTGCTGGAGCACAAGTACCGGCAGTTCTCCGATGATCCGGAGCGTGACATCCGCAATTCACTGGATGACTACCAGTGGCGCAGCAAGGCCAATGGCAGCATCACCTGGAACCAGGGTGACTGGACCACCACGCTGTACGGCAATCGTTTCGGTTCACTGCCGAAGACCGATGGCAGTGGCCGCATCGCGCCGTACATGACCTACAACGCCAGCGTGTTCCGCCAGTTCGGCGAGAACCTGTCGGTGGGCGTGATCGTCAACAACCTGCGTGACAGCCGCCCGCCGGCGGACAGGAACGGGGGCGGCTGGCCGTTCTACCCGGTCGGCAACTACGACCCGTATGGCCGCCAGTACTGGCTGCAGCTGGACTACCGGTTCCGCTGATCGGGCGGGCAGACAGAAGGCCCGGCAATGCCGGGCCTTCTGCTGTCTGGACACCGCGGTGATGGCGCGCGCCGGTCGGCTAGGGCAGCGCCTGTTGCAGGTACGACTCGATGACGTAGCTGAAGGGCTGCTGCTGGCGATCGCGCAGCAGCGCGCGCACTTCCAGGACCACGCCGTCGTCGCCTTCGCCACGCGGTGGCCAGAACGTCTGGTCGGCCAGTGTCTGGCGCTGGAAGCCGAGCGGGCCGACCACGCGGCCAAAGGGTTCGTCGGTGCTGTCCAGCACCTGGTTCATGGCCTGGCTGAGATGGTCCGGCAGGTACCAGTTGTCGGCCTCGGAGAGGACGCGGCTGCCACAGACCAGCTGTACCCGGCGGTAGCGCAGCGCGGTGCCAGGCTGCGTCGCACCCAGCGCCTGCAGCACATCGGCGGGGGCAGGCTTGTCCTGGCCATGCACACGCACGGCGCGCACCCGCGCCTGTTCGGCCAGGCCGTGTTCGGCGCACCAGTGTTCCAGGGTGGCGGTGGCGCTCTGCCCGGACAGCACACGCTGGTGCAACCGCTCGACGAGGGCAGCCGATGCGATGCGCTGTTGGCCCGGCGGCGCCTGCAGCGGCGCGGTGGCGGCCGTATCGGCGGCGGACAGGCTGGCCATCGGGGCAGCAGCGAGCAGGGACGCGGCCTGCCAGCGGCGGAGGCGATCGTGGCGGTCGGACGGGCCCATGCGGCATCACAGCGGAAACAGGCGCCCATGTTACCCGTTCAGGCGTGTGCACGGCGTGGCTGCGACCGGTTGTCGCACGGTAATCATCGTTCTGGTGAATGCGTGCCATCCAGATATTTCGTTGGCCGATGGCAGCGCCGGCGCTCAGGATGGCGCCATGGCTTGGCTTTCCCGGAGTTTCCGATGACGCTTCAGTTCGTCCATGGCGGTGTAGATCGCTACGGCGCGCCACTGCATTTCCATGTCCGTGACGGCCGCATCAGTGGCCTCAATGGCGAGGCTACGCCGGCCGACGGGGCGGAATGCGTCGACCTGCAGGGCTTCGCGGTCCTGCCCGGGCTGGTCGACGGCCACATCCATCTGGACAAGAGTTTTGTCGGCGACCGCTGGCACCCGCACCAGCCGGTGAACAGCCTGCGTGAGCGGTTGGCGGTGGAGAAGGCCGCAGTAGCGGGTGCCGCTCCGATGGTGGACCGTGCCGAGGCCTTGATCCGCCAGTGCAGCCGCTTCGGCACGGTGGCCATGCGCTGCCACGTCGACATCGACGGCAGCACGGGTCTCGGCCATCTCGAAGCGGCGCGCGAGGCGGCGCTGCGCTGTGCCGACCTCATGCGCATCCAGTTGGTAGCGTTCCCGCAGGCCGGGGTGATGTCCTGTCCGGGTACCGCCGCCGTGCTTGAGCAGGCCCTTGCAGCGGGCGTGGAGGTGCTGGGAGGCATCGACCCGACCACGCTGGATGGCGATGCTGAGGGCCAGCTGGCACTGCTGTTCGGCCTGGCCGAGCGCTATGGCGTGCGCCTGGACATCCACCTGCACGAGCCCGGCGAAACCGGACTGGCCCAGTTGCTGCGCATTGCCGCGCGGACCCGGGCCGCTGGCCTGCAGGGGCGGGTGGCGGTCAGTCATGCCTACTCGCTGGGCGACGTGCCGCTGGCGCGCGCGTTGCAGGTGGGCGAGGCGCTGGCCACGGCGGGTGTGGCGATCATGAGCAACGCGCCGGGTGATCATCCATTTCCGCCTTTGCGCGCACTGCATGATGCGGGCGTGCGCGTGTTCGCCGGCAACGACAACATCCGCGACTGCTGGTGGCCTTACGGCAACGGCGATCTGCTGCAGCGGGCGATGCTGCTGGGCTATCGCTCGGGCTTCTACACCGATGCCGACCTGATGCTGGCGCTGGACATGGTCACCACCCACGCCGCGCAGGTGATCGGCGTGCCGCAATACGGTCTTGTGGAAGGGCATCCGGCCACTTTCGTGGCCGTGCGGGCCGATCATGGCCCGGCGGCCGTGGCCGCAGTGCCGGTGGAGCGCCGCGTAGTGGTGGATGGCCGCTGGCTGTAGATCCAGGCCGCACCAACCTCTGTAGCGCCGAGCCATGCCCGGCGGCTTTCAGGCGTAATCGTCGGCGCGGGTAGCGACGAATTCTTCCAGCCACGCCAGCAGATGGGCGATGTCGATGACCTCGCCCTGCTCCACGCGCTTGAGCAGCAGGGTGCCGGCGCCGATCTGCAGGCTGCTGTCGGCATAGCGCAGCACCGCGTCGATGCCCCAGGCATCGGTAACCTGCATCCAGGCCAGGCCTGGCACGCGCTGGGCCAGGGTGTCACCGAGCGCCACGCCCAGGGCTTCCCAGCCGCCGCAGTCGTCACGATCGATCAGCTCGGCATCGACCACGCGCTGCAATGTGCTGGCGGCCAGCGGCCATTGCACCGGCAACGTCGGGAAGCTGGCGGCCACGCGCGCGGCGATCAGTGCACGCTGGTGCTGCAGGTGCGTCTGCAGGGCTGCAGGCAGGGGATCGAAGCGCGTCGGGGGTTGGTCGGACATGGCGAGGCGCCGTGGAGCACGGAAGCAGGGGGCACTGTACGAGGCCATGATGCCTGCCGTGCGGCAAGATTGATCAGATATCGATGATCAATGCGCGTAAGGCATCCACGCGTGGCGTGGACCTACCGTGGTCAGTCCGGCTCGCGCTGCACCTGCCGCCACAGCTCGCTGGCCAGTGCCCGCACCGCACCATCGGCATCGGCACGATGCAGCAGGCCGATTTCGTAGTTGTCGATCACCGGCAGCCCACGCTCGCCATCGATGATGCGGTGCTCGCGGGTGACTGCACGGCGCGGCAGCAGGCTGATGCCGATGCCATCGGCCACCGCGCCCAGGATGCCGCTCAGCGACGAACTGGTGAAGGCAATGCGCCAGCGCAGGCCCAGCGCTTCCACGGCATGGATCATCTCGTCGCGGTACAGCCCTCGCGGCGGGAAGGTGACCAGTGGCAGCGGGTCCTGCAGGAGGCAGCTGCTGCGCAGGCTGTCGATCCAGTGCATCGGCTCGCGCCGGCAATGCACCGCCTGGCGGCTGTTGCGGCGCTGCTTGACCAGCACCAGGTCCAGCTCGCCGTGGTCGAAGCCCTGTGCCAGGTCACGGCTCAGGCCGCTGCTGATCTCCAGCTTCACCTGCGGGTGGCGGCGGCTGAAGGCGGCCAGCATGCGAGTGGTTTGCGGGTTGACGAAGTCTTCGGGTACGCCGATGCGGACCGCGGTCTCCACCATCGCGCCGGCCAGCGCCTGGGCCATTTCCTCGTTCAGGTCGAGCATGCGCCGCGCGTAGCCGAGCAGGGTGTGGCCGGCGTCGGTGGGGTGCACATCGCGGTGGCCGCGCTCGAGCAGGCGATGCCCGGCCAGTTCCTCCAGCCGCCGCACCTTCTGGCTGACCGTGGACTGGGTCGAATGCAGGCGCGTGGCCGCCGTGGTGAAGCTGCCGCAGTCGGCCACCATCACCAACGCCCGCAGCAGGTCCAGTTCGAACAGGGTTCTATTCGATTTGGCACTGTCTTGCATTTGAACATTTCACTTCTGGATACCCAGGCCGACTTCTACCATGCGGGGCAGGGGCCGGCAATGCGCGGCCCCTGCGACCATCGCCCTACGGCGATGGAGAAAAGGAGACAACGTGATGCGCTTCCATTGCCCCGCTGGCTGGCCTGCACCGTTCACGCGCGTGCTGCTGTGGTGTCTGCTGGCCATGGTCGCCCCTGCCTGCACTGCTACGTCCAGGGCCGACGCAGACGCGCGCCTGCGTGATGCCGCCAGCCGCGGCGATGCCGGGGCGGTGCGCGGAGCACTGGCCGATGGTGCTGATCTGGAGGCGCACGATGGCCAGGGCCGTACGGCGCTGCTGCTGGCCACGCAGGGCAACAACGTGGATGCGGCGCGCGAACTGATCGAGGCAGGGGCGGACGTCAATGCCAAGGATGCGCTGCAGGACAGTGCCTACCTGTATGCCGGCGCGCGCGGCCTGGATGAGATCCTGGCGATGACCCTGGCGCACGGCGCCGATCTGCGCAGTACCAACCGCTATGGGGGCACTGCGTTGATTCCGGCCGCCGAGCGCGGCCACGTCAGCACCGTGCGCATGCTGCTGCGTGCAGGTGTGGCGGTGGACCACGTCAACCGCCTGCACTGGACCGCGCTGCTGGAAGCGATCCTGCTTGGCGACGGTGGCGAGCGCCATGTGCAGATCGTGCAGCTGCTGCTGGAGGCCGGTGCCGACCCGGAGCTGGCCGACGGCGATGGCGTAACGCCACTGGCGCACGCGCGCCAGCGTGGCTATGCCGGTATTGAAACCCTGCTGCGCCAGCACGGCGCGGCGCGCTGAACCGCTACTCCTTCCACCCGCACGCTGGCCGTGCCCACCAGGATGCTGTCCATCATGTTCCGTTCCCGCCTGTTGCCCCTTGCCATCCTTCTTGCGGTGGCGCCGCTGTCGGCATCTGCTGCCGAGCGCGCCGACCTGCTGATCCGCAATGCCACCGTGGTCGACGTCGAGCACGCCAGCACGCTGGCCGGGCAGAGCGTGGTGATCCGCGGCGAGGACATCGTCGCGGTGGGCCCGGACGCGCAGCTGCGCAGCCAGTGGAGCGCGGCCCGCCAGATCGATGCCAAGGGCAAATACCTGATCCCGGGGCTGTGGGACATGCACGTGCACTTCGGGGGTGGCCCGGCGCTGATCGAAGAGAACAAGGCACTGCTGCCGCTGTACATCGCGCACGGCATCACCACCGTGCGTGACTGCTCCGGCGATCTGCCCGAGCAGGTGCTGCAGTGGCGTGGCGAGATCGCCAGGGGCACACTGTTCGGCCCGCGCCTGCTCAGTTCCGGCGCGAAGATCGAAGGCATCAAGCCGGTGTGGAAGGGCACGATCGAAGTGGGCAGCGAGGCCGACGTCGACAAGGCGATCACCCGACTGCAGCACGACAAGGTCGATTTCGTGAAGATCACCGACAGCACGCTGAAGCCGGATCTGTTCCTGTATTCGGCCAGCGCCGCGCGCAAGGCCGGCTTCAAGGCCTCGGGCCACATTCCGATGGCGCTGACGGTGGAGCAGGCGGTCGATGCCGGCCTGGCCTCGATCGAGCACCTGGACTACGCATTCAAGGCCGGCAGCAGGGACGAAGCGCAGATCGCCGCCGACTTCGGCGCCGGCCGCATCGACCGCGCGGAAGCCAACCGCCGCCTCGACGCCAGCTTCGACCGTGACACCGCGATGCACGCCTACCGTGATTTTGCCAAGCGCGGCGTATTCGTGACCCCGACCCTCAACGGTGGCCGTATCCTCGATTTCCTGGACCAGGATGACCACGCCAACGATCCGTACCTGGCCTACATCGGCCCGGGCCTGCGCGCGACCTACCAGTGGCGCGTGGACCGCGCCGCGAAGGCGACGCCGGCACAGATCGAGGCGCGCCACGCGCAGTACCACCAGGTGGCGGCCGTGCTGCCGTTGCTGCAGGAGGCGGGCGTGACGATCATTGCCGGCACCGATGCGGGCTTCCTCAACTCGTTCAACTTCCCGGGCATCGCCCTGCACCAGGAACTGCAGCTGTTCGTGAAGGAGGGCCTGAGTGCGCCGCAGGCGCTGTCGGCCGCAACCCGTTCCGGCCCGGCCTGGTTCGGCCAGATGGACCGCTACGGTGGTGTCGCGCAGGGCAAGGCCGCCGATCTGGTGCTGCTGACCGCCAACCCGCTGCAGGACATTGCCGCTACCGAGAAGATCGACAGCGTGATCCTGCGCGGCAACGTGTATGACCGCGCCGCGCTGGACAAGATGCTGGCCGACACCAAGGCCAAGGTCGCAGCGTGGAACGCCGAGGCTGCGAAGGCGCAATGATTGGCAGGGTCGCATCCCTTCCCAACGGGAAGGGCTCTGACCCTGTGGTCTTGAACGAAATCCACGCCATGCGTGGATGATGCGGCCGGTGACCTAGCGCGGTGCCGGCCGCATGCCGTGCAGCTGCGGCAACGCAGCCTTCATCGCATCGATGAAGGCGCGCAGCCGTGGCGGCTGCTGGCGCGCGGCAGGAAACACGACGTGGACCGGCAGTGCCGGCGCCTGCCAGTCCGGCAGCAGCTGCACCAGCCGCCCTTGTGCGAGGTCGTCGGCCACCAGCCAGGCCGAGACCACCACTGCGCCCAGCCCGGCGCGTGCAGCCTGCTGTACCACGAACAGGTTGTCGCTGAGCAGGCGCGGGCTGATTGACAGCGTATGCGCCCGGCCCTGCGCATCATGCAGCAGCAGGCGTTCGCGGTAGTAGGTGACCAGCGAGATCCACGGCAGTGACTGTGCCTGTTCCGGCGTACTGACCGCCGTGGCGTCCACCAGCGAGGGCGCTGCCACGACGATGCGCGGCACTTCCGCGAGCGGCAGTGCAACCATGCGCGGTTCGTCGACCGGGCCCACCCGGACCGCGCAGTCGATGCCTTCGGCGATGAAGTCCGGGCGGCGATCTTCCAGGATCCACTCCAGGCTCAGCTGCGGGTGCTGGGCAAGGAATGCGAGCATGGTCGGCAGCAGCTGCGCCTGGCCAAAGGCGTGCGGCACCATCACCCGCAGGCGTCCGCGCAGCGTTTCCGGTTCGCCGTTCAGCTCGGCCTGCAGCGACTCCCATTCGTCGACCACGCGCTGCGCATGACGCTGGCAGCGCAGGCCGTCCTCGGTCAGTTGCAGGCCATGGGTGGAGCGCTGCAGCAGGCGCAGGCCGAGCTGCCGCTCCAGTGCCTGCAGGCGTCGGCTGACCGTTGGCTGGGTGGTGCCCATCTGCAGGGCCGCAGCAGACAGGCTGCCGGCATCGACAATGCGCAGGAAGGTGCGCAGCAGATCCAGGCGATCAGCGCCGGTGGCCAGGTCATTCATGCGTGTGGCGTATGAAAGATATGTACCAGAGCCTACTACAGACGTTTGGCGAATACAGGCAGGATACGCCCACTTCCTCTACCGGGCTCCCCCATGTCTACCTCCTCGCTGTCTGTTGCGGCCGCACCGGCGACCGTGCCTTCCGCCCCATTGGTGCTGGCGATGGCGGCCGGTGCCGGCTTCTCGGTCGCGTCGCTGTATTACAGCCAGCCCATGCTGGGCCTGATCGCCCAGGACCTTGGCGCCGGTGAGCGCGCCGCCGGCCTGGTGCCAACCCTGACCCAGCTCGGCTACGCGCTGGGCATCCTGCTGCTGGCACCGCTGGGCGACCGCTTCGACCGCCGCCATCTGATCCTGTTGAAGTCCGCGCTGCTGGCGCTGGCACTGGGCGCCGCCGCGATGGCCGGGCACCTGCCGGGCCTGCTGATGGCCAGCCTGCTGGTCGGGCTGATGGCAACGCTGGCACAGGACATCGTTCCCGCCGCTGCGGTGCTGGCACCGGATGCGCAGCGCGGCCAGATCGTCGGCCGGGTGATGACCGGCCTGCTGCTCGGCATTCTGTTGTCGCGGGTGGTCAGTGGCGTGGTGGCTGAAGCGTGGGGTTGGCGCACGCAGTTCGTGCTGGCGGCGGTATCGGTGGCGGCGATGGGCGCGGTGATGGCGCGTGCACTGCCGCGTTTCGCGCCGACCAGCACGCTGCGCTATCCGGCGTTGCTGGGTTCATTGCTGGCGTTGTGGCGTGAGCAGCCGCAGCTGCGCCGTGCAGTGGCCAGCCAGTCGCTGCTGGCGGTCGGCTTCAGTGCGTTCTGGTCGACCCTGGCGCTGATGCTGCATGCACGTCTGGGCCTCGGCAGTGCTGCGGCGGGTGCGTTTGGTATTGCGGGTGCGGCCGGTGCATTGGCCGCGCCGTTTGCCGGCCGTTTCGCTGATCGACTGGGGTGCCATGCGGTGGCACGGCTGGCGATTGCGGTGGCGCTGCTGGGCTTCGGCCTGCTGCTGGCCGAAGGCTGGTTGCCGGCCGCCGCGCTGCTGCCGTTGCTGGTGGTGAGTGCGCTGCTGTTCGACTTCGGCTTCCAGTCGGCGCTGGTGGCGCATCAGACCCTGGTGTACGGCCTGGTGCCGCCGGCACGCAGCCGGCTCAATGCGCTGTTGTTCACCGGCATGTTCATCGGCATGGCCGCCGGTGGTGCGCTGGGCAGCCTGGCGCTGGCGCAGTGGGGGTGGCACGGCGTGGCCTGGCTGGCGGTGGTGTGTGCGGGCGGCAGCCTGCTGCTGCGTTTGAAGTAAGGGGGGGCGTTCGGCAGGGCTTGCAGCCCTGCACCTGCTGGGAGCCACAGCAACATCAACATCAACAGCGTGGATTCCGTGGGGTGGTGGGGCGGTGTCGGAGTGCGGGGACGCCGCAAGTACGTCCGTGTAGGCTTGGCAGCCGCTTGCTCGTGTGCGCTTTCCTGCGCACACGGCAAGACCGGGGTTGGGCGTCCTGCCCAACCCGCCCGAGGCATGCCTCGGGCCC
>NZ_JCAFSH010000013.1:0-74371 GCF_059369035.1 Stenotrophomonas sp. YJH_SMC_130
AAGGTTACTGCGTTGTCGGCTTGTTGTGCTCGGTGGTTGGCAGCGAACTGGGCAGGCGGGATTCGACCGCAGCTGCTGTGTGGTCGCACCTGGTTGTAGTCGCGTCGCCAGTCGGCGATGACCTGGCGGGCTTGGGCGAGCTCATTCATCTCTCGCCGGCCACTTTGGATGTGTTTGCCCGCTACGTGCAAGACGGCGATCAAGCTCCCGAGTCAGGCGGGCTACTTCTTGGGACAGTTCATGGCGAGCATCTGATCATTGAACAGGCCACAGCCCCAACTATCTGGGACCTCAGGCTGCGCACCTTTTTTCACCGCTCCCCATTCGGTCATGCCAAGCTTGCCCTTGATCGCTGGCGCGCCTCACGTGGCACGGTACGATATCTGGGCGAATGGCACACCCACCCGGAGGACTACCCGACCCCGTCCGGATTGGACCGCTCGGAATGGCGCCGACTGGCTACGGGGAGAAAAGACAAGCGACCGCAGCTTTCGATCATTGTCGGGAGGCAAGGTCTCCACGTCGAGCTGGTTCATGGAGACGGTAATGGCGACCTCTTTCAGCCCCACCGATAAAAAAATGCGTTGACCCATGAAGCCGCAAGCTTTGAAGCTCAAAGAGGGGACAAGCGGCGAGGGGGACTGGCCACTAGTCAGAAGCCTTGCAGCGACTGTTCTGGGTGTTGCGGACCACGAGTTGGCCTGTTGCGCTTAGGAGCCTGAGTCGCGCAACACAAGGCTCGATGCAAAAGGCGCAACAGATTAATGTGCTATATCGGCAAAAACGCTTTTAAATTTAGTCCGTTACTGATGCAACACTAAACATACCTACCAAGATTGCGAAAAGCTGGGTTCTGTGATTTCATTGGCGGGCCGCCTCCAGTGCGGCATTGCGTGAACCAGCGGCTGCAACCGCTGGCAGTTCTTGCCCCAACGGGCAAACAAAAAGCGGGTCAACGGTGGCGGCATCATCGCCACCCTGACCCGCACTGACTGCCACAACGGAAACGCCCCAGATCCCACAGCTGTCCGCCCGTATTTCCCCACAAGGACGCCCGCGATTTCCAGATCTCCCCCAAAGATGCCCTTGATTCCTGGATCCGCACCTAAGACGCCCTCGATTTCTGGCTCCACATCCAGCTCGCCCTTGAGTTCCCAACTGCGCACCTGATCGGTCAGAGCTTGTCGCCTGCACTTCCCAGTTCCGCCAGTCGCGACATTGGTCGCAAGAACAATTAGACGAGATCTCGGGCCTGAACGTGCGAACAGTTCAGCGGGTTGAGCAGGACTACAACACCGCGACTTCCCTGGGTGACGCGCCACGCCCCGCTCCACCTGCTCAAGCGCGTCGCTCGCCCCCTGACCAAGCTTTGACCTTAACTGGGCGTCGGTGACTCCCTCCCGTTCTGGTCGGCATCTGGGCCTTGTAGCGGCTCAAGCGCTGAGCTATAACGCCTTAGCCAGTCGCTATAAAGCGCCGGTGTTGTGCCCGCATAGCCAATAGGCTCCGGGTGCCCGAGGTCCACCCAATGGGGGCACGGGAATCCTTCGATTCCGGAGCCATCCATGACCGCCAAACGCCGCAGATCCCTTCGCACTTCTGCCTTCTACGCCCAATCGGGCCGTTGCTTCTATTGCGGCCTGCCGATGTGGCTCACTGCACCCTCAGAGCTCGGGCTGAAGGCCAGTAAGGCCCGAGCCTTTCAATGCACCGCCGAGCACCTGGTGGCCCAACAGGACGGGGGCAGAGACGTGTCCGGGAACGTGGTGGCCGCGCATAGCCGGTGCAACCAGGGCAGGCACCAGCGGAAGGGACCAGCCCCTTCCGCTGAAGCGTTCCGGGCGCTGGTTCAGACGCGGCTGGCAATGGGGAGATGGTGGTCCCGACTGCCATCAGGGATTGCACGTGCTTCCGTATGGCCAATTGAATTGAATCTTTGCAAGGAATCGGCAGCTGCTTGCCTGATTCGCTAGTCCACACTAGTGGCGCCCGGTTGCGGTGCTAGAACGGCGAGTCTGCTGCGAAATGGTCGCGCATTGGGCCTAACAAGGTCTGCGACCCTGTCAACACGTCCGAGAATTCCACCTGTCGCCACCTTCTCGTTCCAATATCGTTCCATCCACTCGGCTTTATCCAGGATCTTACCCGGAGCGCCTAGCAGCCTCTTGGCGATGAAATGCCGGATGAGAGCGGCCTGGCTATCGAGAATCACGACGCCCGCCCTTGGATTAGAGTCATAAGCGCTGTACGAGATCAGATAGTGGACATAGTGGCGGTCTGGCTCTTCGTCATCCCACGTCAACAGGTTGCTTAACCCCGCAGCGCGAGCATCCGATCGCACCTCTTCGCTCACGAGCACCATGGGATTGCGTGCTTCCTTACATTCCATGCGATAGGCGTCCAGCATCGCCGGTCCGAAGATCATCTGAGAATCATGATGAATGCTTCCAACTGTGAGCCCTCCACGTATCAATATATCAACCACTAGCAGGTTCTCGGCCAACATTCTGATGCAGCTCAGGATGTCGGCAAGGCCAGCAGGAGAGCGGCTGCTTGATATGACGATGCAGTCGCTGAAGTAAGTGAACAAAAGTCCTGTTGCTGGGTTGCAGCACGCTGTGTTCTTTAGTCTGTCGATGGCCTCTGCTATTTCATCAAGCTTGCTCATGTCGGCTGCCGACTCTTGGACAAGTGCGGAGAACCCGAGCATGTCGATGAAGGCGACGTACTTATCTTGGTAGAGCATGAAGAACTCCTTAGATGGTCGTGCCCATGGTGCCGAGGGCGGTTCCATTTGACCAGCGGGTGCGGGGCACGTCATAGGCCATGGAGCAATGTCAGCGACCTGGCTCGCGCACTAGTCTCGCAGAGGCTTGTTACGGCGCATCTTCGCATCGGATAGAAGCGAGCGAACGAGAGAGTTGAAGTCCATCCTGGCCCTAAAAGTTTCCTTCACCCTTGGTTAAACGAATGTCCGCTTTCGGTCAGAAGCGGACCAAAGTAGCCGGTGCTCTTCGCAGCCCGTACGCGACTTGGAGTCATATCATCAATCTGTATCAGGGCTCAGACCTAAGTGCCTGATGGTCCAATTCAGCGACACTATCCAGCTTCGGCGTCATCGCACACTTCGGGATACAGCCAGCGCGATCCGCTTATGGAACCAAACCGCACTGTGCCTTACTCTTAAGGAACATTGCCAACGGCAACCTTCGGCAATTGAATTTAGAGAATCCGGGCGGTTCATCCCGCGCGGCCCGTTAATGTCTACAGCTGTGGAGTTGTGAATGGCAGAAGATCAAGGTGGTGAAGAGGTAATTAGGGAGATAGGGAAGGCGCTAGCCCTTGCGTCTGAGCTTGATCCACAAATTGTTAGATCGCTTCGCTCCGCGATTGTTCAGGCGATGTCTGATTACGAGGACGACACGAATGCACAAGCTGCAGCCGCACTTGCGGCGGTTCTCGATTTTAGACCTGTGACGACCCAAGACGCCCTCTCGCAAACCTTGGGTGAGATCGGGAAGCTGGTCCAAGGTCTCACCGGACTGGAGGACGTTCATTACACTGTTGAGACACCAGAAGGTCGCCGAGTTCGCTCAATCCGGTCACATCTACCAACTGTATCACCCCAGCGTTTGACGGATCACGAGCAGGCAGATCTTGAGGCCTATATCGCTCGATATCTGCCACCGGACGACCCTCGCGAGGAACACGCGCCACGAGGACCGCGACTGTGACGATCAGTAAGTTAGCAATCCTCAACGCTGTGAAAGCAGCCATTTCGCGTGCTAAGGCGAGCGGGTCTCCCTACGCGCAAGGAAAGGCTTACGAACTTCGGGTGCTGCTTAGGCTTCTGCGAATCATCGATAGTGCGGGCTACAAGCTCACGTGTACCCCCAAGATGGCAGGCGTCCTGACGTTTGGAGGATCTCCATGCAAAGCAAACCATCCGGATCACGATTACATCAGTGGATCTACGTCTACTGAGAAGCTCGAGATTAGGATTTCAGTGCAGGTCACCACACTAAGCCATAGCTGGAAAGGCACGACGGTGGTCAAAGCGGCTGACCGTCACGAGATTGACGTCGGTGTATATCGTCCGATTAAGACCCGTCGCTATCCCGCATTTACGGAGTTACTTCTTGGGGTCTCGTGCAAGACTGGCGGCTGGAACAAGGCGTACGTCCGCGAGGCGCTAGGTATGCGTAGGGAGCTAGGATTCCTCACATCACCTAGGACGAGCTTGACGAGCTCAGCTCCGTGGTTCATCGCAACAGTTCCCTGCGATCCTCCGGTTCCCTTTGCCTTGTACGCGACCAACGCTGGGTCCGCCGTGTATGCGTCGTTGGCAGCTTTGGGGCTCTACGTCGAGCACTACAAGGGGTAGCGGAAACAGGCTTTGGAGTACGGATCAACTCAGGTGTGTCGAGAACGATGCCCGCTTTGGGTCGAAGGCGGATGCCATCACCGGGCCGGTCGCCGCCCAATGTCCGCTTCCGGCCAGAAGCGGACATCCACCCTGCCCTCGATAAACATCCCAAATCCACGGACGACCTTGGTCTGCTTTGGCCTTCTGCCTTAGGGCCAGACCTGAACTTCGATTTCAGCCCCTAGCGTATTTGACTCCCGCGACCTAGATCTCTCCTAGATCCTTGAGCAGGGCTTGCCCCTTCTGCAGAAACCCAACTAGCAGTCGACCTCCTGCTACTTTCCGGCCCAATTGCCCATTGAGGTAGCTGACCTGGAGACGCGCATGGGCCAGCAGATCCACCTGGGCCATGCTAGGGGTCGCGGCCTGGAGCGGTTCGCCCGGCGACGCCATCTGCCCCCCGATCGGCTGGACAACGCAAGGGCGCCGGCTGTCACTCTTCGCATACGCCGTGGCCATCATCCGGCCGTTCTTCAACGACCATCCACCAAGCACCAACTCGGTCCCGAGTTGCTCGATCGGCAATCCCGCTTCGCTAACCGCTTTCTCAAAGTTCGGCCAGAGTTGGTCCACCACCAGCCCTAGCTCGGCAGATAGCTGTTCTATTGTGAAATCTGCGCGGAAGCTGGCCTGCAGTGCAAGCTCGTAGATGCGGAGGAAGGGGGAACCGCAGAATTCGGAAAAAATCGTACGCTAAGCTAACGGTGTTCTCGTGACAGCTCTTTGACTAGGCTTTCTAAGGGGTCGTCTCAGAAAACGGAAAATAAAGCACGCTAAGGCATAGCCGAACCTGCCAAGCTTGCTCCACCCTGTAGTGACGCGATCAGCGGGCAGGAAACGTTCCCCCTTCGCGCATGGCAGGCGCGCACCAACTCAGACAGCACGGCCTCCATGCGCGCCAGGTCAGCCATTTTCTCGCGCACGTCCTTGAGCTTGTGCTCGGCCAGACTGCTGGCTTCCTCGCAATGGGTGCCATCCTCCAGCCGCAGCAGCTCGGCGATCTCATCCAGGCTGAAGCCCAGCCGCTGGGCTGATTTCACGAAGCGCACCCGCGTTACATTCGCCTCGCCATAGCGGCGGATGCTGCCATAGGGCTTGTCAGGCTCCAGCAACAAGCCCTTGCGCTGATAGAAACGGATGGTCTCCACATTGACCCCGGCCGCCTTGGCGAAAACGCCAATGGTCAGGTTCTCCAAATTGTTTTCCATATCGCTTGACTCCGTACATGAGTACGGAAGTAAGGTTACGCTATCCAATTTCAATTCGAAAGGACAAGCGCATGTCTGAACCAAAAACCGGGCGCGGCGCGCTCTTCACTGGAGGGCTTGCCGCCATCCTCGCCTCGGCTTGCTGCCTCGGGCCGTTGGTTCTGATCGCCTTGGGGTTCAGCGGCGCTTGGATCGGCAACTTGGCGGTGTTGGAACCCTATCGCCCCATCTTTATCGGCGTGGCGCTGGTGGCGTTGTTCTTCGCCTGGCGGCGCATCTACCGGCAGGCAGCGGCCTGCAAACCGGGTGAGGTCTGCGCGATTCCCCAAGTGCGAGCTACTTACAAGCTCATTTTCTGGATCGTGGCCGCGCTGGTTCTGGTCGCGCTCGGATTTCCCTACGTCATGCCATTTTTCTACTGATCGGAGTTCACCATGAAGAAACTGTTTGCCTCCCTCGCCCTCGCCGCCGTTGTTGCCCCCGTCTGGGCCGCCACCCAGACCGTCACGCTGTCCGTACCGGGCATGACCTGCTCCGCCTGCCCGATCACTGTCAAGAAGGCGATTTCCAAGGTCGAAGGCGTCAGCAAAGTTGACGTGACTTTCGAGACACGCCAAGCGGTCGTCACCTTCGACGATGCCAAGACCAGCGTGCAGAAGCTGACCAAGGCAACCGCAGACGCGGGCTATCCGTCCAGCGTCAAGCAGTGAGTCACTGAAAACGGCACCGCAGCACAACGGACGTCATTGTCTGGCGCCACAAACGATAAAGGATCTGTTGCATGACCCATCTAAAAATCACCGGCATGACTTGCGACTCGTGCGCGGCGCACGTCAAGGAAGCGCTGGAAAAAGTGCCAGGCGTGCAGTCGGCGCTGGTGTCCTATCCGAAGGGCACAGCGCAACTCGCCATCGTGCCGGGCACATCGCCGGACGCGCTGACTGCCGCCGTGGCCGGACTGGGCTACAAGGCAACGCTAGCCGATGCGCCACTGGCGGACAACCGCGTCGGACTGCTCGACAAGGTGCGGGGATGGATGGCCGCCGCCGAAAAGCACAGTGGCAACGAGCCCCCGGTGCAGGTAGCGGTCATTGGCAGCGGTGGAGCCGCGATGGCGGCGGCGCTGAAGGCCGTCGAGCAAGGCGCGCAGGTCACGCTGATCGAGCGCGGCACCATCGGCGGCACCTGCGTCAATGTCGGCTGTGTGCCGTCCAAGATCATGATCCGCGCCGCCCACATCACCCATCTGCGCCGGGAAAGCCCGTTCGATGGCGGTATTGCGGCAACTGTGCCTACGATTGACCGCAGTAAGCTGCTGGCCCAGCAGCAGGCCCGCGTCGACGAACTGCGGCACGCCAAGTACGAAGGCATCCTGGGCGGTAATCCGGCCATCACCGTTGTGCACGGTGAGGCGCGCTTCAAGGACGACCAGAGCCTTACCGTCCGTTTGAACGAGGGTGGCGAGCGCGTCGTGATGTTCGACCGCTGCCTGGTCGCCACGGGTGCCAGCCCGGCGGTCCCGCCGATTCCGGGCTTGAAAGAGTCACCCTACTGGACTTCCACCGAGGCCCTGGCGAGCGACACCATTCCCGAACGCCTTGCCGTAATCGGCTCGTCGGTGGTGGCGCTGGAGCTGGCGCAGGCCTTTGCCCGGCTGGGCAGCAAGGTCACGGTCCTGGCGCGCAATACCTTGTTCTTCCGTGAAGACCCGGCCATCGGCGAGGCGGTGACAGCCGCTTTCCGTGCCGAGGGCATCGAGGTGCTGGAGCACACGCAAGCCAGCCAGGTCGCCCATATGGACGGTGAATTCGTGCTGACCACCACGCACGGTGAATTGCGCGCCGACAAACTGCTGGTTGCCACCGGTCGGACACCGAACACGCGCAGCCTCGCGCTGGACGCAGCGGGGGTCACTGTCAATGCGCAAGGTGCCATCGTCATCGACCAAGGCATGCGCACGAGCAACCCGAACATCTACGCGGCCGGCGACTGCACCGACCAGCCGCAGTTCGTCTATGTGGCGGCAGCGGCCGGCACCCGTGCCGCGATCAACATGACCGGCGGCGATGCGGCGCTCGACCTGACCGCAATGCCGGCCGTGGTGTTCACCGATCCGCAAGTGGCGACCGTGGGCTACAGCGAGGCGGAAGCCCACCACGACGGGATCGAGACCGACAGCCGCACCTTGACCTTGGACAACGTGCCGCGTGCGCTCGCCAACTTCGACACACGCGGCTTCATCAAGTTGGTTATCGAGGAAGGCAGCCATCGGCTGATCGGCGTACAGGCGGTCGCGCCGGAAGCGGGTGAACTGATCCAGACGGCGGCTCTGGCCATTCGCAACCGCATGACGGTGCAGGAACTGGCCGACCAGTTGTTCCCCTACCTGACGATGGTCGAGGGGTTGAAGCTCGCGGCGCAGACCTTCAACAAGGATGTGAAGCAGCTTTCCTGCTGCGCCGGGTGAGAAAAAGGAGGTGTTCAATGAACGCCTACACGGTGTCCCGGCTGGCTCTTGATGCCGGGGTGAGCGTGCATATCGTGCGCGACTACCTGCTGCGCGGATTGCTGCGCCCGGTGGCGTGCACACCAGGCGGCTACGGCTTGTTCGATGACGCCGCCTTGCAACGGCTGTGCTTCGTGCGGGCGGCCTTCGAGGCGGGCATCGGCCTCGACGCGCTGGCGCGGCTGTGCCGGGCGCTGGATGCGGCGGACGGCGACGAAGCGGCCGCGCAGCTTGCCCTGCTGCGTCAGTTCGTCGAGCGTCGGCGCGAAGCGTTGGCCGATCTGGAAGTGCAGTTGGCCACCCTGCCGACCGAGCCGGCACAGCACGCGGAGAGTCTGCCATGAACAACCCCGAGCGCTTGCCGTCCGAGACGCACAAACCGATCACCGGCTACCTGTGGGGCGGACTGGCTGTGCTGACTTGCCCCTGCCACCTGCCCATCCTCGCTGTCGTGCTGGCCGGCACAACCGCCGGTGCTTTCCTCGGCGAGCATTGGGTCATCGCGGCGCTCGGTTTGACCGGCCTGTTCCTTCTGTCCCTGTCGCGGGCGTTGCGGGCATTCAGGGAAAGAGAATGAGCGCTTTCCGGCCGGATGGATGGACGACGCCGGAACTGGCCCAAGCGGTCGAGCGCGGGCAGCTTGAACTGCACTACCAGCCCGTCGTCGATCTGCGCAGTGGTGGGATTGTCGGCGCGGAAGCCCTGTTGCGCTGGCGTCATCCGACGCTTGGACTATTGCCACCGGGCCAGTTCCTGCCCGTGGTCGAATCGTCCGGCCTGATGCCTGAAATCGGCGCTTGGGTGCTGGGCGAAGCCTGCCGCCAGATGCGTGACTGGCGAATGCTGGCATGGCGACCGTTCCGGCTGGCCGTCAATGTTTCGGCGAGCCAAGTGGGACCGGACTTCGACGGGTGGGTAAAGGGCGTGCTGGCTGATGCCGAGTTGCCCGCCGAGTATCTCGAAATCGAGCTGACCGAATCGGTCGCGTTTGGTGATCCGGCGATCTTCCCCGCCCTGGACGCCTTGCGGCAGATCGGTGTGCGCTTCGCCGCCGATGACTTCGGGACGGGGTATTCCTGTCTGCAACATCTGAAGTGCTGCCCAATCAGCACGCTCAAGATCGACCAATCGTTTGTCGCCGGGCTCGCCAACGACCGCCGCGACCAAACCATCGTGCACACCGTGATTCAGCTTGCGCACGGGCTGGGCATGGATGTGGTGGCTGAAGGCGTGGAAACATCGGCGAGTCTTGATCTATTGCGACAAGCGGACTGCGACACAGGACAAGGCTTCCTGTTCGCGAAGCCAATGCCGGCGGCGGCATTCGCCGTCTTCGTCAGTCAATGGAGGGGTGCCACCATGAATGCAAGTGACTCGACCACCACCAGTTGCTGCGTGTGCTGCAAGGAAATCCCGCTCGATGCCGCCTTCACCCCGGAAGGCGCGGAATACGTCGAGCACTTCTGCGGGTTGGAGTGTTATCAACGCTTCGAAGCGCGTGCCAAGACAGGGAACGAAACCGATGCCGATCCGAACGCCTGCGACTCGCTACCGTCAGATTGAGGCATACCCTAACTGGATGTCAGGCAGGGCCGCGCCGCTTAGTCAGAATAGAGTCATCTTTCGCATTTTTTGACACATGCCTGCGAAGGTCATAGATTTCAGCCTGACAGAAACGGGGTTTGAGGCACAACGGAACAGAAGGAGCACTTAAGCCGCCTTCAACCAAGGAGACATCGTGCAGGGGCACCGCATCGGCTACGTCCGGGTCAGCAGCTTCGACCAGAACCCGGAACGCCAGCTGGAACAGACACAGGTGAGCAAGGTGTTCACCGACAAGGCATCGGGCAAGGACACCCAGCGCCCCCAGCTCGAAGCGCTGCTGAGCTTCGTCCGCGAAGGCGATACAGTGGTGGTGCACAGCATGGACCGGCTGGCCCGCAACCTCGATGACCTGCGTCGCTTGGTACAGAAGCTGACTCAACGCGGCGTGCGCATCGAGTTCCTGAAGGAGGGCCTGGTGTTCACTGGCGAGGACTCGCCGATGGCCAACCTGATGCTGTCGGTGATGGGGGCCTTCGCTGAGTTCGAGCGCGCCCTGATCCGCGAGCGGCAGCGTGAGGGCATCACCTTGGCCAAGCAGCGTGGCGCGTACCGGGGCCGCAAGAAAGCCCTGTCCGATGAGCAGGCTGCTACCCTGCGGCAGCGAGCGACGGCCGGCGAGCCCAAGGCGCAGCTTGCCCGCGAGTTCAACATCAGCCGGGAAACCCTCTACCAGTACCTCCGCACGGACGACTGACACATGCCGCGTCGCTTGATCCTCTCGGCCACGGAGCGGGGCACCCTGCTCGCGTTGCCAGAAAGCCAGGATGACCTGATCCGCTACTACACCTTCAACTACTCCGACCTGTCGCTGATCCGTCAGCGGCGCGGCGACGCCAACCGCCTCGGCTTCGCCGTGCAACTCTGCCTGCTGCGCTACCCCGGCTATGCGTTGGGCACTGACAGCGAGCTGCCCGAACCGGTCATCCTGTGGGTGGCCAAGCAAGTCCAGACCGATCCGGCGAGTTGGACGAAGTACGGCGAGCGCGATGTGACCCGTCGCGAGCACGCCCAGGAACTGCGCACCTACCTTCAACTGGCCCCGTTCGGCCTGTCCGACTTCCGCGCCCTGGTGCGCGAGCTGACCGAACTGGCCCAGCAGACCGACAAGGGCTTGCTGCTGGCCGGCCAGGCGCTGGAGAGCCTGCGGCAGAAGCGACGCATCCTGCCGGCGTTGAGCGTGATCGACCGGGCTTGCTCGGAGGCCATTGCACGGGCCAATCGGCGGGTCTACCGCGCCCTGGTTGAACCGCTCACGGACTCGCATCGGGCCAAGCTGGACGAGCTGTTGAAGCTCAAGGCCGGCAGCAGCATCACCTGGTTGACCTGGCTGCGCCAGGCACCGCTGAAACCCAACTCTCGGCACATGCTTGAGCACATCGAGCGGCTGAAGACATTTCAGCTGGTGGACTTGCCCGAAGTCCTGGGCCGGCACATCCACCAGAACCGCCTGCTCAAGCTGGCCCGCGAGGGTGGGCAGATGACGCCCAAAGACCTCGGCAAGTTCGAGCCGCAGCGGCGCTATGCGACCCTGGCCGCCGTGGTGCTGGAGAGCACTGCAACCGTGATTGATGAGCTGGTGGATCTGCACGACCGCATCCTAGTCAAGCTGTTCAGCGGCGCGAAGCACAAGCATCAGCAGCAGTTCCAGAAGCAGGGCAAGGCGATCAACGACAAGGTGCGCCTGTACTCCAAGATCGGCCAGGCGCTGCTGGAGGCCAAGGAAGCCGGCAGCGACCCCTATGCCGCCATCGAGGCGGTGATCCCCTGGGACGAGTTCACCGAGAGCGTCAGCGAAGCCGAGCTGCTGGCCCGGCCGGAGGGCTTCGACCACCTGCACCTGGTCGGCGAGAACTTCGCCACCCTGCGCCGCTACACGCCGGCTCTGCTGGAGGTATTGGAGCTGCGCGCCGCCCCGGCCGCGCAGGGCGTGCTGGCAGCCGTGCAGACGCTGCGCGAGATGAACGCCGACAACCTGCGCAAGGTGCCGGCCGATGCTCCCACCGCCTTCATCAAGCCGCGCTGGAAGCCACTGGTGATCACCCCGGAAGGCCTCGACCGGCGCTTCTACGAAATCTGCGCCCTGTCCGAGCTGAAGAACGCCCTGCGCTCCGGCGACATCTGGGTCAAGGGCTCGCGGCAGTTCCGCGACTTCGACGACTACCTGCTGCCGGCCGAGAAGTTCGCCGCGCTCAAGCGGGAACAGGCCCTGCCGCTGGCGATCAACCCGAACAGCGACCAGTATCTGGAAGAGCGCTTGCAGCTGCTGGACGAGCAGTTGGCCACTGTCGCCCGCCTGGCCAAGGACAACGAGCTGCCCGATGCCATCCTCACCGAGTCCGGGTTGAAGATCACCCCGCTGGATGCGGCGGTGCCGGATCGGGCGCAGGCGCTGATCGACCAGACCAGTCAGTTACTGCCGCGCATCAAGATCACCGAACTGCTGATGGACGTGGACGACTGGACGGGCTTCAGCCGCCACTTCACCCACCTGAAGGACGGGGCCGAGGCCAAAGACCGGACGTTGCTGCTGTCCGCGATCCTCGGTGATGCGATCAACCTCGGGCTGACCAAGATGGCCGAGTCGAGCCCCGGTCTGACCTACGCCAAGCTGTCCTGGCTGCAAGCCTGGCACATCCGCGACGAGACCTATTCGGCGGCCCTGGCCGAGCTGGTCAACCACCAGTACCAGCATGCCTTCGCCGCCCACTGGGGCGACGGCACCACCTCATCCTCCGATGGCCAGCGTTTCCGGGCTGGCGGCCGGGGCGAGAGCACCAGACACGTCAACCCGAAGTACGGCAGTGAGCCGGGACGGCTGTTCTACACCCATATCTCCGACCAGTACGCGCCGTTCAGCACCCGCGTGGTGAATGTCGGCGTGCGCGATTCCACCTATGTGCTCGACGGCCTGCTGTACCACGAGTCCGACCTGCGGATCGAGGAGCACTACACCGACACGGCCGGCTTCACCGATCACGTCTTCGCCCTGATGCACCTGCTGGGCTTCCGTTTCGCGCCGCGCATCCGCGACCTCGGCGAAACCAAGCTGTACGTGCCGCAGGGCGTGCAGACCTACCCGACGCTGCGGCCGCTGATCGGCGGCACCCTGAACATCAAGCACGTCCGCGCCCATTGGGACGACATCCTGCGCCTGGCCAGCTCGATCAAACAGGGCACCGTCACTGCCTCGCTGATGCTGCGCAAGCTCGGCAGCTATCCGCGCCAGAACGGCCTGGCCGTGGCCCTGCGCGAGCTGGGCCGGATCGAACGCACGCTGTTCATCCTAGACTGGCTGCAAAGTGTTGAGCTGCGCCGCCGCGTGCATGCCGGCCTGAACAAAGGTGAGGCGCGCAACTCGCTGGCCAGGGCGGTGTTCTTCAACCGCCTTGGGGAAATCAGGGATCGGAGCTTCGAGCAGCAGCGCTACCGGGCCAGCGGCCTCAACCTGGTGACGGCGGCTATCGTGCTGTGGAACACGGTGTACCTGGAGCGCGCCACCCAGGGGTTGGTCGAGGCCGGTAAGCCGGTGGACGGCGAGCTGCTGCAATTCCTGTCGCCGCTGGGCTGGGAGCACATCAACCTCACCGGCGATTACGTCTGGCGGCAGAGCCGCAGACTGGAAGACGGGAAGTTTCGGCCCCTACGGATGCCCGGAAAACCTTAGCGTACGATTTTTTCCGAATTCTGCGAGCCCCCCAGGAAGAATTGCGTAGACCCGCGCGCAGCAAGCACTACGTTGTGCTGAGGGATCAGCAGCAGCTTTGCCCCCGCGGAATACGCCCCTGTGAGAGCATCCTCTGCCAGGGTATCCGCTGCGACGACGAGGTGGTCACGAGTGAGGAGAACGTTGAGGATGCTCATTGCGGGATCGTCTAGACGTTTGCAGACTATCGCCTTCCCCTCCCCTCCTGTCCAGACTGCTATGGCCTCCGCGATCACACATATTCTTGGTCGCCCCAATGCTTGCGAGAACGCACTTGAGATACGCCGCGGCTACCTCAAGGCAATGGAAGATGCGCTGCGGGTTTCGCTTCTGATCCACCAAGATCCAAGGCTTCTGTTCGACACGTGGGCCAGACTGCTCCCCTTGATCGCTCAAAGCCACGAGAGTGACGGCAGCCAGCCATTTGCGACCGGGATCGTCCGCTCGCGCGATCATGGATCCCGGCGGTTGGCTGGCTGAGCGTATGGTTGCAATATAGGAAGCAATCGCGCGCGGACCAGAACGCTGTTCATCGCAGACATTCTTAGGGTGCCATTGCAGAGATTTCAGCTTTTGAGGAATAAAATTTCAGTGCAAGACGGTCCATTGCAGAAAAATTTGACTTGCGACTGACGCAACGCAGAAATTGCTGATGCACGGATGATGCAATGCAGAGATTACCGGCTAACAGATGCTGCAGCCCAGCCGGCCAACTGAGGGCTTTGCCCGATGGACGAGCCGTTACTCTTGCCTGCAGATCACGATTCTAGGATGACTTGTGCCTCAATCGGCTGACCAGGATCGGGCGTCTGTGCTGGAGGGCTCCTTAGAGCTCTTGGGTGAAATTCGAGCCGCTTGGATGGAGATAGAGCATGGACGTGACCGAAGATCGACGGCGGTGGCGGCACTTTGCCAGATGTCCCTTGATCACGCCGTGGCAGTACAGTCCCTGATCGCTACTCTGCCCCAGTCAGCAATCTCGCTGGTCCGGCCCCAGTATGAGGCCCTCGTGCGTGCAACCTGGGCATGTTATGCAGCTACCGACACCGACATCGAGAAGCTTCTTGCGCCCCTGACTCTGGAGAGTCAGCAAGCGGCAAAGAGGCTCCCTGGCGTTCAGGACATGCTCGTAAAGCTTGAGTCCTCTGGGCCCCGAGGAGCATCACAGTTGTTGGGCAGAGCCAGACAATGCCTTTATGTCGGCTTGAACTCCTATCTCCATGCCGGGATTCACCCCTTGGCAAGGCAGTTAAATGGCTACCCGGGCGCGCTTCTGGCGGGGGTGGCCATGAACAGCAATGCGCTTGCCATGCTAACCCTTCTGAATCTGGCGCACCTGTGGCCAGGCGAACCAGTTCTGGCATGGATGAATGCACTGCATCATCAATTTGGGGGTGTTTTGCCAGAGTTGGAGCCATTGACCCCCCATCAGCCCTCGCCATAGAGCTGTCCCGGATCGCCTGCGCGTCTAGGGTGGGGTCTGTGGTGAGTGACTAGGCAGTTGGGCCTCGCCCCCCTCTGGGGGCACGGGGAGAACATCACGGGCGCATAAGCAGTTGCCCCGGATTTCTCGTTGGGGCAAGTCCTGGCAGTTGAACTGTGTCGGGGGCCTGTCGGGCGACTGTCATGTTTCCAAGTTCGGCACCCTCCTAATCTGGGCTCCCTACCCCTCCGGAGTTATCTTCTATGACCACCAAGACCCCGCCTCGCCTGCTTACCGCTGCTGAGGTTGGCGCCTGCATTCGCCAGTTCCGCCAGTTGCGTCATTGGTCGCAAGAACAATTGGCCGAGATCTCGGGCCTGAACGTGCGAACAGTTCAGCGGGTTGAGCAGGGTGACTCGGCCAGTTTCGACACCCGTCGCGCACTGGCGCGCGCCTTCGATTTCAATGACATCGATGCACTCAACAAGCCTTTCTCGCTGCCGACAGACGAGGAACTGCAGGCGGCGCAAGCGCAGTTTGAGCGCGACTACATCACCCTGGCGGTGTCCCCGCTTGCTGCTGGGCGCGAGCTGGCCAGCCTGATCGTTTCGTGCGACATGGATCTGTCCGAACCGGCTTTCGAGCTGTCGCGCGAGGCGGCGAGCGAGTTTGCTGCACTGGTCGACTACTACCGTGAGTATCGCGACTGCCAAGACCTGTATTCAGAAGTCGACAAGCTAGACATCTACGACGGGCTGCAGCAGCGCATTGAGGTCCTGCGGGAACTGGGAGTATCACTGTCGCACGGTCAGCGTAAGGTCGTCATTCGGATGGGCTCAGGTATGCCGATGGATGCCACGGTCCTGTACGTCGTGGCGTTTCGCCTCGGCCACGAGTGCAGTCAGATCGTAACTCCTAAGGCAGCACGCATCGGCTGAGTCAGCATTCATTAGATCGATAGTGGTGGCGATACATCTGACAGATGTCTATTGATCGCGCCGTCGCAGTACAGTCCCTGGAGGTTGCCCTGCCTTAGTCAGCGATAGCGCTGGTCCGGCCCCAGCACAAGACCCTGATTCGTGCGACAGCAAGGTTCTTAGCTTTCGAGGCAGCGAATTTTTGATGTGCCCTGAACCCTCGCGAAGATCCACTATGGAGACGCCGTCGATTTCTGGATCCAGACCTAAGAAGCCCTCGAGTTCTGGATCCACAGGCAACTCGTCCTTGAGTTCCTGACTGCGCACCTGAGTGGTCAAGCTCCGCCCGGGTGAAGGCTCTGCGCCCAGTACTCTAGGAACTCCTCTTGAGCAATCGTTTCGATTGCGCCTGGCCTGGCATGCCGCACCATGTGGATGGCATCCGATGCCCGCTTGGCCTCGCCAGACTGCAGCAAAAGCATGGCAGCGACCGTTCCCGCGCGTCCCAACCCCCCCTTGCAGTGGACCACGATCCTTTGACCGCTCAGCATGTCAGCGACGAGCTCAGCACTTAGCTGTAGCCAATCTTTGAGGAGTCTGTCGTCTGGTGCGGCTCCATCAGTGATTGGCAGTCCATGCCAAGAGATGCCCTTCCCCGCCACTATCGCCGGTAAGCTCTCGATTCGAAGGTCCTTGAGCTCCCAAGGCTCAAGCAAGGTGACTAGGTGAGTGGCACCCCAGTCCTGAATAGCCGAGACGTCCACATCTAGGTCTCTCGCCCATGCTCCAGTCATGGCGACTTCCTGGTACTTGCCTGGCGCAAATGTCACCCCTATGCCGCCTCCATGGGCTCCAACAGGCAACTCTGCAATCAGTAACGGGTGGCTAGCGCTGGTGCGCATCATTTCGGCTCTCCCAACATGCGGTAACGTTCTGCGTCGTGCGCCGGGGCGCTCCCCGCTCATTCGCTGCACGGCTAGGATATCGGATGTTCAGATATCGTTGAACTGGAGAGAACACCTAAGGGTCAATATCGGAAAGTCAGATAGACAGTCTGTGGGCAGGTTGATATCCTGACAACTGGTATCGCGATTTGAGGGCTGTGTGGCCTATGTCGTTAGCCAACCGACCCTCATCGCGCCCTGGCCAGAACTGGACAATTTCGTTCGTTCAATAGGTCCCTTTCTTGCGTGCGCGTGGTGCGCGCTAGAGCGCTCAAGAACGGCTAGTTCGCCGGTAGCTGCTGAGGGGTTGGCCTCGCAGGCACTTGACACGCTTGCGACGCTGCGCGTCCTCCATCGCGAACCAGTCGAATGTTCTCGGCTTGCCGCAAGATCTCTGTATGAGCCCCTGGCTTGGTCCTACAAATCTCCGTGGTCTCGCAGTGACTTGAACCTTGAGTCGGCATTGACCCGGTCGCTCACCCAGTGGGCGGCTGAGTGCACGCCCAGTGCGAGGCGGAATCTCGGAATTTCACTGGCATCCACCGAAGCTCGAGCGTACTTGGCAAACCTTCTGCGGAAGCATCGGTTGGACCCGAAGCTAGGCGACGGGCTTCAGTCGATTGGATCGCCTGAATGGAATGCGCTCAGCTTGGGGCGTAAGCGCTACGTGCTGTGGGCGAGCATGCGAAATTCTGCCTCGGAGTTCATACAAAGCGGTTTGGATGAGCATGCCGCGAGGCGAGCACTTGATCGCGAGATAAAACGCAGATGCATCTGGTTAGCTGGACGCGAGCAAGCTGGAACCCTCGCCCGGAAGGATTTTTGCTTCTTGCCTGGTCAGGGTTGGCGTCAGCCGTTGATCCTGGACGTTGCAATGGAGACTTTCCTGCCGCTGGGCATGGCGTACTGGCTGGAACCTAGCGGCAGTTGGCAGCTTTAGCTTCTAGTCTGAGTAGACCGACCAGCTGCCACGGGTCCATGAGATGGTTTGAGGGGGCTCAGGACTCTATCGCGGTAAACGCCCCCCCAGGTCTATATCGACGGTTCTCCAACGAAGCGCTGGACCTTGGTTGACCGGCGAGCCTGTGGCCCATTGGACGCTGGCCAAGAGATGGCCCTCTAGTACTCGTTCAGTCGCTTACGGATTGCCTCGATGGCATCGTCCAGTCCCGCGTCGTCCTCGGGGTAAGGAGAACAAAACAGTTGAACCGGGACCCAGCAATGTTCCTGTCCCGGTTGTACATAGGGGGCGTAATCATCTAGTAGCCATGCAGAGCCGATGGGCTGGGAAACGTTGGCAAGATCCTTCGTCGGCCCAGTCCAGTCTATGTATGGCAAGCGGGCAAACCAACCCGGGGCCGCTCCTTCGCAAGCCAATAGGTCGGCAATCTCGCGAAATCTAGGCTCCGGAACTGTGGTGAAGATGACTAGACCCTCAAAGAGCGACTTTGCCGACTCCAGAAATTCGTAGAGGCCCGGGCGCGGGATCTGGCTTACAGCGTTGGAAATCAGCGTTCCTTCTAAGTCCAAGGCGAGGATGGACGGGCGCATTGTGTAATGGTCCTCTTTGGCGGGGGTGAACGTCGGTACCGCTACCAAGCCCCGCCGGAGGGTGATCCGCCGGCGGGGCTTGGTAGCATCAGACATCTTCGAACTCGCTCGCTTGCTTGAGTTGGTTCTCAAGGAAATCAATGCGCTTCTGAAGATCGGCACTTAGATAGGCTTTGTCCGTAAAGTCCATTGCTGTCTCAGGGATCATCTCCAGCTCGACGCGTGTGGATGTAGCTTGACGAATCGCCAAGGTGGTCCAGGCCTTATCGCCCTTGACGAATCCGACAGTGAATCGAGCCGTAACATGGTGTTCGGGCTTGAGGCCTTCGATGGAACGGAAATCGCTGCGCACCTTCGACGTGGCTACAGGCTGTACATCGCCATTGATGTACAGCGCCGCATTCCAGCTCGCTTCGCTCAATGGCAGTGTTGAGCGGTTGATGATGCGGGCGGTGATGACTGGCTTGGGCCCAAAGAAGCTGTTTTCCATCCGGAACTCTGGATCAACCGCACTGACCCTCTTTAGCTCGGCGATAGTAGGAAGTTGATCGTTGGCCTCCTGTCGTAGCGCTTCTATCTCCTTGGGATTGCTATCCCTGATGTGCTTAACCTGCCCTCTCACCACCTGCCTTACGGAAGCGTTTGGGTAGGTCTGGTTCAGTTTTTCAAGAAGGTCGGCAGGGATTCGTGAGAAAAACAGCCGAATCGTCTCTAACACCATGATTCAACGAGGAAACACCCCTCGACGTCAGGCAGTTCGTGGATTACAGACCTAGGCTTGATTGAACCAGAAGCCGCGTGACACAGGCATTCCTGGAGTACTGCTCAGGCACGCGTGCCCTTCTTGAATATTGGATTCAAGAGTTTCCACGCTCCTGACCCAACGGAAACCTTCAAGAAGGCTCTGACCGTCGCCTGATCCATTGCAGTAGTTCCTCGTGCGGGATCGTACGTCCAGCGTCGACGTCGGCCATACCCTCGCGGGTCCGCCGTTCCTTCTCTTCCTCGGTCAATCCCGGAAGGAGTGCTAGTAGCTTATCTTCAGGGCTCATAGGCCGATGAGCTGTGCTCAAGTTGGCTTGATTCTCGTGAAAAAATATGGGCAGGATCTGGGGATCATCCAAGCCCGCCGGCAAAGGCAGCGATACGTCGTGGACCGCCAAGTCGATGATGACGTCCAAATCTGAGCATAAGGGCTGTATGGCGGTGGTCACCAGACGAGCCGCCCGCTCGGCGAAAGCCAGGTCCACCACCAGCCAGATCAACAGACCGGGAGGCTGTTCGACGCCCCCTGACGAGTGAGTTTCCAGGAGATAGGCCGACGAGACGAAGTCGGCGTGCTCAAGGCTGCCGCTGATGGCCGGAGCGAGCCAAGCCGGCGCGGCCTGGGCAGGTCTCACCGCGAACTCCGCCGGCGCCAGACGTTCCACCCTGGCCAGAAAGCCCGTATCCAACAATGTCGCAACCTCTTCCGGGTACAGGACAACGCCGCCGTAGTTGGGATTGAGCATCAACGTCGCGCCGCGAGTACCGGTTAGCAGCTCACGGCCTGAAACTCCCAGAATTCTGACAGCAGACGAGCTGGCCGCCTGCGCCTTGTCGAGCGAGGTAAAGAAAGGGATCGCATCGAAACCGTCAGGATGGCGGAACTGGACCAGCCGCAGTGTCTGCGCGTCGTCCGAGATGGGCGCATGCACGTACACGATCGCATCCATCAGTCGCTTGAAGAATGCGCGTTCCTCGGCCGCACTGTCGCGGGCCCGTTCAAAGGAAGCCTCCAGCGCTGTCTCCGCAGACGTAGTCCCTCTTCCACGCGGCCTGCTCGGTTGCTTCATGGTCAGATGCGATGAGGGCCGAGCGGGTACCCGGAGAACCAATCCGCCTCGATCTCGCTGCTCAGGTAGGGTCGTACGAAGGCCGACTGGGTCAGCGCTCGCAGCCGCTCTTCGTGCTCAGCAATCGCCTCGATGTCGCTGACGGTTGGATAGTGCCGCAGCAGTCGATATGCCTCTTGCCGCACCTCTTTAGGCACGGCTTGGCTGGCCGCTAGCTGCCTGAGGAACGCGCCCGCCTGCAGCACATTGCGGGTGCGCTCAGATGGCATCGTCATGACATCAAGAATGACTAGCACTAAGGAATGCTTAGCTTATCGCGTTTGTGGCCGGCCAGGGCACGGTGCAACTACAGACCTTGCGATTCCTGTATTAATGTAATATAATCAATAACTTAATTCGCATAAGTGAGCGTTCTGTCCATGGAGTGAGGGCCAATAGGAACGAGCAGGTAGCCTGAGCCTTCCCATGATGGGAAGGTCAACAACGCGGGACGGATTACCACTCAACTTGCCTGTCGTTTGACCTTCCCACCGTGGGAAGGCTCATCGTCACGCCGTCGGCAAACCGCCGATGCTTTTGGAGGGTTGTCCATGAATCTCGTTGTTGAAGGTATGACCTGTGGTCACTGTGTCCGAACGGTCACCCAAGCCATTCAGGCCCTTGACCCCCACGCCCAGGTGGACGTCGATCTGGGCAGTGGCGTGGTCAAGATCGAGGGCCTGCTTGCCGTAGAACAGGCGGTTGAGGCTATCCAGCGGCAAGGCTATGTGATCGCTGCGGTGCTCCCTTCTGAGGCTGGTACGCCGGCCGCCCCGGCCGTCGCATCCTCCTGCTGCGGCGGATGCCACCGCTGAGTCCGCGCGAGGGCTTGATCCTGATCAATGACAGTCGGCCCCAAGAGGGCTAGACTGGCCATCATGAGAGCTCGCACGTCCCCTGCCCTGATCTGCCCAGCGTCCGCAGGCGCTGCTTCGGGCGTGCGGGAGCTGTCATGGTGAGGCTGCTGAGGCGATGGCGGCGACCCCGTTCTCGTGCCCGACTGGCATGGCTGGGACTGTGGGCGCTGCTGCTGCAGCAACTCGCGCTGGTGGCTTACGCCTGTCCGCTGGAATCGGTGGAAGCTGGACAAGCGACCCTGATGGTCGGTTGCGAAGAGATGTCCACGCCGGATCCCGATGCTCCGGCGTTGTGCGACCAGCATTGCCAGCGCGATCACATCGCCACGGCCGATGCGAAGGCCCCTCAAGTGCCTTACCAGCCCGCGCTGGCCGCCTTCGCGCTGGTGCAGGCTCTGTTGCCACCGGTACACGCGCAGTTGTATCGGGATGTTCCGGTGTGCGTGTCCGATCCGCCTCCCCTGCAGCGCTTCTGTAGCCTGCTGATTTAAGCCCCCTCCTGGATTGACCCGTGCTCGTGCTGCATGCGTTGCAGCGCGCTCGTTGTCGTTTCCCGGAGGTCTTATGGAGATGTCTTTCTTCTTGCGTGCAAGGCGCAAGATGGCGTGTGGGTTCGTGTTTGCCCTGGCGCTCAGTGGTCCTGTGCTGGCGGCATCGCCCGCTATCCCGATCAGCTACACAGAAGCCCTACAACGGGCGCTTGCTAACGCCCCAACCCTGCAGGTGCGCCGATCGCAGATCGATGCCAGTACCGAAGAAGCCGCGCGTGCTGGCGCGCTTCCCGACCCACGTTTGATCGTGGGGCTGGCGAACTGGCCCGTCAGCGGACCCGATGCCTTCAGCTTGCGGGCCGATGAGATGACCACCCAGCAAATCGGTCTGATGCAGGAGTTTCCTGCGCGTGCGAAACGACGTGCCGAGCACGCGTTGGCGCAAGCGACGCTGGCGCAAGCGCGCTCACTGTCGATGGCCGAACAGCAGATGGTGGCCCAAGCGGCCGCGCTGGCCTGGATCGAGCTGTGGAGTACGCAGCAAGCCGTAGATGCGTTGGAAGGTCTGCGCGAGCCGGCCCGTATAGCCGAGCGTGCGGCGCGTGCTCGCTTGGCAGGCGGCACGGCCGGGGCCAGTGATGTGCTTGCCGCCCAGGCCGCCCTACTGCAGTTGGACAATCGCCTGGAGCAGGTACATGCGGAGCACGCCGCCGCGCAGGCCGGCCTGGCGCGGTGGTTGGGTATTGCACCAGAGGCGATCTTGGCCAGTGGTGCGGCACCGGATTTTTCGCAGTTGCCATTGGAGCCCACCCAACTGCTGGCCAAACTGGACCAACACACGCCACTACTGGGCTGGGAGGCACGCGAGAGCTTAGCCCAGGCCCAGGTGGATGCGGCCGTGGCCGAAACCCGCCCGGATTGGAGTGTGGAGCTCACCTACGGACGTCGCGAGCGCGCACCCGACGGCATGGCGCGCAGCGACATGCTCATGGTGGAAGTGGGTGTGGGCCTGCCGCTGTTCCAGAAGAACCGCCAAGCACGAGGCATCGCGGCACGGCGGGCCGAGCTGGAGGCGGTGTCCGCAGAGCGCGATGAGGCCCGGCGCATCCAAGCCGAGTCGGTGCAACGCGCGATAGCGCGATGGCGCGGGTTAACCGGCCAGTTGGAGCGCCAGAACACGCAGAGCCTGCCTTTGGCGCGCGATCGTGCACGCACGGCGTTGGCCGCCTACGGCGCCGGTGCCGACCTGCAGCCGTGGCTGGAAGCGCGGCGCGATGAGATCGAATTGCACCTGGAGAACGCCCGTCTGCTGGGCGAACAGGGCCGTGCCTGGGCGGCACTGGCCTATCTGCTACCCCATGAGGAGAACACGCCATGAGCCCGACCAAGACGCGTCTCACACAGCTCGCCGTGGCCCTCGGGTTGCTGGCGCTCGGCTTTGCCGGCGGCTACGCCTGGATGACTCGAACCTCTGATACCACCCCGCCCCCCGGCACGAGCGTCGCAGATCAAGCACGCAAGGTGCTGTACTGGTACGACCCCATGGCGCCGGAGCAGCGATTCGACAAGCCGGGCAAATCTCCGTTCATGGATATGGAGTTGCTGCCCAAATACGCAGATGAGGCCATAGGGGGCGGAACGCAGATCGATCCGCGCCTGCAGCAGAACGTGGGCATACGCACTCAGGAAGTGACGGTAGAGTTACTAGGGACTGCCGTACGCGTGCCGGGCACACTGACGTGGGATCTGACCCAGGAAAGCGTGATCAGTGCGCGCATGGAAGGCTTGATCACCCACGTGCAGGTAAAGGCGCCGTTTACCGAGGTTCGTCGTGGTCAAACGCTGGCCACCGTGCAGGCCCCGGCATGGAACGCGGCCATCGCCGAAGCACATGCCCTGAGCCAAGCTCAGTCCGCGGGCGCGCGTGAGCTGCAGGGTGCGGCGCAACAACGGTTGCGTTCGTTGGGTGTTCCTTCTGGCGCCTCGGCCAGAAGTGGCGTCGTGCTTAGCGCAGACCACAGTGGTGTCGTGACCGAGATCCTGGCACGCGAGGGACAGACGGTGATGCCCGGTACGCCACTGTTCAAGATCAATGGGCTGGACACGTTGTGGCTGGAGGCCTCGGTACCCCAGGCAGCGCTGGGCACCTTGCGGCCGGGGACCTCAGTGCAGGCCACGGTCAGTGCCTGGCCGGCAGAGCGCTTTGCCGGACAGATCCAGGCGTTGCTTCCCCAGGTCGACATGGCTAGTCGCACGCAGCGGGCGCGAATTGTGCTGCGCAACCCGCAGCGTCGGCTGGTGCCGGGCATGTTCGCCGAGGTTCTGGTGCAGCCCGACGCCGAGCAGGCCCTGCCAGTCGTTCCCACGGAGGCGCTGATCGCCACCGGGCGGGACAGCCGGGTCATCGTGCAGGATCCGGACGGGAGCTTCCGGCCAGTGCGGGTGAGTGTGGGACGTAGCGTGCAAGGGCGCACGCAGATCGTGGCAGGCTTGGCCGGTGGTGAACGCGTGGTCGTCTCGGGTCAGTTCTTGCTCGACTCCGAAGCCAGTCTCTCCGGTGCGTTGGAGCGCCTGGGTGCTGCACAACCGACACGCCCTGCCAGCGCATCAGGTGTGCACGAGCGCCATGACGCCGGGCACGAACCACGCACTGTCGTGCCGTCACCGTCCAGACAGCCGGCGCCTGTCGCGCCAGACACCTCCACCTCTACGCCGCCGCGCTGCCCGGTGCAGTACTGGTATGACCCGATGGTGCCGGAGAAGCATTTCGACAAGCCGGGCAAGTCACCGTTCATGGATATGCAGTTGGTACCCAAGTTCGGCCCCGCCGCAGCCGCTGATTGCCAGGCAAGCGAGGTCATGTCCGAAGCGATGGAGGGCACACCATGATCGCGCGCCTGATCCATGCTTGCATCGCCAATCGCGTGCTGGTGCTGGTTGCCGCCGCGCTGCTGGCGGTGGTCGGTATCTGGTCGGTAAAGAACACGCCGCTGGATGCGCTGCCGGACCTGTCCGATACCCAGGTCATCATCCGCACGCAATGGGCGGGGCAAACCCCGCGCATCATCGAAGACCAGGTCACCTACCCGTTGGCCACCACGATGTTGTCCGTGCCGGGCGTGAAGGCGGTACGCGGCTTCTCCTTCTTCGGTGATTCATTCGTCTACATCCTGTTTGACGATGCCACTGATCTTTACTGGGCGCGCTCTCGAGTGCTCGAGTACTTGAGCCAGGTACGCGATCGACTTCCGCCGAATGTGAATCCGGCGCTGGGTCCTGATGCGACAGGACTGGGCTGGATCTACCAGTACGCCTTGGTGGATCGGACAGGTCAACGTGATGTGGGGCAGCTGCGTGCGTTGCAGGACTGGTTTC
This sequence comes from Stenotrophomonas sp. YJH_SMC_130, assembly GCF_059369035.1. NCBI lineage: Bacteria > Pseudomonadati > Pseudomonadota > Gammaproteobacteria > Lysobacterales > Lysobacteraceae > Stenotrophomonas > Stenotrophomonas sp. YJH_SMC_130. Next base: position 24,881 of record NZ_JCAFSH010000013.1, read on the forward strand.
TTCGTTATGAGCTAAAAACCGTGCCGGACGTGGCTGAAGTAGCCAGTGTGGGCGGTGCGGTGCGCGCCTGGCAGATCCAGCCCGATCCGCAGGCGTTGGCGGCCCGTGGACTGACGGTGGCCGAGCTCATCGAGGCGGTGGATGCGGCCAACGGCGCTACCGGGGGCTCGGTGATCGAACAAGGCGAAGCCGAACTGATGGTGCGCAGCGAAGGCTACCTGCGCACACAGGAGGCGTTCGAACAGGTGCCGGTAACCGGCAACGACGGCATCCCCGTCCTGCTCGGCGAGGTGGCCACGATCAGTCGCGGGCCGGTCTTCCGTCGTGGTATCGCAGAGTTGGATGGTCAAGGTGAGGTGGCCGGCGGCGTGATCGTCCTGCGGACCGGCAAGGATGCCTTGGGGGCCATTCGGAACGTCAAAGCGCGACTGCAGGCGTTGCAATCCAGCTTGCCCGAGGGCGTGGAAGTGGTGCCGGTGTACGACCGCTCCGAGCTGATCCAGGATGCGGTACGCAACCTCACCCACAAGCTTGGCGAAGAGTTTCTGGTCGTAGCGCTGGTATGCCTGCTGTTCCTGTGGCACCTACGCTCGGCGTTGGTGGCCGTCATCACCCTGCCTTTGGGTATCCTGGCGGCCTTCATCGTGATGCACGCCCAGGGGATCTCCGCCAACTTGCTGTCATTAGGCGGCATCGCCATCGCCATTGGTGCGATGGTCGATGCAGCGGTGGTGATGATCGAAAATGCACACAAGCATCTGGAGCACTGGCGGGAGGCGCACGGCCGGGAACCTCAGGGTGAGGAGCGCTGGCAGCTGATGGCCCGCTCGGCGGCCGAGGTCGGACCGGCCCTGTTCGCCAGCTTGCTGGTCATCACCCTGTCTTTCGTGCCGGTTTTTGCCCTGCAGGCGCAGGAAGGGCGATTGTTCTCGCCTCTGGCCTACACCAAGACCTACGCGATGGCCGCCGCAGCAGGGTTGTCGGTGACCTTGATCCCCGTCTTGATGGGCTACCTGATCCGCGGCCGCATCCGCCCGGAACAGCAGAACCCCATCAATCGCATCCTGATCGCTGGCTATCGGCCCATCCTGCTGTGGGTCCTCAAACATCCCGGTGTCACCTTGCTGCTCAGCGGCCTGCTGCTAGTGCTCACCTTGATCCCCTTTAGCCGGTTGGGCAGTGAGTTCATGCCGCCCTTGGAAGAAGGCAGCCTGTTGTACATGCCCACGGCCCTGCCCGGCCTGTCCGCCGACAAGGCCCGTCAGTTGCTCCAGCTCTCGGGCCGGATGATCAAGACCGTACCGGAGGTTGAGCACGTGTTCGGCAAGGCGGGCCGTGCCGAAAGTGCGACCGATCCGGCACCGATCGAAATGTTTGAGACCACCGTGACCTTCAAGCCGCGGGATCAATGGCGCCCGGGCATGACCCCCCAGAAGCTACGCCAGGAGTTGGACGCAGCGGTCAAGATTCCCGGTCTGACCAACCTATGGGTCCCGCCCATTCGCAATCGCATCGATATGTTGGCCACCGGCATCAAGAGCCCGATTGGGATCAAGGTCTCCGGACCCGATGTGGAGCAGATCGAGCGCCTGAGCCAGCAGATCGAGCAGGTGGCCAAGACTGTGCCCGGCGTGAGTTCGGCACTGGCCGAACGCGTCACGGGTGGGCGCTATGTCGATGTACAGGTGCGCCCGGAAATCGCTGCACGTTACGGATTCACTCAAGGCCAACTCCAGCAACTGATTGCCACGGTCGTTGGCGGTGATCCAATCGGGGAAACGATCGAGGGGCGCGAACGCTATCCCATCGTCTTGCGCTACCCCCGTGGCCAGCGTGACTCGTTGCAGGCCTTGCAGGATCTGCCGCTGATCGCGCCAGGCGGTGTGCAACTGACCTTGAGCCAGGTGGCGGAGCTGTCAATCAGCCCAGGCCCGCCGATGCTCAAGAGCGATAACGGCCGGTTGGTGGGCTACATCTACGTGGATGTGGCCGATCGCGACTTGGGATCGGTGGTCCAGGACCTGCAAGCCGCGGTGCAGACCCAGGTGAGTTTGCCTGCCGGCTATGGTCTGGCGTGGTCGGGGCAGTACGAGTATCTGCAACGGGCTTTGGCACGCCTGCAATGGGTGGTGCCCGCGGCGTTGGCGATCATCTTCCTGGTCATCTGGATGGTGTTTCGCCGGCTTAGCGATGTATCCATCATCCTGCTCAGCTTGCCCTTGGCGTTGGTGGGCGGTTTCTGGTTGATCTGGGGGCTGGGCCATGCGATTTCGGTGGCCAGCATGATCGGATTCATCGCCCTGGGCGGCGTTGCGGCTGAGTTCGGCGTCATCATGCTGCTGTACCTGCGTCATGCCTGGGAGCAGCGCTTGGCCAGCGGTGCGCCGGAAGATGTGTCTACCCTGCAAGAGGCTATCTACGAAGGCGCCGTGCAACGGGTGCGCCCGAAGGCGATGACGGTAGCCGTCATCCTGGCCGGGTTGTTTCCGCTTTTCGTCGGTGCCGGTGCCGGCTCGGAGGTCATGCAACGTATCGCCGCGCCGATGCTGGGTGGCATGCTCACCGCACCGGTGCTCTCTATGGTGGTGATTCCCGCAGCGTTCTATCTAGTGCGGCGACGTGGATTGCGCGCGGCGCGGGGCGACCAATGAGAGACAGACTGAGCACTTGAGGTAAGTCCCCACAAAAAGACGCCAGTCATGGAAGAAGTCATGACTGGCGTCAAAGGGGAGAGTACCGCCTACATGCTTACTTATCAGTGCCCGGCGTGCGGGGAAATCTCAAAGCTCAGCGACGCCCGATCCGACACAAAATCCAAACCCTTTTGTGTAGAGGGCACAATGTGATTGGTGTGGATGTACCAGGTCTTGGCGGTGGTCACCTGGAAACTGGCTTGGCCTTGGGCATCGGTGCGCAGGAGCGTAGCGCTACCGTGCCCACCCTTGACCGGTGCGTCAGCACGATGACCGACGTACACGCGTAGGTTGGGCACTGGCGTGCCCTGCTGCAGCACCTGGAACGACAGCTGTTCGCCGACCTTCACGCTTCCAGGATTGCGGGCCAAGCGGATCTCCAGCGGATAGCCCAGCGAGGCAGCGAAATCGTCGGTCAGTTTTGTGCCCACCTGTCCAATGGTACGAGCATGCTTGGTATAGCTATAGGTGACCCCTTTGGGAAACTTGCTCGCATCATAGGTGGCCAGGGTATCGGGCAAGTCTTCCAACTCCAGGTACTTGCCGAACTCGCTGGCCGTACGCGTGCTGGTGGAGGCCATCGTCGAGACCCCCAGCAGATAGGTGCCCTCGCCCGCCGGATGCACGGTGAGCTGGCTCTGCTTGCCGACCTCTTTCCAACTGGCCAAGTCCGGTGCAGCCTTAGCGCCGCCCTGACTCAGCGAAACGTCCTGTAGACGCGCTCGGGTGACTGCACCTGCACTTTCATCGAAGGTGCCATTGTTCACCAACGCTGTGTTCGCCTCGCCCGCTGCGGTGCCAGGCTTGGAGAAAGCGACAAACAGGTCGTGCGCACCGGCACTGCCGGCCACAGCGAACAGCAGTAGTGTGGCGGATAGTTGCGTGTTTCTCATGATGTGTAGCTCCTCGTGATCGTGGCTTACCAGTGGTAACCAAAGCGGACATTCCAGCGACGACCCAGCAAGTCGTACGTCATGGTGTCGGTGTCGGTGTTGGGGTTGTTCTTCACGAACGGCGCCTTCTTATCGAGCACTTTTTCAACGCCGGCGGAGATATCCCACTTCTTCTTGATGCCGTAGCTCAGTTGCAGGCTGTGGTACACCACGCTGGACACATGCGAGCCGATCGTGTCGGGCACGGCGATGATGTCGTCCGCGCTGCCGATGTACTGCGCCGAATAGACGCCGGTCCAACGGTTCTTGCCCATACGCAGTGAGCCCAAGCCACGCCACTGGGTGTAGCTACCCAAGCCGCTGGTGATCTTGCCGGCGTACTCAATGGTGGTGGCCCCGGGCGTGAGCGCCCCCAACCCACGCGGGGTGAGTCTGGAGGTCCTGGAAGCCCTGCTGGATCTGGTCATGGCCTCGGGCAAGGTACGTGTGGTCGACGTGGCGGAACTGTGTCCGCCCCTGGATCCGGATCAAGCCACCGCACGTGTGGCCGCGCGTTTGATCCACCGAATGGTCAGTGCGCAGGCTCAGTGAAGTGATATCGGCTGGCAAAAGGCAGTGAGCTAATGGGAACGCTCAGCCAGCAACTGCTTCATTTGCGCGATCTCCTGTGTCTGCGAGGTAATAATGTCCTGGCAGAGCTTCACCAACTCAGGATCCTTCAGACGATTCTCCTCACACATCAGGATGGCGCCAGCGTGGTGGGGAATCATCGAACGGATGAACTGTTTGTCAGTGACCGCTGCTTGAGTGCGAATGCCCCACCAGCAGAACAGCATGAACGCCACCGTCAGACCAGCCAGAATCAGATTGCGTCGGCGATCGGGGTACATGCTGGACATTAGCCACAGCTCGATCAGCAGCATGGGAGCGGCCATCAGGCCCGCCATGTAGAACTGGTTCACGTTGTTATAGACGTTAGCCCACTGATCGACCATTGCGTACATCAATGCGTACATGGCCACGAAAGACAGGCCCATCATCAACAACAGGCGGCCGTAATGGCCTTGATGCCCTTGTTGTGCCTGGTGGGCAGGTTGGTGTGAGGCGTGCGGTTTTGCGTGCTGGGACTGCGGGTCTTGCGCGTTTTCGTGCGTACCGTGCGAAGAGGACATAACAATCTCCGTGGGAATGGCAGAACGGCGGAAGAACCCGCGAACTGTTGGAACAGCTCCCGGGCTGAGAACACTTACATACCCTTGCCGGCAGCGAATTCCTGCGGGCTCAGCTTGCCATCTTTGTTGCTATCGAGCATGCCAAAGTGCGGCGCCAGCTTGTGCTTGGCCAGTTCTTCCTTGGACAGCGAGCCGTCCTTGTTGGCATCGAGCTTGGTGAAATCGGCATCGGCCGCCGCCGGCTTGTGCTGACCGTGGTCGGTGGTGGGCGTGGTGGTCTGGCCGCCGGCGAAGGCCGCGCCCGCCATCAGGAACAAGGCCATCATCGAGAGGGAGGCATAACGCTTCATTGCAGTACTCCTTGTGGGATATGAGCCATCAGTGACAGGAATGGCCGCGCGCAGGCTCATCGGCGCGGTCAGGGTGGGGGGTGGCAACAACGGTGGAGCCGGACAAACGCAGGGCATTGGTGACCACCGAAACCGAGCTCAGGCTCATGGCCAGGGCCGCCATCATCGGACTGAGCAAAAGGCCGAAGCTGGGATACAGCAAGCCGGCGGCGATAGGCACGCCGATGGCGTTGTAGACGAAGGCGAAGCCCAGGTTCTGCTTCATATTGGCCACCGTCAAAGACGAGATGGCACGGGCTTGCACGATGCGCCTCAAATCACCCTTGACCAGGGTGAGCTGGGCGCTGGACATGGCCACATCCGTGCCCGTCCCCATCGCGATGCCCACATCGGCTGCCGCCAGGGCCGGCGCATCGTTGATGCCATCGCCAGCCATGGCCACGCGACGACCCTGGGCTTTGAGTTGCTGGACCAGGTCGGCCTTGTCCTGCGGCTTGACGCCACCACGCACATCCTCGATGCCCAGCGTGCGCCCCACGGCCTCGGCCGTCGCCTGTGCGTCACCGGAGGCCATCACCACGTGCAGGCCATCGGCACGTAGCAGGTTCAAGGCAGGCAAGGTCGTGGCTTTGATGGGATCAGCCACCGCAATGGCGCCGGCCAACCGACCATTGACCGCCAGGAACATCACGCTAGCGCCTTCTTTCCGAAGACGCTCGGCGCTGCTTTGCAAAGGTGCTACATCGGCGCCAACCGACGCCATCAGGCTTTGGTTGCCGAGCACGACATCCTGATCGGACACGCGCCCGCGGACGCCTTGGCCGGTGAGCGAATCAAAATCTTGGGCGGCCACCAGGTTCAAGCCACGTCGCTGGGCTTCAGCCACGATGGCCTCGGCCAAGGGGTGCTCACTGCCCTGCTCCAAGCTGCCGGCCAAACAAAGGATCTGATCGGCGTCGAAGCCGGCGTTGGAGAGCGTGTCGCGAAAGGCTGGACGCCCCTCGGTCAACGTACCGGTCTTGTCCACGATCAACGTGTCGATCAGACGTAGCTGCTCGATCGCCTGAGCATCGCGGAACAGGACCCCGACCTGCGCAGCGCGGCCAGTGGCGACCATGATCGACATGGGGGTAGCCAAACCCAAGGCACACGGGCAAGCAATGATCAGAACCGATACGGCATTGAGGACGGCAAAGGTCCAGGACGGTTCGGGTCCAAACAGACCCCATCCGAAGAACGTGAGCACCGCCGTGGCCAGCACGGCCAGGACAAACCAGTACGCCACCTTGTCCGCCATACGCTGCATCGGCGCGCGGGAGCGCTGGGCTTGGGCTACCAACTGCACAATCTGCGCCAGTACCGTCCCGGATCCGACTTTGTCCGCCCGGATGACTAAGGCGCCCGTCCCGTTGAGCGTGGCGCCTATAACGTGATCACCGACAGCCTTCTCCACCGGAATGGGTTCACCGGTCAGCATCGACTCATCGACACTGGCGCGGCCTTCGATGACTTCCCCATCGACCGGCACCTTCTCGCCCGGTCGTACGCGAAGCAGATCACCCACGTGCACGTGATCCAGCGCAACGTCCTCTTCGCCCCCATCGGGTTTGACGCGGCGAGCCGTCTTGGGCGCCAATCCCAGCAGGGACTTGATGGCCGCCGAGGTTTTGGAACGCGCCCGCAGTTCCAGCAGCTGTCCGAGCAGGGTGAGCGAGACGATGACCGCTGCCGCCTCGAAGTAGACCCCTACCCGTCCATGCTCGCGGAAAGAGTCCGGAAACAGGTCCGGTGCCACGGTGGCCACCACGCTGTAGCCAAACGCGGCGGCCACGCCGATGCCGATCAGCGTCCACATGTTGGGGCTGCGATTGCCGATGGACTGTAGGCAGCGCTCAAAGAAAGGCCACCCCGCCCAGAGCACCACCGGGGCGCTCAGCACGAGCTCAATCCAGGTGCGCGCCTGCGTGGACAAGCCGGGCAGACGGTGTCCCAGCATGGCCAAGACCAGGACGATCAACGTCAAAGGCAACGTCCACCAGAACCTTCGGGTGAAATCGCGTAACTCTGGATTGTCGTCCTCCTCCAGCGAGGGCATCTCCGGCTCCAGCGCCATGCCGCAGATCGGACAGGTGCCGGGACCTGGCTGACGAATCTGCGGATGCATCGGGCAGGTGTAGACCGTGGCGTGGGTACCGCTGGGTTGGGCCACCGCTGCTGGGGCGGTCACTTCAACTTGCTGGGGAGCATCGTCCGTATAGCGGACGGGATTGGTGATGACCCGTCCATCCGCAGCCTCGACAGGGGCTGCGCCTGCAGAATGGTGATGGTCATGGGACGACGGTGAGTTCATGCCGATGCTCGCTTTAGTGGGGATGGACTGCCAAGGCAGTGTGCCATTGCGGGTTACACAGCTATTCGGGGCTGAGCGTCCCGAGCACTGAAACAACAATCAGGATCAAGATGGCCAGCGCGGCCTCAGCCGTAACACTCTGCCGCAAAGCCCGCACCTCCTGCGCGGGATCTCCGCTGGTCAGCGCTCGTTCCAAGCGCGGCACCAGCGTCCATCGGTGCAGCGCTCCCAAACCCAGCATTCCAGCGAACAGGGCCAGTTTGAAAAGCAGCAACTTCCCGTAGGTGCTCTGGAACAGGGCCGAAAACGACCACGCGGTGAGATCCCCGTAGTGCGCGATGCCGGACACGATGAGCGCACCAACGAAGATCGTTCCCAGCGTCGAAAAACCATGCAGAAAGTCATGCGTTGATCGCAGACGCCCGCTGCCGTTCGTCTCTTTGCCGCGCAGCAGCATGGCAAGGAACATCAGGACCGCTGCGATCCAGCCGCCTGCCGCGAGAAGATGGACGATGCCTGCAGCAAGCCGGACCGCGCCTGCCAAGCCCTCGCCAGCGGCGGCGTGGCCGTTCCATGCCAGCGAAGCGAGTGCGCCGCCCGCCAGCATCGCCCCCAGCGGGAAGGCGGTCTCCACCTTCCCGCGGCGACGATGCCATCCGAGCACGAACATCAGGGCGACCAGCAGCGCGCCTCTCGCCATGGCTGCCCGGCCCGCGGACGTCTCGAGCAGATACCAGCCAAGCGATGCGCGATCAACCTCGGCAAGCGGCATTCCCATGATGCCCGCGGTCTTGAAGACGACATCGAGCCCGGTGAGCACGAGACCGGCTACGGCACCCGCCAATAGAACGCCCATGAGTGACCACCCGGCCAAGGCGTCGGCGAGTGCCGATCGACGCGACCCGTACCAACCGAAGAGTGGAACCCCGAAAAGAACCATGATGACAAGGTATTCCAAGAATCTCAGTGCATAAGCCGACAGGTCGAACATTCGCGACTCCTCAGCGCACCGTGAAGCTGAAGCTGCCCGGCATGGGGTGGTTGTCACCACCGACGGCGCGGTATTCCACGGTATAGACGCCCGGAGCCAGCGGTCCAGGCAACTTGGCACGCAGGGTCTTGCCGTTGTTGACGATCTCGGTCGTGAAATTCTCGATCGGCATGGTGGAACTGCCGTGCTTCATGAGCAACTTGAGACGCGACGCCCGCGGAATCAATGTCTCGTTGAACACGAGATCGATCTGGCCTGGCGAGGCCACCACCGCATTTGCCGCCGGTGTGGACTGCTGCAGCGCGGCGTGGGCGTGCGCGACCTGCAGCGAAAACTGCCCGGCCGCGATTGCGAGGACGAGCGCGAAGGAGCGAATGACGTTGGACGACTTCATATGGATAAATCCTCATTGGAATGTGATGCAAAGCCCGTTCGGGAGGGGCCGCGCTGTGTTCGATGCGACAAGCGTTAGATGTCGGACTGTCACTGAAACCACGATTTGTCGGATTTTCTTGATACTTCCGCTTTCGCGAGACGAGGATCCCACCGGCTCAGGCGGGATCCTCGACGCATTACGCTGCCATGGCGCTGCAGCTTTCCGCGCAGCGGCGACAAACTTCGGCGCAGCGCGTCATCTCAGGGTCGTTCATGGCGTCGCATGCATCGGCGCACTGGCGGCAGATCTCCGCGCAGGCACCGCAAACCACGTCGTGAACGCTGGCACCGCGCAGCATCGCGTCGGCACTGGTTGCGCAGGTATCGGCACACGTCGCCAACAGGGCGATGTGCTCCGGGGCCGCGTGAACACCTCCTTTGGTCAGGCAGTAGTTGATGGTCTCCAGGCAGATCGCATGGCATTGCGTGCAGTTGTCGATGCACTCGTTCATGGCCTGGGGCCGGTGTGCTGCGGAATGGTGAGTCATGTAGTTCTCCTTCTTCCTCGCGGGCGAGAATCGGCGCGCCCGCAACACCGTCCCCTGTTGCTGCGACGGATCAGTGCTGTGCGAACGGTTCAGTGGTTCCGTCGCGATGTATCAGCTCGACCGTGAACGGCTGCTGGCGTCCCTCCGGGACCTCCATGCCCGGAGAACCAAGCGGCATCCCTGGGAGGACCAGGCCGCGTGCGTTCGGCTTTTCTTCGAGGAGACGCTTGATGTCCGCGGCCGGAACGTGGCCTTCGATGACGTATCCGCCGATCTCGGCCGTGTGGCAGGAGCCCTTTGCATAGGGGACACCCAACCGCTCCTTGACCAGACCCAGGTCATCCATGTCGTGCACATCCACGGTGAATCCCGCCTTCTGCACGTGGTCGATCCAGACACCGCAGCACCCGCAGGTCGGGGTCTTGTGGACGGTCATGCGTGGCAGGGCTGCTGGAGTCGCGTCGGCTGATTGGACGACAACCTGTGCGGAGGGCGAGGTTGTGGGTTGCGCGGATGAAGCATCCTGGGTGCAAGCACCCAGACCAGCCACGGCAAGGACCACAAAAGTCAGACGGTGCAATGTGAGCGTAGTCATTTCAATCTCTCGACTCAGCGCTTGGTCCGCGAGGACCAGTGGATGTGGACGATCCGCCAGCCGTCCGCGGTCTCCTTCAGCACCATCGTCTCGTCGCTCTGGACGGTCAGTGGCTGGCCGTCCTTCTGGGCATGCAACTCGCTTTCGGTTCCGACCCACGCGAACTCGCCAGCGGCTCGTGCGCGCTGACGGAGCAGCTGGCGATGGGCGCCCTTGAGGAACGCCGCATCGCTGACTGCGTGATGGCCCATGTATTCCTCGCGGCTGCGTTCGGCGCCCCCGGACTCGAGGATGAGAACGTCGGCAGCGAGCAGGGCTTCGACCGTGGCCAGATCGCCGCTAGACAGGGCCCTGTTGAAACGCTCCGCTACGGCGACCGCGGCCTCTGCAGTGACTGGGACGTCGACGTCCGCAGATGCCGCGGCAGCGGGGTGATGTGCGTGCGGCTGTGTCGCCTGCGCCATTGCGGGGGACACGACGGCCAGTGCCAGTGCGAGGGTGAACGAGATTGCTGTTGCGTTCATTGCGTGGGCTCCAAGAAGATCAATGGGGGTGCGCATGGCCGTCATCGGCCACGGGCGTGTGTGGTGCAGGGTGCGACTCCACCTTGCCGTCGGGATGGCCGTGGCTCACCAACCCGACTTCCGTGTCGCTGGGTGTCGGGCCGTGGTGATCGTCGTCCACGCCCGGCGGGTGCGCATGCGGCATGGAGTTGTTGCCCGGCTCGAATAAGGCAGGGTGATCCTCGGCCTTTTCGTCGTCATGGTGGCCTTGCGTCTCGCCGCCGCCATGCGAATGGCCCTCGCTGCTGTCGACAAGTTCCTTGTACGCAGTCGCGTCCAGCGTGGGCAACTTCTGCAGGAAGGCCGACATGTTCCATATGAACTCATCGTCCATGCTGCCGCCCCAAGCGGGCATGCCGCTGGCCTTGATGCCGTGCTTGATCACCCAGAACGCCTCAGCTGGAGCGACCGGCTGTTTGCTTAGGTTCGGTGGCGCGGGGTACAGGCCCTTGCTCATCTCGTTGGCCGCCGCGTCTGGTGAAAGATGGCAGGTCACGCACATGGCGTTGTAGTTGCCCGCACCCTGGCGGATACGCTCAGGATCATCAAGGTTCGTGGGTAGCTGAAGCTTGGCGGCGCGCACCTCAATGGAACGCTCGCGCGCCGTTTCAAGTAGCGCATACACCGGGCGACTATGCGGATCGTCGGCGGCCACGTTGTACACGCCCAGAGAGAGCGTGGCGGTTGCGACCACCGCAACCAATGCCACGCCGGCACCGAGCCATACCCACATCTTTTTGTTGGATTTCATTGTCAGTTCCCCTTAGAACCAGGTACGAAGGCCGATGACCAAGCGCGTGTCTTCAAAGGACTCGCCATGCTCGCGTCGCATGTCTGCGGTATTGCCAAACGCGCGCTCGTACACCACGCCGATGTAGGGAGCGAACTTTCGGGTGAACTCATAGCGAAGTCGTAGCCCCGCCTCAGCGGCACTCAGACCCGAACCTATCCCGCGCAATGGATCGTTCTTGCCATAGGCGGTGACTTCCACCAGCGGCTGCAAGATCAGCCGGTTGGTTAGCAGCAATTCGTACTCGGCCTCGACATTGGCGGCAGTCTGGCCCCCTTCGCCGAGATAGGCTGTGGCGGACACTTCGAACTTCATCGGCGCCAAGCCCTGTACACCGATAGCGGCGAAGTTCTGCGATGCCCCAGGCTTGAAGTCATGACGCACACCGGCCACCACATCCCACCACGTGGAGATACTGCGGCCGTAAAGCACTTCCAGATCAGCCGACTCGGTCTGACCATCCGTGCGTTCGCCTTCACTGCGGAGCCAGACGCGATTGAGGTCCGTACCGATCCAGCCCTGGCCCTCCCAGCCCAGCCCGGTGCCCGGATCGGCATCCCAGGTTTCCAGGCGATTGAGCAGCACGTAGCTCTTGATCGAGTTGTCATGCACCGGATGCGCGTGTTCCGGCGCGATGGCCGCCTTGCGATCCGCGTCCGTCACCGCGGGAATCGGGGTGCGCGGCTGCGTTGGCGCTGCAGGCCCGTGTCCCATCTGACTGTGGTCCATGCCCTCCATCGATTGCATTCCCGCTTCTGGTGTAGCGGGCGCGGGCGAATCATGGCCCATCTGCGAATGGTCCATCCCCTGCATCGCAGGCGTGGCCGTGCCGGAGGTGTCGGCTGCAGCGGGCTGTGCCATCTGACTGTGATCCATGCCCTGCATCGACTGCGCCTGCGCTGTGGGCGCCGCAGGTGTGCTCGCGGGCGAGCCGTGCCCCATCTGCGAATGGTCCATGCCCTGCATGGCAGGCTCGGCTGCGTTAGCCTGCGGCTCGGCGTGGCCCATCGCCGCATGATCGATCGTCGCTTCGCTCGTCTTGGCCGGTGTTGCAGGCTTTTGGGCTGGCGCAGGTTTTGATGTCGGTGCCTGATGTGCAGAGTGATCCTGAGTCTGGGTCTGCGCGCCCTGCTCCATCTGCATGGAGCCGTGCTGCATAGATTGGGCGCTGGCCGCATTGGCCAGGGCCAGCGAGATAGCCGTCAGCGCAGTCAGGGTGGTATCGCGTCTATTGATGTTCATTCGTCGACCCTCACCGTGCGCATCATTCCGGCTTCCATGTGATAAAGCAGGTGGCAATGGAACGCCCAGCTGCCCAACGCATCGGCACGCACGCGATACGTGCGTCGGCTACCTGGCGGCATATCCACCGTGTGCTTGCGCACCATGAAGTTGCCGTTGTCGTCCTCCACGTCACTCCACATGCCGTGCAAATGGATGGGATGGGTCATCATCGTGTCGTTAACCAATACGATGCGCATACGCTCGCCGTAGTTCAGCCGCAGCGGCTCGACATCGGAAAACTTCTGACCGTTGAAGCCCCAGGAGAATTTCTCCATGTGTCCGGTCAGATGCAGCTCGATCTCGCGACCGGGGTCGCGTCCGTCAGGGTCTTCAAAGGTGCTCTTGAGCATGGAATACGTCAGCACATGACGGCCGTTATCGCGCAGGCCATTGCCCGGATCATCCAAGCGCGAACTCACGCTCATGGCTTGGTTGTCCAACAGGGGATTGTTGGTCTCGCTAGCAGGGTGTGATTGCATGCCCCCGTGCTGCATGCCTGCCATGGCACCATCGCCGGCGGCGGGCATCGCATGGCCTGCATGGGCCGAGGTCGCGTTACCGCTGACAGGTGGGGTCATGCCAGGCATGCCCATGGCCGCACCACAGCCGCCTTCCATGCCCTTGCTGCCGCCAGACATATCCATCGACCCATGATCCATGCCCATGTCTGCCATCGTCAGCAGCGGCCGGGGATCCACAGACGGAACGGGCGCGCGTAATCCTTCGCGCACAGCGAGCGTGCCGCTGATGTAGCCGGTGCGACCGGAGTCTTGGGCAAAGATGGTGAATGCGTCCTGCCCGGAGGGCTCCACGATCACATCGAAGGTTTCTGCTACCGCGATGCGGAACTCGTCGACGGAAACCGGATGGACATACAAGCCATCTGCCGCCACCACGGTCATCTTCAGCCCCGGAATACGCACATCGAAGTACGTCATGGCAGAGCCATTGATGAAACGCAGGCGCACCTTCTCGCCACTGCGGAACAAACCGGTCCAGTTGCCCAGTGAGGTCGTGCCGTTCATCAGGTAGGTGTAGGTGTTGGCGTTGACGTCGGACAGGTCCGTGGGCGTCATCCGCATCACGCCCCACATCTTGCGATCTTCCAACGTGGCCGACAGGCCGTTGCGCTTCACATCGCGCGCAAAATCGCCGACCGTGCGCTTGTAGTAATTGTCATGGCCCGGCATCTTCTTCAAACGATCGAACAGGGCCGTCGGGTCCAGGTCTGTCCAATCGCTCAGCATCACGACGTAGTCGCGATCGAAACTGAAGGGCTCCGGCTCCAATGGGTCGATGACGATCGGGCCATAGAGCCCGGCTTGTTCCTGGAACCCTGAGTGGCTGTGGTACCAGTAGGTTCCGCCCTGATGCAGGGTGAACCGGTAGTGGTAGGTCTCACCACGTCCGATACCGTCAAAGCTCAGACCCGGCACGCCGTCCATGTTGGCCGGCAAAATGATGCCGTGCCAATGGATGGAGGTGTCCGCGCCATGGATGGAGTTAGCGGGCAATGCATTAGAGACGCGCAAGTTGACCGTGGTGCCTTCCCGCCACCGCAGCAACGGCGCCGGAACGGACCCGTTGACCGTGATCGCGGTGCGGGTCTTGCCGGTGAAGTTCATCGGCGTCTCGCCAATGGTCAGGTCAAACTCAGTGCCCGATAGTACGTTGGGTTGTCCCGGCCCCTTGAGCGCCCAACTGGCTTTGGGCCAGAAACCTAATCCTGCGACTGCGCCTCCCAAGGCCAAGCCTTGGACAAATCGCCGCCGCGAAGGCAGCAGCGGTCCACCGCGTGGACCACGAAAATCATCATGCGACATGAAAATGCTCCAAGCGTCGTGTTGCCACCGGCGGGCGGTGGTACAGAGCGGGCGGCTGGCCTAAACAGGCATGCAAGCCACACCAACGGCGCCATTGCGGCGCCTAGGGACGCTTAGCCGATCGGTGGTCGGATCAGATGAGGCAAGGCAGGTGCCGCATGCCCTAGGGGCAGCGGCATGACATCCAGGCCCAAGGCCAGTTGCACCGAAACATGCAGGCGCGCAGGAAGTGCGCTCGCGCAAGCGTGTACGCAGGCGCACCGGCACGCAGAAGACTTGCAACAGTCGGGACCGGCATGGTCGCCATGCCCAGTGCCAGCCTTTTCAATCGATGTGGCATCGGGATGATGCTCAGCACTGTGATGGGCGAAGCAGTCTTCGTCGACTTGCACCGCGGCAGCCACTTCGCTGGCCTGCTCTTCCATGACCGGGTTCATACTGACGGACGCAAACGCCGACCACGCGCCGTTAAGCACGAGCATGGCGATCAGGAACAGTCGCAGTAGAAGTGAGGAGGCTGACACGGGCGACATGGTATATCACTTTAGACAAGGCGCGTGTGTATCGGTCGTGAACAAAATCTCAAGTAAGCCTGAGATGTCGCGACTTGTCAGTCGCACTAGCCGCGGACACTGCAGCTCCCTCCAGAAGCGCCCAAAGGGCGGGTTGAGGCGAAGAGTTGCCCATAGGGCGAGCGCTTGTTCGGTTTACTTCTCGGGCGTGGCCTCGATCAGCTTCACCAACTCGCGCTTCTGCTGCTTGCTTAGCGAGCCCCAGCGCAGGAGCAACTTGGCCAGCAGATCATCGTCGGTGTAAAGGAAGGCGGCGGGGATCCCCAACGCTTGGGCCAACCGCTCAGCAATCTCCAGCATGGGCTCGTGCTTGCCACGCTCGTACTGGTTGATTCGGGGGCTGGCCACGTGAGGATCCAGACCGGCCCGGATGCCCAACTCCTTCTGCGACAAACCCGTGTGCAGGCGGGCTTGTTTGAGGCGTCGAGCGAAGGTCGGTGTTGAGTCGACGGACAAAGTCACGCGCGCACCCCATGGAGACCCCATAAGGATGGCGGATGTACCCAGCCTTGCATACTAAGATATTCTTAGCTTTGAGGCAACCGGCGACACCGGTAGCGCCGCCCCCCCCCCCCCAGGAGCCACGCCGCTCCCTCATCCCCGGAAACCGCATGCCCGGAACCTCGTCAATGACGCCATCTGGGGTCGCCAGCATCGAGGAGTTGGGCCTTCGTGGCACCCTTTTCCTAGCCGCACTGTTAGCCGCGCAGCTACGACGCCTACCGGTGGCGCCCACACGCCGCTCCACCTTGCTGGTGCTGGACACGCTGCGAGACTTGGCCTTGATCCAAGTTCCCTGGCCAGCGGATCGATGGCAGATCCGCCCCGATGCCGAGGTCACGCCCATCGAAGATCTGCAATGGGCTTTCGCCTGGTCTACCCACGAGCGCAGGCACCTGCTCCCGGTGCTGGAAGACCAACTCGGCGATATGGCACACGATGTAGACTTGGCGGACGCGAAACTGGAGCTGTGGGATGAACTTGCACTCTGGGAGACCGAGCAGTTTCTGGAGCAGCAATTGCTCAAACATCACTTCGACCCAGGCTGGGCACGTGATGTGGGGTTCGTCTTTCAATCCGGACCGCGGGGCTTGCCGATCGCGCGGTGGCGTTACTGCTGCTGGGCGGCGGTACGCCAAGGTGCCTCGGTGGCGATGCGTCTTGGCGTGCACGACAGCGCCCATGTGCGGGAAGCCATCTTTCAGGAGGTCCAGAAGCGCCTGCGCTACCTGATGACCAGTTCGCCCGAGCAAGGCATGTTCAAGCCCTATCATTTGGCACCGGAGTCCTCAGTAGCCAAACTGTTTGTAGATTGGGTCGTCCCTATGGAATGGGCGTACTGGACAGGTGAGCGCCACCCCAGCCGCTAGCAGACAAACGAGCAGCCTCGTCAGTCGGCTCCCCCATCTTGCGCATGGCCGCGCCGAGTTTTCTTCACCGCATTTTGTGCTGGCGTCAGTTGATTCAGTAGAGGCTCTAGCGCTTCAAGACGTGCATTGGCACGCAACGCATCGGCTTCAGCGCTCTCGCGGCGCTCACGCTCCCGCGCAAGGGTGTCTTGAACTTGAGCTAGCTCGTTGCGCATGGTATCCAAGGTCTTGGCGTCAGTCTTCCAGCGCTCCTGCAGTGCCAAATAGTCCGTCGCGGTCTGGCGCAACGCCACGACCTCGCTGTGTTGGCCTTCGTGGGCCTGTCGTAGCTGGGCAAGCTCACGCTCAATCCGCCCGTGGCGCTCCAGCCATTGACCATTGTCGCGGTTCAGCACCAACAGCTCCTGATTCTTCGCGCCCAAGGCTTCATTGGCCTGACGTAAGGCTACTTGCAGCTCTTGGACCTGATGCTCGTGACGGCGAAGCTCTTGCTCACGCTGCTCTTTGGTTGAAGTGCGGTAGTGCTCAAGCGCTTCCCGGGCATGGGCATGCTTGTCCTCCAGAGAACGCGTATGCGCCTCATGATCAGCCAGCCGCACCGTCATGCCAGCGATGCGCTCGTTCAACTGGGCGATTTCCGCGATCCTGTCACCTAGATTCTGTTGAAGGAGGGCGTGAGCAGCTTGCTCTTGGTGCAGGCTTGCTTCGGTGCGCTGCAGCCGACTGCTCAAGGCGGCAGCCTCCTCTTGGGCACCGGAAAGCGCCTGTTGCCGACTGTGGAGCTCAGCCTGATGGCGCTCACGCTCCTGGGTGAGGATGGCCTCTGCTTCCTCCTGGAGCCGCGAGGCCAAGCGCGCAACCAAGTCCTGCAAAGCATCACTAACGGCTACCGTCCTCGCCGGACCGCCGCCTTCCTCTCCTTCCAGTTCACGCAAGTAGCGGTGGATCGTGGTCTTGGAGCCCGTGTTGCCCAAGGCCACTCGCACCGCGTCGACTGACGGCTTCTTGCGTTGGGCCAGCAGCGCGTCGCGCGCCTTCTGGACGTCACTCTTATAGAGTCCTGCGCGCGCCATCGTGCCACCTCACTTTATTTCGTAATGTATTACATACCATGTAATTACATACTATTAAAGCAGGTAGACGACCGCTCGTCGGCGAAAATAGTTATACGGGATAATATTGAATTATCCCGCGTAAGGCGGATTCTGACCCTTCCCGGCGTCCCAAGCAGTACGAAACCGCCCAGGGCCGGCGATCGCTGGGTAGTATGGCCCAGAGCGGAAAGGAGGCCAGCCAGGGTGCAGGCAGGCTCCGCCACCGAGCCCGTTGGCCATCATAGGACTGTGCATGCCGATCGAACGTATCGTCATCGACAACTTCAAGTCGTTTCGCCATCTGGACCTGCCCCTCAATGCCCACATGAACCTGGTGGTGGGCGACAACGAGGTCGGTAAATCCACCCTGCTGGAGGCCATCCACGCGGTGGTCACCGGCCAGCTGCATGGGCGCAATCTTGCCTACGAGCTCACGCCCTACCTGTTCCACCAGCCCACGGTGCAGGAGTACTTGGGAGCGCTTGCCACGGGCACGCCGGCCTCGCCGCCACGGATCTCCATCGAAGCCTATCTGGGCGCCGACGCCGCGCTGGCGTCGTTACGCGGCACCAACAACTCCCTGCGTCTGGATACCGCCGGCATCCGGCTGCTGGTCGAGCTCAACGACGACTACCGCGAGGAGTTCAACGCCTACCTGCAGCAGCACCAGGGCGCGGTCAGCCTGCCGGTGGAGTACTACACGGTGCGCTGGTACTCCTTCGCCAACAATGGCGTCACCGCCCGTAGTATTCCGTTCGACTCGACCATCATCGACACGCACGGCATCAAGACCTTGTCCGGTGCCGATCGCTATATCGCCGGCATCATCGAGCAGGCACTGACGCCTGCGCAGCGCGTCTCGCTGTCGCTGAGCTTCCGCCGCATGCGGCAGAGCTTTTCCGAAGAAGCGGATGTGGCAGCGATCAATGCCTACTTGACCGAGCACACCGGGGACATCAGCCACAGGGCATTGACGGTAGGCGTGGACACATCGCCGCGCTCAACGTGGGAAACCAGCCTGTCACCCTACCTGGATGAGCTCCCGTTCACCCAGGCCGGCAAGGGCGAGCAAAGCGCGGTGAAGATGAAGCTGGCGATGCACGCGGCCGGCGCGGCTCACGTGCTGCTGATCGAGGAGCCGGAGAACCATCTGTCCTATTCCAGCATGACCCAGCTGATCGACAAGATTGCGGCCCTCTCCACCGCCCAGCAGGTGATCATCGCCACCCACAGCAGCTTCGTGTTGAACAAGCTGGGCGTGGACAACGTGATCCTGTTCAGCGCGCAAGGCCAGATGAAGCTGGACCAGCTGCCCAGCGATACCCACGACTATTTCATGAAGCTGCCGGGCCACGACACGCTGCGGTTGATCCTGGCCAAGCAGGCGATCCTGGTGGAAGGCCCTTCCGACGAACTGATCGTGCAGCGTGCCTACAGTGACCATCACGGCGTGGCGCCGATGGCTCACGGCGTAGACATCATTTCGGTCAAGTCGTTGGCATTCAAACGCTTCTTGCAGATTGCCGATCGACTGAGGATTCAGGCCAAGGTGATCACCGACAACGACGGTGATATCGCAGTTGTGCAAGAGCGCTATGCCGAGCACATCAACGCGATCTATTACGATTCCGACGAGAGCGCCCCTTCGCTGGAAGAGCAGCTGATCAAAGCCAACTCGCTGGCCGAACTCAATACCGTGCTGGGCAAGGCCTTTGCCGATGAGGTGGCGCTGCTCAAGTACATGAAGGGCCATAAGACCGATACGGCCTTGGCGATTTTCAATAGCCCGCACTCGATCAGGTTCCCGGACTATGTCCAGCGTGCCATCACCTAACCGGGTCCTGCTCTCGGCAGCCGGCTCGGGCAAGACCACGTTGCTGGTCCGGCAGGCCTTGGAGCGACCTGAGCGCCGCATCGCGATTGTCACCTACACGCTGGAAAACCTGGAAGAGATCCGGCGCTCGTTTGAGGCCCACGCAGGCGCGGTCCCCGCGCATGTCACCTTGCACAGCTGGTATGGCTTTCTGCTGCGCCAGTGCATTCGCCCGTACCAGGCTGCGCTTTGCCCTGAGCCTCGCATCGAGACCATCCTGTTCGTAGAAGGTGTCACCAACAACCGCGCCCCACGCACCCAGGTGGCGCGCCACTACCTGGCGGGCAACCGGATGTATTCGGACCGAGCGGCCGATTTCGCTGTGCGCTGCGATGAGCTGACCCAAGGCCAGGTCGTGGCGCGATTGGCGGCGATGTACGACGAGCTCTACATCGACGAAGTCCAGGATCTGGCCGGCTTTGATCTGGATCTGGTCGAACGGCTGTTGAAGAGCGAGATTGCCATCACGTTGGTAGGCGATACGCGCCAAGCCACGTATGCGACCAACTATGCGCAAAGGTACAGCCAATACCGTGGTCCGAATCTGGCAGCGCTGTTTCAGATTTGGGAGGCCGACGGCTTATGCCGGCTGGATCACCGCCTCACCAGTCTGCGCTGCGTCCAGGCCCTGTGCGATATGGCTGACACGCTCTATCCGCAGATGCCGCGGACCCAATCAGGCAATGGCGAGGTCACCGGACACGATGGCATCTACCTCGTCGCTCCAGGGGATGTGGCCGCGTACATGCAGGAGTTCGCCCCCACCGTGCTCCGGCATGACCGGCGGCAGGCGTGCGACGGACTGCCGGCGGTGAACTTTGGGCAGTGCAAGGGCCGCACCTACAGTCGGGTCCTCATCTTTCCGAACGGGCCGTTGACGCAGTACCTGCGCACGGCCGATGCAGCGCGTATCACCGCGCCGCCGAAATACTACGTGGCCTTCACCCGGGCGCGGCAAAGCGTGGCCTTTGTGTATGCCGGCGCGTGCGCGTTGCCGGGTCATCAGCTCTATGCGCCTGCCAGCGCAGACGCATAGAGCCAGGGGCTGCGATCACATCTTCTTTAACGGCGCCGCGGTGGGCGGCGGCGGTACCGGGCCCGGGTCGTTGAAACACAGCATGATCTGATCGATGCCGAATTGATCGGCCAGGACCTGGGCAATCACAGCATGCACCAGGTCCAGGTCGACCGAGGGCGCCGCGACCGTGATGGTGGCCGCGATCGCACGGCCATGCTCACCGGCGACCAGGCGCAGGTCGTCCACCGCTTTCACGCCCGGGTCGGTAAACATCGCCGCACGGACCTGTTCCAGGTTGAGCTCGTTCATGGGGACTCCAAAGCAGTGCTACCGGCGCGGGGAGCTCGGTCGCGATGCAGCCAACGATAGAGCACCGGCAGCACCAACAAGGTCAATGCGGTGGATGAGACGATGCCGCCGATGACGACAGTGGCCAGCGGCCGCTGCACTTCCGAGCCAGCACCGACATTCAAGGCCATGGGTAGGAAGCCCAGCGAGGCTACCAGGGCGGTCATCAACACCGGTCGCAGGCGTCCAAGGGCGCCGTCGCGCACAGCGTCGTCTAGCGGATCGCCCTGTTCGCGCAGACGGCGGATGAAGGCGATCATGACCAGCCCGTTGAGTACGGCCACGCCCGACAGCGCGATGAAGCCCACGCCGGCAGAGATCGACAACGGAATCCCGCGCAGAGCCAGTGCCAGCACACCGCCGGTCAGCGCCAGCGGCACGCCACTGAACACAATGGCCGCATCCTTGGCCGAGCCGAAGGCCATGAATAGCAGAGCGAAGATCAACGCCAGTGTCACCGGAACGACCACGCCCAGGCGTTGGGTGGCCGAGATCAGCTGCTCGAAGGTGCCGCCGTAATCGATCCAGTAGCCCTCTGGAAGCGCGACATCCTGGCCGATGCGTGTGCGCAACTCGCCGACGAACCCGCCCAGATCGCGCTCGCGCACGTTGGCGGTGATCACCACGCGGCGCTTGCCGTTCTCGCGGTTGATCTGATTGGGCCCGCGCTCTACCTGGATCTTCGCCACTTCCCGCAGCGGCACCGTGCGAGGCCCCCCATTGGCGCCGGCGGCCAGACGGCTGGACTCATCGACACTGGTGCTTGCCGGCAGCGGAATGGGCAGATCTGCCAGCACAGCGGGGTCTTGGCGCTGCGCTTCGGGCAGGCGCACGACCAGGTCGAAGCGGCGGTCGCCCTCGATCAACTGGCCGGCAACACTGCCCCCAATGGCGGTGGCCACCGTTTCCTGCACATCGCCCGGGTTCAGGCCATACCGTGCCAATGCCGCCGGATCTGGCGTGATGGTCAGCAGCGGCAGGCCGGAGACCTGCTCGGCCTTGACGTCTTCGGCGCCGGGGACGCTACGCATGACCCGCTCGACCCGGCTGGCCAGGCGCGTCAACTGGTCAAGGTTGTCGCCGTAGACCTTGACCGCCACGTCCGAACGGACGCCGGAGATCAACTCGTTGGTGCGCATCTGGATGGGCTGGGTGAACTCGTAGTTGCTGCCCGGGATTTCCTTGGCCGCCGCCTCCAGCTCTTCCACCAGCTCGGCCTTGGGCTTGCGCGGGTCGGGCCACTGGTCGCGGGGCTTGAGCATCAGGAAGGTGTCGGCCATCGACGGCGGCATAGGATCGGTGGCCACCTCGGCGGTGCCGATCTTTGAGAAGATGTTGGCCACCTCCGGGAACTGGGCCAGGCGCTTCTCCAGCGTTTCCTGCATGGCCACCGACTGCTCCAAGCTGGTGCCGGGAATACGCATGGGCTGCAAGGTGATGTCGCCCTCATCCAGGCTCGGCACGAACTCCGAACCCAAGCGGGTGGCCAGCACGCCACAGCCCACCACCAGCACGGCCGCGCCGGCCAGCACCACCACGCGCCGACGCAGGGCCCAATCCAGCAGCGGCGTATAACGGGCACGCGACCAGCGCATCAGGCGGTTGTCGTGCTCAGCCACACGGCCGCGCAGGAAGCTGGCGATCGCCGCCGGCACGAAGGTCAGCGACAACACCATGGCGCCGGTCAGGGCCAGCACCACCGTGATCGCCATCGGGTGGAACATTTTTCCTTCTACCCCGGACAGCGAGAAGATCGGCAGGTAGACCGCGGCGATGATGCCCAGGCCAAACAGGCTGGGACGGATCACCTCGGCGGTGGCCGAGGCGGTCAGGTCATAGCGCTCTTCATCGTTGAGCTGGCGGCCTAGCGCGTGCTGCGCCTCGCCGAACCGGCGCAGACAGTTCTCGATGATGATCACCGCCCCGTCCACGATCAGGCCGAAGTCCAGCGCGCCCAGGCTCATCAGGTTGCCCGACACGCCGCCACGCACCATGCCGATGATGGTGAACAGCATCGCCAACGGGATCACCGCCGCGGTGATCAACGAGGCGCGCACATTGCCCAGCAGCAGGAACAGCACCACCACCACCAGCAGCGCGCCCTCGATCAGGTTCTTGGACACCGTGCCGATGGTGCGATCCACCAGCGCGGTGCGGTCATAGACGGCCTTGGCATGGACGCCGGCAGGCAGGCTGGCGTTGGCGGCATCCAGCTTGGCCGCGGCCGCCTGGGAGACTTCCCGGCTGTTGGCGCCGAACAACATGAAGGCGGTACCGACCACGACCTCGTGGCCATTCTGGGTGGCCGCGCCCGTGCGCAGCTCCTTGCCTTCGCCCACGCTAGCGACGTCGCGCACCCGAATGGGCACGCCATCGCGCCGGTCCAGCACGATGTTGCCGATTGCCTCCAGATTGGCTAGCTGGCCCGGCACGCGCACCAGGAACTGCTGTCCGTTGCGCTCGATGTAGCCGGCGCCGATGTTCTGGTTGTTGCGCATGACCGCGGCGACCACGTCGTTCAACGTGAAGCCCAGCGCCACCAACTGAGCTGGATCGGGAGTGATGTGGATCTGCCGCTCGAAGCCGCCGATGGTGTTGACCTCGGTGACGCCGGGCGTGGTGCGCAGCTGCGGCCGGATCACCCAGTCCTGCAGGGTGCGCAGGTCCGTGGCCGTGTACGGGGTGCCGTCGGGCTTGCGAGCGTTGGGCTCGGCCTCCACGGTGTACATGAAGATCTCGCCCAACCCGGTGGAGATCGGCCCCATTTCCGGGTCCAACCCTTCGGGAAGCTGGGAGGCGATCTGCTGCAGGCGCTCGGCGACCTGCTGGCGGGCAAAGTACAGGTCGGTGCCGTCCTTGAAGACGACGGTGACCTGCGAAAGCCCGTAGCGCGACAGCGAGCGGCTGTAGTCCAGCTTGGGCAGACCGGCCATGGCCGTTTCGATGGCAAAGGTGACCCGTTGTTCGGCCTCCAGCGGCGAGTAACCCGGGGCCTGGGTGTTGATCTGGACCTGGACGTTGGTGATGTCGGGTGTGGCGTCAATGGAAAGGTGACGGTAGCTCCACACGCCCAGCGCAACCAGCGCAGCGGTGAGCACTAGCGTCAGCCAGCGATGGCGGATGGACAGCCCAATGAGGCGTTCGAGCATGGCGGGCCTCATTCTTCTTCCACGGTGGACTTTTCGATGTCGGCCTTGATCAGGAAGCTTTGGGCCACCACCACCTGTTCACCGGCCTTGAGGCCTTCCAGCACTTCGGCGCGTTCGGCGTCGCGGCGCCCCAGCTTCACCGGCCGGGTGTGGTAGGTTTCGCCCTGCTGCACGTAGACCACGTCCTGGTCTTCTGCGGTCTGCAGCGCCGTGATCGGCACCACCAACGCTGCCGATTGGCGATCCACGGTGACCCGCGCCTTGACCGCCGACCCCGGCCGCCACAGGCCATCGGTGTTGGCCACCGTGCCGCGCGCAATGGTGCTTTGGCTGGCGGTGGCGGTGCCGGGCAGGACGCGCTCCAAGGTGGTCTGTGCGGTGACGCCATCGCTCAAGCGGGTAACCGTCACCGGCACGCCAGCACCGATGTGCTGGGCGTCGGCGCCGAAGATGTGCAGGTCCACCCACAGCGTGGACAGGTCGGCGACCTCAAACAGCGGCGCGCCCTCAGCGGCGGCCATGCCTACGGCGGCCGCGCGCGCCATGACCACGCCACTGATCGGCGCGGTGACGGTATAGGTGGTCAGGCTCAGGTTGCTCTCTACCGTGGCCAGTGCCTGGCCGGCCCGTACCTGATCACCCACGCCCGCACGCACGGAGCGGACCGGTCCGGGGAAGCGTGCCGTGACCTGCGCGATGCGACCGTCAATCGGGGTCAACAGCCCTTGCACCTCATGCTCGTCAGCAATCTCACCGGGGCCTGCCGGTGCGACCTGGATACCCGCTGCCTGCGCAGCTTTGGCGGCAATCTTGGTTTCCAGCGGCGCTTCCTCGTGCTCGCCGTGCTCTTCGCCCTCAGCGGCGGCGCCGCCTTCGGACGCTTCGTTGGGGGCCGACGCGTTGCAGGCGGCCAGCATCATCAGGGCCATGCCCAGTGCGGTCCAAGAAAAGCGATTCATGGGGTCTCTCCGGTGGAAGCAGCCGCCGGCGGCGCGACAAGCGCTTGGCCGGTCAGGCGTTGAATTTCGATCAGGGCGCGCTGCGCATCGAGCGCCACGTCCAGCTGCTGCTGGGCCATGGCCGTGCGTTCGGACTGCAGCTGTGCCCATTCCAGGTAGCTGATCGCGCCGGCGCGATAGGCGCGCTCGGCGGCCTTCTCAGCCCGGGCCAACTTCGGCAGCACCTCGCCTTGCAGCCGTGCCACCTCGGCCTGCGCCACGGTGTAGCGACCATGGGCTTCGACCAGCGTGGAATACAGCGACAGGCCCTTGGCCTCGCGCTCGATCGTCAGAACCTCCAGCTCGGCTTCGCCGGCGCGGATCTCCGGCTGCGCGCGGCTGCGGCTGCCCAGTGGCATGGACAGGCTGGCCACCAGCGCGGTGTCGTCAGTCTCCTGCAGGCGGCGCACGCCCAGCTGCCACGACAAGTCCGGCGAGGCCGCCGAACGCGCCAGCTGCAGTCGTGCCTGCGCGATCCGGCGGGCATCGGCAAACTGCGCCAACTCGGGAGTGCGCTCCAATTCCTCGGCCAGCGACTGCATGGACGCGATCGCCGGCAGGGTCATGGGATCCGCCGCGGCCACCTCGAAGCTCGGAGCACGTTCGCCCCAGAGGGCAGCAAGGTGCTGCCGGGCGGCAATGCGCTGCTGCTCGGCCCGATCACGGGTCAACTCTGCTCTCGCCAGTGCTGCTTGTGCGGTGAGCATCACCGATTCGGGAGACGCGCCAGCCTGCAGGCGCTGCCGGGCAGCGGCGACGGTCCGCTGGCGCTGGCCGACATCCATGTTCGTCAGGCTGCGTTGCCGGTCGGCACCGACAACGGCCAAATAGCGCTGCGCCGTCTCGGCGAGCAGGTCCAGCCGCCTGGTCTCGCGCTGCACGGCCAGTGCATCAATCCGGCTTTGGGCCAAGGTGCGGCGGGCGTCGAGCTTGCCGCCGCGCTCCAGGACCGAGCTCAGGCTCAAGGTCAACTCCGCGCTGTCCAGGCCACGGGCCGCGCCCGTGCCCAGCGCATTTTCAACCTCCGCCCCCAACGTCCACGGTGGCCGCTGCACGGCCTGGTCGCGCTCGGCAGCGAGCACCGTGGCTCGCGCATCGACCAGGCGCAGCTCGGGGTGGGTTTGGGCCACGCGTGCAAACGCGTCGTCCAAGGTCATCAGCTCTTCTGCTGTCGCCGGCGTTGCCGCCGCGCTCAACAGTAGCCACGCGGCCAGGGCCGCCAATCGCACATGCATGAAGTACTCCAGAATTTTCGATAGCCAACAGGGATCCGGCGCACGCCGGCGCGCATCACCCTGCGATCGGCGGCCGGAACGGCGCGAGCAGGTGCTCATGCCGATATCTGTCCGCATGGGCTGTCGCCGACGGCCAATGCCGGCCGATATGAGCAATGGCCAACACTATTTCTGGAGCCGGCGCGGCCTGGCTACAGCACAGCACCAGCTGCTGTAGCCGGTGCAGCGCGGCGTCTACGCCACGCTCGGAAGCTGGTGATGCCACTGCCGGGTCATGGTCGGCCGCGGCCAGATGGGTTTGAGCATGGAGCTCGCCAACCACTGCCAGCACCGGCTGCGTCACAAGGCCCACGGCCAAGTGCGCCAGCAGCAGCCAGCGCAGGCCACAGCTCAGCCGGCCAAGCGCTGTCATGCAGGCGTTTTGCGCGCGTCGGCACGCGCCCGGCGAGCATCACCCAAGATCTCGAAAGCCTCCTTGATCACATACAGGCCGATCAGGGCGCCGATCACGAAATCCGGGTAGGGGCTGGCCAGCCACCACACCAACAGGCCGGCCAGAATCACCCCAACGTTGGCCACCACATCGGCGCGGGTAAACAGCCAGGTCGCTCGCAGATGCACTTCGCCAGACTTCAAGGGGGCGAGCATACGGAGCACCTTCAGGTTCACGGCCAGCGAGACCAGAGCGGTACCGATCATCCAACCGCTGACCGGCTCGGCGCCGTACATCACCCGGCGGCCGACTTCGACCAGCACGCCTACGCCCAGCACCAGCAGCACGCTGCCACTGACCCACGCGGCGTTGGCCTTGAAGCGCGCCGTGCGCCCGATAGCGACCAGGCCAATGGCATAGGCGGTGGCGTCAGACAGCATGTCCAGCGCGTCAGCCAGCAGCCCGGTGGAATGGGCAATCCAGCCGGCAATGCCGCCGATCACGGCCATCGCTGCATTCAGGACCAAGGCGATCCAGAGGATGCGTCGCTCCTCCTTGTTCTTGGCTTCGTGGTGGCACCCGCAATCACTCATGTCTTGGTCCTCTGCTGTGTTGTTTCATTGCTTGTTTGCGCCTGGCTGTCTACGCACACCGGAACGGGCATTGGCGAGGAACCCCACGATGGCGGCGGTGCCTACCAATACCTGCGCCAGCAGCGACTGCCAGGTGGGATACAGGCCGATCCACTCGATGCGCGGCAACGCGAGCGGTGTTTGAGAGATCCAGCCCGCTTCCTGCAACGCGGCCACGCCTTTACCGATCAGGATGACCGCCATCACCGCGATGAGAATCGAGCTGATCGAAAAGAACCGGCCAATCGGCAGCCGCCTGCTCATGCGCAGCATCCAGTACGCCACCGCAGCCAACACCGCGATTCCCGCCGCCAGGCCTGCGAGGATGGCGGTGGACGCCTGATCGCTCCACATCGCGATGTAGAACAAGATCGTCTCAAACACCTCGCGGTACACCGCGACAAAGGCCAGCATGAACAGGAAAACAGCCGAGCGCCGTGTCAGCGCAGTCGTCAGCTTGGCGTGCAGGTACTCCTGCCACCGCCCTGCAAGGCTCTTTTGGTGCATCCAGATGCCTACGCTGAGCAGGACAGCGGCAGCGAACAAGGCCGAGACGCCCTCAGTGACTTCCCGGTTCGCACCGCTGATATCAACAAAGTAAGTGGCCACCGCCCAGGTAGCTGCGCCTGCCAACAACGCGCAGATCCAACCCGCATGCACATACGGCAACACATCAGACCGCTCGGCTTTACGCAAGAACGCCACGATACCAATCACGATCAGCAGCGCTTCCAGTCCTTCGCGTACCAAGATGGTAAAGCTGCCTAGAAACGCGGTGCTGGCGCCTATTCGGGTGTCCTGCAGCGCCACGTCCGCGCGATCAAACAGCTGGGCAATTTGCGCTGCCTGCCCGGCAACGTCAGCCGCGGGCGCATGCTGATCCAGCTGCGCGCGGTAGCCAGCCATGGCCGTCTCGATCTCTCGCAGCAATGACGGATTGCGCGTGGCCAGCGTGGGTTCAAGCGGCTCTACACCATCCAGATAGGACGAGAGCGCAAGCTTTTTGGCTTGAGCCAGGTCCTCATCAGCGTAAGCGCGCTGGCTGGCGGCCAGTCGCTGCCGCGCCACCGCAAAGCGATCGGCTCCTGGTACCGCTTCGTTTACTACCTGTGGCTGCGAACGCAGGTAGGCGATGATCGCGTTTGCCTGATCGGCGGGCATCGTGGTGGCAAGATCGGCCTCTCGCGTGCGTGTCAGCGCTTCGAGCGAGGGAATGTGCGTATGGGCCTCGGCACTGGTGCGCCATAACGCCTCACCTTGAGCCTTGGCTTGCGAGGAGTACCCCAAGCTGCCCACATAGAATGCCAACGCCCAGCGATCACTTTCTGACAGCCCAGAGAAGCTGACCATGCCGGTACCCGGCACACCCTGGGAAATGACCTCGTACAACGACAGCGGCGTTCGCTGCGCGGCGCGAGTGGCATCGGTGAACGCGATCGGCGGCGGACTTAACGCTTGCGCGGCGGGGCCATCACCGTGACCTGTGGGGCCGTGACAGGCCGCGCACTGCTGGCTGTAGATGGACGCGGCCTGGGAGGTCTTCGGCGCGCTCGCCGGAACAGCGCCGATCGGGTAGCGGGCCAACAGCGTCGTGCCGAGCCCGCGCGCCAACGTTGCCACTTGCGCCGGGTCGGCCTTCTCTGCCACCGCCTGGACCAGGCGGTCGGCCTGGGCCGTCAGCTCCTGCTGGTTCTGGCCACTGGGCAATGCTGCCAGCTGACTGCGCACGGCGCCGGCAAACTCGCTCATTTCGGCGTATTCGTTGGGGGCAATTACGCGACCGGCCTGGACCGCGCCGGGGTAGTCGACCGCGATGTAATCGAGCATCTGCCAGGTTTGGCGCAGGTCTGCTGCGGCAGGCTCCGCCTGAGCAGAAGCGGGCAGAACCCAGCCGATCAGCAAGGCAATCAGGCAGTAGCGAATCAAGGCGATGGGCAGTGGCATGGTCGTCACATGCAGCGCCGCGGCCGGAGTGGCGGCGGATACGGGTTCAGCGTAAAGTCCGTAGCTACTACGGAGTCAAGCGTACTACGAATGAAAATCAGTGAGGC
This sequence comes from Stenotrophomonas sp. YJH_SMC_130, assembly GCF_059369035.1. NCBI lineage: Bacteria > Pseudomonadati > Pseudomonadota > Gammaproteobacteria > Lysobacterales > Lysobacteraceae > Stenotrophomonas > Stenotrophomonas sp. YJH_SMC_130. Next base: position 54,081 of record NZ_JCAFSH010000013.1, read on the forward strand.
TGCCGACGCCAGCGGATGCCACTTGGAGACGATTCGCTATTACGAGCGGATCGGGTTGCTGCCGCGCCCGGGGCGCACGGGCAACGGCTACCGGGTCTATGGCCCGGCCGACATCGAGCGGCTGCGCTTCATTGCGCGTGGCCGGGACCTGGGCTTCAGCCTGGAGGAGGTCCGCAGCCTGCTGCAGCTGGCCGGCGATGAGGAGCTTTCGTGCGGGGACGTGGACCGGTTGGCCCGCAGCCATCTGGCCGACGTGCGCGCCCGCATGGCCGACCTGCAGCGCATGGCCAGCGAGCTGGAACGGGTGATTGCCAGTTGCCATGGCGGGCAGCGGGCGGAATGCACCATCCTGTCGACGCTGCGCCAGACGACCTCGGTGGAGGCCACGCGCCAGTGACCGAACTGGACCGCTACCTCGATGCGGCCACGCGCCAGAACACGGTGCGCAGCTATGCGTCGGCGCTGCGGCACTTCGAGGTTGAATGGCAAGGCCACCTCCCAGCGACACCTGACAGCGTGGCCCGGTACCTGGCCGCTTATGCGCAGACCTTGGCGACCAGCACCCTCCGCCAACGTCTGGCGGCCATCGCCTCTTGGCACCGCGACCACGGCTTTGTCGACCCGACCCGATCGCCGCTGGTGCGCAAGGTGCTCAAAGGCATCCAGACCCTGCACCCGGGCCAGGTCAAGCAAGCCGCGCCGCTCCAGATTCGGCGGCTGGTCGAGCTCGATGACTGGCTGGCCGCGGCGATCGCTGCGGCACATGCCCGGGGCGATGGGCCGGCGGCGCTGCGCCATCAACGAGACCGAGCGCTGGTGCTGCTCGGGTTCTGGCGGGGATTCCGTGGCGATGAACTGCTGCGTCTGGACGTGGCCCATCTCACGCTGGTGCCGGGACAGGGGATGACCTGCTTCTTGCCACGCAGCAAGGGTGATCGCCAAGCAGCCGGCGTCACCTACAAGGTGCCGGCGCTGTCGCGGTTATGTCCGGTGGAGGCGACCCAGGCGTGGCTGCAGGCGGCCGACCTGCAAGAAGGGCCGGTGTTTCGGGCAGTCAACCAATGGGGCCAGGTGAGCGCCGAAGGCCTGCATCCCAACAGCTTGGTGCGCCTGCTGCGCGAGTTGCTGACCAGTGCAGGCTTTGCCGATGCGGGGCTCCACAGCAGCCATTCGTTGCGCCGCGGCTTTGCCAGCTGGGCCAACGACCAAGGCTGGGACATGAAGGCCTTGATGGAGTACGTGGGCTGGCGCGATGTGCAGTCGGCCATGCGTTACCTGGACGGGCGTGACCCGTTTGCCCGGGACCGCATTGAAGCAAGCCTGCCCAGTCCAACCGTGCCGGTACCGGCGATGGCACTGCCGGCGCCGGAGGGCAAATCGGCCCTGCAGCTGCGCCTGCGCATGGTGCTGACCCCGTTTGCCCGCACGGGCCGCGGCGCGGCCAAGGCCCGAGGCCGAATTGAAGAGATCTGCTTGGCCCCGTTCCAGGCTGTGCGCCTGAACACCGCCAGCAGCGAGTACCAGTTGACTGCTCCCACCGATCCCGAAAGGGATCTGGATGAAATCCTGGCCACGTTGCTCGATGACATGCACCGCATGGCCGATACGCACCAGTGCTTCCTGGAAGCGTCGCTCAGTACAGACGACGGCCGGCACTGGGACTGATCCCCCTCACACCCTCCGGATCCAATGGCTACCCTTCACGAGACCGCCTACCCGCGACTGAAGCCTGATCCCACCGCCAAGGAACTGGAGGAGATCTATACCCCGACCGCCGCTGAGATTGCATTCGCCAAGCAGCTGACCACCCAGCCGGGTCCGCAGCTGGCGGTACTGATTCATCTCAAGCTCTTCCAACGCTTGGGCTACTTCACGCTGTTGGCCGACGTACCCGAGCGGATCCGGAAGCACATCGCCAAGGCCGCCCGACTCGGGCGCGTATTGGACACCGACCAGCTCGAACGCTACGACGCTTCCGGCAGCCAGCGCCGGCATATGCCGCAGCTTCGGCAATTCATCGGGGTACGTCCCCTGGATAAATCGGGCTTGGCTTGGCTGGACACAGTGGCCACCGGAGCAGCCCAGACCAAGCACACCATCCCGGACATCGTGAACGTCCTGCTCGAAGAGCTGGTGCACCATCGCTACGAACTGCCCGGTTTCCGCACTCTGGAGCTGGCCGCCATCGGCGCCCGTGAGCGGGTCAATCTGGGCTACTACCGCAGCATCAGCCACGCGCTGACGCCTGCCACGCGCACGCTCATCGACGAACTGCTGCGCGCACCGGAAGGGTCCAGGTTCACCGGCTGGCAATCACTCAAGCGCGAGCCCGGCCGGCCCACCAACAAGGAAGTTCGGTTCTACCTGCAGCACATCCGCATGCTGCAGCAGTTGGCCGACCAGCTGCCTCCCATCGATGTGCCGGTGCCCAAGCTCAAGCAGTTCCGTGCAATGGCTCGGGCCTATGACGCCAGCGAGCTGGCCGAACTGGCTCCGGACAAGCGCTATGCGCTGGCCACCATCTTCATTCGCGCCCAGCATGCCAAGACACTGGATGATGCAGCCGAGTTGTTCATCAAGCAGGTGCGCGGGCTGGAGAACACGGCCCAGCAGAAATTGCTGGCCTACCAGCTCGAACATGCCAAACGGGCCGACTTCCTCATCGGCCAGCTCAAGGAAATCCTGCAGGCCTATCAGCTAGACGGCAGCGATAGTCAGCGCGTGGATGCCATCGACAACAGCCTGGAAGCGGAAGTGTCGACCTTGCTGGCCGAATGCGAAGAACATATGGCCTACGCCGGGAAGAACTACCTGCCTTTCATGCTGCAGCCCTATGGCGCGGTCAGGCCGCTGCTGTTCAATGGGCTGGAGCTGATGAAACTTCGGGCGACCAGCCACGACGCCGGCATGGAGCCGCTGATCGCAGCGGTGCTCTCGCTGCGCAACCAGCGCCGTGAGCTGATCGAGGTCGCCTCCCTCGGTTTGGACCCGGAAAAGGACTTTGACTGGATGTCCAAGCTCTGGTGTCAGCACGTGTTCGGCAAGCGGGCCAGTGCAGCCGGCGCCGGCTGGATGCACCGTAAGTACTTCGAGCTGGCCGTGCTGGTGCAGGTCAAGGACGAACTGAAGTCCGGAGATCTCTTCATTCCCAGCAGCGAACGGTTTGATGACTACCGTGAGCAGCTGGTCGATGAAGCCACCTTGGCCCAGGAACTGGAAGCCTACGGCCAGGTGTCAGGCCTGCCCACCGACGCCGAGTCTTTCGTGGCGGGATTACGTGCACAACTGACCTCCCTGGCCGATGAGGTCGACGCGCGTTTCCCGGAGAACGTACATGCGGACATCCTGGATGGGCGCCTGGTGCTGCGGAAGGGGCAACGCGCCGAAGTCTCCAGCGCGATTACCACGGTGGATCGCCTCATCGCCGAACGGCTTCCAGAATCCAGCATCGTCGATGTCCTGATCGATGCCAGCCAATGGCTGGATCTGCACCGTTTCTTCCGCCCGATCGCCGGCACCGAGAGCCAGGTCGAAGATCTGCCCCGACGTGTGATCACCACGCTATTCTGCTATGGCTGCAACCTGGGGCCGACGCAGACGGCGCGGTCGATCAAGGGCTTCAGCCGGCGCCAAGTCGCTTGGCTCAACCTGAAATACGTGACCGAGGATGTGCTTGAGAAGGCCATCGTGGAGGTCATCAATACCTACAACAGATTCGACCTGCCTGGCTATTGGGGCAGCGGCAAGAGCGCATCAGCTGATGGCACGAAGTGGAGCGTCTACGAGGACAACCTGCTGTCGGAGTATCACATCCGCTACGGCGGCTACGGTGGCATCGGCTACTGCCACGTGTCCGACAAATACGTAGCGCCGTTCAGCCACTTCATTCCCTGTGGCGTGCACGAGGGCATCTACATCCTCGACGGTCTGTTGGCCAACACTTCCGACATCCAGCCTGAGATCGTCCATGGCGACACGCAGGCCCAAAGCTATCCGGTCTTCGGCCTGGCCCACATGCTGGGCATCCAGCTGATGCCCCGGATCCGGAACATCAAGGACCTGACATTCTTTCGGCCCGAACCGGGTAGGGCTTATAAGAACATCCAGGCACTGTTCGGGGACAGCATCGACTGGCAACTGATCGCCACCCATCTCCACGACATGCTGCGGGTGGTGATCTCAATCCGATTGGGCAAGATCACCGCGTCCTCGATCCTGCGCCGGCTGGGCACCTACAGCCGGAAGAACAAGCTGTACTTCGCCTTCCGGGAACTTGGCAAGGCCGTTCGAACGCTGTTCTTGCTGCGCTACATTGATGACAATGAGATCCGCAAAACGATCCATGCTGCCACCAACAAGAGCGAGGAATACAACGGCTTCGTGAAATGGGTGTTCTTTGGCAGCCAGGGGATCATTGCTGAGAACGTCCAACACGAGCAGCGCAAGATCATCAAGTACAGCCAGCTGGTGGCCAACATGATCATCCTCCACAACGTGGAAGGCATGAGCCGGACCTTGGCCGAGATGAGGAAGGAGGGGATTGAACTGACGCCCGAGATCCTGGCCGGCCTGTCGCCTTATCGGACCAGCCACATCAATCGCTTCGGCGACTACCACCTGGATCTTGAAAGGGAAGTGGCGCCGCTGAGCTACACAGCCAAGGTGCTTGAACAGACCCCATAGATGGGGAGAACCTGATCGAGAGACGAGCAATCAACTTTGAAATTCAGTCGCTTAGGCAGCTTTTGGCCCTGTACGTAATGATTCCCTGCCGACCCTCTTCAAGGTTCATCCCAGCGACTGCCCAGTTGAAGGCCGCTCTTTCGTGGGCATTGAGTTCCGCGTCGATAGCGTCAATTGACTGCCGGTATTGCTGCTGGGTTCCATTCGTAACCATCTTCTTGTCTGTCGGACCGCTGCAGGCAGCTAGCAGTGCTGATGCTGCCAGGATCAGTGTTGCTCTGCTTCTGGCCGCGGTGATGAAGCGGTATGGCTGTTCGCTCATGCGTCCCCCTGTCAATGAAGAAGACAGAATATCTGGTTTTTAGATATCGGAGAACTGGATATAGCTTTCTAGGCCGCTCAGCCAAGGCGCGGTCGTGTCGAAGTCCATCCATCGAAAAGAGTACGCTGCCCTCATTGAGGCTGTTCGCGAGGCGCGGCTAGCTGCCGGTCTGACCCAGGCCCAGGTGTCCAGCATGCTGGGCCGCAGCCAGTCATTCATCAGCGACGTCGAAACAGGCAAGAGAAGGGTTGATGTGGTGGAGCTGAGAGATATCGCCCGCCTGACAGGCCTTTCGCTGGGCAAGTTGATCACAAACTTTGAGAAGCGAATCAAAGACTAAAGCCCCTTAGGGTGTAGCGGTAGGTTCGCGCTTCTTGCCGGCCGGTCGGGACCAGGCGCACACGCCAGTGACAGACGGCCAACCGGATGGAAGGGGCACGCCCTGCCGGAAATCCGTGACGTAGATCGGCCTCGGCGTGCCGGGTCGAAACTTTAGGCTGTTTTGTGGAACCGTGGGGTCTGAACCCTCGTGTAGATCCGGGTGAAGCGACGTCTTTACAGTTGTTGATGTGAAGACATTTCTCCGGCCCACTCCACAGCAGCTCCACAGGTCGCTAAAGCGAACCCCTAAATGCCTCCGATGGGCTTGTCGCGGGGCCTATACCCTTTCGGCGCGACTGTCTGACGTGGAGGATTGCGCCCTACACAAGCTTCGAGACGCAAAGGCTATCGCTTGGCGGCGGCAGCGCAAGATGCGCAGCTGGGCCGCGAAGCATCCCCGGTTCCTACTGTTAGCCTTTCCGCTTTGGGGTGATCCCCGGTCATTCGCTGAGTTACCGGAACAGAAGCTTTGGCCGCGCATTCTTGGCGTTTTCGCGCTTGTTAGCCCCCATCATCGATGCGCTACAAGCCGATCCAGGAAGTGGCCAGTCACTAGTTCAATGGGCAGAAGTTGCTGGCGTATCCTCTCGGACTCCTGCAAGACGCTGGGTTGCCGCTACTGGCCTGGGATGTTGTGAGTGGCGCCAGAGGCTGAAGCTTGCTGCGTCCCTCCCTCTCCTCCAGAGCGACTGCAAAGTTGGTGATGTTGCCAAGCGGCTGGGCTATAGCGGCCCCTCCCCTTTTATTGCAATGTTTCGCCGACTAACCGGCATGTGCCCAACTCAGCTGAAGAGCGCTGTCTAGATGCAACTTCACCTTGAGGAGAGGGCCCTTTGAACCTGGCTAGCCGAAGAAGCGTTCCCCGAACAAGGAGAACGGGCCTCAAGCGGCCCGTTTTCATTTGAACTGCAGCTATGCAATTGTCTTTCAGCGCTTGGTCGAGGTGTCATCCACGACCATGACCTCGTCAGGCTTCTTGCGAGCTGCGTACTCCGCCAGTACCACACCAAATACTGCCATCAAACCGCCACCCACGACCCAGGTGCTCAGAGACTCTTTGAGGACCACCACCGCAAGCAATGCAGTGACGATCGGGACGAGATTGAAGAACCCGGCCACGCGAGCAGAGCCCAGCCGATGCAGGCCGGTCATCCATGCCAACGGTGCCATGATCGAAGCGCCGATTGCTGCGAATGCAATGCAGCCGATGGCTGCGCCACCCTGGACGCCAGTGCCTGCGACAAGGAAAAGAGGTAGCAGCAGGATCGTTGCAGACATGGCTTGAAGAAACAGGGATTCGATCAGCGTTACGGGAATGCGCCACTTGTGCATCAGCAAATTGTAGGTGGCAAAAGCCAAAGCGCCCAGCAGCATCAGGGCGTCACCTTTGTTGATTCCATGGGAAACCAAGGCTTCAAAGTCACCATGGGACACTACCGCTATCACCCCAACCAAGGAGATGATCGAACCAATCACTGCGCCACCGCGGACTGCGTGACCCATGAAGATGCGCGACAAGGCAAGAGCGATCAACGGGATGAGTGCCTGGATAACGCCCATGTTGGTCGCAGAAGTGAAATGTGCGGCGTAGTACGCCAGGCATTGGAACATGACACCGCCCAAAGCACCGAGCACGAGGAAGCGTGCCCAATTGGCTTTCAGGACCGCTAGGTTCGACTTCAGGCGCGGCAGGGCGAATGGGAGCAAGATGATGGCCGCAGCAAGCCATCGCCAGAAGCTAATATCGACCGGGCCGACGGTCCCTGCAGCGAGCTTTGTAACGATGGTGTTGGCGCCCCAGAGAAGGCAGGCCAGGAGGGGGAGCAGGTAGTACATGGCATCCTCAGATACTGGATATCAACAGCCAGTAGCGTAGACTTGGCGGAATTTCGTTACATCCATAATTTGCGCCAATCTTCATCTTGAATGCGACATGGCAATGGACCCCGTCCCCTCGTTCAGCTCCATCCCTGGAGACATCTACGTTCGGCAAGGGACTTTGCCTCCCTCCGACTGGGATGCTCGTGTGCATCCGTGGGGGCAGTTCAACTATGTTGCGCAGGGTGTCATGGAGTTACAGGTAGGCGAGGACTGGATGGTGTCCCCTACCCACTATGCGATATGGATTCCGCCTGGTGTTCACCACTCATCCCGAAACCGTGGTGCGGTTGCTTATCGATCCGCATACCTTTCGGTCGGCGCGTCGGCGCAGATGCCCAGCATTCCGACTGCGTTAGCGGTTAGCTCGTTGCTTAGGGAGATCTTGGACGAACTGGCCCGTCGTGACATCGGCGAGGCCGTTAAGCCAGAAGACCGGCGACTCTCCGCGGTCGCCCTTGACCTGATTCTGGCCGCGCCGGTGATGTCGAGCTTCCTGCCGCTGGCCAGCGGTGACGTGCTAAAGCGGATTCTGAGCTATGCCGAGACCTCCCTTCAGGACTCTCCGTCGGCACTTGAGGTCGCAGAGCGCCACCACATTAGTGTTCGATCACTTGAGCGCTTGGCAAAGCGCGAGCTAGGGATGGGGTTCGGAGAGTGGCGCAGTCGGCTTCGTTTTCTGAGGGCAATTGATGCCTTGGGTTCAGACCGATCAATTACGCAGATTGCAGACGATCTGGGCTATGCAAACTCAACGTCTTTCAGTGAGATGTTCAAGCGACACTCTGGCCGGACCCCAGACCAGTATAGAAGGGGCCTCAGTCCGCTCCAGCGAGAGGTGGAGCCCTCCTCCCGCTGAATCGAGGCAGGCCTCGAAGCTGTTGGGTCAACCATTTAGCTGGCCCAGACAGTGGCCATTCGGATCGATGGATCATCCAGAGGGTGTCAACCACCGGAGATCCACAGTCAACCACCTCAATTGCGTCTTGCCGAGCGAAGGATTCACGGGCGTGTCGCGGAATGACAGTGAATCCCAGCCCGAGCGATACCGGCTCAAGGATGAGCGCAACCTGATTGGTGAAGCCGTGTATAGGAAGCGCGCGTACGCCTGGATTTCCTGGGAACTTGCGGGCGAGAAGGCGGGTGGCCATAGCCTGGCCATCTGGATGATCAACGAAACCCAACTTTTGAAGATCCGCCCAGCTGTCCGCGCAGGCACCTCTCGGAACTACCAGCTCAAGCGCCTCCTCGGTGAAGGGCTCAGCCCGCAGCCGAGGGTCATCCGGCCGAAGTGCAAGTAGACCCACCTCGTACTTCTTCTCCAGTACCGCCGATAGGATTTCTGGGTCCGGCGAGAAGCGATGACGAATGATCAAGCCGGGATGGGTGCGCTGGAAGTCCAGCAACACCGGGTAAAGAGCAAGGCCAACACTCCCGGGGGTTATCAGCGCAAACTCCCCCTGATCGCTGTCCGCGCTCGCGAGCTTGGCTTGAAGCCGGCGATCGGCCGAATCCATCTCTTGGCAGTACTGCAATAGAGCCATTCCCGCCGGCGTCAGCTCAATAAATCGTGGTCTGCGCAGAAACAGGGCACCCAGCTGTTGCTCAAGATGACGTACATGCTGACTGACCGCAGCCTGGGTGAGCTGCAGCTGGCCTGCGGCCCTGGTAAAGCTCCCGACCTCTGCGATAGCCCGAAAGGATCGGAGCCAATGCTCATTCAGCATAAGAATATTTTATCAATCTGATAAAAATGGATCAGATCATGGTTGAGTTGCAGGGTCTAATCTTGCGGCTACCCCTCTCTTCAGTGGTGTGCCGTGCCTGCCCTACCCCCTCCCTACCCTCGCGCCTTCTCCCACATCGGCCTGTCTGTTACCGATCTCGATGCCGCGGTTTCCTTCTATACAGAAGTCTTGGGCTGGTACCTCGTCATGCCGCCGACCAGGATTGCTGAAGACGAAAGCGCAATTGGCGTGATGTGCACGGATGTGTTTGGGCCTGGATGGGGCAGCTTCCGCATTGCACATCTATCCACTGGTGACCGGGTTGGAGTCGAAATCTTCCAGTTCAATAACGCCGAGCGTCCCGCGAACAACTTCGAGTACTGGAAGTCGGGCGTCTTCCACTTCTGTATTCAGGATCCGGACGTTGAAGGCCTGGCCGCTCGGATTGTGGCAGCTGGTGGAAAGCAGCGAATGCCGGTTCGAGAGTACTTCCCAGGGGAGAAGCCCTATCGGATGGTTTACATGGAGGATCCGCTGGGCAACATCCTGGAGATCTACAGCCACAGCTACGAGCTTACGTATTCAGCTGGCGCGTACGTCTAGCTCCACGCACACCCTCAGCCAGCTTTCGACTGCCAGGCAGTCCTCGCCAAACTGAGACACGACGGTACGGAGCAAGTGTCTCGGCTGTAGAAGTCAGAGGTCTGCAAGTTAGAAGCTGGCGAACGTAATTTTAACGATTCATCGGCGAGCCGCGCCGCTAGCCCTAAGGAGCATATGATGAAAATGAACGGCATTCGTTGGCCGGAAGGCTACCTTCCTGGTTACACCGAAAACTTTGTCTCGAATGAGCTGATCGTCCTCGGCCTTGCCGCAGCTGATGTTTGGCCGTTGCTTGAAGAGCCACGTCTGTGGCCGACCTACTACGGAAATTCAGCCAATGTGCGCTTCCACGATGGCGCCGGCCCTCTGTTGCGAAACGGGGATCGATTCTACTTTGAAACCTTTGGCTTCCCCGTGGAGGCTCAATGCGTCGAGCATGAGGCTCCTACCTCCGAGGGTCCGGGCCGGATCGCTTGGCATGGCTGGGCCGGTGAGCCCGGGTCTGCCGATCGACTTGACGTTCATCATGCGTGGATTGTCGAAGACCTTGATGGTGGCCGAGTGCGGATCCTCACGCAGGAGACGCAGAAGGGACAGCCTGCAGAAGCCCTGCGTCTGGCCAAGCCGAATCCAATGATCAATGGTCACCAGGATTGGCTGGACGGCCTGGTGGAAGCAGCTCGAGCCGCCAAGTCAACGTCCTAAGCCGGAGTAAATCCCCGTGCTTGCTCCTCTTGCTCTCCCCAAAGCCCCGTTTATGTCTGCCCTGTTTAGCCCATTCGAGCTCAAAGGTGTCACTCTTAAGAATCGTATCGCGGTGCCGCCCATGTGCCAGTACAGTGCGGAGGACGGCCGTATCAACGATTGGCATCTCAGCCACTATGCCGCGCTTGCGCGCGGAGGCGCTGGGCTCGTGATTGTCGAGGCTACCGCCGTGTCTCCGGAAGGACGCATCACCCCGGGATGTGCTGGCCTGTGGGGTGATGAGCAAATTCCAGGAATGGCAGCCATCGCTTCTGCCATCAAGCAAGGCGGTGCCGTAGCTGGCATCCAGATCGGCCACGCAGGGCGCAAGGCTAGTGCAAATCGGCCATGGCAAGGCGATGACCACATCGCAGCCGATGATCCCGCAGGATGGGCGATCCTTGGTCCCTCGCCGATCGCCTTTGGCGGCTCGCTCGATAGAGTTCCCAACGAGATGACGGTTGAGGACATTCATCGCGTTCAAGCGGATTTCGTCGCTGCAGCCAAGCGTGCGCTTGCTGCAGGATTTGAATGGCTGGAGCTTCACTTCGCTCATGGCTATCTGGCGCAGAGCTTCTTCAGCCCCGACAGCAACAAGCGGGAGGATCGCTACGGTGGCAGTGCGGAGAACAGAGCACGCTTCCTGCTGGAGACATTGGCGGCCGTCCGTAAGGTTTGGCCCGAGCATCTGCCGCTGACCGCGCGCTTTGGAGTTGTGGAGTACAACTCGCGCGATGGCCAAGCACTGGTCGACTCCATTGAGATTGGCAAAGAAATGCGAGAGTTGGGGCTTGATCTGCTCAACGTGAGCATTGGCTTCAGTGCTCTTGGTGGCCGCGTCCCATGGGGTACACAGGCGTTCCTGGCACCCCTTGCTGAGCGATTTGCTAATGAAACTGGGCTTCCGGTGGCCACAGGTTGGTGCATCGATGATCCACAGACTGCCGAGCGCGTTGTAGCGGACTGTCAGGTTGACCTAGTGATGATCGGGCGGGCCCACCTATCCAATCCGCACTATCCGTACCAAATGGCCATTGCGCTTGGCCAGGAGCTCCCAGCCAGCGTGCTACCCACGCCTTACAGCTATTGGCTGAGCAGATACAAAGGCCCGGGCAAGGCGTCGGCTCAATAGGAGCGAGCCAGCCCCCTCCTCCATCGAGCAATAGGGGCAAATGATCTGGCTCCCATCGAGAATCCCTAACGCCATTGCAAGCTGCTACCCCGCCTCAACACAGGCGGGGACAGGCACCATTAAAGTTGCTCCGCCTTGTCCGCCAGGGGTCACCGAAGCGGCTGCGTGAGCGAGACGGGATGGGAGGTCTGACTAGGCGCCGAAGAAGACTCGAGCTAGCGAGAGGCACTTGGCCGACGCTGCCTTGCCGGCATGCTCAAGCGCGAGCGCTCCGCCGCCGACAAGATGACCATCAGCACAAAGGGGTTGGCTACCTGAATCATGACTACGGACGTCTCTGAGATTGCACCTTGCAGCAGGAGAATCATCGGAATAGTGAGTAGGGCATGGAACAACACTCCCGCACCAACCAAAAGGGCTAGTGCTCGATAGCTCATACGACCCGCGCCAAAGGATGTGTAGATCATCCAAGCGCAGAGGGGGATGAAGATGATGATCGCAGTTAGCGTTCCCGCGCCGTAGCCGACCCCGAGAATCAGCGGGATCACGTGGAAGACAACGTTGATCATGATGATGCTGTAGATCGCATAGCCCCTTGAGCCAGGGCAAGGCTGGAAAGATTGAAGGCGGCGATCGCCTGCCCTGGGTGAAGACGCGTGGTGAGGACAACTACGCGATCTCAGAGCAAATCGGCTGGCAGGTCCATGTCTATGGACGAGCCAGTACTGAACTAAAGGGCTGGTGCGACAGCCGCGGCATGGCTCTTCGCGAGTTTACCTGGCACGAAGAACATGGCCGCGCTGGACGTCAGCAGGACGCTGTCTACGTTCTGCGGCCTGACACTTGGGTGGGATTGGCACAGCCAACGCAGTCCCTAGACGAGCTGCAGCGCTATTGGGATTCCCGCATGGGCAAGAGATTGAGCACGTGAGCGAGATGCAACCTAAGTGGAGTCGTCGCAAGGAGGCGCGGCCGCTCGAGATTGTAGACGCTGCGGTAGATGTTTTCCTTGAGAACGGCTTTGCTGCCGCAAAGCTCTCTGATATCGCGAAGCGCGCACGAGTCGCGAAGGGCACGATCTACCTCTACTTTGAAACCAAGGAAGAGCTGTTTCGAGCCGCAGCGCGCCAGTTGATCTCCACAAATCTGGAAGGCCTTGAGACGGCACAGGCGACCTTCGACGGGTCGATTGAGGAGCTAATCCCGACGCTCCTCCAGCGAGCGGTCTCATCAGGTGGCGATGCCCGCTTGTCTGCAGCATTGCGAATGGTGCTATCGGAGAGCCGAATGTTTCCTGAGCTTGCGAGGATCTGGCATGACGAAGTTGCATCTCGCATGATCCGGCTGGTGGCAAGCGCTGTCGAGCGGGCGCAGGCCAAGGGGACCGTCCGCGCCGGCGACTCAAATCTCATGGCCTTTTCAATCATGGCTCCGATCGTAATGGGTGTGCTGTTCCACGAGCTGTTCGGGACCTCGAGTCCGCATGCACCTGCGCTGGACAAACTTGCGTCCCAGCATGCTTCAATGATCCTTCATGGCATCACTGTGGATGCGATGTAAGCCGCCCTCACGGAGTTGTTAAGGGTTAGGCCACATCTATCCCTCCATGATTGAGATCAGTTGTCCTAGCCCTGCGACTTCGAGGGTGATCGTCTGCCGGCCAGAAGCAGATTCAGCGCGGCACAATCCTAGCCAGCGCATGCGCCCAAGGCATTGCTACTTGAAGGATGGGCAGCCATTGGCAAGCCACCAGCAGGCTACCGTCCTTCGTCGCCCCATGCGCACCGTCACGCAGTTCGAGCAGGGCATCCGGCCCGGGTTAGTCGTCCATCCCGCTGCAGACGATCAGGTCGAAACGACCCGTCGGCCACTCCTGCAGTTTCTGGGCGCAGGCCGCCGGAAGCGATAGAACGTTGAGTGTCGGTCCGAGGGCTGGCGCACCTCGTAGCCGCTGCCTCGATATCCCCCCGAGAACCGCTGGCCGAACGCAAGCGTCAGCGCCTCCACGCTCAGCACCACGTTCCAGATCCTTCGTGGCCCCACTTGCCGCTTCGCTTCCTGCGTTACGACGGCCAGCGCAACGGCCCCGATGACCGCGGACTGGTACCGGAGTTCAGGCACCACTCGCCGAGCTCCCGCGCGCCTGCGATCAGACGAAGACCTCATCGAGCAGGTCCCGCAGCGCGCCGTTCAGCCTCGGGTCGCCCTGTCCCTGCAAGGACAGGTACAGCGACAACGGGTCCACGACGGTGCCCGCGCCACCCAGGCGGGTGGAGTACGCCCAATGCTGCACGTCTGCATAGCCCTCGCCGGCCACGGGAAACCATTCCGGCTCCGGATGCCGACGGAAGCAGTCTCGTCCGATCGCAGCGATCGGACGCGATGGCGCCGCCAGTTCGGTGAGAACGGACAGGCCGGTTTCTCCCGCAGCACGACAATGATCGGCCAGCAGCATGTCCAAGCCACTTTTGCCGATGCAAGTGGTGCGCAGCACCGGCGAGCGCAGCCGCGGCAGCGCGACCGCCCACAAGGAGCGGCGCGCTTTCAAGAACCGTAGCTTCGTCTCCCGCCCCTCGCGCTGGGCGCTGACGAGGTTAGCCGCCACCAGTTCACGGGCGACCCGCGAGGCAGTCATGCGTGAGTAGCCTGCCTCGCGCGCCAGGTCGAGCGGCACCCACGGGACGCTGCCAGGGATGCCGCGCTCCTCCAAGTCGGGCCGCAACAGGGCCGCGATCAGAACCGCTTGTGCCGGATGGCTCAACCGCTCCCCAGCGGATGTGAGCACCCTTGGAGACGAATCGCGCTCGCGTAAGCTCATCAGGAAGCTCGGAGCGAACAGTTGGCTACCAGGCACAACGAAATCCACCCGAGACTCGATGAGCTTGGAGCGAATGTAGGGCGAAACGCCGGAGAGCACGAGAATGACCCTCAAGCCGGCCTTTTCCGCCAATCGATGCACCTGCGCGATCAGCCGCAAAGGTGGCAACGGTTCCGTCTGCGCCGGGACGGTGGCCAGCAGCACCCTGTGGCCGAGCAGGTCAAGCTCGGCCAGGCCGAATAGGGTGGCGAGGAAGTGGGGTAAGCCGCGCGTCTTGGAGCTGGGCCAGGGCTCGAGCTCACCGACCATGTCGGGTAGTAGACCCTGAAGATAGCGGGCTGCGGCGTCGAGGTCGTTCATAGCAGCGAATGTAACGGAGGTTCTTTACCGTAACAAGGCGCGGTGACAGTGAAACTGCTCTATTACAGTCCAGTGCACCAGGCCCCTGCTACATCGCCAGGCGAGTTCCCCCGTTCAGACGCCAGCTACTCCCTCCGACTCCGCACGATTTGCCGGATAGCCCTCGGCAGTGGATTACTAGAGAGAGGTTTGTGACTATTACCGCGTAGTTGTAACGAACAGCATTTGCATGGGCTATTCATTAGGCAGCACGATTGTGTCGTAGTTGAAGTCTCGAGGCCGCTGACCGGTTGCCTTGATTGCTTCTTCGACGGCTCTATCGAGCATGAGCAGGTACTTTTTAACGATCTCGCTCCCCCGCCCCTTTTTCATCTCTTCTTTTCTCAGAAAGAGTTCCTGGATCTCCTTAAGTGCACTCACAGCCGTTGCTGATTGCTGCAGCGCAATCGCCAAGGATCGGTTCGGCACGTCAACATAGTTGACTGAATCGAAAGCCTTATGAAGCTGGATCAGATGCGCCAAGATCAGCCGGGGGCCGCCGAATCCTCCCTCGAACTGCGCCAGCATCAGTGTCGCTGGAAATCGCGCATAGGAAATCAGCTCTATGAGGGACTGTGTGACCTCCCGTCTCCTGACTCTGGCGTGCCAAAGGGGGATCAGTCCCGCGGCGATGATGGCTGCGATGCTGCCGATCGCTTGCACCCACGCCGGCCAGTCAAGCGCTAACGTGGCGGATTTGGGACTCGGCTTGCTCATGAGTGCCCAAGTCAAGACGGCTCCTGCGGCAAAGGTCATCACAGCGACCACCGCCCAATCTCTGTCAGTTCTTCCCTGCTTCATGGCGTTCCTCCTCCGGCGTGCTGGTTTCTACCGTTCGTACGGGGCCTGTCGCGCCGTGCTCTCGGGCGCGGTCGAGGATGAACTTTGGGGGGGCGTGTACGTCCTCCAAGTCTTTCGGGGAAAGAAGCCTTGATCGAATGGATGGCCTCAAGTCTTAGATTTCCTGCTATTGGGTTCTTGTGTCGGCTCGCCCACTCTTCTGGGCGCGGTGCGGCGTGGCTTGCTTTGCCTGCTTGGCGTTGCCGTGTTCGCTCTCCCTTGTCGGAGTGCCTCGGTAACTTGCCGAGTGGTTTCCTTCAGTGACGTCAGCTGCGCCTCCAAGCCATCAGCCCGCGCGTTCACGCCTTCCAGTCGGCGCAATGCCTGTTGCTCGCGGTTGGCAGCAGCAATGGCTTGTTGCTCGCTCTCTCGCAATGAGGTGGCCAAGGCCATGCGCTCCCGCCCCCACTCCTGCTCGGCTGACCGCAACGCCTGGCGATGCCGGTCAACCTCCGTATGGGCACGATCCTCCACTGCCCTGACGTGCGCCTGGAGCGCCCTCCTCTCTTCTTCGTGAGCGGCCGCGGCCTCGCCCAGACTGCGGCGTACGGCATCCAGTTCCTGCTCGAGTCGCTCCGCCCGTCCATAGGCTCCATCGCGTTGGCGCAGCAGGTCTTGTACTTGTGCCGTCATCTGGGAGACCTGTGCCGCCAACTGCTCCGCGGTGGTGGCGGCGGCCTGAGTCTGGACCTGAGCCTCCCTTTCGCGCTTCTGGCTGGCCTCAATCGCCAGCGTCAGGGCCACCCGGTCCTCCTCCAGCAGGCGCTCGCGTTCCTCCAGTGCGTGCCTGGTCGACTCCAGCTGGGTCTGAGCGAGCTCGCCGGCATCCTGCAGCGCGGCCTGCCACAAACGCTGGCTCAGGTGAGCTACCCGCTCTGGGATGCCTGGAACCGCCGCCTCAATGGCGCGCTGGCGCAGGCGAAAGCCTACGGTCTGCCACCAGGTCTCCAGCCAACGCGTGACGGTGTTGGGCGAGCCGGTGCCCAAGTGGGCTCGGATTCGCTCGACGGTGGGACGTTCGCCGGCGGCGATGATGTCGTCCGCTGCCTGGTGCACATCCAGTTCGCTGATGCCCTTGGCCATTGGGTGTCCTTCTGCGGAACGGTGAGAATTGGCAGGCCATGTCTGATAAGGCATATTTATCAGATGTAGCTCAACCTAATCATAGTGCACAATACATAGTACATATGAATAATATCACTGCTGCGTCAGGGGAACTCGTTTCGGGGCTGGTTCCGGAGCGGCTGGCCACTTCCGCCGCAGAAGCGGTGCGAGACATCCTGCAGGAGGCCGAAGCGCCTAACACCATTCGCAGCTACGCCGGCGCCCTGCGCTATTGGGCGGGCTGGTTCGAAGGGCGCTATGGCAGGCCCATCGCCCTACCCGTCCCCCCGGCGGCAGTGGTTCAGTTCATCGTGGATCACATGGGGCGCTCAGGCGATTTGGGGCTTCGTTGGGATCTGCCTGCAGACTTGGATAGTGCCTTGGTGCATGCGGGCCTGAAGAAGAAGCCTGGGCCGCTGGCGTTCTCCAGCCTGGTCCACCGGGTGGCGGTCTTGTCGGCGGCCCACAAGCAGGCCCGCCAAGACAACCCTTGCGAGGATCGCGCCGTGAGGACCCTACTGTCCAAGGGGCGCAGGGCTTCTCACAAACGAGGCGAGCGCCCGGCCAAGAAGACCGCGCTGTCAGCCGCAGATCTGCGCGCAATGGCGGTCACCTGCGACACCTCGCTCAAGGGGAAGCGCGATCGCGCCCTGCTCTACTTTGCCTTTGCTAGCGGCGGGCGCCGCCGCAGCGAAGTCGCCGAGGCGACGGTGAATCACCTCACCCGACTGCCCGAAGGCGGCTACACCTATCGCTTGGATCACGGAAAAACCTTGCAGTCCGGGCCAGTGGTTGGCAGCAGCCCCGACAAGCCCATCCTGGGAGAGGCAGCCACCGCACTGCAGGACTGGCTGGACATGGCCGAGATTACCGACGGCCCCCTGTTCCGGCGCGTCTGGCCACGGTCATTGGGCGGCGCGCTCAGCGGCAAGGCGGTCGCCGCCATCGTTAAGGACCGGGCGCGGTTGGCCGGTCTGGACGGGGACTTTGCCGGCCACAGCCTGCGCTCGGGCTTTGTTACCGAAGGTGCGCGGCGTGGGGTGGCCCTGCCGGCGCTGATGGCGATGACCGATCACCGCTCCGTGGCCAGCGTGATCGGATATTTCCAGCAGGGCGGCGTCGGCAGCAACCCCGCCGCGCGCCTGATGGATGAGGACTGAGCCTCCGGCCCGAGCGGCCAGCAGTGCGCGTTGAATGTGCCCCGCTCGGGCCCTATCCTGCACAAGACGCGCACCATCCACGGCAGGAATCAGGGGGCAGCATGAAGCTAGTCAAGGCACGGATCCGAAACTTCCGTTCTGCAGAGGATTCCGGAACGTTCGATGTCGGAGAGCTGACCTGCTTGGTCGGTAAGAACGAGGCGGGCAAGACTGCAATTCTGACGGCGTTGTTTGGTACCCGTCCCATCGCCGACCAGTTTGCTTACGACACGGTGCACGATTACCCCCGCCGCTTCCTCACGCGGTATGAGGAACGCCACGACGACGAACCCGCACCGGTTGCCACCCTGACCTGGGAGCTCAGCCACGAAGACCAAAAGGCGGTCGCCGACGTCCTGGGTGCCGGCGCGTTAAGTAGTACGACCGTTGACGTAACGACAGATTACAGTGGCCACAGCACTTGGAGCATTCACGTCGATCCCAACGTGGTGCGCGCGTTTCTGCTCGACCAGCACGGTGTGGCAGGCGAGGAGCGGGAGAAGTTTTCCAAGATATTGCTGGATCGACTCGTGGTCGAGATAGATGCGCACCCCGAGCCGTCTGACCAATTGCAGGCGGTCAAGCGGTCCATCAGCGGCTTCCGCAAGGGGAAACCAGTGCTGGCGGCCATCGATATCCTGCAGAAAAGGATGCCGGCGTTCTTCTATACCTCTCACTTTGATCGCATGTCCGGGGAGATATCGCTGGACAAGCTGTCTCGTGACACCCAAAGCGGCGCGACGATCTCCCCGGGTGACCAGATTTTCCTCGACTTCCTCGAGTACGCCGGGACGTCGGTCAGCGAATTGCAGTCCAGCACACGCCTGGAAGAGCTCAACGCACGTTGCCAAGCCGCCTCCAATGAAATTACCGATGAGATCTTCGAGTTTTGGAGTCAGAACGACGCGCTCAGTGTAGAGATAGCGCTTGCCCAAGGCCTCTCCGAGGATCCCGCCCCCTTCAATAGCGGGACTGTTGCCAAAATCCGCATTCGGAATGACAACCACAAGGTTTCGGTGCCCCTGTCTGAGCGCAGCGCCGGATTCGTCTGGTTCTTCTCCTTCCTGTCGCAGTTCAAGCAGATGCGAAAGAGGAACCCCGGTGCGATCATCCTTCTGGATGAGCCTGGATTGACGCTACATGGAAAGGCGCAAGCTGATCTGCTCCGCTACATCATTGAGCGTCTACTCCCCGACCCCCAGGTCATCTACAGCACCCACTCGCCCTTTATGGTGCCGGCCGATCGTCTTGCGGACGTTCGCGTCGTCGAGGACGTTGTCACCTACGACCAGCGTCGCCGCCCCACCGTTAAGGGCACACAGGTCTCCGCGGACGTCCTGAGCGTCGATCAGGACACGCTGTTCCCCCTTCAGGCCCATCTCGGTTACGAGGTTACCCAAAGCCTGTTTGTGGGAGCGCATACCCTGTTGGTCGAAGGACCTTCGGATGTGCTCTATCTTCAGGCGGCATCGCACGCGCTCAAGCAACGCAAGCGCCAAGGCTTGGACAGCCGGTGGGTGATCTGCCCCACAGGCGGCATAGACAAAGTGCAATCGTTCGCCTCGCTCTTCTCTGGCAAGGGCATCCACATGGTCGCCTTGTGTGACTACGGCAATGGCGATAAAGGCAAGGTGCAGCGGCTGAGGGAGTCTCAGATCATGAAGACTTCCGGCGTCTTGGTAGCCACGGATTTCACCGGAAAGGCGGAGAGCGACATTGAGGACTTCTTCGCACCCGCCGTCTTCGCCGACATCCTCAACGGTGCCTACGGTCTGAAGGGAAAAGGGCAAATTTCCGCCCGGCAGTTCAGCCAAGACGGTGCCCTGACGCGCCAGGTCAAACAGGCCGAAGCACTGTTTAATGTCATGGGGGCTTCCGTTCCGCCCCTGGATCATTTCACTCCCGCCAACTGGCTCATCCAGAATCAGCACGTGCTGGCCGCGGAAACTACGGCCATCAATGAAACGCTGGAGCGCTTTGAGAAGGCCTTCGCTGAGATCAATGCGGCGCTAGGGGCCGGTGCGTAGATGAACCTCTGCCAGAGCTCCGCAATGGCAGCGGGTTCCTCTCCCGGCGCGCACTCATCGGAGGGCAGGACTCGGCTGCCTGACTCCCGCGCCATGAAATCGGCCTCTAACAGTGCGCCCTTTCCCTGCCATGCTGGCCCTGCGAATGCCGGGTCCGCAGAGGGCGCTTTAGACGCGCCAAGCCCAGTCTGATCCGTGAATGCGGCGACCACCCTGCCGGTTCCAGCGGAACGCCTCCCACATCAGAGTCGGCGGCGTTCCACCGTACTTCAACTCATCAGCCAACCGGATGAATGATCTGGCCCCCCGTCAGCGGACGCCAAGAAGCGATACTTTGATCGCACTTGGAGGTCCCTTATGTCCCGTATCACCCGTCGTAGCTACACCGATGAGTTCAAGCACCAAGCCGTGGAGTTGGCCGAGTCGCTCGGACC
>NZ_JCAFSH010000014.1:0-74066 GCF_059369035.1 Stenotrophomonas sp. YJH_SMC_130
GATCCGGTGTATGGCGCGCGGCCGCTGAAGCGCGCGATCCAGTCGCAGCTGGAGAATCCGCTGGCGCAGCAGATCCTGTCCGGCGCGTTCGTCAACGGTGACACCATCGAAGTCGGCAATGAGGGTGGGCATTTGGTCTTCGCCAAGGCCTGAACCGGTGGCGCGCCTGCCATGGCTGGCGCGCCACCAAAGCCTCAGCAAGGCACAATGATCCCGTTTCACTTTCGCAAGGACGAGGAGAACCGCATGGACGTTACCCGCAGGGTTTCACTCTGCGTGGCGCTGGCGCTCGCTGCAGTTGCTGGACACGCCGCAGCCGTCGAACAGGTCCAGCTGCCGCCGATGAAGGGTTACCAGCAGGCCCACCAGAGCACCGACGCACAAGGCAACCGCATCACCGAGTACGTGCCGCAGGGCCAGACCGTGCAGGACTGGACCGACATGGTTACCGTCAATGATGCGCCGAACAGTGGCCATGTGAGTCCGCGCGAGTTCCTCGGCATCATCGAGGCGGGGTGGCGCATGGCCTGTCCGGCTGCGCAGAGCCACTGGATCCGCGAAGGCGAGGAGGGCGGACGGCCATTCGCGCTGCTGATGCTCAGTTGCCCGCTGAACCCCGGCACCGGCAAACCGGAGTTCACCTGGATCAAGGGCATGCAGGGCAGGCAGGGCTTCCACACCGTGCAGAAGTCGTTCCGCGCCGAGCCGGAGAAGGACGACGTCGTGCAGTGGATCGGCTGGCTGCGCGAGGTCGGCTTGTGCGGCAGCGGCGCCGCACAAGCCTGCCACTGATCGAAGCGAAAGAGGGCGCCCAGCGGCGTCCTTCATGCATCAGAAGCGGTGCGTATAGCCGCTCATCACGCCGAACTGGTTGGCCTTCTGCACGATCGGGCTGTTGGCCGCATCGCCGAGCAGGCGCGTGCCTTCGGCCGAGATGTACCAGTTGCCATTACGGCCCACGCGGTGGCTCCACTTCAGGCCCACACCGGCGCTGACCAGGCCGGCCTTCGGTTTGTGCTCGGCAAAGCCGGTGCGCGCGGCCTGTTCCGGACTGACGCCGTACCAGGTCTGCATGTACCCACGGTTGCCGTAGTCGGTGGAGACGCTGCCGCTGACCACGCCACCGGCCAGGTCGAACAGCGGCATGCTCAGGTTCAGGTGGATCTGCTGGGTAGCCAGTCCGTTCTCAGCCTTGTCCTCGTCCTTGCGGGTGAACTGCCAGGAACCGCTCAGCACGGCTTCGCCCAGCGTATATCCAGCCGAGACACCGACCAGGGGACGGGTATCGATATCGCCCATGCCGCACAGGAAGTCCGAACCGCCGAGCAGCGAATCCTTGTCCTTGCGGATACCGCTGGCACCGACATAGGCGCGCACGCGGGTGTGCTCGCCGATGGCGGTGCCCCAGCCAATGCCACTGGTGCCCAGAAACCATCCACCCGGCGAGGTGACATCAAAGGACAACGACGGCGTCGCACGATACTCCTCGCTGCCGCTGTAGCGCGGCGCCACGCCACCACCGGCGGCGAGCTCGAAGGTCCAGTGGTCGTCCTTGGCGTGGGCGATCGGGGCAGCGAACAGTGGCAACAGGGCCAGGCAGAGCAGGGTGGGGGAACGGCGAAGCTGGGACATGGAAACTCTCGACAATGGGAGGAAAAGCAGCGCGCGCATCCGGCGAGTGCTGCAGGGTCGCTAGCGTGGCGATACGCCGGCGACCGATCCGTCCGCAGTTGTGCGGGAGTTGTAATCAACTGTAATTGCGCCCGTGGGCGTTCAGCTGGCAGCCAGCGGCCAGTGCATTTCCAGGCGTGCGCCGCCGAGGGCGGCGCGACCGATGCGCAGTTCGCCGTGGTGGCGTGCGGCAATGCGGCCGACGATCGCCAGGCCCAGGCCGAAGCCCCCGGTGTCGCGGCTGCGGCTGTCATCCAGGCGGGTGAACGGGCGGACCACCTTTTCGCGGTCAGCTTCGGCGATGCCGGGGCCGTCGTCGTCCACGCGCAGGCAGGCGCGCCCGCCCACACTCACCAGCGACACGTCCACCTGCGAGCGCGCGTGGCGCAGGGCATTGCCGACCAGATTGCTCAGCGCCAGCTGCAGCAGGCGCGGTTCCGCGTCCAGCCGAGGCAGGGCACTGGGCTGCACGCGCAGCACCAGGCCGGCACGTTCGGCATCGCGGCGGGCATCGGCCAGGCAGGCCTGCAGCCAGTCGTTGGCTTCGATCCGCTGCATCGGTTCGCCCTCGCCCGGATGCTCGAGCCGTTCGTAGGCCAGCAGTTCGCTGACCAGCCGGTTGAGCTCGGCCAAGTCGCCATGCAGGCCCTGCGCCAGTCGTTCGCGGCGCTCGCGGTCATCGCTGTCCTGCATCAGGTCCAGGCCAAAGGCCACGCGCGCGATCGGCGTGCGCAGTTCGTGCGAGATCGCATGGGTCAGGTCGCGCTGGCGCTGCACCAGTTCGGCCACGCGTGCGGCCATGCGGTTGGAGTGATCGACGATGACCCGGATCTGCGAGCGTGGCGAAACCTGCGCGCGTGCCTGCAGATCGCCGGCGCCGATGCGGTCGGCATGCACGCGCAGGGCCTCCAGATCGCGCCAGAGCAGGCGAACCCAGGCATACAGGCTGGCGCCGACCAGCAGCAGGATGCTGAGGTAGGCCGCGATGGTCATGTACGTGGTCATCTGCACCGCGCCAGGCAGGCGCAGGTGCAACCAGCGACCGTCGATGCCTTCGATCGGCAGCAGGACCTGCTGGTACTGATCGCGCACGATGAAGCCATCGGCCTGCACGGCTGCCTGTTCCTGCGGGGCCAGCGCGGGAGGCGTGTCGAGCAGGGTCAATGCGATGCCATAGTGCGGTTGCCACTGCTGCAGGCGCTCGCGCTGCTGGCTACCGTCCAGGCCGGCCAGGCCGCTGCGCAGGGCGTACACCTGCCCGCGCACCTGCTGGACGAATACGCGATCCTGCACGGGCGTATAGATGCTGTCGAGTACCCGGTTGAGGAAGAACACCGACACCAGGAAGCAGGCGCCGGTGATGAACCACAACCACAGGAACAGCCGCTTCATGCCGTCCAGGCCGACGGATTGAACTGGTAGCCGCGGCCCCACACGGTCTTGATCCGCCGCGGCTCGCGCGCATCATCGCCGAGCTTGCGACGCAGCTTGCCGATGCAGACGTCAACGCTGCGGTCCAGGCCGTCGAAGCCGATACCGCGCACCGCCTGCAGGATCTGGTCACGGGACAGGATCTGCCCGGGCTGGCTGGCCAGCAGCCACAGGATTTCGAATTCGGTGGTGCCCACGTCCACCGTGGCGCCGTGCAGGTGTACCTCACGCTGCATGCGGTCGATCAGCAGTTCACCGTGCATCAGCCGGCTGGGCGTGCCGGTATTGCCGCTGCCGTGGCGGCGGCGCAGCAGGGCGCGCAGCCGGGCAAGAAGCAGGCGTGGTTCGATGGGCTTGTGCACATAGTCGTCGGCGCCCGATTCCAGGCCCAGCACCTGTTCGATGTCGTCCTCGCAGGCGGTCAGCATCAGGATCGGCACATCGGAGAAGCTGCGGATCTGCCGGCACACGTCGATGCCGCCCAGGCCGGGCAGCATCAGGTCCAGCACCACCAGCTCCGGCGCGTGCTGGCGGCAGGCGGCGCCGGCGAGGTCGCCGCGTGCGATGTGCTGCACGGCGAAGCCATGCTGGTGGAGGTAGTCGCTCACCAGTTCGGCCAGGCGACGGTCGTCCTCTACCAGCATGACCGACGTAGGCGAACTGCTGGTGGTGGGATGCCAGGGCGATGGCTGCATGGGTGGGGCCTCCGTGCCCGGGCAGCAGCGCCCGGCGGCGCAGCCTAGCAACGCCCCATGACGACTGCCTGAATCGCGGCCAACCTGATAACCGCCGGTACGGGCGTCATCGCCAGTAGCTTTCAGCGGCGTGTGCCAGCTGGCCTATGGTGGCGGTTTCCCCGGATGGAGCCTGGTGCAATGAGCGAACCGCAGTGGCAACTGGAAACCCTGGCCGTGCACGGTGGCTACCGACCCGACCCGACCACCCGCGCGGTGGCGGTGCCGATCTACCAGACCGTGGCGTATGCCTTCGATGACACCCAGCACGGTGCCGACCTGTTCGACCTGAAGGTGCCCGGCAACATCTACACCCGCATCATGAACCCTACCACCGACGTGCTGGAGCAACGCCTGGCCGCACTGGAAGGTGGCATCGGTGCGCTGGCGCTGGCCTCGGGGCAGGCCGCGATCACCTATGCCCTCCAGACCATCGCCGAGGCCGGTGACAACATCGTCGCCTCCAGCGCGCTGTATGGCGGCAGCCTCAACCTGCTGGCCCACACGCTGCCGCAGTATGCCATCCAGGCGCGCTTCGCCGACCCGGCCGATCCTTCTGCGTTCGCCGCGCTGATCGACGAGCGCACCAAGGCGGTGTTCGTTGAATCGATCGGCAACCCGCGCGGCAACGTCACCGACATCGCCGCCATTGCCGAGGTGGCGCATGCCGCGGGTGTGCCGCTGATCGTCGACAACACCGTGGCCACGCCGTTCCTGCTGCGCCCATTCGAGCACGGCGCCGACATCGTGGTGCATTCGCTGACCAAGTACCTGGGCGGCCACGGCACCAGCCTGGGCGGCGCGATCGTCGATTCGGGCCGCTTCGACTGGGCGGCGCAACCCACGCGCTTCGCGCGGCTCAACCAGCCCGACCCCAGTTACCACGGCGTGGTCTATACCGAAGCACTGGGGCCGGCGGCCTACATCGGCCGCGCGCGGGTGGTCCCGCTGCGCAATACCGGTGCCGCGTTGTCGCCGTTCAATGCGTTCCTGATCCTGCAGGGCATCGAGACCCTGGCCCTGCGCATGGAACGCATCAACGCCAATGCACTGGCCATCGCGCAGTTCCTGAAGGCGCACGACAAGGTCGCCTGGGTGCGTTACGCGGGACTGGCAGACGACCCCGAGCATGCCGCCGCGCAGCGCTACCTGGGCGGGCATGGCTCGGGCGTGCTGACCTTCGGCCTGCCGGGTGGGCGCGAGGCTGGCGCGCGCTTCCTCGATGCGCTGAAGCTGTTCACCCGCCTGATCAACCTGGGCGACGCGAAGTCGCTGGCCACCCATCCGGCCTCGACCACCCATCGCCAGCTGGATGCGGCAGAGCTGGCCAAGGCCGGGGTCAGCGAAGATACCGTGCGGCTGTCGATCGGCATCGAGCACATCGGTGACCTGCGCGCCGACCTGGAGCAGGCCCTGGCCGCCGCCTGATAGCCGCGCGCTTGGTGCATATCGCCACAGGCGATCACCGCCGGCCACGCGATGCGCTACGGTGGAACTGCCTCTCCAAGGCGTGGCAACGTGGCGATCCAGATCCCCGGTCGATGCGGGTCGACCGGGGATTTTTTTGTGTCGCCGTGTCGACCAAGGTCGACACCCACCAACAGCAGCGGGGACCCACCCCGCCATCCCACGGATAGTCAGCCTTGCTTTTGCCGTTGCCTCGGCAGGTGCAGGGCTGCAAGCCCTGCCGCAAGCACACCCCTCATACAACAGGAATGTTGTGCTGCCTCAGGTTCCGGTACGGCGGCGTGGACATGATCATCTCCGCCAGCGAATAGGCCAGCTCGCGCTCGGCCATCACCGTGCCATCGGCACCATGCTCCAGCAGATGCTTCACTTCGGCATCGCTGTGCGCACGTGCCAGCAGGGTCAGGTCCGGGTTGATCGCACGCAGCTTGGCCAGCGCCTCACCGGCTTCCAGCGGCTGCGGAATCGCCAGCACCGCAATCTTCGCCCGCTCAGGATGGGCCTCGGCCAGGACCCGGTCGGCCGCCGCACTGCCGCGGATCGCCGCCAGGCCCTTGGCGTGCGCCGACTCGACGTGTTCCTTGTTGTCATCGATCACCAGCACCGGCACGCCACGGTCGCTCAGCACCTGCGCCAGTTCGCTGCCGACCCGGCCATAGCCGATCACGATGGCGTGGTCATGCAGGTCCCGTGACGGGCCGGTCGCCTCTTCCGGCTCCGGCGTTTGCGGCTGTGTTTCCTGCTTGGCCTGCCATCGGTCGAGCAGGCCGAACACCAGCGGGTTGAGCATGATCGACACCAGCGCACCGGCCAGCACCAGCGACTGGCCTTCCTTCGGCAGGATCTGCAACGCCACACCGAGCCCGGCGATGATGAAGGCGAACTCACCGATCTGCGCCAGGCTGGCCGAGATGGTCAACGCGGTGCTGGTGGGATGGCCGAACGCACGCACGATGAAGAAGGCGGCGGCCGACTTGCCGAACATGATGATCAGCACCGTGGCCAGCACCTGCCACGGGTGCTGCACGATGATGTTGGGGTCGAACAACATGCCGACCGAAACGAAGAACAACACCGCGAACGCATCGCGCAGCGGCAGCGAATCATGCGCGGCCTTTTGGCTCAGTTCCGATTCGTTGAGCAGCATGCCGGCGAAGAACGCACCCAGCGCGAACGAGACACCGAACAGCATCGCAGAGCCGAAGGCCACGCCCAGCGCAATTGCCAGCACCGACAGGGTGAACAGTTCGCGTGAGCCGGTACCGGCGATACGTTCGAGGATCCACGGGATGACCCGGCGCCCGACCACCAGCATCACCGCCACGAACAGGCCCAGCTGCACGAAGGTCCAGCCGATGTCGGCCAGCACGCTGCCCAGCGAGTGCGACTCCTTGGCCGCGTCGGGACCGAACACGCCGGCCATCACCGGCATCATCACCAGCGCCAGCACACAGGCCAGGTCTTCGACGATCAGCCAGCCGACCGCGATCTTGCCGCGCATCGTCTCCAGCAGGCGCCGTTCCTCCATTGCCCGCAGCAGCACCACGGTACTGGCCGTGGCCAGCGAGAAACCGAAGATGACGCCATGAATGGCCGGCCAGCCCATCAGCGAGGCCACGCCCCAGCCGAGCAGGGTGGCCACCGCGATCTGGCCGATGGCGCCGGGGATGGCGATGGCCTTGACCGCCATCAGGTCCTTCAGCGAGAAGTGCAGGCCGACGCCGAACATCAGCAGCATCACGCCCAGTTCGGCCAACTGGTTGGCCAGCGCCTGATCGGCGACGAAGCCGGGGGTGAACGGGCCTACGCAGATGCCAGCAACCAGGTAACCGACCAGGGGAGACAAGCGGAGCTTGTTGGCCAGCGCGCCGAAGATGAAGGCGAGCCCCAGGCCAACGGCAACGATGTTGATCAGGTCGGTGTCATGGTGCATCGGCACTCGCAGGAAATCGGGGGGGATACCCCGATTTTCACCGACGAGGCCAGATACGGCAAACCCGCCGTCCACGTGCCGTGGCCGGCGGGCTTGCCCACGCATTTCTCCTCTACCCCCGCCTTCGGCGCGCCCCTTCAACAAGAAGGGGCTCTCCTCCAGATGTGGCCCGGGGTTGCCGGCCAGCGGCCGGCACTACCAGAGCCTCGCTTACCAGGTGTACTTGATCCGCCCGTACACATACGCGCCGTTGAAGCCGAACGGCGAGTAGTTGCTGTACGGCAGCATGCCGAAGGTGGAGTTCTGCAGGTCTTCGGTGCGGTCCGGGTACTTGTCCAGCAGGTTGTCGGCGCCCACGGTCAGGGTCCAGTTGCTGCTCGGCTTGTAGCTGGCCGAGGCATCCACCACCCAGGCATCGCCGTAGGTCTGGTCGCGCAGCGCGGTGGCCGAGTTGCGCACGGTGAACTTGCCGTAGCGGGTCGCGGCCAGGCCCAGTTCCCAGTGGTCCGAACGCCAGGTGCCGCTCAGGATCGCCTTGTCGCGCGGGTAGCTGTCCTCGATGCGGCCGATCTCGTCTCGGCCGATCAGTGACTGGGTCAGGCCCAGCGTGCCAAACACCGCCGGGGTGCCGCCGACGCGGCGCACTTCGGTGTCGTTGTAGCTGTAGGCGGCGGTCAGCTCCAGGCTGCTGGCGCTGAACGGCACGGTGTAGCTGGAGACGAAGTCGACGCCGCGGGTGCGCGTATCCAGGCCGTTGGTGAAGTACGAGAACGCGGTCACCTGCGGCAGGCCGAGGGTGCCCAGCAGCGCGCTGGTGGCGGCGTTGGTGGTGATGCTGGACGAGAGCGCGATGCGGTCATCAATGTCGATCTGGTACGCATCGACGGTGATGTACAGGCGGTCCACCGGCTGCAGCACCAGGCCCAGGCTGTAGGAGGTGGAGGTTTCGGCCTTCAACGGCGAGGCGCCCAGCGCCTGCGCGGCCGGGCTGGTGGTCGGGAAGGTGCCGCGTTCAACGAACACGCCATTGAGGAACTGGCTGGTGACCGCCTGGTAGCCCTGCTGCGCCAGCGACGGTGCACGGAAGCCGCTGGAGGCGGTGGCACGCAGCGCGACCTTGTCGGTGAACGCATAGCGCGCCGACAGCTTGCCGGAGAAGCGGTCGCCGAAGTCCGAGTAGTCCTCGTAGCGGCCGGTGATGCCGGCCGAGAACTTCTCGGTCAGGTCGGCTTCCAGGCCTGCATAGACCGCGTAGTTGTGGCGGTCGGCATGCACTTCATTGGTCGGGGTGAAGCCGGCGAAGCCCTGCGCGCCGCTGCCGGTGTACGAGTTCAGTTCGCCCGGATTCTGGTCCCACTTCTCCTTGCGGTACTCACCGCCGAAGGACAGCGTGACCGGGTAGGCCAGGCCCCAGTCCAGCGACTTGGTCAGGTCGGCGTTGAAGATGTCCTGCTGGTACTTCAGCGTGCCGTCGTAGAACGAGCGCGGGCTGGTCGCACCGAGGCTGTAGTTGATGCTGTTGCGGGTGTGGAAATCGAGGGTGTTCTCGCCGTGGTTCAGGCTCAGGTCCCAGGTCCAGCCGCTGTCGGTGTTGCCCTTGACCCCGGCCACCAGCGAGCGGTCCTTGGAATACTGGTTGATCTGCGGCACGTAGCCGTCCGGGTAGGTCTGCGCCAGCAGCGCGCTCTGCCCGCTGTGGTTGCGCGAGCGGTAGAACGCGAACGAGGTGATGTCGCGGTTGCTGAGCAGCGCGCTGGCGTAGCCGGTTACGTGATCGCTGAAATCGAAGCTGGCGTTGGCCGACGCAGCAGTGGCATCCACGCGCGGGTCGCCGACGATGAAGGTCTTCTGGCCGATGCTGGGGAAGTTGCCGGTATTCGGCGTGGTGCCGCGGTACGGGCCGGCGCGGTTGCTCTCGTCCTGCTGGCTGATCTGGCCGGCCACGTGCACGCGGCCACGGCCGTTGCCGAACTCGACGCCGATATCGCCGGAAAGCTGGTACTTGTTGCCGTCGCCGGCGGAGTACTGGCCGTAGTCCACGGCCAGGCTGCCGCCACGGCCGCTGCCCTTGAGCACGATGTTGATGACGCCGGCGATGGCGTCCGAGCCGTACTGCGCCGACGCGCCGTCGCGCAGCACTTCCACGCGCTCGATCGCGGCGATCGGGATCGCGTTGATGTCCACCGCCGACGAGCCACGGCCGATGCTGCCGTTGACGTTGATCATCGCCGAGGTGTGGCGCCGCTTGCCGTTGACCAGCACCAGCACCTGGTCCGGTGACAGGCCGCGCAGTTGCGCCGGGCGCACGCCGCTGGTGCCGTCGGTCAGGGCAGGGCGCGGGAAGTTCAGTGAGGGCAGGGCGCGTGACAGGGCGGTGGCCAGTTCACTGGTGCCGGTGGACTGCAGCACTTCAGGGGTGATGATGTCGATCGGCGACTGCGATTCGGCGACGGTGCGGTCGGCCACGCGGGTGCCGGTGACGATCACGGTGTCCAGGGTGTTGGCGGCGGTGCCGGCCTGCTGGGCGGCGGCGACGAACGGAGAGCCACCGAGTGCGACAGCGACGGCGGCGGCGATCAGGCTGGTCTTGCGGGTCATCGGGATGGGGCTCCGGTTGGCGGGGGCGGCACCGGAATCGACATCACGGGGGTGAGGCGGACGGCGGTTGTTGCGGTGCGCAATACAGCAATTAACGGGATATTCAGTGCCTGTCAAATGCCGGTCATCGGAAAAAACGTTGCAGCAGCAACCATTTAGCCCGGACAGGCATCGGCGGGGAGGAGACCCGGGACGCGCGCGGCGGGGACGTGGGAGAGAGGAACGTCGGCCACTGCGCATCCCGGGACGCGTCAAGTATTCGTTAACGCTAGAATTGCGTCGCAGGAATAGTGCTCACCAGCACATTCCATCCGGTTATATGGACCCCTTCCCCGATGATCTCCCTTCGTAATTTCGCCTTGCGCCGCGGCGAGCGGCTGCTGTTGTCCAATGTCGACCTGACCCTGCACGCCGGTTACCGGGTAGGTGTGGTCGGCCGCAACGGTGCTGGCAAATCCAGCCTGTTCGCGGCGGTGAAGGGCGAACTGGAGGCCGACAAGGGTGACGTCGACCTGCCCGGCAAGGTCCGTATCGCCAGCGTGGCCCAGGAAACCCCGTCGCTGCCGGACCCGGCGCTGAGCTTCGTGCTGGGCGGCGATACCGAGGTGGCCGCGGTGCTGGCCGAAGAGGCCGAGGCAACCGCCCGCGAAGACTGGGAGGCGGTGGCCAACGCACACACCAAGATGGCCGAGATGGGCGCCTACGACGCCGAAGCGCGCGCCGGCAAGCTGCTGCACGGCCTCGGCTTCCCCGCCGAGACGCACCACCGTGCGGTGTCCTCGTTCTCCGGTGGCTGGCGCGTGCGCCTGAACCTGGCCCGTGCGCTGATGATGCCCAGCGACCTGCTGCTGCTCGACGAACCGACCAACCACCTGGACCTGGACGCGGTGTACTGGCTGGAACAGTGGCTGCTGAAGTACCCAGGCACCTTGTTGCTGATCTCGCATGACCGCGAGTTCCTCGACAACGTGGCCACCCACACCCTGCACCTGCACGGCGGCGGCGCCAAGCTCTACCCGGGCGGCTACACCGATTTCGAGCGCCAGCGCGCCGAACAGCTGCGCCAGCAGCAGATCGCGCACGAGAAGGAGCAGGCCGAGCGCGCCCACCTGCAGAGTTTCATCGACCGCTTCAAGGCGCAGGCCAGCAAGGCCGCGCAGGCGCAGAGCCGCATGAAGCGCCTGGCCAAGCTGGCCGGCACCGAAGCGGTGCGCGCCGAACGCGAGTTCCGCATCGAGTTCGCGCCGCCGGCCAAGCTGCCGTTCTCGCTGATCCGCCTGAACCACGTCGAGGCCGGCTACGGCCAGGATGCGGTGATCCTGCACAACGTCGGCTTCGGCCTGGAAGCGGGCCAGCGCATTGGCCTGCTCGGCCCCAACGGCGCCGGCAAGACCACCCTGGTGAAGACCCTGGTGGGTGAACTGGCGCCGATCGTCGGTGAGCGCATGGCGCACCCGGACCTGAAGATCGGCTACTTCGCCCAGCACACGGTGGAGTCGCTGCACGAAGGCCAGTCGCCGATGGAGCACTTCCGCGAGATTGCCCCGGATGCGCCGAACCAGTCGTTCCGCGATTTCCTTGGCAAGTGGAATTTCCCGGGCGACCGCGCGTTCGAGCCGGTCGATGGTTTCTCCGGTGGCGAGCGCGCACGCCTGGCGCTGGCGCTGATCGCCTGGCAGCAGCCGAACGTGCTGCTGCTGGACGAACCGACCAACCACCTTGACCTGGAAATGCGCGAAGCGCTGGCCGAAGCACTGGCCACCTTCGAAGGCGCGATCGTGATGGTCTCGCATGACCGCCACCTGATCGGCCTGGTCTGCGATACCTACTGGCGCGTGGCCGATGGCGTGGTCGAGCCGTTCGACGGTGACCTGGATGCATACGCCGCGTGGCTGCGCACCCGTCCGCAGGCGCAGGGCACGAAGGCCCGCATGGAGCAGGTGGAAGAGCCGGTGGTGGTCAAGACCGCCCCGGTGGCACAGGTGGTGCAGAAAAAGCCGGTGAACCCGCACAAGCTGGCCGCGGCCGAAGCCAAGGTGGCCGAGCTGGAAAGTGCGCTGGCCGAACTGGATCGCCAGCTGGCCGATCCGGCCAACTATGCCGATGCCAGCCGCATGGCCGTGCTCGGCCGCGATCGGGAAACCGCCGCCGCGCAGCTGGAAAAGGCTGAAGCGGCGTGGATGGAGCTGCTGGAGTCGTAATCGGTAGTGCCGGCCGCTGGCCAGCTGCCTTCTCTGTAGAGCCGAGCCATGCTCGGCTTATGCGCGCAGCGCGGGTTCGCACATGAAGCAGCCGAGCGTGGGCTCGGCGCTACATCATGCCTGCGCCTGCAGCCACTCGCGGAAGCGCTTGGCCGGCTCGCGCTCGGCGCGCGAGCGTAGCCGCGTCAGCCAGTAGCGGCCCAGCTCCAGCGTGGTGCCGAACGGCTGCAGCAGGCGGCCTTCGGCCAGTTCCTGCTCGAACATGCGCAGCGGCAGCAAGGCCACGCCGGCCCCTCCGGCGGCGGCCATCGCCACCGTCAGCGAGGAATCGAACACCGGCCCACGCG
Organism: Stenotrophomonas sp. YJH_SMC_130; assembly: GCF_059369035.1. Taxonomy (NCBI): domain Bacteria; kingdom Pseudomonadati; phylum Pseudomonadota; class Gammaproteobacteria; order Lysobacterales; family Lysobacteraceae; genus Stenotrophomonas; species Stenotrophomonas sp. YJH_SMC_130. Next base: position 12,383 of record NZ_JCAFSH010000014.1, read on the forward strand.
CTTCCACGCCGTTGACGCCGGCCGCCTGCAGCCAGCGCGGCCATTCGTCGCTGCGATAGGAACGCAACAACGGCAGCGCGGCCAGGTCGCGCGGCTGCTTCAGCCGCCGCGCCAATGCCGGGGCGCACAGCGGCGCGAAGGGCGCATCGAGGATCGCCGTGCAGGCCTGGCCCTGCCAGTCGCCATCACCGAAGCGGATGGCCAGATCCAGCCCTTCGCCGGCCAGGTCGATGCGGTTGTTGTGGGTCTGCAGGCGCAGCTCGATGTCCGGATGCGCGGCCTCGAATGCGGCCAGCCGTGGCAGCAGCCAGCCGGTGGCAAAGGTGCCGACCACCCCCAGTGTCAGCACTTCGCGGGCCGGCCCGCCGGTGTAGCGCGCGATGCTGGCCGAGATGCGTTCGAACGATTCGTTGAGCACCGGATACAGCGCTGCGCCTTCATCGGTCAGCGCCACGCCGCGCGGCAGGCGATGGAACAGGCGGATGCCGAGCCGGTCTTCCAGGCCCCGGATCTGGTGGCTCAGCGCCGCCTGGCTGACACACAGCTCCAGCGCGGCACGGGTGAAGTTCTGATGGCGGGCGGCGGCTTCAAAAGCACGCAGCGCGTTCAGCGGCAGGGTCGGGTGCAGCATCGGAAAGCCGTGAGCCATGGTGATGGCTGATCCTACCGTTCAATAAGGAATTTCGTAAATCTCAACAAGTTGGTTACGACAGGCATGAGTTCAACTTATGGCTTGCCTTGATTTTTCGCGCTGGTCGGCTGCAGGGGAAGCGCCAATAATCGAGTGGTCACCAGGAGAACCCCTATGCTCGCCCGTCGCCGATTCCTGCAGTTCAGTGGTGCTGCCGTTGCTTCCTCGCTGCTTGCCCCGGCGTTGGCGCGAGCTGTTTCCCCATCGTCCGGCATATCCGCCGCGAACGCCGCCATTGCCGACGCCGCCGATTTCGCCGCGCTGGAGAAAGCCAGCGGTGGCCGACTGGGCGTCACCGTGCTGAACACCGGTAACGGCCGTCGCATCGGCGGACATCGTCAGGACGAGCGCTTCCCGATGTGCAGCACGTTCAAGTCGATGCTGGTTGCCCATGTGCTGAGCCTTGCCGATGCAGGCCGCGTTTCGCTCGACACACGTGTGCCCATCGCCGAAAAGGATCTGCTGTCCTACGCCCCGGTGGCGCGCCGCCATGTGGGCAAGGACCTGACGGTGCGCGACCTGTGCCGGGGCACGCTGACCACCAGCGACAACACGGCGGCCAACCTGCTGCTGGAGGTGGTGGGCGGGCCGTCGGTGCTGACGGCATTCCTGCGCGGGCAGGGCGACAGCGTTACCCGCAATGACCGCAACGAGCCGGACGTGAATCTGTTCGCGAAGGGAGACCCGCGCGATACCACCAGCCCGGCCGCGATGGCCACCAGCTTGGCCCGCTTCGCGGTGGGCAATGGCCTGCAGCCGGCATCGCGCCAGCAGTTCACTGACTGGCTCATCGACAACCAGACCGGCGATGCCTGCCTGCGCGCTGGGCTGGGCAAGCGCTGGCGAGTGGGGGACAAGACCGGCAGCAACGGTGATGACACGCGCAACGACATCGCCGTGCTGTGGCCGCATGCGGGCGGCGCAGCGTGGGTGGTCACCGCCTATCTGCAGGGCGCGTCGGTCGATGACGACCAGCGCGCAGCGGTGCTTGCACGGGTGGGGGCGCTGGCCGACGCGATGATCGGATGAGGTAACCGGGGTCATTCGAAAACGGCTTGCCGGATCGGTTCAGCGCGCGCATCCTGCGCGCGTTCCAACCCCACGGAAGACCCCATGAGCCATGAACTGATCTACCTGTTGCTGATCTTCGCGCTGCTGGTGATCCCACGCGCGTTGCAGCGTTTCAGCCTGCCTGCCCCGTTGACCTGCCTGCTGTTCGGCATCATCGCCATGCTCTGGCTGGGGGATCAGGCACATGATGCGGTGATCGGACTGCTGGCCACCCTGGGCATTTCCTCGCTGTTCCTGTTCGCCGGCCTGGAAGTGGATCTGCAGGCGCTGCGCCGGGGCATGTGGCCGCTGCTGGCACATCTGGTGATCCGTACCGGCACGCTGTTCGGCGTCGGCTGGTTGGCCTGGCGTTACGCAGGATTGCCATGGCAGGCCGCCGGGCTGCTGGCGTTGGCGCTGCTGACGCCCTCGACCGGTTTCATCATGGACTCGCTGTCGCGGCTGGGCCTGAGCGAGGACGAACGGTTCTGGGTCACCAGCAAGGCCATTGCCGGTGAGCTGCTGGCGCTGGCTGCCTTGTTCATCGTGCTGCAGGCGGGCGATCCGGGCCACATGGCGCTGTCCAGCCTGGCGCTGCTGGCGATGATGGTCGGCCTGCCGCTGCTGTTCATCGCGCTGGGCCGCTGGGTGGCGCCGCACGCGCCGGGCTCGGAGTTCTCGCTGCTGGTGATGGTCGGCATGGTGGCGGCCTACATCACCTACCTGCTGGGCGTGTATTACCTGGTGGGCGCGTTCATCGCCGGCCTGGTCGCGCGCCTGCTGCACCAGCGCATGCCGCTGCTGGCCTCGCACGAGAACCTGCACGCGCTGCGCCTGTTCGCCTCGTTCTTCGTGCCGTTCTACTTCTTCAACGCGGGCACCAAGGTGCCCAGCGAAGCGTTGAGCTTCGAGGCGCTGGGGCTGGGCATCGTGATCACCCTGGTGGTGCTGCCGCTGCGCATCGGCGTGGTCTGGCTGCAGCGCCGGGTGATGTTCGGCGAGAGCTTCCGCAGCAGCCTGCGCGTCTCGCTGGCGCTGGCTCCGACCCTGATCTTCACCTTGGTGCTGGCGGCGATCATGCGCGAGCGTTTCCAGATTCCGGCGGTGCTGTTCGGCGCGCTGCTGCTGTACGCCGCACTGACCACGCTGCTGCCGTCGCTGGTGTTCCGCACGCCGTTCGACGTCGATCCGGTGGAGCAGGAACCGGCGGGCGAGGGCGAGGCCGCACCGGTAGCGGCCACCGAGGTCAGCCACGCCGAGCCGCCGAAGGCGCCGCTGCCACCGCAGGGCTGAGCCGCGGACGCGTGCAGCGGCTTGCACTCCCGCGTGCCAACACAGACACTGCGCGCCCGTGAAGCGCGCCCTGTCGTGGGCGGCCACAGCCAGGAGCAACAGGCGTGACCCAGGAAAGCAACCCAGACCGCAGCCTGTTGCCGGGCAAGATCCTGTTGTGGTTCTCGGCGGTCGCGCTGCTGGTCCTGCTGGGCTGCAGCTGGTCGATGCCCCCGGTCGATGCCTCCGGTTTCCGGCAGACACAGACTGCTCTGTCGATCGACTGGTTGCTGCGCGGCGGTCCCTGGCTGGACTACGTGACCCCGGTGCTGGGCGCGCCTTGGTCGATCCCGTTCGAGTTCCCGTTCTACCAGTGGTTGGCGGCGTTGCTGTCCAGCGTCACCGGCATGAGTGCCGACAACAGCGGGCGGCTGGTCTCCACCGTCTTCCATGCCGGCTGCATCTGGCTGGTCTACCGCACGCTGCTGGCATGGCGCCCTGATCGCACGCTGGCGCTATCCGTGGCCGGCGCCTTCGCCGTTTCACCGTACGCGCAGTTCTGGGGGCGCTCGGTGATGATGGAATCCAGCGCGGTGTTCTTTGGCCTGCTCTTTGTCTGGGCGATGGCACGCCTGCGCAGCCAGCCGCGCGCGTGGGTGGGCCTGGTTGCCGTCGTCGCGGCGGTGCTGTCGGCGGCCATCAAGGTGACTTCGTTCTTCGGCTTTGCCGCGTTCGTTGCACTGGCCTTCCTGTGGCTGGCCCTGCGCGAGCACGGCTGGCGTCCGCGGTGGCTGCAGCAGCATTGGCAGCTGCTGTTCTGGGGTGGCCTGTCCGCGCTTGCCGTGCTGGCCACGCTCAGCCTGTGGTTGCAGCATGCCGATGCGCTGAAGGCGCAGTCGGCGCTGGGCCGGCAGATCACCTCCGATGCTCTGTCCACCTGGAATTACGGCACCCTGCAGCAGCGCCTGGATCCGGCTACCTGGTGGGGCACGGTGTTCAAGAAGCGCTTCTCCGGTGCGATCGGCTCCAACTGGATCTTCCTGATCTTCGTCATCGCCGGGCTGTGGCAGAAGCGCACGCGCACGGCGGTGGCTGTCCTGCTGCTGGCCTACCTGGCGCCGTTCCTGGTCTTCACCAACCTGCACATCGCCCATCCCTACTACCAGGCGGCCAATATCGTGTTCGCCACGTCGATCATCGGCCTGGTGCTGTGGTCGACGGTGCTGGCGGCCGAAGCGGCGGGCAAGCCGCGCCGTGGCGTTGCGCTGGCGATCTTCCTGTGCGTGCTGTCGGTGGGCTTTGGCCTGGTGAAGTCGCTGAAGGACATCAAGGAGGCACGCGAGCCGACACCGGTTTCGCAGATCGCCGAGGCCATCCGGACCGGCACCCCGGCGCAGGGTGTGGTGGTCGCGTTCGGTCAGGACTGGTCCTCCGAGCTGCCGTATTTCTCCGGCCGCCGCGCGGTGATGATTCCGGACTGGGCATCGGACGACGTGCTCGCATCGCTGGCTGCAGATGACGCAGCACTGGGTGGATTGCCGCTGGCCGCACTGGTCAACTGCCCCAGCCAGGTGGGCAGCAGCCCCGAGCGCGAGCAGTGGCAGGCGGAGATCATCCGCCGCTATGCCGCCGGTGGCCAGAAGCAGGACGTCGGCGGTTGCGAGGTCTGGCTGCACCGATGAGGTGACGTGGCCGGTGCGCAGGGTTTGCGCGCACCGGCCCGGGTCGTTAGGGTTGGGGCATGAGACTGCCTGCCGTAGTTACCGCTTCCGCCCTCCTGCTCAGCCTCGCTGCCTGCTCGCAGCGTTCCGATTCGGTCGCCCATGATCTGGCGACCGCACCGGCCGATGCCTTCATGGCGGCCGTCGCCGCGCATTGCGGCCAGGCCTATGAAGGCCGGGTGGTGGAGGACACGCCGGCGCCGACCGGCAAGGACCCGTTCGCCGGGCAGCGCCTGGTCATGCATGTGCGCGGCTGTGCCGATCCTGCCCATGAATTGCGGATTCCCGTCCATGTGGGGGATGACCACTCGCGCACCTGGGTGCTGACCCGCACCGAAAACGGCCTGCGCCTGAAGCACGACCATCGCCACCCGGATGGCAGCGCGGATGCGATCACCCTCTATGGCGGCGACAGCACGCCGCCGGGCACCGCCGAGCGCCAGCAGTTCCCGGCGGACACCGATTCGGTGGCGATGTTCCGTCGTGCCGACATGCTTGCGTCCACGCACAACACCTGGGCGATGGAGATCGACCCGGACCAGACCTTCGTCTACGAGCTGGCCCGCCCGGACGGCCGCCGCTTCCGCGTGAAGTTCGACCTGAGCAAGCCGGTCGATCTGCCGCCGCCGCCGTGGGGTGACGAGGCCGCGCAGCCAGCCCGGTAGCGCCGGGCCGTGCCCGGCGGGTTTTCTGCAGTTGACCGCGCCACTGCGCTCGCCGGGCATGGCCCGGCGCTACCCCTCAACGCGTACCGAAGCGCGCCCGGCAACCGTTGCTCACCCACACCTGGCCCCGTGAGTAGCCCCAGCTGCGGCCCTCCTGGCAGGCGCTGCCGGACAGCTGCTGCTGCAGCACCGGCCGGCCCTGGCGCTCATCCCAGTCGCAGTTCTGCGTGCGGTTGTTGTTGCTGCTGCAGGTGATGGAGTAGTTGCTGTTGCCGCCGCCCCAGCCACCGCCCCCGCCACCCCAGCCGCGAGCTTCGGCGAATTCGGCGCGGCAGCCGTTGCTGACCCACACCGCGCCGTTGCGCACCCCCCAGGTACGGCCTTCGTCGCAGGGGCTGCCGGACAGCTGGCGGACCAGGCGGGCATTGCGCCAGCCGACCGGGCAGCTGCGTTCGCGATTGTTCTGGCTCTCACAGCGGATGGTTTCGCCGGGCCGGCCGTTGTTGCCGCCCCAGCCACCGCCGTTGCCGCCGCCCCAGCCACCACGGGCCTCGACGAATTCGGCGCGGCAGCCATTGCTGACCCAGATGCTGCCATTGCGGCTGCCCCAGGTGCGGCCCTCGTCGCAGGCGCTGCCGGACAGCTGGCGGACCAGCTGCGCATTGCGCCAGCCTGTATTGCACACGCGTTCTCGGTTGTTCTGGCTCTCGCAACGGATCACCCCGCTTTGCGCGGCGGCCGGGGCGGAGGGCAGGGCGAGCGTGGCGATGGTGCCCAGGCTCAGGGTCACGGCCAGGCGGGCCAGGGACAGCGGATTCATGGCGGCATCCCATACGGTGGCAGGTGCCTGACTATAGGGAGGGGGATGATCAAGCCGGTGTGACTGGCCGGATTTGCCCCGGCCGGGGCCTCGGCCGCAGAATACGAGGCTTTCCGGCCCCCATCCGGTGCCGGCGTTCTCCAGCGGAGCTTCCCCCAATGCGTACCCACTTCTGCGGCCTGGTCGACGAGACCCTGATTGGCCAGACTGTCACCCTCGCCGGTTGGACCGACGTGGCCCGTAACCAGGGCGGCGTCTGCTTCATCGATCTCCGCGATCATGAAGGCATCGTGCAGGTGACCGTGGAGGTCGACAACGCCGAAGTGTTCGCCGTGGCCGCTTCGCTGGGCTACGAGGACGTGCTGCAGGTGGAGGGCGTCGTGCGCGCCCGCCACGCGGTGAACGACAAGATGCGCACCGGCAAGGTGGAAGTGATCGCCACCGCCATCACCGTGCTGAACAAGGCTGCGCCGCTGCCGTTCCACGCCCACGAGAACCCGGGCGAGGAAACCCGCCTGAAGTACCGCTACCTGGACCTGCGCCGTCCGGAAATGCAGCGCATGCAGCGCACCCGCATCAAGCTGGTGCAGGCCCTGCGCCGCCACCTGGACGAGAAGGGCTTCCAGGACATCGAGACCCCGATCCTGACCAAGGCCACCCCGGAAGGCGCCCGCGACTTCCTGGTGCCGGCGCGCATGCACCCGGGCGAGTTCTACGCCCTGCCGCAGAGCCCGCAGCTGTTCAAGCAGATCCTGATGGTGGCCGGCTTCGACCGTTACTACCAGATCGCGCGCTGCTTCCGCGACGAAGCCCTGCGTGCCGACCGCCAGCTGGAATTCACCCAGCTGGACATGGAATTCGCCTTCGTCCGCGAGCGCGACGTGCAGGACTTCGTCGAAGACATGATCCGCGCCATCTTCAAGGAAGTGGTCGACGTCCAGCTGGATGCCAGCTTCCCGCGCATGACCTGGGCCGAGGCGATGCGCCGCTACGGTTCGGACAAGCCGGACCTGCGCATCGCGCTGGAGCTGGTGGACGTGGCTGAACTGGTCAAGGACAGCGAATTTGCCGTGTTCACCGGCCCGGCCAACGATGCCGAAGGCCGCGTTGCCGCGCTGCGCATCCCGGGCGGTGCAGCGCTCAGCCGCAAGCAGATCGACGAGTACGCCGCGCATGCCGCCAAGTACGGTGCCAAGGGTCTGGCCTACATCAAGATCGCCGACAACGGCGAAGTCAGCTCGCCGATCCAGAAGTTCTTCAGCGAGGCTTCCTTCGCTGCGCTGGTCGCCCATGTTGGCGCCGGCAACGGCGACATCGTGTTCTTCGGCGCCGGCAGCTACAACAAGGTCTCCGACTTCATGGGTGCGCTGCGCCTGAAGGCCGGCAAGGACTTCGGCCTGATCGCCGATGGCTGGGCGCCGCTGTGGGTCACCGACTTCCCGATGTTCGAATGGGACGAGGAAGAACAGCGCTACGTCGCCCTGCATCACCCCTTCACCGCACCGGCCGTGGATGACATCGCCGACCTGCGCGCCAACGCCCGTACCGCCGTCTCGCGCGGCTACGACATGGTGCTCAACGGCAATGAAATCGGCGGCGGTTCGATCCGTATCCACCGTCCGGACATGCAGAGCGCAGTGTTCGAGCTGCTCGGCATCGGCGCCGAAGAGGCCCGTGCCAAGTTCGGATTCCTGCTCGACGCGCTGAACTACGGCGCGCCGCCGCACGGTGGCATCGCCTTCGGCATCGACCGCATCGCCGCGCTGATGGCCGGCACCGAGTCGATCCGCGACGTCATCCCGTTCCCGAAGACCACCGGTGCACAGGATCTGATGACCGACGCGCCGTCGCCGATCGTCGACGCGCAGCTGGCCGAAGTGCACATCCAGGTTCGCCCCAAGACCAACTGATCAGGAGATCCAGGCAATGACCGAGTTTGCGTTTTCGCTGGAGTGGGAAAAGCTGGGCAATGAAGGCTCCGAGGCCAACCTGGTCACCGAGCGTGCACGCGTGTTCGGTGGTTGGCTGGTCCGCGTCGGTACCAACCCGGCGGCGATGGCCCTGACCTTCGTCGCCGACGGCGAAGGCCGTTGGGACGGTGAAGACTTCGGCGTCGAGGATTACGAGGACGACGAAGAGGAAGAGTACGAAGAGGACGAGGAAGAAGAGGACGAGGACGAAGAGGAGTACGAGGAAGAGGACGAGGAAGAAGAAGCGGAGTCGCCTGAAAAGGCTTGACCCCCGCTTCGCCCTGGCGTCAACTTCCTGCATGTATTCGATCCGCCGCGCCACTGTGGACGACGCGCCGACCCTGTCGGCGCTGGCCGCCCGCACGTTCACCGAAACCTTCGGCCATCTGTACCCGCCGCAGGACCTGCAGGCCTTCCTGGAGGAGGCCTACACGGTCGAGCGCCAGCGCGTGATCCTGGCCCACCCCGATTACGCGGTGTGGCTGCTGGAACTGGATGGGGAGGCGGTCGGCCATGCCGCCGCCGGCCCCTGTGGCCTGCCGCATCCGGATGTGAAACCCGGTGACGGCGAACTCAAGCGCTTGTACCTGATCAAGACGCAGCAGAGCTGCGGCTGGGGCAGCCGCCTGCTGGAAACCGCGCTGACCTGGCTGGAGCGCGAAGGCCCGCGCACGCTGTGGCTGGGTGTGTGGTCGGAGAACTTCGGCGCGCAACGCTTCTACGCCCGCTATGGTTTCGAGAAGGCCGGCGAGTACCTGTTCCCGGTCGGCGATACCAACGATCTTGAATTCATCCTGCGCCGCGCACCGCGCGCGGCCTGACGTTCACCGCCGCTTGCTGCGCGCGCGTGTTCAATCACCTCACGTTCCTGCCCCGCTGACCGCCAGGCTGTTTGCATGACTCCCCCCGTATTGCTGCTGCATGGCATCTGGAATGCCCGCGCCTGGGTCGGGCCGCTGGCCTGGCGCCTGCGCGCGCGTGGTTTCCAGGTGCATGCGTTCGGTTACTCCTCGGTGTTCGGTGGTCCCGACGTGGCGGTGCCCCAGCTGCTGGAACGGTTGGCCGACGCCGGGCCGTTGTCGCTGGTCGGCCACAGCCTGGGCGGGTTGCTGGCGCTGGAAGCGCTGCGGCGCAATCCGCAGCTGCCGGTGCAGCGGGTGGTCTGCCTGGGTTCACCGCTGCGCGGCAGTGGCACCGCACGCTCGTTGTCCGAGCACGGCTGGGGCCTGGCGCTGGGACGCAGCAGCGAGCTGCTGCTCGATGGCCTGCCGGACTGGCAGGGCAGGGCCGAGGTTGGCCTGATCGCCGGCTCGGTGCCGCATGGGCTGGGCAGCCTGCTGGGTGCCATCGACGATGCCTCCGACGGCACCGTGGCACTGGCCGAGACCCGGCTGCCGGGCCTGGCCGACCATTGCGTGGTCCGCACCAGCCACAGCGGCCTGGTGGTGTCGCCCGACGCCGCGCGGCAGACCGCGCATTTCCTGCGTCATGGCAAGTTCGACCACAGCCGCGACGCGGCGGCAGCATAGGGGCAGGGGAGGCAGGGCCGCCCTGTGGAGCCGAGCCCATGCTCGGCTGCATTCCGTCGGGCCCATTGGGCCGAGCATGGGCTCGGCTCTACAACAATACGGGCCTAGACACGGTTGCAGCGCCCGATCAGGTAGAATCCGCGCCTTGATCCTGAAGCAGCCAGACGGTAGCACCCATGGGTAGAGGCCCCTCCATCGAAGCCCGCAAGAACGCGTCCGACGCGAAGCGCGGCAAGATTTTCACCAAGATCATCCGCGAGATCGGCGTTGCCGCGCGCGGCGGTGGAGGCGACCCCAACAACAACCCGCGCCTGCGCGTGGCCGTGGACAAGGGCCTGGCCGTGAACATGTCCAAGGACGTGATCGAGCGTGCCATCAAGAAGGCGACCGGTGAGCTGGAAGGCGTCGACTACGAGGAAGTCCGCTACGAGGGCTACGCCCCGGGTGGCGTGGCCGTGATCGTCGACTGCCTGACCGACAATCGCGTACGCACCGTGGCCGATGTCCGCCATGCGTTCAGCAAGTGCGGTGGCAACATGGGCACCGAGGGCTCGGTGGCCTTCATGTTCAAGCGCCTGGGCGTGCTCAGCTTCGCCGCAGGGGCCGACGAGGAAGCCATCACCGAAGCGGCCATTGAAGCCGGTGCCGATGACATCGTGGTCTACCCCGATGACGGCTCGATCGATGTGGTCACCAGCCCTGACGCGTTCAACGCGGTGAAGGATGCGATGGCCGCCGCCGGCCATGTCGCCGACCACGCCGAGATCACCTTCCGCGCGGACAACGACATCAAGGTTGAAGGCGACGTCGCCCTGCAGGTCAAGAAGCTGCTGGACATGCTCGAAGACCTGGACGACGTGCAGGACGTGTATTCCAACGCCGAACTCGGCGCCGACGCCTACGCCTGAGCCGTCTTCGACGGCCTGGGCGCGGGCCGTTGAACGGTCACCGCGGACAGTCATGAGCCCATACGCCTGCCAGCGCATCCCGTTCCGCCCCGCCAGGAGTGCAGCATGACCCGCATCCTCGGCATCGACCCCGGTTCGCAGCGGACCGGGGTCGGCATCATCGATGTCGATGCCGCCGGCCGCGTCACCTACGTGCACCACCAGCCACTGGTGCTGCTGGGCGCCGACGACTTCCCGCAGCGCATGAAGCTGCTGGTGCTGGGCCTGGCCGACCTGTGCCGCGAGTACCAGCCGCAGGAAGTGGCCATTGAAAAGGTGTTCATGGCCCGCAATCCCGATTCGGCGCTGAAGCTGGGCCAGGCCCGGGGCGCGGCGATCTCGGCCGTGGTGCTGCGCGACCTGCCGGTGCACGAATACGCCGCCAGCGAGATCAAGCTCGCCGTGGTTGGCCGTGGTGGCGCCGAAAAGCAACAGGTTCAACACATGGTCGGGCTCATGCTCAACCTGAAAACCAAGCTGCAGGCCGACGCGGCCGACGCGTTGGCAGTGGCGATCACCCATGCCCACGTACGGGCAACGGCCAACCGCCTGGGGCTCAGTGCCCGCCAGGCGTGGGGCCGAAAATGAGGAGCTGCACGCAATGATCGGACGACTGCGCGGCATCGTCGCCTACAAGGCGCCGCCGTGGCTGGTGGTGGACGTGAACGGGGTGGGCTACGAACTGGAGGCGCCGATGAGCACCTTCTACGACCTGCCTGAGCTCGGCCGCGAGGTCACGCTGTACACCCACTACGCGCAGAAGGAAGACAGCGTTTCGCTGTACGGCTTCCTGCGCGAGGGTGAGCGGCGCCTGTTCCGCGACGTGCAGAAGGTCAGTGGCATCGGCGCGAAGATCGCGCTGGCGGTGTTGTCCGGCGTTTCCGTCGAGGAGTTCGCGCGCATGGTCCAGGCCGGTGACATCACCGCGCTGACCCGTATCCCCGGCATCGGCAAGAAGACTGCCGAGCGCATGGTACTGGAACTGCGTGACCGCGCCGCCCAGTTCGGCGCCGGCGGCGCGCTGCCCACCGGCAGCGGCCCGGCCCCGGCCGACCCGCTGTCCGATGCCACCGTGGCCCTGCAGCAGCTGGGCTACAAGCCGGCCGAAGCGGCACGCATGGCCCGCGACGCCTTCAATGAAGGCGACGAAGTGGCCACCGTGATCCGCAAGGCGCTGCAGTCGGCGCTGCGCTGAGCCGCGTCCCTTTCCTTCAACGAACCGCCTGAGCATCGCCAGGAGTCCCATGTCCAGCAGTCAAACCCCGCACGCAGCTGCCTCCGGCAGCCACGGTCACGCCCCTCCAGCAGGAGGCATGGCGCTGATCATCGGTGCGATCGGCGTGGTGTTCGGCGATATCGGTACCAGCCCGCTGTACACGCTGAAGGAGGCGTTCTCGCCGCACTACGGGCTCAACAGTGACCACGACACCGTGCTGGGCGTGCTGTCGCTGGCGTTCTGGGCGCTGAACATCGTGGTCACGCTGAAGTACGTGACCATCATCATGCGCGCCGACAACGACGGCGAGGGCGGCATCATGGCGCTGATGGCGTTGACCCAGCGCACGCTGCGCAACGGCTCGCGCTCGGCCTACGTGGTCGGCATCCTCGGCATTTTCGGTGCCTCGCTGTTCTTCGGCGACGGCGTGATCACCCCGGCGATATCGGTGCTGGGTGCGGTGGAAGGCCTGGAGGTGGCCGCGCCGGGCCTGCATGCCTTCATCGTGCCGATCACGGTGGTGGTGCTGTTGATGGTGTTTGCGGCGCAGCGCTTCGGTACCGAGAAGATCGGCAAGGCCTTCGGCCCCATCACATCGGTCTGGTTCATCTCGCTGGCGGCGATCGGCATCTACAACATCGTCGATGCGCCGGAAGTGCTCAAGGCATTCAACCCGTGGTGGGCGATCCGCTTCTTCATGGAGCACAGCTGGCATGGGATCTTCATCCTCGGCGCAGTGGTGCTGGCGGTGACCGGTGGCGAGGCGCTTTACGCCGACATGGGCCACTTCGGTGCCAAGCCGATCCGACACGCCTGGTACTTCTTCGTGCTGCCGTGCCTGGTGCTGAACTACCTGGGGCAGGGCGCACTGGTGCTCAACCACCCCGAGGCGCTGAAGAACCCGTTCTTCGAGGCAGTGCCGTCGTGGGCGCTGTACCCGATGATCATCCTGGCCACGATGGCGGCGGTGATCGCGTCCCAGTCGGTCATCACCGGCGCGTTCTCGGTCTCGCGTCAGGCGATGCAACTGGGCTACATCCCGCGCATGCGCATCAAGCACACCTCGCACGACACCATCGGCCAGATCTACATCCCGGGCATCAACTGGGGCATCGCGGTGATGGTGATCGGCCTGGTGCTGGCCTTCCGCAGCTCGTCCAACCTGGCGGTGGCCTACGGCATCTCGGTGTCGGCCACCATGCTGATCGACACCCTGCTGCTGGCCCTGGTGGCCCGTTCGCTGTGGCCGAAGGCGCGCGCCTGGCTGCTGCCGCTGTGCGTGGTGTTCTTCATCATCGATCTGGGCTTCGTCATCGCCAACGGTGCCAAGCTGCTGCAGGGCGCCTGGTTCCCGGTGGTGCTGGGCATCTTCCTGTTCACCATGATGCGCACGTGGCGCCGTGGCCGCGAGCTGCTGCGCGATGAGATCCGCAAGGACGGCATCCGTCTGGATACCTTCCTGCCGGGCCTGATGCTGGCACCGCCGGTACGCGTGCCGGGCACCGCGGTATTCCTCACCGCCGACCCGACCGTGGCCCCGCATGCGCTGATGCACAACCTCAAGCACAACAAGGTGCTGCACGAGCGCAACGTGTTCCTGCACGTGGAAACCCTGCCGATTCCGTATGCGATGGAAGGGCAGCGGCTGAAGATCGAATCGGTGGGCGACGAGTTCTACCGCGTCTATGTGCGCTTCGGCTTCATGGAAACCCCGGACGTGCCGCTGGCGCTGATGCGCTCGTGTGACCACGGTGGCATCTACTTCGACCCGATGGACACCACCTTCTTCGCCAGCCGCGAAACCATCGTGGCCACCGCCAACCGCGGCATGCCGATCTGGCGCGACAAGCTGTTCGCGCTGATGCACCGGAATGCCGCGCCGGCGACCGGCTTCTTCCGGATTCCGGGTAACCGGCTGGTGGAACTCGGCGCGCAGGTGGAGATTTAATCTCCACCGTCGATTCCTCCAGAGATCCGTCCACGCATGGCGTGGATCTACCGTGCCGACCAACGGTCGGCACCCACCAAAGCAGAACGCCGTTCCGACAGACCGCAGGAAACTGTCGAAGGCGGGGTGGGTCCGGTTGCGGGGGCGTGAGCGCCATGGATGGCGCGACCGAGCCTACATGGACGTATTTACGGCGTCCCCCGCAACCGGACCCACCCCGCCATTCCCCCAGGAAGCCCGCTTCGGCTGTTGCTCTGGATGTTGCCGTTGCCTCTGCGGGTGCCGGGCGCAGCCCGGCCGAATCACCCCGCTTTTGCCGCATAATCAGCACATGACCGACGACCGCATCATCGGCGCCGGCGCCACCCGCGAGGATGACGCCGCCGACGCCAGCATCCGCCCCAAGCGCCTGGCCGACTATCTCGGCCAGGCCCCGGTGCGCGAGCAGATGGAGATCTATATCGAAGCGGCCAAGGGGCGCGGCGACGCGCTCGACCACGTGCTGATCTTCGGGCCGCCCGGCCTGGGCAAGACCACGCTCAGCCACGTCATCGCCAACGAACTGGGCGTGGCCCTGCGGGTGACCTCCGGCCCGGTGATCGAAAAGGCCGGCGACCTGGCCGCACTGCTGACCAACCTGCAGCCGCACGACGTGCTGTTCGTGGACGAGATCCACCGCCTGTCGCCGGTGGTCGAGGAAGTGCTGTACCCGGCGATGGAAGACTTCCAGATCGACATCATGATCGGTGAGGGCCCCGCGGCCCGTTCGATCAAGATCGACCTGCCGCCGTTCACCCTGATCGGTGCCACCACCCGCGCCGGCCTGCTGACCGCGCCGCTGCGCGACCGCTTCGGCATCGTCCAGCGGCTGGAGTTCTACAGCGTCGAGGAGCTGACCCGGATCGTGCGCCGTTCGGCCACCATCCTCGGCATCGACTGCACCCCCGACGGCGCCGGCGAGATCGCGCGGCGCGCGCGCGGCACCCCGCGTATCGCCAACCGCCTGCTGCGCCGCGTGCGCGACTACGCGCAGGTGAAGGCGGGCGGCCACATCGACGAGGCCGTGGCGCAGGCCGCGATGAAGATGCTCAAGGTTGATCCGGAAGGCTTCGACGAGCTCGACCGGCGCCTGCTCAAGACCCTGGTCGACTACTTCGATGGCGGCCCGGTCGGCATCGAGTCGCTGGCCGCGGCGCTGTCCGAGGAACGCGGCACGCTGGAAGACGTGGTCGAGCCGTACCTGATCCAGCAGGGCTTCCTGGTGCGCACCGCGCGCGGCCGCATGGCCACCCACAAGGCCTACCGGCACATGGGCCTGAAGCCGAAGAACCCGCCGCAGGACCTGTTCGCGGAGGTTCCCGATGTCGGTTGAGCCACTATTCAGTTGGCCGACACGCATTTACTGGGAAGATACCGACGCAGGCGGCGTGGTCTACCACGCCCGCTACGTGGCCTTCATGGAACGGGCCCGGACCGAATGGATGCGTGCGCTCGGCTACGGCCAGGAGCGCATGCGCGCCGAGCACGGGATGGTCTTCGCGGTGCGCTCGATGCAGATGGATTTCATCAAGCCGGCACGGCTGGATGACACCCTGCAGGTGAGCGCCCGCCTGGTCCAGCTGAAGAAGGCCAGCATGGTCTTCGACCAGCAGATCCTGCGCGACGGCGAGCTGCTGCTGTCGGCCCAGGTCCGCATCGCCGCACTGGAAGCGGCCAGTTTCCGCCCGCGTGGCATGGACGGGGCCGTCCTTGCCATGCTGCAACCCCACCTCCACCCCGAATCCGAACACTGAGGAACAACGGATGATCGCAACGCTCCTGGCCCTGCAGGCCACGGTCACCGAGGCACTGCCGGCCGACGTCAGCAACGCCGCGACACAGACCCTTGCCCAGGCCACCACCGGCGGCGGCATCAACTACCTCGAACTGATGGCCAAGGCCAGCCTGCCGGTGAAGATCATCGTGCTGCTGCTGCTGGTCGGCTCGTTCGTCAGCTGGGTGATCATTTTCCGCAAGGCCCGCGTGTTCAAGCAGGCCACCCGCGAAGCCGACGAGTTCGAGAACCGCTTCTGGTCCGGCGCCGACCTGGGCAAGTTGTACAGCGCCGCCACCGACCGCAGCCGCAGCGTGACCGGCCTGGAAGCCATCTTCGAAGCTGGTTTCCGCGAGTACACCCGCCTGCGCGACAAGCGCCGCCTGGATGGCCGTGCGCAGCTGGAAGGCGCGCAGCGTGCCATGCGCACCACCTACACCCGCGAAGTGGACCAGCTTGAGCGTAACCTGGAACTGCTGGCCAACATCGGTTCGACTGCCCCGTACGTGGGCCTGGTCGGTACCGTGTTCGGCATCATGGTGACCATGCACGACATGATCAGCAGCGGTGCGCAGGCCGGTATCGCCGCCGTCGCGCCAGGCATCTCCGAAGCCCTGTTCGCCACCGCCATCGGCCTGTTCGTGGCGATCCCGGCGGTGTGGGCCTACAACCGCTTCACCACCCGCGTGGAGCGCATGTCGGTGCGGTTCGAGACCTTCGCCGAAGAGTTCAGCTCCATCCTGCAGCGCCAGAGCGCTGGCGACGAGTAAGCGCCTGACCCGGGAGTCCAAGCCATGTCCGCTGCCATCGGTCGCCGCAAGCGCCGCAAGCTGAAATCGGAAATCAACGTCGTTCCCTACATCGACGTCATGCTGGTGCTGCTGATCATCTTCATGGTCACCGCGCCGCTGCTCACCCTGAGCTTCGACGTCGACCTGCCGCAATCCAACGCCAAGGCGCTGGAAAGCAAGCAGGACCCGGTGATCGTCTCGGTGCGCCAGGACGGCCAGCTCAGCCTGAAGCTGCCCGACGCCAAGGAACCGACCGCCGTGTCGGCCGAGGAACTGGAGGGCCGCCTGGCCGGCATCGCCGCCCAGGACAAGGGCGTGCGCGTGATCGTCGCCGCCGACCGTGCCGTGGCCTATGAAAAGGTCATCGCCGCGATGGATGTGATCAAGCGCGCCAAGGTAGACAAGGTAGGCCTGGCCACCGATGCACGCTGACGCCCTGCCACCTCCGCAGCAGCGCGAACCCGGCTGGGGCCTGCCCCTGCCCCTGGCGCTGGCGTTGCTGGTGCACCTGCTGGTCGCGCTGGTCTTCATCGTGGCCTGGTTCTGGTCGCCCGAGCGCAACACCGACGCCGCCGCCGGTGATCCGTCGGTGGAGGCCAGCCTGGCGCTGTCCGCGTCCGAGGCGTCCGCCGCCCGCCAGGCCCTGCGCCAGTCCGAAAAGCTGGAGGACCTGCCGCCGCCGGTGGCCGAGCCGGTTCCGGTGCCGGAAGACACCATTCCGCCGCCACAGCCGATTCCCGAGCCGCGCCCACAGGACGCCCCCACGCCACAGCAGCAACAGGCGCAGGAACGTGTCGCGCAGCCGGATACCAAGGACCAGGAAGCAGTGAGCGCGCTGGCCATCTCGCAGGAGAAGGCCAGGCAGGAGCAGGAAGCCAAGCGCCGCCAGGAGCAGATCGACCTGACCGAACGCAAGCGCCAGGAAGAGGCCGAGCAGAAGCTGCGCCTGGCCAAGCAGCAGGAAGAAGACGCGAAGAAGAAGCTGGCCGATCAGGCGCGCCAGGCCGCGGACAAGGCCGAGGCCGAGAAGCAGAAGAAGATCGCCGAGATCCGTGCCCGCCGCGAGCAGGCCGAAAAGGAAGCCAAGCTGGCCGAGCAGAAGCTGCGCCAGGTCGCCGCCGCGCGCAATGCCGCGGGCAGTGCCGCCGCCGGTGCCAGCGGTGCGTCCCAGCCGGCCGCCGGTGGCGGTGGCAACAGCGATGATCTTTCGGCCAAGTACGCCGCGGCGATCCAGGCCAAGGTCCTGTCGCAGTGGGTGCGGCCGGACACGGTGCCGCTGGGCCAGCGCTGCCAGATCACCATCACCCAGATTCCGGGTGGCACGGTGATGCAGGCCAAGGTCAGCCCGAACTGCCCCTACGACGAGGCCGGCAAGCGTTCGATCGAGGCCGCCGTGCTCAACGCGCAGCCCCTGCCGTACCGTGGCTTCGAGTCGGTGTTCGCACGCACGCTCAACTTCACCTTTACTGCCCAGGATCGCTGAGGCGGGCAGGGCAGGGGGGCCTCGGGCCACTCCTGCCCACGGTTGTCGCGCTTGCCTCTGGTGTGCTCGGTTTCGACCGGGCAGGCTGTGGGCTGCTGTCGAACGCCGTCCTCCGGGGCGGCGTGACCAGGGCAGACGGTGCGATGTTAGCCACGACGTTAACGGTGCGTGAGAAGACGGGCTGGAACTGACCCGGAATTCACGTACCCTTGGTTCATGATTGCGAAGCGGTTCACTCCCGCTTTGTTATCCCTCGTTCCGGTTTCCCCTTATTGAGCGCTCCATGAAAAAGATGCCTCGCTGGCTTGCCGTGTTTGCGGCCCTGTTGCTGCCCTTTGCTGCCGTCGCGCAGCAGAAGGGGCTGGATATCGACATCATCGGCGGCAATGCCTCCGCGCTGCCGATCACCATCGTGCCGATGCCCTATCAGGGTTCGTCGGCCGCTCCGCAGACCGACGTCGCCGGCGTGGTCCGTGCCGATCTGGAGCGTTCGGGCCAGTTCCGCACGCTGCCGGAAGCGCAGATCGTCGAGAAGCCCGTGCGGGGGGGGGATATCCAGTTCGCGACCTGGCGCGCGCTGAAGCAGAACTACATCGTGGTTGGCCGCGTGCTTGATGCCGGTGCGGGTGCCTACCGCGTCGAGTACGAACTGTTCGACGTGCCCAAGGGCGAGCGCCTGCTGGGCCTGGCGATGACCGCCCGTGGCAACGCCATGCGCGACGTTGCCCACCAGATGGCCGACGCCATCTACGAAAAGATCACCGGTGTGCGCGGCGCCTTCTGGACCCGCATCGCCTACGTGACCGCCAGTGGCAAGGGCGACGCCATGCGCTACGCGCTGATGGTGGCCGATTCCGATGGCTTCAACCCGCAGACCATCGTGCGCTCGGCCGAGCCGCTGCTGTCGCCGTCGTGGAGTCCGGATGGCAGCAAGCTGGCCTACGTCAGCTTCGAGCGTGGCAATTCGGCCATCTACATCCAGAACATCGGCACCGGTGCGCGCGAGCTGGTCACCAGCTTCCGCGGCATCAACAGCGCCCCGGCGTTCTCGCCGGACGGCCGCAAGCTGGCCCTGACCCTGTCGCGCTCCGGTAACCCGGAAATCTACGTGATGGACCTGGGCAGCAAGCAGCTGACCCAGCTGACCAACCACTTCGCCATCGATACCGAGCCGACCTGGGCACCGGACGGCAGCGCGGTGTACTTCACCTCCGATCGCGGCGGCCGTCCGCAGGTCTACAAGGTCGGTGCCGGTGGCGGCAGCGCCGAGCGCGTGACCTTCCAGGGCAACTACAATGCCAAGCCGTCGGTGTCCTACGATGGCAAGAAGATCGCCGTCGCCCAGGGCTCGGGCAACAGCTACAAGATCGCGATGATGGACAGCTCGCTGGGCTCGCCGCGCTGGAGCACGCTGTCCCCGGGTTCGCTGGATGAATCGCCGAGCTTTGCGCCCAACGCAAGCATGGTGCTGTACGCCGCCCGCGAAGGTGGCCGTGGTGTGTTGTATGCCGTTTCGGCCGATGCGCGGGTTCGCCAGCGCCTGGTCCTGGCTGACGGTGATGTGCGCGAACCGGCATGGTCCCCATACCGTACCCAGCGCTAAAAGAGTGTTAATATTTTCGTTGTCTTGAACCCCTCATCGGCTTAGGAGCCACAAAGGTATCGCCATGAACAAGTCCACCCGCGTTCTGCTTGTTTCCCTGCTGTCTGTGGCCGTCCTGGCCGGTTGCTCGAAGAAGGTGAAGGAAGAGCCGGCAGCCCCGGTCGACACCGGCACCTCGACCACCACCCCGACCGGTCCGTCGACCTCCGGCCTGTACGGCCCGGGCGACCTGGACACCGACGCCTGCCTGCGCCAGCGCGTTGTGTACTTCGACCTGGACAAGGAAGACGTGAAGCCGGAATTCCAGGCCATCATGGCGTGCCACGCCAAGTACCTGCGTGACCGTCCGTCCTCGCGCATCACCCTGCAGGGCCACACCGACGAGCGCGGTTCGCGCGCGTACAACCAGGCCCTGGGTGAGCGTCGTGGCAACGGCGTCAGCTCGGCCCTGCAGGCCAACGGTGGTTCGGCTTCGCAGCTGACCGTCGTGTCCTACGGTGAAGAGCGTCCGGTCTGCACCGAGTCGAACGAGTCCTGCTGGTCGCAGAACCGTCGCGTCGAAATCGTCTACACCGCGCAGTAATCCATGCGCATTGGCATCAAACTGATGCTGGTCGTTGCGGCAGCCCTCGTGGCTGCCGCACCGGCGCACGCACAGCGACAGAGCCTGGCTGACCGTGTCGGCGCGCTCGAGCAGCAGATGTACAACAACAGTGCCAACCAGGACCTGTTGAACCAGATCAATCAGCTGCGGCAGCAGGTCACCAGCCTGCAGGCCTCGATCGAGCAGTTGCAGCATGACAACGCCCAGCTCAAGCAGTCCGCCCAGGACCAGTACCTGGATCTGGACAGCCGCCTGAACCGGTTGGAAGGGGGCAACGCCGCCCCGGCCCTGCCGCCCGTTCCGGCGAGCGCGCCGAAGGCCGCACCGGCCCCGGCAAAACCCGCAGCGGCGGCCACTTCCGAGCGGCCGCCTTCCGTCCATGGTGATGCTGGCAGCCTTGCCGCCACCGGCGACGAGCGCACCTCCTACAACGTTGCCTTCGATGCGTTGAAGGCCGGCAGGTACGACGATTCGGCGCAGCTGTTCCTGAGCTTCCTGGAGTTGTACCCGAACGGCGTCTACGCGCCGAATGCGCTGTACTGGCTGGGCGAGAGCTACTACGCCACCCGCAATTTCCCGATGGCCGAGACCCAGTTCCGAGAGCTGCTCTCGCGCTATCCGACCCACGACAAGGCCGCGGGCGGCCTGCTCAAGGTCGGCCTCTCGCAGTACGGCGAGGGAAAGGTCGACCAGGCCCAGCAGACGCTGGAGACCGTCGTGGCGCAGTACCCCGGCTCGGACGCCGCGCGCACCGCGCAGGACCGTCTGCAGTCCATCCGCCTGGGCAAGCAGATCCGCTGATCCGCTGAGCGGGCGTACAATAGGTGCCCTGTAGAGCCGAGCCCACGCTCGGCTGCTTTCGTTTCCGGACCAGCAAACCCGTCCGGTTGCTGTTGTAGAGCCGAGCCATGCTCGGCTGTTTTCGTTACCGGCCACGGTAGCCCACCCGCCACGTGTCCCACCAAGAAGTACCCGCCATGACCGCCGTTACCCCGTCAAACGCCGTCGCCACCCCCAGCGACATCGTGCAGTCGCCGCTGCCGCGCCTGAAGATCACCGAGATCTTCACCTCGCTGCAGGGCGAGGCCGATACCGCCGGCTGGCCGACCGTGTTCGTGCGCCTGACCGGCTGCCCGCTGCGCTGCCAGTACTGCGACACCGCCTATGCCTTCCACGGCGGCACCTGGTGGGACATCGACGACATCGTGGCCGAGGTGCTGGCCCAGGGCGTCCGCCACGTCTGCGTGACCGGCGGCGAGCCGCTGGCGCAGAAGCGCTGCCTGGTGCTGCTGCAGAAGCTGTGCGATGCGGGCATGGATGTCTCGCTGGAAACCTCCGGCGCGCTGGATGTCAGCGCAGTGGACCCGCGCGTGTCGCGCGTGGTTGACATCAAGACGCCGGGCTCGGCCGAAGCCGCCCGCAATCGCCTGGAAAACCTGCCGCTGCTGACCGTCCGCGACCAGATCAAGTTCGTCATCTGCAACCGCGAGGACTACGACTGGGCGAAGGCCATGGTCGCCGAGCACGGCCTGGTGAAGCGTTGCACCGTGTTCTTCTCGCCGAGCAAGGGCGAGATCAGCGCGCGGCAGTTGGCCGACTGGATCGTCGAAGACCGGCTGCCGGTGCGCTTCCAGATGCAGTTGCATAAAATCCTGTGGAACGACGAGCCGGGCCGATGAGCCGGCGCAGCGTTCCCTGATGTAGCTCCGGCGCGGGACAGCGTGCTGGCTTTCCCCTCCCAACCGGAAGATTTCCCATGAAGAAGGCAGTCGTGCTTCTCTCCGGCGGCATGGATTCAGCCGCCGTCATCGCCATGGCCCAGGAACAGGGCTTTGCCGTGCATGCCCTGAGCGTGCGCTACGGCCAGCGCCACACCTCCGAACTGGATGCCGCCGCCCGCGTGGCCAAGGCCCAAGGCGTGGTCGCGCACAAGACCGTGGACGTGGACCTGCGCAGCATCGGTGGCTCGGCGCTGACCGACGACATCGACGTACCGGAGGCGGGCGGAGCCGGCATTCCGGTCACCTACGTGCCGGCGCGCAACACCATCATGCTGTCGCTGGCGCTGGGCTGGGCCGAAGTGCTCGGTGCCAATGACATCTTCTGCGGCGTCAACGCCGTCGACTACTCCGGCTACCCGGACTGCCGCCCCGAGTTCGTGGCCGCGTTCCAGGCGCTGGCCAACCTGGCCACAAAGTCGGGCGTGGAAGGCGCCGGCATCAAGGTGCATGCCCCGCTGCAGTTCCTCAGCAAGGGCCAGATCGTCAGCGAAGGCGTGCGCCTGGGCGTGGACTTCGGCCTGACCGTGTCCTGCTACAACGCCGACGCCAACGGCGCCGCCTGCGGCCACTGCGACGCCTGCCGCCTGCGCGCGCAGGGCTTCGCCGAGGCCGGCGTGCCGGACCCGACGCGGTACGCTTGACCGCGCCTGGTAGAGCCGGCCGCTGGCCGGCTTCCCTGTGGGTGCGAATGTCTCCCTGGTGGGTGCGAACCGTTGGTTCGCACTCTCTGTCCCGGCGCTACCGCTGCTGCAACCACCCCGACGCTTCAATAAACGCCCGCACCGCATTCGGATCGGCATAGTCCAGCTCGATCATCCGCGCGATGCCGGCTCTCTCATCGGCCTGCTGGCGCATGTACTCCCGCGCAATGCGGTAGCCGGCGTAGTAGCCCAAGTCACTCACCCCGAACGGATTGCGCGCGCTGTTGTACAGCCAGTTGTCCAGGTTGTCCCCGTCCATCTCGGCAATGAAGCGCGTGCGGATTTCCGCTTCGTGCGCGGGCCCGTAGCGATACATCGGCAACGCCGGCCGACGCCCGCTCAGCCGTTCGGCCACGTACTCGGCAACGCCTTCGCGCACCGCGTACTGGGCCACGCTGCCGCTGGTTTCGCGCTGCTGGGTATGCACGTACTCGTGCAGGTTGTTCTGCGCGTTGTTCGCACCGGGGCGGCTGTCGTAGAAGATCCGTAGCCGGTCGCGCATCTTTTCGGGCAGTTCGCTCACGTCCACGCGCTCATCGCCCAGTGCCATCTCGGCACCGATCAGCACCTTGTCACCCAGCGTGGTGCCGCCGGTGCGCAGCACACCGACTGCGTAGGTGATGGTGGCCGGGCGCAAGGCCGGGTAGAGCGCCCGGAATCTGGAAAGATCCCGTTCCAGGGTGGCGCTGGCCTGCTGCGCGTTGGCGGTCAACGGCCGAACCGACGTCCAGAAGCGCGGCCACGCACGCATGGCCTCGGCGTATTCGCGGGCGGTGTAGTTGCGGACCTGCATCAGCGCATGCAGGCCGGGGCTGCCTGGATCGATGTAGCGCTCCTGCACGAGTGCGACCTGGCGGTCAACGTCGGGCTCGGCGCGCACCGCGTCATAGGTGGCCCAGAAGCGGCCGATGTCGTCGGTGACGACCTGGGGCGGGGCGGCCAGGGCTGCGCAGGGCAGCAGGGCGGCAAGCAGGCTGGCGATCAGGCGCATCCATGGCTCCGGGGAAGGATCACAGATGGGATGCGACAATGGCCCGAAAGGTTTAAGCCCGCTGGTAGTGCCGGCCGCTGGCCGGCATCCTCGACACACCGGGGTTTCACGCGACCGGCCAAAGTAGGGTAGAATGCCCACCCCGCCGAAAGGCTGGGGCAGTGCAATGGGCCGTTAGCTCAGTCGGTAGAGCAGAAGACTTTTAATCTTTTGGTCGAAGGTTCGAATCCTTCACGGCCCACCATATGCACCAAGGGTTTCAGCCCTTCCCCCTCGCTCCGCAAAATATCGACCGCTCCGCAATTCACTTCGTCGGGCTGGTCAGCGCACCGCGGCGCTTCCGCACATAGATCTCTGTCGTGGTCACCGACTGGTGGCCGAGCTGCTGCTGTGCCTTCCGAATATCGCCAGCCGAATCGGCCTTGTCGGTGCCTGCCTTTGCCCGCAGATCCCGGAACTGGAACGCCGCCTTGGGCACGCCTGCGCGCTCGCGCGCTGCGTCAAACCGGCTCCGCAGCTGACCCTTGCTGAGGGGCTGGCCGTATTCGTCCAGCAGCAGCGCCGTGTGCACAATGACCGCGCCCTTTTGCTTGCCGCGCCGCTTGAACGTCCTGGCGCTGAAGCGCACCAGCAGCTCGGCCAGCTCACCCTCGATGGCAATGCGCAGCTTGTGCTTTGTCTTGTTCTGGCTGATATGCAGGAAGCCATCGCGCACGTCTCGCCGATCCATGCTGAGAGCATCGGACGGCCGCTGGCCAGTCAGGTAAGCCAGATCCAGCGCATCGCGCAACGGCTGATCTGCTGCATCCCACACTGCCCGGTATACGTCGTCCTCGACGTACACATCGCGGCCCGCTTCGCCGTAACCACGCACGCCCTTGCAAGGGTTTTCCGCGTCGGTGAAGCCCCATTCCCTACACTTGTTCCACAGATGACTCAGCAGCGCCTTCTCGCGGTTGGCGCTGACCATGGCCACCGCCCCGTTCTTGGTTCGCCAGTCAAGGTACTGACGAACGTGTAGCGGCCTGATCTTGGCCAGTGGCGCAGGCGGATTGCAAAAGAATTCTTCGAGCTTCGCCAATTCCGCCAGATTGACCTTGGCCGTTGATGCGCGCTTCTTCGGGATGACCAATTGCTTGTACCGCTTGGCAGCGTCGCGAAAAGTAACGATTTCCGGCACTGCTGCCTCGGTCGCCATCAGCTCGGCCCACTTGCGCACAGCCTCTGGATAGCTCTTGCCCAGTGCTGTTTCGCGGCGCGGCTTGCCGCCGTGGTCGAAGAAGTAATACGTGGTCTTGCCCCGCACGCGCTTTCGCATGTGTGGGATGGCACCAGGATCCTTAGAGCGCCGTCCCATTACGCTGCGGACCTCATAGCGTTGCTTGACCAAGCGCCATCTGCCTCGGGGGCCTTCTTCGCCGAGCCATCGACTGCCGACCACATGACCACCGGCCATCCGGCCGCGTTGATGGTATGCGGGATGCCATTGCGGGCCAGGTTCTGAATCTGCCTGCGCTTGGTGTGTGCGCCTGTTAGCTCGGCCACATCGCCGTGTGCGCCAGGACGCATAATCTTGTCAGCCGCCGACACGGCGCACCTCCCGATGCGAGGCCAGGAGCGGCAGCTGCAGCACGTTCTCTGGCAGTGTCGGCTGGCGCGGCATCACCGTATGGGACAAGACTGAAGGTGTGCGGCCGCAGTTGGGGCGGTTTCGGAATCAGGCCGAGTACGTGGTCTGGGGCAGCAAGGGCCACATGCCCCTCGGTCGACGGGCGCCGGTGCTGCCCGGGGTCATCCGGGAGAAGGTGAGGAAGGCCGACAAGCACCACATGACCGGTAAGCCAACCGACCTGATGCGGCAGCTGGTGCAGATCTGTGAGGAAGGCGGGCGGATCCTGGATCCGTTCGCCGGCTCTGGCACGACGCTGGTGGCCGCGGATCTTGAGGGCTACAGCTGGACCGGCATCGAGATGACGAGGCACTACTTCGACGTGGCTCGGTCCCGACTGCCCAGCCCGTAACCCTTCCACATTCCAGCCCTTCACAAGCCGCCGACAGGCGGCTTTCTCGCATCTGGCAGCATGGTTCATTTCCCGGCCGCTGGCACGAACGGCCTTGGCTAGGTCCCTGCCGAATCCCGAAACAGTATCCAAAACTGCTTGCAGTGTACTGTGTATCGATATATGATACACCCAGTCGCCAACGAAGGAGCCGCCATTGATACGAACGTACGCAGACAAGGACACGGAACGAATAGCCAGCGGCAAGAAAGTTAAAGCCCTGGCTAATCTGGAAAAACAGATTCTACGAAAGCTGGTCTATCTCAACGCTGCGACTTCACTACTTGACCTGAAGGCCCCTCCAGGCAACAGGTTGGAAGCCCTCAAAGGCGACAGGTCAGGGCAGTACAGCATTCGCATCAATGACCAGTTTCGGATCTGTTTCAAGTGGAAAGATGGCGACGTTTACGATGTAGAGATCACCGACTACCACTGATCTGACAAGGCGCCGGGAATGCCTGGCGCCAGCTCCGGCCCTGAGACGTTCCGGCGCTGCATTAGTTCAAGTTCGTTCCACCATATAGAAGCCCACCAAATAGGAGGCGCCGCACCCACAACCTGCGGCGAACTACAAAGCACATGACACGCGCCAACGCAAAAACTGCTATCGCGCTCCCCGCTATCCATCCGGGAGAAATCCTTTCCGAAGAGTTCCTGGTCCCGCTGGGCATGTCCGCACGCGCACTGGCCGCCGAGATCAATGTCACCCCGGCCCGCGTTTCTGAGATCATCGCCGGCCGTCGCGGCATCACCGCCGATACCGCGCTTCGTCTGGGACGCTACTTCGGCACCACGCCACAGCTGTGGTTGAACCTGCAAACGCAGTACGACCTGTTGACCGTTAGCGTGGAACTGGCGGATGTGATCGACCACATCAGCCCCAGGGCCGCGTAATCTGCCGGCTCAAGGGCATAGATGCGGCGTCTTCCGCACCCTCTGGCGACTGGAACCCCTGCCTTGCGGCAGGGGTTTCTTATGTCTGATGCACCGGGAGATTGCCGCCTGTGGGGCACGCCAACTGCTCAGTCCCGCCGCAGTAAGGGCAACAGGCACTCTGCCACCTTGTAGCCCGCGTCGCGGCACTCTGCGAACCCGATGCTCTGCCACACCGTGCCTGCTACAGCACCGACGATAGCCAACATGATGCACCAGGCCATGAGCGGGCGCGGCTTGACCTCCTCGGCATTCATATAGCCGGCGAACCGGCGCAGCCCGGCCCCGATGAGC
Organism: Stenotrophomonas sp. YJH_SMC_130; assembly: GCF_059369035.1. Lineage (NCBI taxonomy): Bacteria > Pseudomonadati > Pseudomonadota > Gammaproteobacteria > Lysobacterales > Lysobacteraceae > Stenotrophomonas > Stenotrophomonas sp. YJH_SMC_130. The sequence continues at coordinate 39,266 of NZ_JCAFSH010000014.1, forward strand.
GCAACGGCGATGCCACCGGCGGCACCAATGCCGGTCCAAATTCCCAACGAGAGACCATCAGACATACACACCTTCCTCAATAGATTTGTGGATTCCCCCTGAGCGTGAGGTATCGGCGAGACGGGCCGCAACTTGAGTGCCCAAAGATGAGGGATGGGGATTCCCGGAGGCCACGGAATATGCGGCTACGCGAGCTGGGCTGACCGGAGGGGGCATTGCTGGTCTGTGTGTAGATGTGGGACGAGTACGACACGAATTCGCATCAACGAAGTCAAAGATCGCCGAAACCAGCTGCGGTTTGTCAGGCGATGCTCAATGCCCCGCGCGCGCACTCGTCTCCCCGCCATGCCTGCGGGCTTGATAGGGCGGTTTCCCTGCAGCCCCTGCAACTTGCCGAAAGTCCTGCCCTACGTGGGCTCCTGTTCCATGGGCAGCATGGTTCGCCGCCTGCAGATCCCTGCGCTCGGGCAGCTTTGGTGCGGCCAGGGCACTGCTGGTCTGTCGCTGATGAGCGGCCGGAATTCTTCATGTGCCCACCGGAAACAGGCAATCTGTTGGGCCATCTCGCTGGAGCCGACCTATGTCGTTGAATTAGAAGAAGGATTTGAGGTTGCTTGGGAAGGCAATGTGCCGATAATCGGTGCGGGGCGCTGATGCAATGTTATTGATTCATAAAGAAAAATTTCAGGAGGAAGATTGCCCTGTCTCTTAGTAATCTGATTGCAGTTTGATTGCTCATTAGTTGCCAGTGGAGCTGATTCATAACTATATGAATTTGAACGGTATTTGGTGCTTTTCGCTGGGGCGTTACAGAAATTGCCTCTTCCCGATGGGCATCTGAAAATTTCCCTCTATAAGGGCGGGGTACCCATCTCTCTATCCGCTCACGCGCTTCCTCTCTTTCCCTCTCGCTTACCTGCGTTGCCTGGCTGTGTGATCCCAGTCCCTGCGACGGCCAGCCGTATCCTGCACGTCATGGCACTTCCCGACGGCTTCTGGGACAACGCGCTCGGCCAGCAAGCCTGAGGAGCCGCAGACCGTCATTTCCTATGATGGCGTGTGGATCGTCAGCATGTCCCAACGGGTGGACGACGGCTCGTGGTTCGCTTCGCTCGACCGTCACCGATATGGTCCGGGCAGCTCTGCCCGGAGCTGCAGCAGTTTTGAGCAGGGGCAGGCCGGTGCGGAGCTGTGGGTTGCCCGGCATCAAGCAAGGCTCCGCTCCGACGTGGCTGCATTGACCAAGTACCGCCAAGCGGTGCGCGCCAACAGGCTGGCCAGGACCGCTGTGGTTCTGCCATTCAGTTGGATGGCAGGGGAGTAGGCTGCCTCCCGGCCCGGCCGGGTGCGGGCGATGCGAAGGAGCCTTCGGTACTTCCGGTGCTACCGCGCGTGGCGCAGACGAAGGAAGGCTCGCTTTGCCCAGTAGAGAAGCGTGCCCCCCAGGCCAGAGTCCTGGGCGTTGCGTAGGGCGGCATTCTCGGAATAGAGCTGCCGGATATGGGCATCGCGTTGCGCGATCACGTCCTTGGCCCATGCGACGTCGTGCGCGCTCAGCACGTAGCCCGTGGTGAAGTAATCTGGTAGCTGGCGCTTGACGTAGTGAACCGTGTGCCGCTCCACCGTTTCTGCGGCAGGTCGAACCTCGGTGTAGAAGAAGAGCGCAATCGATCGCCGGGTGCGCTGAGCGTGTGCTGCCGGTAGACGAACCTGGCTGAAGCCATGCCAGGAGTGTTCGGAGGTCGCGAAGATCGCGCAACGATTGAACGTTGGCGGCACTTGCCTCTCGGCGTTTGACGTGGTCCAGGGATCACGGAACAGCTCAAACGAGCCACCCCATTCCGCTTCCCAGGACGGATTCAGATAGAGGACGACGTTGAGACGACGGTGCCAGGGTTCGACGGGGTGGAAATTGGCATCGATGTGCGGGTCGAGGCTGGTCCCGTCTCTGCTTTCATGGGTTCCACCGCCGAGGTACCACGGATCGTAGATCAGACCGTCAATCCCGGTCAGCCTCGATAGCAGCAACAGAAACTCGGGGCTCCTGATGCAATCGTCGAGTTGACGATAGGCGGCGCCCAGAGAGCGCACGGCCTCGACGGTGGACTTCCCGCCAGGTGTTCCGTCGTCTCCCATGGAGTTGCCGCAATCAAAGGGCGGGAATTGCTCGGAGAGAAGTTCCGCGAAGTCCAGGTCGAGGAAGTCATCGATGACCAGGTGGGGGAACGGGACTCCGCATCGGAACTCTGACTGCAGCTTCTCCGCGTTGGCAACAACGCTGGGATTCAATATGGAGGTACCTGTCTGCATCGACCTGGCCTCTACGCCACCTTTGGGAAGCGAAGTCTAGGTGGTGCAGATCAGCGATCCCTGCGGTGCAATGGAGAGTTTCAAACTATTCCTAACGCTTTAATGACTTGCTGGGGATTCGCAGACCCTGTCCTCGTTCTGATGCATGCTGGAAGCGACGGTCGCAGGCGCGGACAAAGACCTCGAGACCGCTAGCGGAGTGGTTACCAGATCTTTTTCCTTGCCACTGACCGTCATAAGCTGAAAGCATGCCGGGTGTAGGCTCCCGTCCCTCCCCAGCGACTCTGGAGGTCCGATGCGACCTTCCAGAGCTCCGAGTAAGGCACGTGATGCACTTGGATGATTGCTGACTCCGGGAAGTAGGGGGAGTCGTAGAGATCCACGCTGATCTCTTGCTCCCATGGAACTCGAATGTCGTTCTGCGCGCAGGCTATTCCAAGTTCCCGAAGCGCTTCCAGGGTCGTCTCGACAACAACTCCATGGTCTGAACCTAACTCGTCCAGCTCATTCAGCGCGAAGAACGCAGCGACGGACTTGTCTTTGGTGAAGCTCAGCCAACTGTGCCTGTAGCCGGAAGAGTCCATCGCAGTGAAGGTCAGAGCGTTCTGAACGCACCTGCCGACGTAGATGTCAGTGTCTCCTGCAAAGACCCGAGTGTCTCCTGCATGAAACTGTGCCTCGCGTTCCTCGCCCTTTCGCGCAACACCTTGCCGAGTCTCCCACTGATGCGAGGTCATGCCGCGATAGATCTTCATCGAGGTTGTGTCATCTTGATCAGCAGAAAAATAGACCATGAAGATTGGTTCCAGATTGGGGGGGCGAGTGTCGGCCAGATCAGCGAGATCCAGGACGGGAGAATTCAGTCGGACCATAAGCAACCGCAGGCGTTTCACGGAATGCGGCCGGGAAAGAGCGCGGATGTAGGCTACTGATCCTAAACGATGGCCTAGCCATCTTTTAATCTTCTGGTCGAAGGTTCGAATCCTTCACGGCCCACCATTGCGAGACGAGGGTCTCGGAGCGATCCGGAGCCCTCTTCTTTTCCGCAATCGCCGATCTTTTCGCAGGATCAATGCGACCGTAGCATGAACACTTCGATGCGGGACGGAGGCCGCCCTTGCAAGGCGAATGGCGATGGATCCCGGCAGTGATGTAATCCTCTGCCGGGAATCCGCGATCAAGCGCCGAGGAGGGGCCGTTAACCCTATTCGGGGCCGAGCACCGAGATCGCCCCCCATGGCATTGCAGTAACTCCCTTGCAATCGCCCTTCAACGGGGTAGTGGAGTTGGCCTTGGACACGATTCCGTACCCATTGTTTCCCTGGAAGATGGCCGCGCCACTGTCACCTTCTCCGCACGCCAGCTGATTGCCTGTGATTCGTATCCAGGCATTGGCACAGGGGAGGTTCTCGCCGGGGCCGAAGGCGATGCCGGGGTTGTGCTTGATATCCACCACATCTCCACAACCGTAGCCGCTTCTTACTCCACGGAAGCACATCTCCTGGCCGACCTTTGCGTTGGTCCACATGTACATGATCGACCGCCTGCTGTAGTCGGACGTGGAGGTGCCATAGACCTCTCTCAATGTCGTGTGGGAGCCCACCGTATGCCATTGCACATCGTGACTGGCATCCTCGATGCCGTCGACGTAGGTGAGTGGTAGCGTGTACTTGTCCGTTCCAGTGGCGTAGTTTCCGTAGATGAAGTCGTTTGGACAATGACCGGCTGTGGTGATGCCCCTTTGCCCGGTAGCGGTGTGCTTCACAGGAAAGCCGCTCGTGCAGTAGGAATTGTTGCTTTGAAGCACCGCGCCGCCTACCACGTACGCGGCATTCCGCGATCTGGGATTGTCCGCCTCAAGAATGATCTGGAAGCCTGTGACGCGCTCAAGCTTGCGTACGTTCGTCCTCAGACTATTGGCAAGTGCAGCGTTTCCCTCAATCAGTATCACGACGCGGTTGTCGCCCGGGAAGCCGGAGATGCCGGTAACCCCAGGGATCAGGCTGTAGATCAGTGGCGTATGGCGTTCGAGTATCTGGTAGAACTCCCGCTCGGTGTGAACGTTGCCGGTTTCGAAGGTGACGCGCGTGGTCCCGCTGTCTGTCCCGATCAACCGATCGGGCACTGGGCTGTTTCCGGTCAGCTCCACCAGGATGTGCTGATCGGGGGTATGCCTCAGTGATATTGCTGACAGGCGGTCCGCGAACTCGGCGCTGAGACTTTCGAAAGTCTCATTGAGTTCTCCTTGGACTGCCAAGCGTGTAATCGCCGCGTCCACCGAAACTTCAGGATGCTTTGCAGTGTAGGCATGAACGAGTGTCTCCATTTCCTTTTCGGCATCCGAATTGGCGGGAGGCATCTGCGCGGAGAGATTTCCCGAGGCAATGACGAGCGCTGCAACGGACGCGAGAGATTTCCATTTCATCTGAACTTCCTTGTGAGGACGGATTGAATTCGTGCCACTCAGTTTCTTGAAAGAGTATTGAGAATATGCGGACGCCTGTCGCGGATTTGCGTCCGGGTTCTCATTCCCCGTGGCGAGGATGGCGATATTTTCCGACGGAGCAGATTCTGATCAGCATGAATGCGCCAGAATGTCCTGCTACGCGGCAGTCAAGAGCATGCGGAGATGGGCACCAGCGACTCGGTTGGCACCGAATTCGGGCTGTCGACTGCGCTCCTGTTCCAGCGAGACAAGGAGGCTGCCGGGATGCTCTGCAGCACAGGCCTGCTGTACAGACAAGTTGGACAGCGCCAACGGACACGCCGGGCTGAATGTTGCCGCGCAGACAATCGGCGCGCAGTACGGATGCAGCCGGTCTGGCGAGCATCGGTCGATTCGTTGCAGAGCGGCGCCTACTCCGGCCGCACGTCCCGGCACACCAGCTCGGCCAGACTGCGGCAGGCAAAGAACAGCCCTTCAACCACGCAGGCATCCAGATGCCGGTCCGGCGTGGCCATGGCCCGGCAGCGGTCGGCGGCGTGCAGCATTTCCGCCACGGTCAGCATGCCGATGGCGGCCCGTTCCACCCGCGACAGGGCAACCCCGCGCCCTGTTGAAACGCTGGTTTCAGGCCAGGGCAGGCCATCGGCGCCTTCGCCCGCGCGGATGCGCTTGAGGCAGCCCAGAAACGTGCTCAGTTCGGGGGAAGGGTTGTCGTCGTCATCGTGGGTGCTGGCGGTGTATGAAGCATGGGGCGGACGGTCGGTCATCTCGGCTTCCTCGGCTCTGGAGTGGGCGTGCCACCGCGCAGGGCGGGTGGCGGGCGATGCGTGGCTGCAAGCCGGAATGACATCACGCAGTAACCGGCGGGTCCGAAGACCCCCACGCAGCGCCCGCCATGAAGGCCGGCGGATCACCCACCGACACGGTCCAAAGACAGTGTCGGCGGGTGAGCGCAAACAACATGCTTACGGTCATCACGGGCTTGCAGGCCCGCTGCCACCCGTTGTCGGTGGCGCTGCATGGTGTTTACGCCTGCGCCTGGAGCTCAATGAGGGATTTTCCGAGGAACGATGCGGAATCCGGGCGCGCGACGATGGTGGCGCAGGCCGCGCCGACGCAGCAAGCGACAGGGCGCGACGCATGTGCTCAGGCGCTTGGCCGGTCGCGTTGGACAATGTCGGTAACTGCCGCTGACGGCACGTTTGCCGTGATGGGGGACGTGGAAAGTGGGCGCCACGTTTGCCAGCCGCGGTGGTACGGAACAGCGGGTAACGCACTCAAAAATCGGTGCATCTGCGACGTCCAAGGTGCTGTAGAGCCGAGTCATGCTCGGCTGCGGTTTGCGCGGCGGGCTGAGCCGAGCGTGGGCTCGGCTCTACAGAGATCTGTCCCATCCGCGACGGTTGAACTGTTGTAGAGCCGAGCCATGCTCGGCTGCGATTTGCGCGGCGGGCTGAGCCGAGCGTGGGCTCGGCTCTACAGAGATCTGTCCCATCCGCGACGGTTGAACTGTTGTAGAGCCGAGCCATGCTCGGCTGCGGTTTGCGCGGTGGGCTGAGCCGAGCGTGGGCTCGGCTCTACAGTGATCCGTCCCATCCGCGACGGTTGAACTGTTGTAGAGCCGAGCCATGCTCGGCTGCGATTCGCATGGGAAACCGAGCCGTACCCGGTTGCGCGCGGGGAGGTTATCCCCCGCATGGCATGGATCTATGCATCTGGCAGGGATGCTGAGCGTGCAGAAGCCGCCAATGCCTGCCGCTGGGCGCTATGCTCGGCCTCTTTCCCAGGACGGGTCACCCCATGCGCTTGATCATGCTGTCGCTGTTGTTGTCCGCCGTCTCCGTCGCGCCGTTGATGGCCGCCGAACCGGCGCCGTCCGCACAATCAGCGGCCGCAACCCCGCTGGTGATCGGCGAAACCTTCACCATCGAATCGAAGGCGCTGGGTGAAACCCGCCGCATCAATGTCTACCGCCCGCAGCCCTGGGGCCTGGACCCGAAAACGCCGCTGCCGGTGCTCTACATGCCCGACGGCGGCATCGGCGAGGACTTCCTGCATGTGGCTGGGCTGGTGCAGGTGCTGACCGGCAACGGCAGCATGCGCCCGTTCCTGCTGGTCGGCATCGAGAACACCGAGCGCCGCCGCGACATGACCGGCCCCAGCAGCGATCCGCAGGACCAGAAGATCGCCCCGCGCATCGGTGGTTCGGCGGACTACCGCGCGTTCCTGCGCGATGAACTGATGCCGCAGGTCCGCCAGCGCTACCCGACCACCGACGAGCGCGCACTGATCGGCGAGTCGCTGGCCGGCCTGTTCGTGGTGGAAACACTGCTGCAGGAGCCGATGCTGTTCAACAGCTACATCGCGCTGGATCCCAGCCTGTGGTGGAACCGCGGCGCGATGCTGGCCGGAGTGGCCAAGCAGTTGCCTGCGGTGACGCGTGCGCAGCCGCACGTGTTCCTGGCCAGCAGTGGGCAGCCGGAGCTGGCCGCATCCACTGCACGACTGGCCGAGTTGCTGCAGCAGGCTTCGCCGTCGCCGCTGGTGAAGTACCTGCCGTTGCCGGAAGAAACCCACGCTACGATCTATCATCCAGCCGCACTGCAGGCGCTGCGCACACTGTTCCCGGCGCCGCCGGCCTCGCCCTGACCGCACTGGCAGCGGGTTGCGCACCATGCAAGGATGCGGCAGCGGCGCCATCCGGTGCGCCGCCCGCAATGGGAGCCTGTGGATGCAGCGTATGCGTGGATGGAGTGTGGCGGCCTGCCTGGCCGTGAGTGGCTGTGCGATGTCGGTGGCGCCGCCGGCAGCGCAGAGTGAAGCGAAGGAGAGCCCGGCCGCCGCTGTGTCGGGCGTGGTGCTGCCGGATACCGAAGCGCTGCGCGTGCACGATCCGATCGGCCGCGATTATCCGGTCTGGGTGGCGTTGCCGGCCGACTACGCCGCACATCCGGAAAAGCACTATCCGGTGCTGTACGTGACCGACGCGCTGTACAGCTTCCCGCTGGTGCGCAGCGTGCGCAACCTGGTGGGCCAGAAGGGTGTCAACCTGGAGGATTTCATCCTGGTCGGGCTGCCGCCGCAGGAAGGCCTGACGTCCAAGCAGAGCCGCTCGCGCGATTATACGCCCAGCGATCCGGCGCGCACCGATCCGCGTGACTACAGCGACGACGTCAGCTACGGCGGCGCGGCGCACTACCGCGATTTCCTCGCTGAGCAGGTGCTGCCGATGATCGATGCGCGCTACCGCACCGATCCGGCGCGGCGCGCCTATGCCGGTCATTCCTATGGTGGCTTGTTCGGTGCCTACGTGCTGACCACGCGCCCGGACATGTTTCACAGCTACATCCTGTCAAGCCCGTCGCTGTGGTTCGACAACCATCGGGTGCCGCGCATGCAGGCCGAGGCCAAGGCGCCCACGCAGCCGACCACGGTGGTGCTGTCGATCGGCAGCTTCGAGACGGTGAAGCCGGAGCCGCGTTATTTCACCCGCAACGACATGCTGCGCCACAACGCAGAATTCGCCGAGCAGCTGCGCAGCAGCGGGCGATCGTTGAAGGTGGAGAACATGGTGATCGATGACGAGGATCACTTCACCGTGTATCCGGACATGATCACCCGCGCGCTGCTGAAGGTGTTCCCGGGTACCGGACCGTACAGCAGCGGTTGATTGCAGGTTCAATCCACGCCATGCGTGAATGATTGCCTCAGGCCGCGCTGGCCTGCGGCGGCGGCATCAACGTGGCATCCGCTGCATGGCGGAAGCACAGGCGGATGGCATCGAGCAGCTCGCTCATGCTGTACGGCTTGGGCAGGAAGTGGATGCCGGCGCGCAGCTGCGGCAGCACATGATGCTGGTCCATGCCGGAGGTGACCAGGATCGGCAGCTGCGGCAGATGCTCGCGCACGCGGTTGGCGGTTTCGATGCCGCTGATCCCGCCCAGGCAGACGTCGGTGAACAGCAGGTCGAACGGCTCGCCGGCGTTGAGCAGGCCCAGCGCGGCCTCTGCACTGCTGACAGCGGTGACCTGGCAGGCCTGGCTTTCCAGGGCGAGGCGGCTGAGTTCCTGGGTTTCCTCGGCGTCCTCGATCAGCAGGACGCGCGGTTCCACAAAGCGCTTGGACAGCAACATGACGCGGCAACTCCGGACAACAGGGGAGCAAAAGGCGCGCAAGTATGCGCAAGCCGGGGGTGATCCCGGCGTGCACGGCAGGCTAAGTGGGCGTTACAGCCGATGCTGCTGCCGGCGGCGCACCTGCCAGGCCAGCACCGCCAGCGCCAGCAGCGCGGTGCCGATACGCAGGCTGGTGGCCTGCCAGCCCAGCGCGACGGCGTCGTCGAGGCTGAACGCGTTCCACGCCATGTTCATCGATACATGCAGCACCAGGCCGCACCACAGGGTGTCGCCGTCCAGATGGTCGAGCCAAGCGAAGATGAAGCCGCCCAGTGCGATGACCGCGCCGACGAACAGGGCAGTGCCGCCGCCGTCGAAGCCGCCGAAGCCCAGCCAGTGCACCCAACCGAACAGCAGCGCCTGCGGCAGCGCAAGCAGGGACCACGGGCCACGCATGAGCTTCACCAGCAGCACGAAGCCGAGGCCGCGGAACAGCAGTTCCTCGGCCAGTGGGAACAGCACGGCGAGCATCGTTGCATCCAGGGTGGTCAGTGCGGTGTTGGGCGTGCCCAGCAGCGCCAGGCCCAGCCAGCAGGGCAGGCTGGCCAGCAGTACCCACATCGGGCCGCTCCAGCCGTTGCCGCGCAGCCCCAGGCTGGCCATCAGGCCTACCCCATGGGGGCGCAGCAGTGCGGCCAGCAGCAGTGCCAGCAGCACGGCCAGTGCGTTGTCCAGCAGGCTGCCGCCGTAGGGCATGGGCAAGGCGGGAATCGGCGCGCCTGCGGCCGCAGCGACATCGCGCAGATTCAGGCCAACGCCGACGCCGAGCAGCACCAGCAGCAGGCGCGCGGCGCTGGGCAGGCGGGACAGGACGGTCATGCACGCACTCCCTGCGGAACCAGCATGCAGTGTGGAAGGGACCGGGCACGCTGGCACGCGCCGGAAGTCCCTGTGCCATCGGTCATGTGTTGCCGCACAGTCATCACAGGACAGGTAAAGTCGAAACCAGACCGAGAGGAGCAATGCCGATGCTGTGCCCCGTGTGCAAGACCCAGACCCTGCAGATGGCCGAACGCCATGGCATCGAAATCGACTATTGCCCTGGCTGCCGTGGTGTCTGGCTGGATCGTGGCGAGCTGGACAAGATCATCGAACGTGCCGGTGCCGGTGCGGCCGTACCGCCGCCAGCCGTGCAGGCTCAGCCGGCGTCCGCGCCGCCACCAGTGATGCACCGTGATACCCGCCACCTCGGCCAGCGCTACGAGGACAACCGTGGCCACGGCTACAAGAAAAAGAAGAAGGAGAGCTTCCTGTCGGAGCTGTTCGATTTCTAGGCGCTTCGCTCTTTGTAGCGTTGAGCCATGCTCGACTGGCTGTTGCCGCCAATAGTCGAGCATGGCTCGACTCTACAGGGGCCGCATGATCACGGCCGGCGCAGGATGAACTCGCGGTCGCGCGTATCCCCGACGATGAAGTCGTACTCGCCGACCTTGCTGCAGCCGTAGCGCGTGTAGAAGCGCTGCGCGCCGAAGTTCTCCTCCCAGACGCCCACCCACAGGGTGCGGCGCTGCGGCTGGTCCAGCCAGGCCATGAACGCGTCCATCAGGCGCGCGCCGTGGCCGCCGTTCTGGTAGTCGGCCAGGATGTAGAAGCGCTTCAGTTCGATGTCGCCTTCGCAGGCCTCGGCATGCGGCAGGGTGTTGGCACCGGCAGCCAGGTAGCCGACCACGTTGTCGCGGTCCATCAGCAGCCAGATCGCGCTGCGCGGGTCGGACAGTTCGGCGCGCTGCGGTTCGCTGCTGTAGTGCGCCTGCAGGAAATCCTGCAGCTCCTGCGCCGGATACGAGTCGCCCCAGGTTTCGTTGTAGGTGGCGATGGCGATGGCCGACAGCGCATCGACATCGGCCAGGGTGGCGCGGCGGATCTGCAGCGACATGGCGGAGCCTGCATTGGAACGTGGCGCAGTGTAGCCGGCCCCGGCGTTTGCCGGGGCTGGCGGTTGCTCACAATCCGCTGATCAGAACCACATGCGAACGCCGGCCACCCAACGCGTGTCGCGCGCGTGGTCACCGGCGTAGTCGGCGGTGTCGCCAAACGTGCGCTCGTGGCTGATGCCGATGTACGGCGCGAAACGGCGGCTGAACTCATAACGCAGGCGCAGCCCGGCTTCGACCTTGTTCAGTCCGCGACCAATGCCGTACTCCGGTTCATCCTTGGCTGCGATGGTGGCTTCCAGCAGCGGCTGCAGGATCAGGCGGTTGGTCAGCAGTACGTCGTACTCGACCTCGGCCTTGGCCAGCAGCTGGCCGCCAGAACCCATGTACAGCGTGGCCGAGCTCTCGAACTTGTACGGCGCCAGGCCCTGGATGCCGATGGCCGCCCAGGTGCGCGAGTCGGCCGGCCGGAAGTCCTGGCGCACGCCGACCAGCACGTCCCACCACGGCGATACGCTGCGACCATACAGTGCTTCCAGTGACGACGACTCCGTGCGGCCGCGGCTGCGTTCGCCATCGGTGCGCAACCACAGGCGGTTGATGTTGCCACCGATCCAGCCGGTGGCCTCCCAGGCCTGGCCGGTGCTGTTCTTGCCGTCCCAGTGTTCGAGGCGATCGATCAGCAGCAGGCTGTTGATCTGCGGTGCATGCTCCATCGCACCGTGCGCGATCGGTGGGAATGCGGCAGCGCGGTCGGCATCGGTGGGAACCGGGATCGGCTCGCGCGGTTCGATCGGTGCAGGCGTGCCGTGACCCATCGCCTCGTGGTCCATCTGTGAATGATCCCTCTTCGAGTGGTCCATCGTGGAGTGGTCCATGCCGGCGTGATCCGCCGCGCCCATGTCCATCTTCGAATGATCGACCTGTTCGACCGGCGCCTTGGCAGACTTCGCGGTTTTCGCGGTCGGATCCATCGCGGCCATGTCATGCCCGGCATGCGACTGCGCGAACACCGGCCATGCCGCGGCCAGGCCCAGGGCCAGCAGGCTGGGGGAAAGCAGTGAGCGGCTCATTCTTCGATCCTCACTTCGCGCATCATGCCCGCTTCCATGTGGTAGAGCAGATGGCAGTGGTAGGCCCAGCGACCGAGCGCATCGGCACGCACGCGGTAACTGCGGCGGGTGCCGGGTGGCATGTCGATGGTGTGCTTGCGCAGCTGGAATTCGCCCTGCGCGTTCTCCAGATCACTCCACACGCCGTGCAGGTGGATCGGGTGCTGCATCATGGTGTCGTTGACCAATACGATGCGCATGCGCTCGCCGTAGTTCAGTCGCAGCGGCTCGGCGCTGGCGAACGGAATGCCATCGAATGACCAGGAGAACTTCTCCATATGGCCGGTCAGGTGCAATTCGATCTCGCGGCTCGGCTCGCGGCCATCGGGGTCCTCGAACAGGCTGCGCATCGCGCCGTAGGTGAGTACCTGGCGACCGTTGTCGCGCAGGCCGATGCCGGGGTCGTCCAGCTTTGGTTCGGTGGCTGAGCTCTGCATGTCCACCAGCGGGTTGTTGCGTTCGCTGGCCGGGTGCTTTGGCGCCTTGCTGGCGGTATCGGCGCCAGCCTGTGCCCCGTGGCCCATGCTGGCGCCGCAGCCGCCTTCCATGCCCTTCATCGCGGCCATGTCGTGGCCACCATGGCCACCACTGCCCATGCCATGGCCCATGTCGGCCATGGTCAGCAGCACGCGCGGGTCGCGCTCGGGAATCGGCGCCTGCAGGCCGTGGCGCACCGCCAGCGTGCCGGCGGCGTAGCCGGTGCGGCCCATGTCCTGGCAGAAGATGGTGAACGCGTCCTGCCCGGTCGGTTCCACCAGCACGTCGTAGGTTTCGGCCGGCGCGATGCGGAACTCATCGATGCTCACCGGGTGGATGTACTGGCCGTCGGCAGCGACCACGGTCATCTTCAGACCGGGGATGCGCACGTCGAAGTAGGTCATCGACCCACCGTTGATGAAGCGCAGCAGCACCTTTTCGCCACTGCGGAACAGGCCGGTCCAGTTGCCGGCCGGGGCGGTGCCGTTCATCAGGTAGGTGTAGGTATTGGCATTGACGTCGGACAGGTCGGTGGGCGTCATCCGCATCCGGCCCCACATGCCACGGTCGGACAGCGCTGCCGACCAGCCATCGCGCTTCACGTCACGCAGGAAATCCGGCAGCGTGCGCATGTAGTAGTTGTCGTACGCCGCCAGCTTCTTCATGCGGCGGAACAGGGCGCCTGGGTCCATGTCGGTCCAGTCGGACAGCATGATCACGTGCTCGCGGTCGTGCCGGTACGGCGCCGGCTCGGCGGGATCGATGATCAGCGCGCCGTACAGGCCGGCCTGTTCCTGGAACATCGAGTGGCTGTGGTACCAGTAGGTGCCCGACTGCTTCAGCTCGAAGTGGTAGTGGTAGGTCTCACCGGGGCCGATGCCGTTGAAGCTCAGGCCGGGCACGCCGTCCATGTTGGCCGGCAGCAGGATGCCGTGCCAGTGGATCGAGGTCGGGTGGCGGTCCAGGGTGTTGCGCACGAACAGATCCACGGTCTGGCCTTCACGCCAGCGCAGGATCGGTGCGGGCAGCGAGCCGTTGACGGTGATCGCAGGACGGGTGCGGCCAGTGAAGTTGGCCAGCGATTCGCCGATGGCCAGTTCGATGCGGGTGTCGCTGAGCACGGCGGGGGCGCCGGCCAGGCGTGGGGCGGCAGTGGCGGCGGCGAGCGCGCGCTGCGGCACGCCGACAGCGGCGATGCCGGCAACCACGCCACCGGCGGCCAGGCCCTGTACGAACAGGCGGCGCGACGGCATGGGCACAGCGCCCGGACCGCGGGGGATGCGGGTATTCATGGTGGTGACTCCAGACACGTAAAGACGCCGGCAGGCGGCCGGCTGCGGTGCGCAGGGCGCACGGTGCGTGTGGAATCAGCCGATGGGAGGGCGTGAGATCGGCGGCAGCGGCGGCGCCGGCCGGCCGGTGGCCGGCATCGGCTGCGGGGCCAGCGACAGTGCCGGGCCGGCCATGAACGGCAACGGCTGCACCACCAGCAGCGGGTGCTGGGCGCAGCTGCGCACGCAGTCCTTGATCTGGCAGTGGGCGTCGTGGGCCGGGGCCTTGGCCTGCGGGGCCGGGTCGGCCTGCGTGCCGACGTGGTGGTGGCAGTCGGCATCGCCGCCATCAAGGGCGGCTACCGCGTGGGCCATCCGCCCCATTTCTTCGTGACCACGGGCCATGGCCGCGTTCAGCCCGTTGAGCAACAGGCTGAGCATGAGCACGACACGGAGCAGGGTCGAGGCGAGGGACATGGCGCTAATCTAGCCGCAAGCGGCTGCGGATGCACTTCCGGCTGAATGGCCGGTTCAAGGTTGGACCTGCACCAATGTAGAGCCGAGCCCACGCTCGGCTGCTTCTGCGGGAACGGTAGCCGAGCGTGGGTTCGGCTCTACAGGGGTACCAGCGCACGGTTGGCCCGGCACTACCCTTCTTCACGCACGATCTCGACCAGGCGCGGGCCGTAGCGGCTCAGCTTGGTACCGCCGATGCCGCCGACCCGGGCCAGTTCGTCCAGGCTGGTCGGGCGCCGCTCGGCGATGTTGCGCAGGGTGCTGTCGTGGAAGATCACGAACGCCGGTACGTTCTGTTCCCGGGCCAGTTCGGCGCGCAGGCCGCGCAGCGCGTTGAACAGGGCCAGGTCCTGCGGCAGTACCGACAGGCCGGTGCGCTGCGCACTGCGCTCGCGTCCGCTGCTGCTGGCCGGGTCGCGGCGCATGCTGATCTGGCGGCGGCCGGTCAGCACGTCGCGGCTGGCATCGGTCAGGCGCAGGCCGCCGTGGCCCTCGCTGTCCACTTCCAGCAGGCTGGCGGCGACCAGCTGGCGGAACACGCTGCGCCAGGTGCGTGCATCCAGGTCGCGGCCGATGGCATAAGTGCTCAGCTTGTCGTGGCCCTGCTGCCTCACCTTCTCGTTCTCGCTGCCGCGCAGGATGTCGATCAGGTGGCCGACACCGAAGCGCTGGCCGCTGCGGTAGACGCAGCTCAGCGCCTTCTGTGCCGGTATGGTCGCGTCCCACGAGGCCGGTGGCGTCAGGCAGTTGTCGCAGTTGCCGCACGGTTGGGGGTAGGTTTCGCCGAAGCCGGCCAGCAGCACCTGGCGGCGGCACTGCATTGATTCGCAGTAGCCCAGCAGATGGTCGAGCTTGGCCCGCTCCAGCTGCTTGCGCTCTTCGCCCGCCTCGGACTGCTCGATCATCTGCTTGAGCAGTACCACATCACCCAGGCCGTAGCACAGCCAGGCCTCGGCGGCTTCGCCATCGCGGCCTGCGCGTCCGGTTTCCTGGTAGTAGCCCTCCATCGACTTGGGCAGGTCGGTATGCGCGACGAAACGCACGTCCGGCTTGTCGATGCCCATGCCGAAGGCGATGGTGGCACACATCACGATGCCGTCCTCGCGCAGGAAGCGGCGCTGGTTGCTGGCGCGCACTTCCGGCGGCAGGCCGGCGTGGTAAGGCAGAGCGTTGAAGCCCTGGCCGCAGAGGAATTCAGCGGTCTCCTCGACCTTGCGCCGCGACATGCAGTAGACGATGCCGGCCTCGCCACGGTGGCCGCGCAGGAAGTCGGTCAGCTGCTTGCGGGCGTTGTCCTTCTGCACCACGGTGTAGCGGATGTTGGGGCGGTCGAAGGAACTGACAAAATGGCGCGCTTCCTGCAGATCGAGGCGCTCGGCGATCTCGCGCTGGGTCGGCGGGTCGGCGGTGGCGGTCAGCGCGATCCGGGGGATCTGCGGCCAACGCTCGTGCAGCACGGTCAACTGGCGATATTCGGGGCGGAAGTCATGGCCCCACTGCGACACGCAGTGTGCTTCGTCGATGGCGAACAGGGCGATCTGGCTGCGCGACAGCAGCGACAGGAAACGCCCGGTCAGCAGCCGCTCAGGGGCGACATACAGCATGTCCAGTTCGCCGGCGAGCAGCTCGCGCTCGACGCGGCCGGCGGTCTCGGCGTCCAGGGTTGAATTCAGGTACTCGGCGCGCACGCCGAGCTGGCGCAGGGCTTCGACCTGGTCCTGCATCAGTGCGATCAGCGGCGAGATGACGATGCCGCAACCGTCACGCAGCAGGGCCGGGACCTGGTAGCACAGCGATTTGCCGCCGCCGGTGGGCATCAGCACCAGGGCGTCGTGACCGGCAGCCACATGCTCCACGATGTCCTGCTGCGGACCACGGAAATCGTCGTAACCAAAGACGCGTTGAAGCAGGTCGTGCGCGGGACGGGAAGCCATCCGGCTAGTTTACTCCGGAGCGAGGGGTAGGGGTTCGGCAGGGCTGCGCCCTGCACCCGCTGCAAGCCAGTGCAACGTCAAAGGCAACAGCCGGCTCTGGGGTGATTCGTGGTTTGGTGGGGCGGTGTCGGATTGCGGGGACGCCGCAAGTACGTCCCTGTAGGCTTGGCAGCCGCATCCATGCGGCTGACACCCCGCAATCAGACACCGCCCCACCTTCGACAGTTTCCCGCGGCCGTTGGTGGGTGTCGACCTTGGTCGACACATCTGTCAGATATCGACAAACAAAATGGGGTCAGATCCCGTTTTCCTGCGGAAAACGGATCTGACCCCAATGGCTTTGCCGGCAGATCGCGGAAATCTGTCGAAGGCGGGGTGGGTCCGGTTGCGGGGGCGTGAGCCGCATGGATGCGGCGACCGAGCCTACATGGACGTATTCACGGCGTCCCCCGCAACCGGACCCACCCCGCCAACCCACAGGAAACCCGCTTTTGCTCCGGCCGTTGCCGTTGCAGTTGCCTCTGCGGGTGCAGGGCGCAGCCCTGCCGAACCACCCCCAACTCTTACTGGAGCAGGGAGCGCAGCATCCAGGCGTACTTCTCGTGGGTCTGCAGGCGCTGGGTCATCAGATCCTCGGTCGGGGCGTCGTCCCCTTTGGCCGCCACGTCCAGGACTTCACGTGCCGTACGGCATACCGCTTCGTTGGCGACCACCAACTGGCGTACCATTTCACGCCAGTCCGCACTGTCGGTCAGGCCCGGTTCCTCGGCGATCGAGGTCAGCGCAGCGAACTCCCGGTAGGAGCCCGGGGCATTGAAGCCCAGCGCGCGGATGCGCTCGGCCACGTCGTCCAAGGCCGCCCACTGCTCGGTGTACTGCGTCTCGAACATGGTGTGCAGCGAATTGAACATCGACCCGGTCACGTTCCAGTGGAAGTTGTGCGTCTTCAGGTAGAGCGTGAACGCGTCGGCCTGGAAGCGCGACAGACCGTCGGCGATCTTCTTGCGGTCGCCCTGGGTGATCCCGATATCGATGTTCGGTGCCGACGGTGCAGCCGCTGCAAGCTTCTGCTTGCCGGTCTTGGCCTTGGTCGTGCTCTTGGTCTTCGCCATGGGGTTCCTCCTTGTGGAATCGTTGGCCTTCACAATAAACCGGTCGTGATGACTGGTCGCTTTCAAAGTTTTGAACGAACCGATTGATGAACTCTATCGATAAAAATCCATCGCCCCGCCTGCGCCGACAGCGCGCCGCCATCGACGGCGCCATGAGCCGCGACCGGGGCCGTTTGCTGGGAATGCTCTCGCGTTGCCAGGCCAAGCCGCAGGATGCGGCACTGGCCGCTACTTTCGAGCAGGCCTTGCAGGCGTCGGTGCAGCGCCGGCAGGTGCGGGCGCAACAGCAGCCGTCCATTACTCTGGACCCGCAGCTGCCGATTGCGCGTGAAGCCGATGCGATCATCAAACTGATCCGCGACCACCAGGTGGTGGTGATCGCCGGTGAAACCGGTTCGGGCAAGACCACCCAGCTGCCGAAACTGTGCCTGGCCGCAGGCCGTGGCCAGGCCGGCATGATCGGCTGCACCCAGCCGCGACGGATCGCCGCACGTGCGGTGGCCAGCCGCGTGGCGCAGGAACTGCAGAGCGAACTGGGCCAGCTGGTAGGCTACCAGGTGCGCTTCAATGACAAGGTCAGCGACGACAGCCGCATCAAGTTCATGACCGACGGCATTCTGCTGGCGGAGATCGCCAGCGACCGCTGGTTGTCGAACTACGACACGATCATCGTCGACGAGGCACACGAACGCAGCCTCAACATCGACTTCCTGCTGGGCTACCTGAAGCAGCTGCTGCGCAAGCGCCCGGACCTGAAGCTGATCGTCACTTCGGCCACCATCGACACCGAACGCTTCGCCCAGCATTTCGACAATGCGCCGGTGATCAGCGTCGAAGGCCGTACCTACCCGGTGGAAGTGCGCTACCGCGCGCTGGAAGGCGAGGGCGAAGACCAGGGCGAGCGCACCGTCAACGATGCCATCGTGTCGGCCATCGACGAGATCACCCGCCTGGACGCACGCGGCGACGTGCTGATCTTCCTGCCGGGCGAGCGCGAGATCCGCGATGCGCACCAGTCGCTGGAACGGCGCAAGTACCGCAATACCGAGGTACTGCCGCTGTACGCACGCCTGTCCAACCAGGACCAGGACCGGGTATTCAACCCCGGGCCGAACCGGCGCATCGTGCTGGCCACCAACGTGGCCGAGACCTCTTTGACGGTGCCACGCATCCGCTACGTGGTCGATCCGGGCTTCGCCCGCGTCAAGCGCTACAGCCCGCGCAACAAGCTGGATCGCCTGCACATCGAGCCGATCTCGCAGGCCAGCGCCAACCAGCGCAAGGGTCGCTGCGGTCGTATCGCCGAAGGCATCTGCTACCGCCTGTATGCCGAGGCGGATTTCCAGGCGCGGCCGGAGTTCACCGATCCGGAAATCCGCCGCTCCAGCCTGGCCGGCGTGATCCTGCGCATGCTGCAGCTGGGCCTGGGCCGCATCGAGGAGTTCCCGTTCCTGGAGGCACCGGACGAGCGGGCGGTGGCCGATGGCTGGCAGCAGCTGACCGAGCTGGGCGCGATCGATGCCGAGCGGCGCATGACCACCATCGGCAAGCAGATGGCGCGCCTGCCGGTGGACGTGAAGCTGGCGCGCATGCTGGTCGCCGCGCAGGCCGCCGGCTGCCTGCGGCCGATGCTGGTGATTGCCTCGTTCCTGGGCATCCAGGACCCGCGCGAACGCCCGCCGGAAGCGCGTGGTGCGGCCGACAGCGCGCATGCGCAGTTCGCCGATGGCCGCTCCGAGTTCGTCGGCGTGCTGCGCCTGTGGGATGCCTACCGGCAGGCCCATGAAGACCTGACCCAGTCCAAGCTGCGCGACTGGTGCGGACGTCATTTCCTCGGCTTCCTGCGCATGCGCGAGTGGCGCGAGCTGCATCGCCAGCTGCGGCTGCTGTGCGAGGAACTGGGCTGGAAGGAAGAGGCCAGCGAGGCGTCGATGGCACCGTTGCTGGCCGGCAGCAGTGCGCCGGCACCGGCGCGTGATGACGCGGCCGCAGTAAAGGCCACCCGCGGCCAGTTGCATCGTGCCGCGCGCCTGGCCCGCGAAGGCAAGGCCGAGGCCGCACCGGCACCGGTGGCCGTGCGCGCGCAGAAGGAACAGGCGCCCGTGGGCGGCGGCTTCAGCGAACGTGTACGCGCTGCTGCCTACCAGACCCTGCACCGGGCACTGGTGGCGGGCCTGCCGACGCAGATCGGCCACCGCACCGAGAAGGGCGATTTCCAGGCACCACGCCAGCGCCGCTTCCTGCCGTTCCCCGGTTCGGCGCTGGCAAAGCGGCCACCGCCGTGGCTGCTGGTGGCCAACCTGCTGGATACGCAGAAGGTATGGGGCATGACCCTGGCCGCGATCGAGCCGGACTGGGTGATCGCCGAACTGCCGCACCTGCTGCTGCGCAAGCACTTCGACCCGCACTGGTCGCGCGCGCAGGGCCAGGTGCTGGCGTCTGAGCAGATCAGCCTGTTCGGCCTGGTGCTGGCACCGAAGAAGCCGGTCCATTACGGCCGCATCGCGCCGGGCGAGGCGCATGACATCTTCGTGCGCCAGGCACTGGTGACCGGCGAGATCAATACCCGCGCCAGTTTCGTCGCCGACAACCAGAAAGTGCTGGAGGTCGCGCGCGAGGAAGAAGCCAAGCTGCGCCGCGCCGGCATCGTTGCCGACGAAGACTGGCAGGCACGCTGGTACCTGGACCGGGTGCCGCCGCAGATCCACTCGGCGGCGGGACTGGATAGCTGGTGGAAAGGGCTGGCGCCGGAACAGCGCAAGGCGCTGCACTGGTCGTTGGCAGACCTGTTGCCCGGTGAGGGCAGCGAACAGGAGCGCTATCCGAAGTACCTGGCGCTGGGCCAGGCGCGCTTGGCGCTGCACTACCGCTTCGAACCGGGGGCCGACGACGATGGCGTCACCCTGGACGTGCCACTGCACCTGCTCAACGCGTTGGACCCGGTGCAGCTGGGCTGGCTGGCGCCGGGCTTTGTCGCCGACAAGGCCTCGGCACTGATCCGCAGCCTGCCCAAGGCGATGCGCCGCAACTACGTGCCGGCGCCGGACTTCGGTCGCGCGTTCTACGAGGCCTTCCCGCAGCCCAGCGCGGATGCCATCACCGGTGAGCTGGCGCGCTTCCTGTCACGTGCGACCGGCGCGACGGTGACCGCACTGGATTTCGAGCCGGGTTCGATCGAGCCACACCTGCACATGAACCTGCGGCTGCGCGACGAACAGGGCAAGGTGCTGGCCACCTCGCGTGATCTGGAAGCGCTGCGCGCGAAATTCGGTGGCCGTGCTGGCGATGCCTTCGCCGCGCGTGCCGGGCGCGAGATGGCGGCTGACGGCCTGCGCACGTTCCCGGCCACGCCGATTCCGCTGCAGGTACCCGGTGAAGCCGGCGTGCCGGCCTATCCGGCGCTGCTGGACGAGGGCGACAGCGTGGCGCTGCGCATCTTCGCCGACCGCCAGCAGGCGCAGGACGCCCATCCGCTGGGCGTGCGCCGCCTGCTGGAGATCGCCCTGGCCGACAAGGTGAAGCAGGCACGCAAGCAGCTGCCGGTCGGTGCCAAGACCGGCCTGTTGTATGCCGCGATCGAATCGCAGGAGCGCCTGCGTGGTGACCTGGTCGATGCAGCGATGAACGCGGTGCTGGCCGAGGGCCTGGAAGACATCCGTGATGCGGCGGCCTTCGAGCAGCGCCGCGAGCATGCCGCCAAGGCCCTGTTTGGCGAGGCGATGTCGCGGCTGAAGCTGGCCGAATCCATCCTGGCGCTGGTGGCGGAGCTGAAGCCGATGCTGGAGGCGCCGCTGATGGGCTGGGCGCGCGGCAACCTGGACGACATGGAAGCGCAGCTGTCCGGGCTGATCCACCCCGGCTTCCTGCGCGACACGCCGGCCGACGCGCTGGCGCAGTACCCGCGTTACCTGAAGGCGATGATCCTGCGCACCGAACGTGCCAAGCGTGATCCGCCGCGTGACCAGGCGCGCATGCTGGAACTGCATCCGTTCCTGGAAGCGCTGGAGGCGGGCGAGCAGCAGGGCCTGCGTGATCGCCCGCAATGGCAGGCGCTGCGCTGGGATCTGGAAGAACTGCGGGTATCGCTGTTCGCGCAGGAGCTGGGGGCACGCACCGGTATCTCGGCGAAGAAGCTGGCGCAGCGCGTGGCTGCATTGCGCCAGGCCTGAGCGCGCCCAGATCGCCCCCTCGGGCGACCGTGGCCGGCCGGGCAGGGAGCCGGCACGGCCGGAATGCCCGGACGTTACTTGGTGCGGCGAACCTTCGGCTGCACGTTCACCCCGTCCACCTTCATATACCAGGCGCCCATCACCCCTGGGCGCATGCTGACGCGCGGGGCGTCCTTGCGGCCACCGGAATAGTGCGTGGCGTCTATCTGCTCCCACTCCTGGCCGTTCTGCAGCACGTAGCGGCGGCCCTGGCCGAATCCACGGAATTCACCCTGCAGGTTGCTTTCGATCGGTTCGCTGCTGCCGAAGTCCAGGAAGCCGCGGTTCTTCTTGATCACTTCCTGGCGGCCTTCTTCGCGCGCTGCGGCGACGGCCTGGGTGGTGGCCGCCTCGACCTTGCCCTGCAGCCAGCGGTTGAGCGTGGCCAGTTCACCAGCACTGAGTTTGTCCAGCCCGGCGGCCTTGAACTCGGAGGGCGACATCTGCTGCTGCAGGTCGCCCTCCACCACGCGCTGGGCCAGCGCAGGCGCGGACAGGGACAGCAGCACGGCGGCACAGGCCAGCAGCCGTGGGCGGACGCGCGGGGCAATCGAAGGCATGGCGGGTCTCTCCTGGGTGTGTGGGCGAGTGTAGCGGCATGTCTTCATGCCGGGTGATGGTGGGTGCAGTGATTGTCCCTGAACGGCGCCGGCGCTAGTGTAGGGGCCTCTGTCTTGCCTGCTCGATGCTGTGAACCGCGCTTCCGTCCCCGGCCTGGATGCCTTGTTGAACCGTCCCTCGGCAGCGGTGCTGCCTGCTCCGCTGCGCCAGGCCCTGCGTGAGCATTGGGAAGCGCCGGATTGCGACCACCAGATGCGTGCCAGCTGGTCGGTGCTGGGCGATACCCTCGATGCGCTGGCGATGCTCTCGGCCGACGAAGGCGCGGTGGTGGCCGCATTGCTGTTCGACCTGCCGGGCCTGCGCGCCAGCCTGGACCAGCTACCGCTGGGCAACCACAAGGCGGCGGTGACCGGCCTGCTGGATGGCCAGGATGCGGCCGATCCGGTGTGGGCGCTGCATGCCGGCCGTGAGGCGGGGCGCAACAGTGAGGGCCTGCGCCGGCTGCTGCTGGCGATCATCCGCGACCTGCGCGTGGTGCCGATCCTGCTGGCGCGCCAGCTCGCGAGGATGCGTGCGGCCGACAAGCTGGACGAGGAGCAGCGGCGCGCGCTGGCCCAGCTGACCCGCGACATCCACGCGCCCCTGGCCAACCGGCTGGGCATCTGGCAGCTGAAGTGGGAGCTGGAGGACCTGGCGTTCCGCCACCTGGAACCGGAAACCTACCGCCGCATCGCCCGCGAGGTGGATGAAACCCGCATCGCCCGCGAGCGTTACGTCGAGAACGTCAAGAAGGTGCTGTCGCGCGAGCTGGTCGCCCAGGGCATCAAGGCCGAAGTCAGCGGCCGCCCGAAGCACATCTACAGCATCTGGCGGAAGATGCAGAAGAAGCGGCTGGCCTTCGACCAGTTGTATGACATCCGTGCGGTGCGCGTGATGGTCGACGACGTTGCCGCCTGTTATGCCGCGTTGGGCGTGGTGCACGCGCTGTGGGCACCGGTACCGAGCGAGTTCGATGATTACATCGCACGCCCGAAGGCCAACGACTATCGCTCGCTGCATACCGCCGTGGTCGGCCCGGAAGGTCGCACCATCGAAGTGCAGATCCGCACCCATGAAATGCACTCGCAGGCCGAGCTGGGCGTGGCCGCGCACTGGAAGTACAAGGAAGGTGGCAAGGGCGCGGAGAAGTCCTTCGACCGCAAGATCACCTGGATGCGCCAGCTGCTGGAACAGGCGCAGGACGGGCAGGGCAATGAACTGGCCGGGGCGCTTGATGCCGAGCTGACCGAGGACCGGGTCTATGCGCTGAGCCCGAAGGACGAGGTGCTGGACCTGCCGCAGGGCGCCACGCCGCTCGATTTCGCCTACCAGGTGCACACCATGGTGGGCCACCGCTGCCGCGGCGCCAAGGTCAACGGCCGCATCGTGCCGCTGACCTACCGCCTGCGCAGCGGCGACCGCGTCGAGATCCTGACCGGCAAGGAGGCCGATCCGCGCCGCGACTGGCTGATGCCGGCCAACGGCTTCCTGGCCAGCAACCGCTCGCGCGAGAAGGTGCGCAGCTGGTTCCACAAGCTGGATCGCGCGCGCAACGTGCAGGCCGGTCGCGAGCTGCTCGAGCGCGAGCTGAAGCGGCTGGGCCTGCAGCACGCGGACCTGGCTGTGGCGGCGAAGAAGTTCCATGCCGACAGCGTCGATGACCTGTACATCCAGGTGGCGCTGGGCGATACCGGCCCGAACCAGGTCAGCCGTGCGCTGCTGGAGGCGGAGCGTGCCGCCAGCCAGCCCGCACCCGCACCGGCCCTGCCGCGGCCGACCGCGCGCCGCGAGAACCTGGGCAAGTCCAAGTTCACCGTGCAGGGCGTAGGCAACCTGCTGGTGCAGCTGGCACGCTGCTGCCAGCCGGTGGCCGGCGAGCCGATCGTCGGCTACCTGACCCGAAGCCGGGGTGTCACCGTGCATCGTGCAGACTGCGCCGCGCTGGCCCGGCTGGCGGCCAGCAGCCCGCAGCGCATCCTGCCGGTGGAATGGGGCCAGGCCGGAGGCGGCTACGAGGTGGACGTCGTGGTCGATGCGGTCGATCGCCGCTGGCTGCTGAAGGACATCACCAACCTGATCGCCCAGGAAGACGCCTACGTGCTCGACATCCACAGTGACAACGTGCGCAACAGTGGCCGTGCCCATCTGCGGCTGCGCCTGAAGGTCAGTGACTACGGGCAGTTGTCGACGCTGCTGGGCAAGCTCGATGCGCTGCCGGGCGTGAGCGAGGCGCGTCGCCTCGGCTGAGCTTCACGCTGCCCCGGCTACCCTGCACGCATGGAACGCGAGCCCCCGCATCGCCCGCATGGCGCTGAACATCCTGCGCTGGACCGTGTCCGTCGCGAGGGGCGTTGGTGGTGGCTGCAGGCGCGCCATGCGCGCCGGATCTGGCGCTGGGCGCTGCTCGCAGCGCTGGCCGTGTTCGTGCTGCTGGTCCTGCTGCGCAAGCCGTTGGCAGACTGGTTCTGGGATGAGCCGCAGATCGAACAGCTGCTGGCCGAGGGGGATCGTGCATTGGCGGCTGGGCGCCTGAGCGATGCCGATGGCAGTGGTGCGCGCGAGCGCTACCAGGCGGCGCTGGCGCTGGACGGTGATCGCCCGCAGGCGCGCCAGGGCCTGGCCAATACCGGCGCGGCAGCGCTGCAACAGGCGCGCGATCGCCTGCAGGCGGATGACCTGGACGGCAGCGCGCAGGCCCTGGCACTGGCCCGTGAGCTGCAGGTGCCGCAGGGCGACGCCGATGCGGTCGCCCGCCAGTTGCAGGCGCGACGCAGCGCCGGAGCCGGTATTGGTGCGTTGTTGGCGCAGGCGCGTAACGCGTTCGCGGCCGGACGCCTGGATGACGGCGACAGCAGTGCGTTGCCCTTGTTCCAGCGCATCCTGGCCCTGCAGCCGGACAACCTGCCGGCGCTGGAAGGGCGCGAAGATGCGCTGAGCGACCTGCTGCTGCAGGCACGCACGCTGGCAGAGCGAGGGGAGTTGGCCGAGGCGGCCGCGCTCCTGCGTCGTGCCCGTCAGTTCGATGCCGGTCATGCCGATCTGCCGGCGAGCGAGGAGGCCCTCGCGCGCGCGGCCGACCGGCGCCTGCGGCAGGCGCAGCGTGCGTTGCGACGGCAGCAGCTGGAAGCTGCGGCCCAGGGTTTCCAGGCGGTGCTGGTGGTGGCCGCCGATGATTCCAATGCGCAGCGCGGGCGTGAGCAGACCCTGCAGGCAGTGGTTGCACGCAGCCAGAAGTCCGCCGACGACTTCCAGTTCGATGCGGCGCAACGTGATGCGGCCCTGGCGGCGGAGCTGGGGGCTTCGCAGGCAGTCCGGCAACAACTGGCGCAGCGCCTGCAGCGCGCGCAGCAGGCGCAGCGGGCTCTGCAGCAGCCCGCGGTCAGCACGGCGCAGCGCGAACGCCAGCTTCGCGACCACCTGCGGAAGATCGAACGTGCCGAGCGCGCGGGGCAGTGGATCAGCCCACCCGGGCACAGCGCGTTCGACGCGTTGCGCGAAGCCCAGTCGCTGGCTCCCCGCGATGCGCGGGTGAAGGCGGCCGCCGCACGCTTGCTGCCCGCCAGCCGACGCTGCTTCGACGACAATCTGCGGCAGAACCGCGTGCAGGCGGCAGGCGCCTGCCTGCAGGCCTGGCAGACCCTGTCACCGACCGCAGCCGGACTGCCCTCGGCGCGGCTGCGGTTGGCCCAGCGCTGGCTGGCGATCGGCAGCGAGCGGCTCGGTAACGGTGACCTCGCCTTCGCCGCGCATGCCGCCGAACAGGCGCGGTTGCTGCAGCCGGATCTGGCCGAACTGCCGGCGTTTGAAGATCGCCTGCGCCGCGCCGGTGGACGGGCGGACTAGGCGAAGAACACCCGCTGCACGGTCGCACGGGCGGCATCGAGTGAGAAATGTTCGGCAACGTTGGCCAGGCCGGCATCGGACAATTGCTGCCACAGCTGCGGGTCCTGGTACAGGCGGACCACCGCATCGGCGAAACCGGCAGCGTCATCGGCCACCAGCACGTCCTGGCCGGGATGCAGGTGCATGCCCTCCACGGCGCAGGTGGTACCGACCACCGGCTGGCCATGGGCCATGCTCAGGTTGATCTTGCCTTTCACGCCGGCACCGAACCGCAGCGGTGCGATGGCAATGCGCGCGCCGTCCATGTAGGGCGTGATGTCCTCGACGAAGCCGTGCATCTGCACGCCGGGGTGGCGTGCGGCCAGTGCCAGCAACGATTCCGGCGCCGCGGCGCCGATGCAGTGCAGGCGTACCTCCGGCAGCCGGGCGCGGATGTGGGCGAAGACCTCGCCGATGAACCACTCCATCCCGTCCAGGTTCGGCGGATGGCGGAAGCCACCGACAAACACCAGATCGTGTCGTTGCTCGTAGACGGCGCCGGCGCCGGCAACCTCGTGCAGGTTGGAGATCAGCTCCACCCGCACCCGTGGCGCATCGGCCTGCAGCTGCTCCCGTTCGGCCGCACTCACCAGCACGGTGATGTCGCACTGCTCCATCACTGCCAATTCACTGCTGCGGGTGCGTTCTGCTGCGCGCAGCAGAGCCGCATCACCCGCCACTTCGGCACCGCGGCGTTCGCGCAGGTAGTGCAGGTCGACCGTGTCGAACACGGTTCGTGCCTGCGGCGCATAGCGCTTGAGCAGGGGCAGGCACTCGTGGGCGACGTGGTGGCGCACCAGCATCGCCACGTCGAAACGCGACCCATGGCTGCGCAGCCAGCCGGCCACACCGTCCAGGAAGGGGGCGTACCAGACTTCCACGCCCATCCGCTGCAGCGCCTCGGTCGCCGCGCCGGCATGCTCGCGCCGGGTCGGGACGAATACCACGTGGGCACCGCCCTGCAGCAGCAGGCGGATCAGATTGACCTGGCGCAGCGACCCGGAATCGCGATCAGGCTGCGGTACTTCCTCGTCCAGGATCAGCACCTGGCGTCGGCCACGCAGCAGCAGCGCCGGCGACGGCACTTCGCCCACCGCCGGATGGCGGGCCAGCTCGGTGGCCCAGCGGGCGGCGAAGATGGCCTGGTTGCGCACCTGGTAGGCCTTCACCCCGCTGCCGGTGTCGGTGCCGTTGCTGGTGCCCTCGTCGTGGATCACCCGGCTGGCCGGCTGCACCAGCACGCGCAGGCCCTGTGCACGCACGCGGAAGGCCAGGTCGGTGTCCTCGTAGTACGCTGGCTTGTAGCGGGTATCGAAGCCGTCCAGCTGCTGCCAGAGGGCACGCGGCAGCATCAGCGCCGCACCGGAGCAATAGTCGACGTCGCGCAGGCTGGCAAAGCGCGGGTCGTCAGCGGCCTCGAAGCGGCCATAGCTCCAGCCACTGCCATCGGCGAAGATCACTCCGCCCGATTCCTGCAGGCGGCCATCGGGATACAGCAGCTGGCTGCCGACCAGGCCGGCGTCGGGGACGCTGCCGAAGGTGTACAGCAGGGCGTCGAGCCAGCCCGGCTGCGGCACCGTATCGTTGTTGAGCAGCACCACGTAGCGGCCGCGTGCGCGCGATACACCCTCGTTGCAGGCTTCGATGAAGCCGCCGTTGTGCGCACGCACCTCATAGCGCAACCCCGCCACCTGCGGCATCCACTGCGCGGTGGCGTCGCTGCTGCCGTCATCCACCACCAGGATCTCGCACGCGGCTGCGGGCGGGTGTGCCGCCAGGGCGCGGAGGCAGGCCAGGGTGTGGTCGACGTGGTTGTAGACCGGGATGACGATGCTTACCTCCGGCGACTCGCTGAACGGCACCGTGAAGGGAGCGAAAGCCCGTGCCGGCGGCAGGAACAGCGGCGTGCGCGGCGCGGGAACGGCGCGCTGGGTGTGCACGCGGATGCGTTGCCAGGTGGCCCGCCACCCGCGGGTGCGCAGGCTTGCCAGGCTCCGGCGGGCCAGGCCCGACAGGCGGTTGATCAGGTATCGGATCTCGGCCAGGGACATCGCCATCCGGTTGCAACTCCAGCTTAAGCAGGGGAACCCGGGAGAACTCGCCAGCCGCAGTGGCTGGGGTAGACTCGCCAGACCCTACATTCTCGCATTCCCGTGCCCCGACGCTACGATTCCGACGACATCGACGATTTCGACGACGACCCGCAGGACAGCGGTCCGCTGTGGCGGCGCCGGCTGATCACCTGGAGCATGGCTGCGGTCGCATTGGGATTGGGTTTCCTCATTCCCTATACGCTGTACCTGAACCAGCAGGTGACCCAGCGTTTCGGCGAGCTGCGCTGGCAGATCCCGACGCGCGTGTATGCGCGCCCGCTGGTGCTCACCCCCGGCAAGGCGATGGATGCGTCCACGCTGAAGACCGAACTGGCCGCCTCCGCCTATCGTGATGACGGCCAGGGCAAGGAGCCGGCCACCTATGCGGTGAACGGCGGTCGCTTTGTGATCTCCAGTCGTGGCTACAACGATGTCGATGGCCGGGTGGCGCCGCGCCGGGTGGAGCTGTCGCTGGCCGATGGCGGCGTGGCCTCGCTGCGCGATGCCGACAGCCGCAAGGCACTGAAGGCCGCGCGGCTGGATCCGGCGCGCATCGCCACGCTGTACGGCCAGAAGCAGGAAGAACGCCGCCTGATCCGCATGGACGAGGCGCCGGACCTGCTGGTGACCGGCCTGCAGGCAGTGGAAGACAAGGACTTCAACCGCCATCACGGCATCGACCTGTCCGGCATCGCGCGCGCGGTGTGGGTGACGATCCGTTCCGGTGGCCAGAGCCGCCAGGGCGCCTCGACGCTCACCCAGCAGCTGGCCCGCAGCGGCCTGCTTGGCATCGGCAAGGAGCAGACGCTCACCCGCAAGTTCAATGAGGTGCTGTACGCGCTGATCATGGAGGCGCGCTACGACAAGCGCACGATTTTCGAGGCGTATCTCAACCAGGTGTACCTGGGCCAGCGCGGCAGCCAGGCGATCCATGGCATGTCCTCCGGCGCCGAATTCTGGTTCGGGCGTGACCTGCAGTCGCTGGAGACCGAGCAGATCGCCCTGCTGATCGGCCTGGTCAAGGGGCCGTCCTTCTACGACCCGCGGCGCAACCCGGAACGTGCGCTGGATCGCCGCAACTTCGTGCTGGGCAAGCTGCACGAGGCCACGCTGATCGACGATGCCGAGTACCAGCGCGCGCTGAAGGCTCCGTTGGGTGTGCCCAAGACACCGGGCCTGGTGGCAGCCAACCGCTTCCCCGCCTACGTCGACCTGGTCCGCCGGCAGCTTGCGCATGACTATCCGGAATCTGCGCTGCAGGGCGCGGGCCTGAGCGTGATGACCGGCATGTCGCCGTCCGCGCAGGCCTATGCCGAAGGCGCGGTGACCCGCACCATCAAGTCGCTGGAAAGCCAGCGTCGCCCTGAACTGCAGGCAGGCATGGTGCTGACCGACGTGCACAACGGCGACGTGCTGGCGGTGATCGGCAGCCGTGAGGTGTCCGAGGTCGGCTTCAATCGTGCGATCGAGGCGCAGCGCCCGGTCGGTTCGCTGCTCAAGCCGTTCGTGTACCTGCTGGCCCTGGCGCAGCCGGACCGCTATTCGCTGGCCAGCTGGGTCGATGATTCGCCGGTGACGGTGCAGCTCGGCCGCGGCCGCAACTGGAGCCCCGGCAACGCCGACAACCGCAGCCACGGCACGGTGCGCCTGATCGATGCGCTGGCGCATTCGTACAACCAGGCGACGGTGCGCTTGGGCATGCAGGTCGGCCCCGAGCGCGTGACCCAGCTGATCCATGTGCTGGCCGGCATCAAGGCCGAGGCCAATCCGGCGGTGATCCTCGGCTCGACCGACCAGAGCCCGTATGCGATGGCGCAGCTGTACCAGTTCCTCGCGTCCGGGGGTGAGATCCAGCCGCTGCACGCCGTGCGTGGCGTGCTCGATCCGCAGGGCAAGCTGCTCAAGCGCTACGACAAGACCCCGGCACCGGCACAGGAAGGCGATTCGATTGCCGCCAACCTGATCAGTGTCGGCCTGCAGCAGGTCGTCGCCAGTGGTACCGCGCAGCGGCTCAATGCTGATGGCCTCGGCCGTCTGCAGCCAGCCGGCAAGACCGGCACCACCAACGATGGCCGTGACAGCTGGTATGCCGGCTACACCGGCGACCACCTGGCGGTGATCTGGATCGGCAACGATCAGAACCAGCAGGCCGGCCTGTATGGCGCCACTGGCGCGATGCGGGTCTGGTCGGGCATCTTCCAACGCCTGCCGAGTGCGCCATTGCGGGTCAGCAACAAGGGCCTGGATTGGCAGCCGGTGGCTCCCACCGGTCTCAACAGCACCGATGAAGGCTGCCCCGGCGCGCGTCGTTTCCCGTTCGTGGTGGGCTATGCGCCTGCCTATGCGCCGTGCGCGCCGGCCGCGTCGCCCGAGGGGCAGGGCGAGGCTGAAGGCGAGGGCGGTGGCTGGCGCAGCTGGTTCGGCCTGGACCGCAAGCCGGAAGCACCCGCCGAACCTGCCGCCACCACTCCTCCCCCGAGCCGATGATGCCGATGAACATGCGAACCCTGCTGCAGCCCCTGGCCCTGACCGGCCTAAGTCTGTCCTTGGCCGCTTGCGTGAGCAGCGCGCCGCCGGTAGTCAAGCCGGTCGATACCACCACGCCGGCGCAGCGCCTGGCGGCCGTGGATGCTGCAGCGGGTCCGGACGACAAGGAACTGTCGGTGCAGCCGCTGCGTGATTCGCAGGTGGAAGACCTGAGGCTGGCCGCACAGGCGCAGCGCCAGGCCAACGATCTCGCCGGTGCCGCCAGCAGCCTGGACCATGCGCTGGAGATCGTGGCTGGTGACCCGGCGGTGCTGCAGGAGCGTGCCGAACTGGCGCTGCTGCAGGGGCAGTGGGCACAGGCGGAGACGTTCGCGCGCAAGGCCGTGGATCTGGGCTCGAAGACCGGGCCGCTGTGCCGCCGGCACTGGGCGACGATCGAGCAGTCGCGGCTGGCGCGCGGTGAGAAGGAGAACGCGGTGTCGGCGCATGCGCAGATTGAAGGCTGCACGGTGCCGGGGATCAAGCGGTACTGAGTTTCCAGCCAACGGCGCAGCCCCTCGTGGCTGGCCGCAAAATGCGGGTCATGTGATTGGGCCGGGCGGGTGGGCTGCGCAGGGGACGCTGCAAGTACGTCCATGTAAGCTCGGTCGCCGCATCCATGCGGCTCACGCCCCTGCGCAGCCCACCCGCCCGGCCCCTGACAGTTTCCGTGTGCTGCCAGCCACGGAAGAGAAAAAGAAAATCAAAAGCGGGTCGCGCGCTGCGCGCACTCGTTGTGGGGTCGGATCCGTTTTCCGCAGGAAAACGGCTCCGACCCCTTCTTGTTTCCGTTCGACCCACCGCTTCTGAATCCAGTCGAGCAAGCGCGACGCCACGAAGCACGTCCATCCGTCACCGAGAAACTGTCGAAGGCGGGGCGGGAGGGGCAGGCAGGACCGTTGGCGCCATGGGCCCGAGGCACGCCTCGGGCGGGTTGGGCAGGACGCCCAACCCCGGTCTTGCCGTGTGCGCAGGACAGCGCACACGAGCAAGGCGCCATCGAGCCCCCATGGACGGGTTTACGGCGTGTCCTGCCTGCCCCTCCCGCCCCGCCAAACACGCAGCAACCCAGAGCCATGAACCACGCTGTTGCTGTTGCCTTTGCCTGCGCTCCGGCTTGAAACGGGTGCCGGGCAGCGCCCGGCCGGGTATCCTTTCCCTCTGATGTCCGACCTTGTCCATGCCAGCCGCGAAGCCCTCAGCGAAGGCGGCGCGCTCGCCTCGCACCTGGATGCCTTCGTCCCGCGTCCGGCACAGCTGCACCTGACCGCAGCCATTGCCGACGCGCTGCAGCAGCGGGACCTGCTGCTGGCCGAGGCCGGTACCGGCACCGGCAAGACCTTCGCTTATCTGGTGCCGGTGCTGCTGTCCGGGCTGCGCACCATCATCTCCACCGGTACCCGCGCGCTGCAGGACCAGCTCTACCACCGCGATCTGCCGCGCGTGCGCCAGGCGCTGGGCGTCGGCCTGCGCAGCGCGCTGCTGAAGGGGCGCGCGAACTACCTGTGCCGCTACCGACTGCAGCAGGCGCGGGGCGAGCCGCGGTTTTCCAGTCCCGAACAGGCCGCGCAGTTCCAGCGCATCCTGGCGTGGTCCGGCCACTCGGAGTTCGGTGACATCGCCGAACTGGAGGGCCTGGCCGATGACTCGCCGCTGCTGCCGATGGTCACCTCCACTGTCGACAATTGCCTGGGCACCGATTGCCCATTCTGGGACGACTGCTTCGTGGTGCGCGCACGGCAGCGTGCGCAGGCCGCCGACGTGGTGGTGGTCAACCACCACCTGCTGCTGGCCGATCTGGCACTGAAACAGGACGGCTTCGGCGAGTTGCTGCCGGGGGCGCAGGCCTTTGTCATCGACGAGGCACACCAGCTGCCCGAACTGGCAGCGCAGTTCTTCGGCGAAGGTTTCGGCATGCGCCCATGGCAGGAACTGGGTCGCGACTGCCTGGCTGAAGCGCGCGGCGTAGGGGGCGCACAATCGGCGCTGCAGGAGCCGGTCGACCAGTTGCAACAGGCGTTGCTGGCGTTGCGTTCGGCGATGGAGGGGCTCCCGCCGCGGGGTACGCAGTGGCGTGCGCTGGCCATGCCACAGGTCCGCGACGGTTTCGATACGGTGATGGCCGGCCTGGTGGCGCTGGAGCAGGCACTTCAACCGCTGCGCGCATCGGCGGCGGGTCTGGACGCCTGCCATGCGCGGGCGCGCGAGGCGGTGTCGCGGTTGCAGCGCTGGCTGGGCGATGATGAACCCACCCTCGATTTCGATGCCGATCCGGCGGACCACGCCAGTGCCACCGATGTGCTCTGGTACGAACTCACGCCGCGGGGTTTCCGCTGCCAGCGCACGCCGATGGATGTGTCCGGCCCGCTGCGCGAGCATCGCGAGCGCAGCCGCGCGGCATGGATCTTCACCTCGGCCACGCTGACCGTGGGCAATGGATTCGACCACATCGCCACGCGCCTGGGCCTGGACGATCCGCATACCCTGGTCCAGCCGAGTCCGTTCAACTGGCCCGAGCAGGCGTTGTGCTACCTCCCGGAAGGCCTGCCTGATCCGACTGCACGGGGCTTCGGAACCGCGCTGATCCAGACCCTTCGGCCGGTGCTGCAGGCATCGCAGGGCAGGGCATTCCTGTTGTTCGCCTCGCACCGTGCATTGCGCGAGGCGGCCGAAGCACTGCGCGACGGGCCATGGCCGTTGTTCGTGCAGGGTGAGGCACCGCGCGCGACGCTGCTGCAGCGCTTCCGTGAATCGGGCAATGGCGTGCTGCTGGGCTCGGCCAGTTTCCGCGAGGGCGTGGACGTGGTCGGCGAAGCGCTGAGTGTGGTGATGATCGACAAGCTGCCGTTCGCGGCACCGGACGATCCGGTGTACGAGGCACGGCTGGAGGCGATCCGCAGCCAGGGCGGCAATCCGTTCCGCGACGAACAGTTGCCGCAGGCGGTGATCGCACTGAAGCAGGGTGTCGGTCGCCTGATCCGCAGCGAAAGCGACCGTGGCGTGCTGGTCCTGTGCGATCCGCGCCTGCTCAACCGTGGCTATGGCCGGGTCTTCCTGGATTCACTACCACCCTTCCGCCGCACCCGCAGCCTGGCCGATGTGCAGGCCTTCTTTACGCCACAATGGCTGCCCGTGGCTGATGATGCGGCTGACCCGGCCGCTGTTGCGCCGGGCCCGGAGCCGGCTCCCGGTGCCACGTTCCCCCTGTTCTGACCTGATCTGATGAAACTGCTCGCCTTTGAAACTGCCACCGAAGCCTGCTCCGTTGCCCTGCATGTCGATGGGCAGGTGCTGGAACGCTTCGAGATCGCCCCGCGCCGGCATGCCGACCTGAGCCTGCCATGGGCCGAGGCGCTGCTGGCCGAAGCCGGCATCAGCCGTCGCCAGCTCGATGGCATCGCGCTCAGTCGCGGCCCGGGGGCGTTCACCGGTGTGCGCCTGGCGATCGCCATCGCCCAAGGCATCGCGTTGGCATTGGACCGCCCGCTGCTGCCGGTTTCGACGCTGCAGGTGCTGGCGCTGCGGGCACCGGTGGAAGAAACGCAGATCCTGTCGGCAATCGATGCCCGGATGGGCGAACTCTATGTCGCGCGCTTCGAACGCGTGGACGGCCTGCCGGTCGTGCAGGATGCCGAGCGCGTCTGCGCCCCTTCCGGGGTGACGTTGCCGGAAGGAATGTCGGCCTACGGTGTCGGTACCGGTTTCGGCGCGGCCGACGGCGCGCTGGTGGCACAGTGGGGCAGTGGCCTGCGCGGTTTCGATGCTGCGGCATTGCCGCGGGCGTCGGACGTGCTGGCACTGGCCGTGCCGGCGTTCGCGCGTGGCGAGGCGATCGCACCGGAGAAGGTCGAGCCGGCGTACCTGCGCGACAACGTGGCACTGACCCTGGTCGAGCAGCAGGCGGCGCGAGAAGCGAAGGCGAAGGCCAACGGCTGAGCCCCTCGTGGCGGAGCGCGAAAGCACGAGCCGCGCTTGGCCGGGCGAGGTGGGTGCGCGGGGGACGCCGTGAACCCCCAGTCCGGCCCAGCCGCTGGCGGCTGGGCGTTCGGGCGCTTGCGAAGCAATGCTTCGCAAGCGAAGCGCCCTCACCCATGGGGGCTTAGCCGCGCCATCCATGGCGCGGATTGATCTGGCCCCCCGTCAGCGGACGCCAAGAAGCGATACTTTGATCGCACTTGGAGGTCCCTTATGTCCCGTATCACCCGTCGTAGCTACACCGATGAGTTCAAGCACCAAGCCGTGGAGTTGGCCGAGTCGCTCGGACC